>JAAZIA010000046.1 GCA_012510445.1 Bacteroidales bacterium
CTAAACAGATTTAAAATTTAAGATTATGAAAAAAATACTATATATCACTTTAAGTCTGTTGATTACCATTGGAATTACCGGTTGTAACAACTGGCTGGATGTAAACGTGGACCCGGATAACCCAAACAATGCCAGCGCTACGGTTGATAGCCGGCTTCCCTGGATTCAACACTACTACATGTACGCATGGGGTAATGCGAGTATGCGTGGAGTGACTATTGCCGGTCTTATGACCCAAACGTCTACCACCACAGCCAACGGATTACTCTCTGCATGGAATCCCTCTCAAGCAGCTACCACCACTACCTACCAGAACTGGTTTATTGGTGCAGCCTGTAACTTGGACGATATGATTGAAGCTGCCGAAAAAACGGGTGCTTACCATTATATCGGAGCGGCTCATACCATCCATGCCATGGGCTACATGCTTATGGCAGACCTGTATGGTGAAATGCCCTATTCAGAACCTTTGGGAAGTAACCCCACCCCTGTGTATGACGATGGAAAAACCATTTTTGACGGCTGTATGGAACGTCTGAATCTGGCTTTAGAATTCTTCAGCAAAACACAGGAAGAAGGTGCTACTCCCTTAGCTGCCGGTGATAGCTGGAATAACGGAGATGTTCAAAAATGGATTAAACTGGTTCATGGATTACAAGCACGTTGGTTGAACAAATTGTCTAAAAAATCATCGCTTTACAATCCGGAATCCATTTTGGCCGCTTTGTCAAAAGCTCCTCAGTCCAATGCGGAGAATACAGTAATGAAGCACAACAACTCCGGTAACCAGGACACCAACTTTACCGTTGGCGACCCATACCAAAACAGTGTCATATGGGACTGCTCGGCTTGGGGTGCTACACAACGTTACACAAGATGGTACCAAAATCTGTTTACCAACCTGAAAGGAAAAGGCGTCATAGACCCGCGTACCGGCAAGGTATTCCCTGCCCGTATGAGCAATATTGTAACAGGGGATGGTGGAACTATCCTAAGTTACGAATGGGCACGCGACGTCGGTGTGGATGTTATGTATGGAACACGTAGAATTTACGGAGCCTTACTCAACGCCACTGTAGCTACAGCAGATGTGCAAAATAGCTACACCATCACAGACAGTGATGATATGACCGAGATTCTAGAGTTCTTTAGCAACGAAGGGTTCCCCTTTGATGTGAGCGGTGATGTAGTTCATGTCACCTATCCCAAAGGCAGTCTGTACATACAAACAAACGACTACAAGCAAGTAAAAGACTTGGAATATGTAAATATGAGGGCTCTGGCTCAATCACAAACAGGTGGAAGAGCCATCAACGACTCGTATTTCTATCCTAGTTCCGCTTCTAACGTAGTAGCTGGTACAGGTTCCTTCTGGTCTCGCCCCGATTCCGATTCCGATATCCTGACGTATTACGAAATGTGCTTCATCAAAGCCGAGGTGTACATGCGTCAAGGCAACAGCGGAGCTGCATACGATGCATACAAAGAAGGTATAAGAGCCAGCTTTGATCGGATGCAAATAAAACTCAGAGATTGGCAAGCCATGGGCACGGCCAACCCGGACCAACACCCCATGAACCAAGCAGATATTGATGCCTACATGGCCAGTGACGCAGTAGCCAAAAGTGCCGGCGATCTTACCATGGCTGATATCATGTTGCAGAAAACCATTGCTATGGGAATTAACTTAGAAACCTGGAACGACATGCGTCGTTTCAACTACAGTGCAGGTAATATTGGAAACTTTGGGGAAGTGTATGTAAACTACGTAAGACCTGCCGAGTTCTCAGCTCCTAATAAATTCCCAGGCACATCACCAACTCAGGATAATTACTGGTTCCGTCGTTACAGTCAATGTGCACACGAAACAAACTACAATAAAGAGAATGCGCGCGCATCCAATCCTTTGGCGCTTACCTACGAAAACGGCCCCATATGGAGTGACCCTGTATGGTGGGATAAAGCAGAATAATACCTGCTAATCCATAATTGATAAAAAAAGGGTGACCGAAAGGCCACCCTTTTTTTATTGTCAGTCTTATCAAAGAATTACTTAATAATAGATCCTGCTACGATATTGGCCACACGCGTACGCATGCTGATGGCAGCTCCGTCGTCGTGCGGATGAACACGATTGGCCAGCAAAATGATGGCCGTATCTGTTTCCGGATCCAGTACCATGCTCGTTCCTGTGTAACCGGTATGTCCGTATACTGTTTTGGGATTAAACAAATCTCCGTTCCAAGAACCGGCTCGTCCCCAGCCCAAGTTCCTTCCATACGCTTTCACATCGGCAGGTACTCTTTCCATGGCTTTTACCGTCATAGGACCTAAAATCCTACGTCCTTGAAAAGTTCCTCCGTTTAATAAAGCTACGGCTATTACAGCCAAATCTTCTGCATTGGAGAACACACCGGCATTTCCTGAATTACCGGCATTGAGCAGACGTGCCAGCGGGTCGTGCACTTCCCCAAGCAGCGGTAGCCCGTCTTCCTGTATTTCCGTAGGTGCACAAAGGGCCAGTGTCTCTCCCTGCGGCATATACGTAGTATGTTGCAACCCCAGCGGATCAAATACATTTTCCTGTGCGTATTGCGCCAATGGGGTCCCCGTAATGTTCTCTAACACATGTTGTAGGGTAATGAAGTTCAAACAACTGTACACATGATCGGTTTTAGGTTTGTAGTTCCTGGGACAGTAACAGATGTATTCCAAAAGTCCTTGAGGACTGGGAGAACCGTAATGCTCTATCAGTTCCTCCGTTGGACCGTAGGCAGGCAATCCCGAGGTATGTGTAAGCAAGTCTGCCATAGTAATCCGCACCTTTCTTCCCGTTTCCGGATCTATCCACGGCTGAAAATCGGGAATGTAGCTATCTACGGGATCTATGAGCCTGAGCTGACCACGTTCCACCAACTGCATAATACTTAAAGTAGTACCTACACACTTGCTCACAGAGGCCAGGTCAAATACCGTTTCTGTAGTCATAGGAAGCGTATCGGGGATCAGTTGTCGGTTCCCGTAGGCTTTTAGGTAAACCATCTTGCCGTGACGAACTACGGCCAATACTGCACCGGGAATGTCTTCTGCATATATGGCATCCCAAATGATACCGTCCACCCGTGACAAATGCCCCGCATCCATACCTGCTGCTTGTGGCAAGGCTGCAGGAACAGAAAAAGATACCGGGTCCCGGCTGCACGATAAGAACAGCCAAAGACCCGTTATCAACAAAAGTCCTGTTTTTTTCATCAAACAGGGTTTATTTTAGCAGTCCACGATGACGCAGCAAAGGAATTTCTGTAGGTTCTTTACCGCGGAAACGAACATATTGTAACATGGGCTCATCCAAGCCTCCTTCTGCCAGTATGTATTTACGGAACTTTTCTGCATACTCCTGATTGAAAATATCACCCGATTCAACAAAGGCCTCAAAAGCATCTGTATCCAGAATTTCTGCCCACAGATACACATAATAACCAACGGCATAACCGCCGCTGAAAATATGTGAGAAATAAGTGGAGCGATACCTGGGTAAAATTTCCTCTATCAGCCCATATTTCTTTAAGGTTTCTTTTTCAAAGGTATTTACATCATACTCTTTTTCTTCTGTTGCAGAATGGTAATCCATATCAAGCAGGGCTGCAGCAATAAACTCTACTGTAATGAATCCCTGATTAAAATGGCTGCTGTTTACCAGCTTGTTAATCAACTCTTCCGGCATAGGCTCTCCCGTTTCGTAATGACGTGCATAGACTTCCAGCACTTGAGGTTGGATAGCCCAGTGTTCATCTATCTGGGAAGGAAGTTCAATCATATCCCTGGGGATAGAACCGCATACCCTTCTGTAATCGCCTCTGCTAAAGAAAGAATGTAAAGCATGTCCAAATTCATGAAACAAAGTTTCCGTCTCGTCCCAGCTTAACAACACCGGCTGATCATCTACCCTGGCAGGAAAATTGGTGGTTACGGTTACTAACGGAAGTTGTTCTGTCCCGTCTTCCAATTTTTTGTAGCGACGCATTCCGGAACACCAGGCTCCTGCATTCTTTCCACCACGGGCCGGATAGTCCAGATAAAGAATAGCCAAATGGCTTCCGTCTTTATCTATTACTTCATATGTTTCTACTTCCGGATCATAAACCGGAATGTCTGTATGTTTTTTGAAAGTCAGTCCGTACAGTTGATTGGCTACATAGAACATTCCGTCCCTTACGTTTTCTAATTGGAAGTAAGGTTTGATTTCCTGCTCATCCAGATCGTATTTTTCTTTACGCAATTTCTCTGCATAATACCACCAGTCCCAACTTTCGAGTGTAAAGTCGGCACCTTCACGGTTGGCAATTTGCTGCATAGCAGCCAATTCTTCTTTAACCACCCTAAGTGCAGGCTCCCAAACACGTTTTAAGAAAGAATAAACGGCTTCCGGCGTTCCTGCCATATTGTTAACCAGTACAAAGTCTGCGTACGTATCAAAGCCCAGCAGCTGTGCTCTACGAACCCTCAAGTTAACAATCTTTTCTATGACTTCTTTGTTGTCGTTCTCGTTTTCATTATCACCCCTCATGTAGTATCCTCTGTACAGTTCTTCCCGTAGAGAACGGTTGTGAACGTATTGCAAGAAGGGGATCCAGGAAGGCTTATCCGGTGTGAATACGTACTTCCCTTCCATACCCAGCTGATTAGCCAGATTGGCAGCTGCGCGGATGTTGTTTTCCGGCAAGCCGTCCAGGTCTTCCACGTTATCTACTACCAGTTTAAAAGCCTTTGTTTCTGCCAGCAAGTTTTGGCTAAACTGCAAACTCAAATTAGACAGTTCTGTATTGATTTCTTTCAATACTTCTTTATCTTCATCAGACAAAGCAGCACCTCCGCGTACAAAGTCATCGTAGTACTTTTCCAGTGTTCTCAGCTGCTGTGCATCCAGGTCCAGTTCTTCCCTTTGCCCATACAGTTGAGCTATTCTTTCAAAAAGTACAGGGTTCAACTGAATTTCGTTCCTGTGCCGAGTGAGCTCAGGAGTAATCTCTCTGGCCAAAGCCTGCAAGTCTTCATTGGTGTTGGCACTGTTAAGTGTAGAAAATGCAGAGCTTATACGGGACAGCAGTTCACCTGCACCGTCATACGCCGCAATGGTATTCTGGAAAGTAGGCTCTTCCGGGTTGTTTACAATAGCATCAATTTCTGCCCGATGTTGTGCCATACCTTCTTTGATAGCCGGCATAAAATGTTTCGTTTTAATCAAGTGAAACGGAGGAGTTTTAAAAGGAGTCTCGTACTCTCTTAGTAAAGGGTTAGTTTTCATTGGATTACATGCGCTGGTTACTAATACGCCCAGCAAAAGTAATAAGGTTATTTTTCTCATAATTGGATTATATTTAGGTTATCTATTTAAATAAAGATTTTTTAAGATCATCAACAAATGAAGTCAGGTCTTTGCCAAATTGTTCCCACGACAGTTCAGATTTTACTTTTTTTATGTTGTTGACAAATATGCTTCTGTCCATACTAAAATACTTTCTGATAGTTTGTGTAAGCGAACAAGGGTCCGTTCCCGGTGCCACCAGCCCTGTTCCCGGCCCCTCTACTGCCTCGGCCAGTCCGCCGGCAGGTGTTACCACAACGGGAACCTCAAAATGATAGGACATAGCTGTTATACCACTTTGTGTAGCTGTTTTGTAGGGTAAAACACATACGTCTGCTGCAGAGAAAAAGGAAGGTACTTCTGCATCTGCAATGTATCTGTTACATACTTTAACAGACGAGGGATTGGGCAAATTCTGAATCATTTTCTCATACTTTTCAAAACTTCCGTAACTTTCGCCGGCAATCACCAGTTGGTATTTCCCTCCAAGCTCTCCAAAAGATTCCAACAACAAGTCAAGCCCTTTGTAATCCCTGATGAATCCAAAGAACAACAGCGTTTTGCGTTCCGGATCCAACCCCAATTTTGCTTTGGCAGAAACCGGATCTTCCGGACTCCCAAAATGGTTGTACAACGGATGAGGCTTAAGCATGCAAGGTATCTGAGGATTAATGGATCGTATATCGTCTTTAACAGATTTACTCATGGCAACGCATCCGTCTATCTGTTTAAGGAACCATCCGGAAAGCTGCTTGTCCATAAAGTTGCGCTCATGGGGAATCAGGTTGTCTATAATAGAAACTACCAAGGTCCTATTTTTCTTTACTTTGCGTGCCACACTGCCCAAAGAGGGTGCAAAGAAAGGCATCCAGTACCTCATGAGTAACAAATCGGGCTGTTCTTTTGCTATTTGTGATGCCGTACGTCTGTAGGAAAACGGATTGATGGAATCTAGTACAGGGTCTGAAGAAATAAAAACTGCATTATCTTCTTTTTGAACACGTTGTGTTTTTCCCGGAAACAAAAGAGAAGGGTATTGTCTGCTGAAATTATAGGCCTCTACCTGGTGATTTTTCCCCAATTCCCGGAAAAGGTTGGCATTAAATTGTGCGATCCCACCCCGGAAAGGATAGAAAACAGATAAGTATGCAATTTTCATAACATACAAAATTAGTAAATTTGAAGTAAAAGGCAATAAAAAAGCCCTCCGTCAGAGAAGGGCTTCATATTCATACAAGGTGTTATCAGCGGGGAGATCTGTCCCTTCTGTCCCTGCGGTCTCTGCTGTCACGGCGACCACCTCCGCGTCTGTCGCGTCCACCTCGTCCATCGTGCATCTTGCCTCCTCCTGCCATAGCTGCTGTGCCTACGTTGGGCGAGAGGTCACGTTTTCCATACACCTCGCCGTTGCATATCCACACCTTAATTCCCAGCACCCCTACTTTGGTATGCGCCTCGGCAAGGGCATAATCAATATCTGCGCGGAACGTATGCAAAGGCGTACGTCCCTCTTTAAACATTTCGCGACGCGCCATTTCAGCGCCTCCCAAACGGCCGCTAATCAAGACTTTAATGCCTTCTGCGCCCATGCGCATAGTTGATGCTATAGCCATTTTAATAGCACGGCGGTACGATACTCGTCCTTCAATTTGCCGGGCTATGTTGTTAGCTACAATGGTAGCGTCCAATTCCGGCCGCTTTACTTCAAAGATATTGATCTGAACTTCCTTGTTGGAAATTTTCTTCAGTTCTTCTTTTAGCTTATCAACCTCTTGCCCTCCTTTTCCAATGATAATTCCCGGACGGGCTGTGTGAATGGTTACAGTAATCAGCTTAAGGGTCCGTTCAATCACAATGCGTGACAGGCTGGCTTTTGACAACCGGGCTACCAGGTATTTCCTGATTTTGGCATCTTCTGCCAATCGTTCCGGATAGTTTCCGCACCAGCTTGAATCCCAACCACGGATAATACCTATACGGTTACTGATAGGATTTGTTTTTTGTCCCATGTTATGCTTCTTTTACTGTTTGTTGTTTTTTATCCAATACCATTGTGACGTGATTTGAACGCTTACGAATCCTGACAGCACGTCCTTGGGCTGCCGGACGGATCCTTTTAAGTATCCTCCCGTTATCAACCGTAATGGTTTTAATTATTACGTTACCGTTTTCAAGTTCTTTCCTGTCACCTTCGTTTTTTGCTTCCCAATTAGCAATAGCAGATTTCAGCAATTTTTCAAGGTGTACAGAAGGCTCATTCTTTGTATATCGTAAAATATCCAAAGCACGGTTTACTTCTTCGCCCCTTATCAGATCTGCTACAAGGCGCATCTTACGGGGTGAAGTAGGAACGTTGTTCAGCTTTGCATAAGCTGTTTGTTTCCTTATTTCTTTATGGCGTTCTGCCATTTTTCTTTTTCGAGCTCCCATTAGTGTTTCTCTTTTTATCTGTTAACGATTGCCCGAGTGACCTTTAAAAGTACGGGTGGGCGCAAATTCACCAAGTTTATGGCCAACCATGTTCTCGGTAATATATACCGGAATAAACTTGTTTCCGTTATGTACAGCAATGGTATGACCCACAAAATCGGGAGATATCATACTGGCTCTTGACCAAGTCCTGAGCACTTCTTTCTTCATTTTCCCTTCATTCATGGCAATCACTCTTCTTTCAAGTTTTGCGCTAATGTAGGGTCCTTTTTTTAATGAACGACTCATGATACAAATTTTATCCGGTTATTTTTTCCTTCTTCTTTCAATAATGAACTTACTGGAGTTCTTTTTGGGGTTACGTGTTCTATATCCTTTGGCCGGTAATCCCTTACGTGAACGGGGGTGTCCACCGGAAGCACGTCCTTCTCCACCTCCCATGGGGTGATCAACGGGGTTCATAGAAACTCCTCGCGTACGGGGCCTATGACCAAGCCATCTTCTTCTACCTGCTTTCCCGTGTTTTTCCAGACTGTGATCAGGATTAGAAACAGTACCTATCGTGGCTCGGCATGTCACCAGAACCATTCGCACTTCACCGGAAGGCAAACGAAGAATGGCATGGTTGCCTTCCCTGGCGTTCAGCTGAACATAAGCTCCTGCACTACGCGCCATGGCGGCTCCTCTGCCGGGATGCAATTCTACGTTGTGTACCAGTGTTCCCAGAGGTATATCAGAGAGAGGTAACGTGTTGCCAATCTCGGGAGCTACTCCCGGGCCGGATTCAATTTTTTGTCCAATTTGCAAACCGTTAGGCGCTATAATATAACGTTTTTCACCGTCTGCATATACTACCAAAGCAATGCGTGCACTGCGGTTGGGATCGTATTCAATAGTTTTTACTGTGGCGGGATAGCTGTCTTTATTGCGTTTAAAGTCAATAATGCGGTACTGACGCTTATGTCCACCACCCAAATTGCGCATAGTCATTTTTCCCCTGTTGTTCCTTCCGCCTGAGCTTTTTATAGGAGCCAAGAGCGATTTTTCCGGAACCGTACAGGTGATGTCGTCGAAAGCGCTAATGATTTTATGTCTTTGACCGGGTGTTACCGGTTTAAATTTACGTACTGCCATAATCTAAATATTGCTGTAGAAGTCAATTTTATCTTCACCTGCCAACGTAATATACGCTTTTTTAAAGTGATTGGAACGTCCGGTAAGAAACCCTGTTTTGGTATAACGGCTTTTGCGTTTTCCCTTGTAGGTTATTGTGTTTACATCTGCAACCGTAACGCCGTACATATTTTCAACTGCTTCTTTAATCTGCAGTTTGTTAGCTCTGCGGTCGACTATAAACCCGTAACGATTCAACGTTTCTCCTTGAATCGTCATTTTCTCTGTTATTATAGGTTTTATTAAAATATTCATCGTTATGCAGATTGAGTGGTACCTAATAGTTCGCTAATCCTTGCCTCTACCCCTTCAATCAGGATGAGGTTCTGAGCATTAAGTATGTCATAGGTATTCAATTCTTCTATGGTGATTACCTTGACTCTTTGAATATTCCGGGAGGACAAGTAAATGTTCCTGTCTCTTTCCGGAAGTACCAACAAAATTTTCTTTCCGTTTACGTTCAGGTTCTGACAGATAGCAAGAAAATCTTTTGTTCTTGGAGTGTCCATAGTAAAGGGCTCAAGAACGGTAATGGCCTGGTCCTGTGCTTTATAAGTTAAAGCAGAACGCCTAGCCAATTGTTTGAGCTTTTTATTAAGCTTAAACCGATAACTCCTGGGCTGAGGACCAAAAGTCCTGCCGCCTCCCACAAAGATTCCGGCTTTTAAACTTCCGTGGCGTGCTCCGCCTGAACCTTTCTGACGCACAATTTTACGTGTGCTGTGAGCTATCTCCCACCTTTCTTTTGTTTTGTGTGTACCCTGGCGCTTGTTGGCCATGTGTTGCTTCACATCCAAATAGATGGCGTGGTTGTTGGGCTCAATTCCAAATACGGTATCGTCAAGGACTACCTTCTTTCCGGAATCCTGACCGTCAATTTTATATACTGCAATTTCCATACGGTTAGACCTCCAATATTACATAAGAACCGGCGGCACCGGGTACGGAGCCTTTTACGACTACTAGGTTATTCTCGGGGATTATTTTCATCACTCTAAGGTTCAGAACCTTAACCCTTTCCCCTCCCATACGTCCGGGCAATTTTTTGCCTTTAAATACACGCGATGGTGTAGCAGATGCCCCCAGAGACCCCGGGGTACGGACACGTTTGTGCTGACCATGAGATTCACTTCCAACTCTAGAGTAGCCGTGGCGTTTAATAACGCCCTGAAACCCTTTCCCTTTGGAAATACCTACCACATCTACCCAATCGATAAGACTGGGATCGAAGATGTCATCAACGGTCACGGTGTCGCCCAAGCGCAATTCTTTTTTAAAATCATTTGGAAATTCCACCAATTTGCGTTTGGGTGTGGTTTTTGCCTTTTCAAAATGGCCCTGAAGGGCCGCGCTGGTGTGCTTCTCTTTTTTCTCGTCATAGGCAAGCTGTACGGCGGCATAACCATCTTTCTCTTCCGTCTTCACTTGCGTAACTACACACGGACCAGCCTCAATAACAGTACAGGGTATGTTTTTCCCGTTACTGTCGAAAATCGAGGTCATCCCGATTTTCTTTCCAATTAATCCAGGCATTGGTTGTTAATTTGGTGTTTATCAATAAAATGAACGATGTCCGCAGAAAATGCGGGTTGCAAAGATAGACGTAATTTTGGAAAATGCAAAAAATATCAATACTCCTGCCAGCTCTTTATTTGAATGTCTTCAACGGTAAGAGAACAGAAGGCCGTAATAAAGGCATCGGCAAGGCGAGCATTAGTCAGTAGCGGAATGTTCAAATCAATGGCAGCCCTTCTGATTTTATAACCGTTATCCAGTTCTCCCTTAGTTAAGTTCCTGGGAATATTCACTACAAGGTCTATTTCTTTTTGGTGCATCAAATCCAGGGCTTGTGGCCATTTGCTTGTATCCCCGGGCCAGTATACCCTGTGTGAAGGAACTCCGTTCTCTTTCAAGAACTTGTGTGTACCACCCGTGGCATAAAGCCGGTACCCTTTTCTGTGCAGCAGCTTTGTTGCACTTAACATATCTACTTTTTGGCGAGCCGCTCCTGTGGACAGCAATATCCCCTTAACAGGAATTCTGTATCCTACTGCCAACATACTAATTAAAATGGCTTCTGCCGTATCGTCTGCAATACAACCTACTTCACCGGTAGAGGCCATATCCACTCCCATGACCGGATCTGCTTTTTGCAAACGGTTAAAGGAAAATTGAGACGCTTTAATGCCTACATAATCCAAATCAAATTCATTCTTTTGCGGAGGTTGTACCGGTAACCCCAGCATAACCTTGGTAGCCATTTCAATAAAATTGATTTTTAAGACTTTACTCACAAACGGGAAGCTTCTGGAAGCGCGTAAATTACATTCAATCACTTTGATTTCATTTCCTTTGGCCAGGTACTGAATGTTAAAGGGGCCCGTTATGCTCAGCTCTTTTGCAATTTGTCGTGTAATTCTTTTAATACGCCGTACCGTTTCTACATATAACTTTTGAGGTGGGAACTGAATGGTGGCATCTCCGCTGTGAACCCCGGCAAACTCCACGTGTTCGCTTATGGCATACGCTAGAATTTGACCTTTATCTGCCACGGCGTCCATTTCTATTTCTTTGGCATGCTCTATAAATTGACTTACTACTACCGGATGTTGTTTGCTCACGTTGGCCGCCTGTTTTAAAAACCGTTCCATTTCCTCTTTGTTGGAGCAAACGTTCATGGCAGCACCGCTCAGCACGTAGCTTGGCCTTACCAACACGGGGAATCCAACTTCCCGCACAAAGACCTCTATGGCTTTCAGGGAGGAAAGTTCTTTCCATCGCGGCTGATCCACTCCCATACGGTCCAGCATGGTAGAAAACTTATGACGGTCTTCTGCGTTGTCTATGTACCTGGCCGGGGTGCCTAAAAGAGGTACGTTTTGTTTGTCCAGAATGACAGCCAGATTGTTTGGAATCTGTCCGCCTGTAGATAAAATAACACCGGCCGGATCTTCCAGCTCTACAATATCCATTACCCGCTCGTTGGTGAGCTCGTCAAAATACAAACGGTCACAAACGTCGTAATCGGTAGAGACCGTTTCCGGATTGTAGTTGATCATAACAGATCGGTACCCTTCGCTGCGGATGGTTTGCAAAGCTTGTACACCGCACCAATCAAACTCTACCGAACTGCCAATGCGATACGCCCCCGACCCCAGAACGATTACCGAGCGTTTGTCTTTGCAGTACTCCAAATCGTGTTCTTTACCTCCGTATGTCAGATACAAGTAATTGGCTTGAGCAGGGAACTCTCCGGCCAAGGTATCTATTTGCTTAACTACCGGTGTAATCCCAAGGGCTTTCCTCAAGCGTCGTATGGTCAGCGGATGCTCTTGCGTCATATCGTCTTTCCACAAAGCGCGTGCGATTTGAAAATCGGAAAACCCTTTGCGTTTTGCCTCGTACAGCAACTCCACTTCTGCCTCGCCCCAGTTTTTGACCTGCTGCTTCTGGTTCTTAGCTTGCTGTTCCAGGCTTCTGTCTTGCAGCCCTCGGCTCTTGAGCAGTTCTCCCTCCTCCGGATGATTTTCCGGTGGAGATAATACTTCCAATTTCCTGCCCGTCTCTATGATGCCCTGCAGTTTGTATAAAAACCACTTATCAATATGGGTCAGTTGGTGGATCTGCTCTACCGAGTATCCGGCTTGCATGGCTTTGCTTATCACAAAAATCCTCATATCGGTAGGCTCGTGCAAAGCCTTGTCAACCTCGGCAATCACCAGGTCTCTGTTCTCCATAAACCCGTGCATGCCCTGTCCAATCATACGCAGACCTTTCTGAAGGGCTTCTTCAAAAGTACGTCCGACGGCCATTACCTCTCCCACAGATTTCATGCTGCTGCCTATGGTCTTATCAATACCTTGGAATTTGCCGAGGTCCCAACGCGGAATCTTACAAACCACATAATCCATGGCCGGCTCATAAAAAGCCGAAGTGGAACGGGTAACGGAATTTTTCAGCTGGTGTAATCCGTAACCCAAAGCGAGTTTTGCCGCCACAAAAGCCAGCGGATACCCCGTTGCCTTGGAAGCCAACGCCGAAGAACGACTCAGGCGCGCATTGACTTCAATTACGCGGTACTCGTCGCTGCTTACGTCAAATGCATACTGAACGTTACATTCTCCCACCACCCCCAGATGGCGTACAATCTGTATGGCCACCTCTCGCAGCTTCTTGATTTCTCTGTCGTCCAATGTTTGTGTGGGAGCTACCACAATGCTTTCTCCCGTATGAATTCCCAAAGGGTCAAAATTTTCCATATGGCAAACGGTTATGCAATGGTCGTATGCATCCCGTACTACCTCAAATTCTATTTCTTTCCAGCCTTTCAGGCTTTTTTCCACCAGCACCTGAGGGGAATAGACAAAGGCTTTTTCTGCCAAAGCCTTCAACTCGTCCCGGTTGTTACAAAACCCCGAGCCGAGTCCTCCCAACGCATAGGCAGCCCGTATAATAACAGGGTACCCCAGGTTCTCGGCAGCCGCCTGTGCCTGTTCCACAGACTGTACCGCTGTGCTCTCTATGGTTTTTACTTGTATCTCGTTGAGCCTGCGAACAAACAGTTCCCGGTCTTCTGTTTCTATAATGGATTGGATGGGAGTTCCCAGAATGTCAACTCCGTATTTTTCAAATACCCCTTTATGATACAACTCCACCCCACAATTCAAAGCTGTTTGACCGCCAAAGGCCAGTAATACCCCCTGCGGACGTTCTTTGGCAATGACTTGCTCAACAAAATAAGGAGTAATGGGTAGAAAATACACCGTATCTGCTACGCCCTCAGATGTCTGAACCGTGGCAATGTTCGGGTTGATCAAGACCGTTTTGATGCCCTCCTCCTTGATGGCTTTTAAGGCCTGAGAGCCGGAATAGTCAAATTCTCCCGCCTCTCCAATTTTGAGGGCGCCTGAACCCAGCAGCAATATTTTATCCGGCTTCATAAGGTTAAAGGCTTTTTACAAATTGCTGTATCAAACTGAGTCGCAAAAAAAGGGCCCGACTTATGGCGTATGCCTTCCACAGTCCCGTCGTTCATATTTGTAAAAGAGGGTATCCAACCTTCCGGTAAACTTTCTGCTTCCAGCGCATACCCGTGGTTTTGCGACGTAATGATGCATTGGCCCGTTACGGTATCAAGAACCGGCTGGTTGTGCCCACGGTGTCCGTTCTTCATGGGTATTACCTTTCCTCCGGCAGCCAATCCCAGCAGCAAATGACCCATACAGATTCCGGTAACGGGCTTCTCTCCCTCCAACGCATAACGGATGTGTTCTATGGTTATCCTACACAAACGAGGATCTCCCGGCCCGTTACTTATAAAAATCCCGTCGTAAGACAGATGCCTGAAATCGTAATCCCAAGGCACCCTCACCACCGTCAAACCACTGCGCAATAGATTACGCAGGATACTATGTCGCACGCCACAATCCACCAATACTATTTTTTTTGCGCCCGGATTGCCCGGATAGGTTATTACCTCCTTGCAGGAAACCTCGGCTATCGGGTGGTTTTCTACCATTTTACTACCGGCAATACCTCCACCCTCCCAATTGTCACCCCCTACCACCAGCCTCCCTTTTAAAGGGCCCTTTTCCCTGAGCACCTGTACAAGCGCCCGGGTATCCACATCGTAAATTCCCGGAACCTTCTCCTCGGCCAGCCAGTCTTCCAGACTTAACCCCGCACTCCAGTGGCTGAAAGAGCGGCTATGATCAAAAACTACCAGACCCTTTACTTGAATTTTCTCACTTTCCAAGCAGCGCGAGATGCCCCGCTCGTCTATTCCCCTGTCCGGAACCCCGTAGTTGCCAACCAACGGATACGTAAGAACAAGAATGTGACCGGCAAGGGAGGGGTCTGTAAGCAGCTCCGGATATCCCGTCATACCCGTATGAAAAACAACGGTTCCACTCGCAGAAGCTATGTGACCGAACGCCCTCCCCTCAAAGACAGTTCCGTCTGCCAGAATAATTTGTGCTTTGCTCATGATCACACGTTAATGGTCGTTACATTCAATGTAGCGCTCCAAAATCAAAAACCTACAGCAACACTTTTTTTAAGGCGTATGTCATCCGATGATGTTCCTACCCACAACTCAATGGTTCCGGGCTCCAAAGCCCAGTCTTGCAGCGCCTCGTCCCAGTGTTGTAAGGCATTGACCGGAAAGGTAAGGGTTACGCGGGCTGTTTTCCCGGGAGCAACACGTACCCTGCGGAAAGCTTTTAGCTCTTTAGGAGGAAATTCAACCTCGGATTCCGGCCTGTTCACATACAACTGCACTACTTCTTCGGCTGCCATGGTTCCGGTGTTTTTCAAACGAACGATAACAGACACCTCATCGGAAGGCTTGTACCGGTTTTTTCCTGTTTGCATAGAAACGTACTCAAAAGAGGTATAGGACAATCCGTGTCCAAAAGCATACATGGGTTGTATTTCTTGTGCATCGTACCAACGGTATCCCACATAGATGTCCTCTGAGTAATCGGCCTGTTCAAAATTGGGGTAATTGTTAAGCGCGTAGGCCGGAGAATCCTGTAACCGCATAGGAAAAGTGAATGGCAGTTTACCGGAAGGTACCACGTTGCCAAGCAACACATCGGCCAACGCATTGCCTCCCTCGGATCCGTTAAACCAAGATACCAGCATGGCCGGGGAAAAAGCCTCTAATGTAGTAAGGTCAACGGGTGCTCCGGTAACAACCACAGTAACAATGGCCGGATTGACCCGGGCAATTTCCTGTATCAATTCGTCCTGCATGGAAAGAAGGTCTATGCTTGTGCGGTCTGCTCCCTCTGTTTCTACTTCACGGTTGTTTCCGGCAAAGAAAAGCACCAAGTCTGCTTCACGGGCCGCATCAAGCGCTTGCAAAAGCAAGGTGTCGTCTGGCCTCATGCCTCGGCGCTCACCTCCGGACAACATACCTCCGGTACCTGTAAGCACAACATCTCCCAGCACCCCTGTTCTCTGCCTGTCCCAACGCGAAAATCCTTTATATCCGCGAGCGTATATTATCTGTGCCTTGTCTCCTATTTTCTGTTGCAATCCCTCCAGCGGAGTGATTTCGTAACGGGCTTTCACCCCGGCTCCAATGCCCCCTTGTGCATGTTTTTTGACGGCATTGTCACCAATGACGGCAATCTTTTTGTATTTGTTTAAATCCAAAGGCAGCAGGGCCTCGGCGTTTTTTAACAACACAATGGAACGCGTAGCTATTTCATAGGCCATTTCGCTATGCTCGGGAGTACTGACGGGCCTAACATCAGAAGTTTCTTCTATAGGCGGCACTGTCATCCTTACGCGTAAGATGTTTTCTACTTTCCTGTCAATCACTTCCTCCGGAACTGCTCCGCTCCGTACCGAGTCCAGCAAAGCCTGCCCAAAGTACCTGTCGCCGGGCATCTCTACATCCAGTCCTGCCAGAGCAGAGGCTACCGTACTGTGCGTTCCGCCCCAATCAGAAACAACCAACCCCTTAAAGCCCCACTCGTTGCGTAATATGTCTGTAAGCAACAATGTGTTCTCTGCACACCAGCTGCCAAATACCTTATTGTAAGCAGCCATCACACCCCATACCCCCGCCTCTTCCACAGCCGCACGGAACGGAGGCAAATAAATCTCGCGCATAGCCCTTTGGCTTATACGCACATCTACAGCACCTCGGTTGTTCTCCTGGTTGTTCAATGCATAATGCTTAATGCAGGCAGCCGCTCCGTTCTCCTGCACCCCGTTAATATACCCAACGGTAAGCCGAGCACTCAATAGCGGGTCTTCGCTCAGGTACTCGTACGTCCTGCCTCCGGTAGGAATCCGTTGAATGTTCACGGCTGGTCCCAGCACCATATCCTTACCCCGGGTACGCGTTTCTTCTGCCAATCCTTTACCATACAGCCAGGCCATCTCTTCACTCCACGTAGCTGCCAAGGCAGAACCTGTTGGAAAGAACGTTGCCGAGTCTGTAGTCAAGCGCAAAGGAGCCCAGGAATGAGGCTCCAGCTCTTCGCGGACCCCAAACGGCCCGTCTGCATATTTCAAAGGCGCAACCCCCAGCCTCTCCACACCGCCCGAGGTAAACATAGTATGACCATGCAACATCTGAATCTTTTCTTCCAATGTCATTTGCCCCACCAGCTGTTGCACCTGTTTTTCTACTCCGTTTTGGCATGCTCCCAGCATGCAAAACATAGCAATTACAAACGTTTTTTTCATAACACAAATATACTAATTCGTCGGATAGTTTCTGTGTATTTTACTAATTTGCAGAAGATTGCTAAAAACAATCAACTAAGTCCCGTAATTACGCCGTCTTTGATATCCATGAATTTGGCTTGCGGTTTCTTGGGCAGACCGGGCATGCGCAGGATATCGCCTGCAATGGCTACCAGCATTTCTGCTCCGTTGTTAATGATCACATCGTGGATGTTCATCTCAAAATCATGGGCTACTCCATACGCCTTGGGATCCGTAGAGAACGAATATTGAGTCTTGGCAATGCAAACGGGATAATGGGCCAGCCCCAGTGCTTCTATGCGGCGCATGCTCTCTTGTGCCGTCTCGTAATAAAAAATGTTTTTGGCTCCGTAAATGCCGTGCGCAATTTTCCAGATTTTGTCTGCAATGCTGTCTTGTTCTTCGTACGTAAATTGTAATGTTTCTGAAGGTTTGTTTTCTATGGTATCTACAACTACACGGGCCAGTTCTTCTGCTCCGGCGCCTCCTTCCGTATAGGCATTGTTTACGGCAAACGGAACGCCAAGATCCCGACAACGTTCACGTACCAAGGCAATTTCTTTTTCCGTATCTGTACTGTACCTGTTCAAAGCAACTACCAGGCTTTGCCCAAAGTTTTTCAAGTTCCTGACGTGTTTCTCTAGGTTGTCCAGGCCTTTTTCCACAGCGCCCATATCTTTCTTGTGCAATTTGGAAAGATCCCCTCCGCCGTGCATTTTTAATCCTTGCAAGGTGGCTACCAAAACGGTCAACTTGGGTTGCAAGCCTCCTTTACGGCATTTGATATTGAAAAATTTCTCGGCCCCCAAATCGGCCCCAAATCCCGCTTCGGTCACTACGTAATCTGCGTGTGTCATGGCCATTTTTGTGGCCACCAGCGAATTACATCCGTGCGCAATGTTGGCGAACGGACCTCCGTGAACGAAAGCCGGAGTGCCTTCCAATGTCTGTACCAGGTTGGGATGAATGGCGTCTTTCAGCAGTATGGCAATGGCTCCTGCCACTTCCATATCGTTTACAGAAAACGGAGTCCCGTCATGCTTAAACCCAAGAATAATTTTTCCAATCCTTTCTTTCAAATCCTCTAGGTCTTTAGACAGGCAAAGAATAGCCATAATCTCCGAGGCCGGCGTTATATCAAAACCTGTTGCACGTGTAATCCCGTTTGTCTTTCCACCCACCCCGGAAACGATGGCACGCAAGGTGCGGTCGTTGACATCCAACACTCTTTTCCAAACGATTTCCTGAAGGCAAATTCCGTGGTTTTGCACTTGGTACAAATGGTTTTCAAGCAAAGCAGAAATCATGTTGTTTGCCGAGGTAATGGCATGAAAGTCTCCGGTAAAATGGAGGTTGATGTCTTCCATGGGAACTACCTGTGCATATCCCCCACCGGCCGCCCCTCCTTTCATTCCAAAGCACGGACCCAAGGACGGTTCGCGCAACGCCACCATGGATTTTTTCCCTATCCGGTTCAATCCCATGGACAACCCTATAGAGACTGTAGTTTTACCCACACCGGCACGGGTAGGCGTGATGGCTGTTACCAAGATCAGGTTGCTGTCTTTTACTTTAGTCTCATCAATGCGGCTTACAGGAACTTTAGCAATGTGGTTGCCAATAAGACTCAAATCTTCACGAGCAATACCCGCTTCTGAAGCCACATCTCTGATATCCAGCATTTCATACGCACTTGAAATTTCAATATCTGTTTTCATAATTCAGTTGTTAACGTGTCAAAAATATAAAATTATTTCTCGGATTATTCCACAAAAATTTCCTGTACAATCGTTTGGATGTAGTCCCGGAAGGTCAATACGGCTTTAACAACGTGACTCCCGGCTTCCAAGGTGATTACATCATTCGAAGAGTACTGCGTTTCGTTAAAAAACCACCGGACCTCCAAAGGCCTTTCTATCTCTGTAACAGACGGAGCATCGTTTAACATTAACACCAAATGATCTCCCGCCTTGTATTGTTCTTTAGCAAAAGGCATCATATAGTAGCCTAAAGAGAAAAGTTCATTGTCTTTTTCTGTTACCGTGGCAGACACTATGAGGTTACAATCCAGATCATGTGCGATTTTCCAGTCGGATGTCAAAGAAGACAAATTACTGCCTGCGTAACCGCCCATAGGGACCATGGGTCCTTGATCCACTCCCAGGGGATAACCGGAATCGCTATCTTTCACATAGTACCCCACTTTCAATTCTTTGCCTTTGGGGATTGTAATACCGTGTGCAGTCAAATCTACCTGTGTTACGTTCCCAAAGGACGGGTTGTTTACTATATCCATAAACATACACTCATTGTCCAGCAGAATAAAAACACCTACTTCTTCTGCCCGGGAACCTCCTACAAAGAAGGAAACAGACGTTATACAGTACCCCTCATAGGCTTCTGTCTCTTCCGGCGAAAAGCCCACAGCTCCGTAAATAGTCTCTCCCGGTGTTCCGTAGCCAACCGCATCAAACACAGTTCCGTGTTTTCTCAACAGGTTTTCGTCCGACCCTACCCATGCTATCAAGGTAAAGTCTTCAGAAACTTCACCTGTCAAGGAGGCATCTGCCTGTCGTTCTACCGGATAATACCCATCTTTTATTGCATGTATTACATACACCCCTTCTTCTTTGCTTTGAGCGGTGAAGTGGTATTGTCCATCAGGGCCGGTGGTGGTTGTTTCTATGGCTTCGGTGCTTTGTTCCGTCGAAAGCAACAAACTGCCCGACCTTTGCAGACTACCGGGTGCCTGTGACCCATCCCCCGTTGGCAACGAGGTATCTTCCGGTTGGGTATAATATAAAGACATCGAAACTCCCGAAAGGGGATTCCCATCTTTATCTACTACCTCTCCGCCAATCTCCAAGTACGTTTCTACCGGATCATCACCTCCTTCCCCATCATCCTCTTCTTCCTTAGGTTTTACTGTGGCAGAAATGATAATGTTGTTCAGGTTACTGCCCCACGGTGTAGTCAATTGTTCTATGCTATGCCCGGCATATCCACCCAGATAAGCCATGGGCCCCTCATCTACAGCCATGGGATACCCGTAATCACTTCCCAGAACGTAATAGCCGAACTTAACCATTTTCCCTTCCGGTATGGTCAATTTTGCTGCGCTTACATCTACTGTGTTCATGGTCCCAAAGGCAGGAGATACCACGTTTTGTTCTAGGACCTTTTCCTGGTCAAACAACACAAATACCCCTACTTCAGAAGCAGAGGAGCCTGTGATAATAAACGAAACGGTTGAAATGGTATCTCCTTGGTAAGGCAGTAGTTCTTCGGGTGAAAACCCAACTGCTCCGTACGTAGGTATGCCGGGGTCTTGATACCCCACATTATATCCTTCCCATTCGTTGTGCTTTCTTAAAAGCCCCTCCCGGTATTCTACCAGGGGAAACAATGTAAAATCTGTGCGAACCAACCCCGGAGCAAGGACCGTAACCTCTTGTAAAACAGGATTGTAGCCTTCCTTTTCTACCTGAACCACAAAAATACCCTGTGTAAGTTCCGACGATATGAAATACTCCCCCTGTTCATTGGTAACCGTACTATAGATATATTCATTTGCGTCTGTTGCTGCTAACATGTTGTATCCAAACAATTCTCTACTTTTGTTCAAGTTCAAGTTCATGTCCAATTCCAACGGTTTGGGTTCATGCTGTTTCCTGGTAAACGTAACCGAAACGCCGGAAATAGGATCTCCATCGCTGGTGGTCACTTTACCATAAAAATCTGCAGACGAAGAAGTATCAAAACTTACAGAAAAAGTTGCGTTTGTTCCGTTATCTGCTATGCTTGTAATATTAACTCCCGGATGATACCCGGCATGATCCTTAAAAGCCGGAGAGGAAGAAGCGGTAAAATACGTATTGTTTGTGCTCCCGGGAAAAGGCACCTGGTTTTCATAACGTACTGCCGATTCGGGGTAAACAGCTTCTATCAGGTCAAAGCACTGATGGTCTGCATACGCATTAATACCGTTCCAGGTTCTCCAGCGGTCACTCGCTTTCATACCGCCCACCCTATTGTCCGACCTGTCCACGTGGTATATAAGCATACCGGAACCGGGCAAGTGCATATCCCACCCTTCCAAACTACGGTACTCAAAAAGGAAAAACTCTCCTTCATTGGCAGTCAATGTTATATAACAGTCGTTTCCTTGAACGGGTTGTAAGGTGTGGGTCCCCTCTTTGATAAATTCTGTTGGGGATCTTCTATACCAGCCCAACATATCTCTTTCCACAATATTCAAATAAGGCGGGGTCCTGCCCGAGTTGTTATAATTACCTCCCGACATAAGCGAAAAAGAGCCCAGACCGCGTGCTTTTCCGTTATCTTCTCCGTCGGTATCATAAAAATCGGGCAATCCCAGTACGTGCCCAAATTCATGACAATACGTTCCTATTCCGGCCATGGTACTTCCCGAGGCTCCTCTTAACTCAGAGGTACAAGCATAGGAATACAAACGAGCACCATCCATCACCACGTTTTCAGTAATAGACCAGGCGTGTGGCCAAATGGTGTAATCCGGTCCTCCCTCGGCTTCGTTATGACCGGCAAAAAATACAAAAACGTTGTCTATGTATCCGTCAGCATCGTTATCATATACAGAAAAATCAACGTTAAAATCTCGTTTGGCCAGCTTAACGGCCTCCACAACCATTTCTCTGGAACGTTCGTAAATGTTGTTCCCGTTGGCATCGTTCGCTCCGTAATAAGAAACAGTTCTGGACAAGGTTACCGGTCCTACTACATCAAATTGCGGGTTAAAAACTCCCGATGAGTTCTCGTAATAGTAATTCCACACAGATCCTGTGCCTCCGTTAGAGGCATACCCGTCTTGGTTTAACATATTAAAAAAAGCATCTCTTGGATTGTTAACTACAAAGGACAGGTTGTTAAACTGAACCAAAAGAATTAAAAACCTTTTGTTTCCGCTTGAAATAGAAGCTGATGGTGCCTGGGATGACGTCGATGCCTGTGTTTGGGATAAAGCCGATGCCTGTGTGGGCTTTACAAGCATTCGGGCAAATTCTGCCCTTCTTTCTCTGGCGCGTTCAAAAGCCATTTGAGGGGGTCTTACCGCAGCAATACCTGTAGGAATGGTACCCGGGCGCACCCGTGTTGCCGTAGCTACTGCAACGCCTTCCGGAGAAAATTCGGCCACGTAATAAAACCCGTCCTCTCCTTGTTTCACTAGCCGTCCCCCACTAGTTGTCCAATTCAGAAACTCGTCTCCGTGCTTTTGTATCGTCAAGACAGAACCGTCGGGTTGTCTCACTTGTACAGGCCACGGATAGGCCTTGACTGCATAAGCATTATATGTTATTCCTGTAAGACAGACCATCCATAGGATCCAATGTAAAATATACTTTCTCATGGCTTATCAATTATATACAACGTAATGGGTTTTAGCAGAGGAATCATACAACTGTAAAAGACGACCTTCCCGGCGTATGACTTTAACCGTTCGGGTTCCTTCCGGGACACTCTCCACACCAAAACTGGAAATACTAATATCAAAACTGGCACCGTCTGTTACCGTCAAGGGAATAAAGGAAAGGGTCACTACTTGTTTTTCTTTGTAATTCTGGATCCTGAAATTGTAATGTGTATCGTAAGTAATAACACTCCATTGGTCTTTGAAAGGTTCATAAGAAAATAAGGTGTCGTTATTACGGTAAATACCATATACATCATGGCGAACCAAGTCTTCTTCTGTATCGGGTTTTACCTGATCTTTAGGGCTACAGGTTATCAACAACAGAGCAGATAACACAGGAACCAAAACATACAATAAATTTTTCTTCATAGCTTAATGATTTATTAAAAAATCCCTCACAACCAATTTGTTCCGAGGGATCTAACAGGTGCTCGGGACGGGAATCGAACCCGTACGGACATTACTGTCCACAGGATTTTAAGTCCTGCGTGTCTACCTATTCCACCACCCGAGCAGTCTTTCAAAGGGTTTCTTTAAAAAAACCTCTCGTTTGGAGAGGTTTTGAGCGGAAAACGAGATTCGAACTCGCGACCCTAACCTTGGCAAGGTTATGCTCTACCAACTGAGCTATTTCCGCATAACATGCAAAATGGACTGCAAAGTTAGCGATTTTTTGTTTATAGCAAAAAAAACAAACTCTTTTATCTTGCTTTTAGGGCACCTCTTCCCCAAACTGTTCTAAAAATCTTACATCGTTTTCAAAGTACAAACGCAAATCTTTGATTTGCCATTTAAGCATAGCAATTCGCTCAACTCCCATACCAAAAGCATAACCGGAATATTTTTCCGGGTCTATTCCGGAAGCTTGTAACACATCAGGATCCACCATTCCTGCTCCCATAATTTCCAACCAACCGGTATGTTTGCATACGTTACATCCGCCCCCGTCACAAATGTTACAACTAATGTCCACCTCTGCCGAGGGTTCCGTAAAAGGAAAGTAAGACGGACGCAAACGAATACGGGCAGACGTACCAAACATTTCATGAGCAAATAGCAGAATGGCCTGTTTTAAATCTGCAAAAGACACATTTTCATCTATGTACAGACCTTCTACCTGATGAAAAATACAATGGGCCCGAGCAGAAATGGCTTCGTTCCTAAAGACCCTTCCGGGACAAACTACCCTAATGGGAGGTTTTTGTGTTTCCATGGTCCGTACCTGCACAGAGCTGGTATGGGTACGTAGCAGTACAGGGTTGTCAGAGTCTGTATGAATGAAGAACGTATCTTGCATATCGCGGGCCGGATGGTCAGGCGGAAAATTCAGTGCGCTGAAAACATGCCAGTCATCCTCTATTTCGGGTCCTTCGGCAATGGCAAAGCCCATACGTTCATAAATGCTCAAAATTTCACGTTGCACAAGAGAAACCGGATGCCTTGAACCTACATCGGCAAAATGTGCCGGACGGGTAAGGTCTCCTTCTTTTGGACCTCTTTCCGTTTGCAAAAGAAGCTGCTCTTTATGCACTTTAACCGCTTCCTGTACCTTGTTTTTTAACTGATTCAAATGTTGGCCAAGCTCCCGTTTTTGAGCCGGCTCTACGTTTTTGAACTCTTCAAACAACCGGGTAAGGACCCCTTTTTTTCCCAACATGTGAACCCGAAACTCTTCTACTTGTGCCAAGGTACCGGGTCTGAAAGATTCTAGTTGTTCCAAAACGTTATTAATGATGGTGCGCATGGTTTAGCTTCTATGTAAGTGTCCAAAAAAGTTGCAACGCTTCTTCTAAAGAAGACGTATGAAATGTTTTTTCCATATTAGGAGCCTCGTATCTCCTCCGCAAAGAGCAATACATGGTATAAGGTCCTTCCATGCGGTAAATGCAACGATGTCCGCGGGTGAGGGCTTCTTCCACGTCTTTACTGATTTTTTCACAAGCCACTTCCGGATGCAGGCAAATGGCCGAGTTTTGAGAAAGGCCTTCCTTAACAGAAGTAGTTACAATATCACCAAACAGTTCTTTTGCTTGCCGGCAGGCAGCGCGGTCACCGGACAAATACACTATAGGCGTGTTGTACATACCGGCTACCAGAGCGTTGTATCCCATTTCCGGAAGCGAGAGGCCGTTAAGTGTAAATTCATCTACAAATTTTGCCATGGTATGTGGAAGCACTCCGTCCGGAGTACCGGCTTTGGCGTGGTACCCCACAAAGAGAACGGCGTCGTATCCCGTTTCTATGGTCAGGATCATGGCACGGTAGTCTTCCGAGCACCTTCCTTTGATATGCAAAGCTCTTTTGTCTAGCAAATCCGGGATCAATGCATTATTGATTCCGTGTCCGTCACGCACACATACTTCTGTAGCCCCTGCATTAAAGGCTCCCTCTACAGCCGCATTCACTTCTCGTGTATATTGTACTCGATTTCTTTCATAATCTTGCTTACCGGGTGTAATGGAATCCCAATCGCACACTGTGGCAATTCCTTCAATATCTGCTCCTATCAGAATTCTCATAATTTTATTATTTATTATTTATTCCCAAACGACCTGTTTACGGCGTAAAGGCATGGTCATACAACGGGCTCCGCCCCCTCCTCTTGACAACTCGGTACCTACAATGGTAACTACACATTTCTTTATTTTATCAATATCTACTTTGCCGGAAATAACCTCTTTTGAAGTAACTATTTCAAAACCGTGTTTTGACATTTCGTTAAGTGTATGTTCATTGCGTGCATACGAAATAACCTTTCCCGGTGCAAAGGCAAAAAAGTTGGCTCCGGAGTGCCACTGTTCCCGTTCCTGGTTCCACTCGTCATTGCCTCCGCAAGAAATGGGTTCCAAATCAACCCCCAAGCGCCTTAGGGAAGTTAACAGGCCCGGTACGCGACGGATCTTTTCTACTTTTCCGTCGTGAAGCGTAATTTGCACCGTACTGTACCGCGTATCTCCTTGAATAAGAGGATCAAATACCATGCATTTATCTACATCCAGCATAGTAAACACCATATCCAGATGTATGAAACTTTCAGGAGAAGAAGGCAATTGCTGAACAAAAACATAGCTTTTGCCTTCCGGTGCCGATCTTGACAAGCTGCTCATCAACAGGTCTATACCCTGTGACGAGGTACGCATGCCGTTCCCTACCACCAGAATATCGTCCCGTACTACCAGAACATCACCGCCTTCCATCAATATAGAGCGGTCGTTAGGATGTTTGTCATAGGTATTTACTACGTGAGATTTAAAATAGGGATTGCTTTTAAAAATGGCGTCCATAATCAAAGATTCCCTGATTCTGATCTTATTGGCCATTCTGCATATGATGGCATTGTTACCCACTATGGCAGAAGCGTCCCTTGTAAAATAAAAATTGTACAAAGGGAGCAATGCATAATACTCTTCATTCAAGAAAGAAGTTAAGTTGTCAATTCTGGCAGGAAGTCCTTCAATCAGTTTGTTAGCCAACGTTCTGGAAGACATTTCCATAAGTTCGTCGTAATAATCGTTTACGTTTTCAGACAAGCAGATTTTACCTACCAGAGCGTTTCTGTGTCCGGGGTTGTCCAACACCTTAATAAGCAAATCTTTTACCTGATACACCTTAGCTACTTTTTCCAGAAACAGAGACAACTGTTCGTATTCCTGCCCGGCTACGGAAAGGTTTAAAATATCGCTATACAGGGCACGCTCTACAGACTTGGGAGTCATGTTTTCTACCTCGGGACCGGGTGTGTGAAGGATAACGGCCTCTAATTCGCCAATTTCTGAATTGACTTCTACCTGAAATTTTGATTCACTCATACAAATTCTTCATGGTTATGTGCTATGTCGTTAAACAACTGACGAAATTGCAAATTGTCCCTGGGGCAAATGAGCAAGGCATCGGGTGTATCAACAACAATATAATTTTCCAAATCTTTTACAACAATCAATTTTTCTTTTTCAGATGCATATACAAGGGTTCCTGTAACGTTATCCAGGTGAACACGGGAACCGGAAGTGGCATTATTTTTAGCATCTTTAGGGTAGTGCATATATATGCTTTCCCAACTCCCTAAATCTGACCAGCCAAAAGTAGCATCAAAAACATACGTGTTTTTCGCTTTCTCCATAACGCCATAATCTATAGAAACGTTACGTATTTCCTCGTATGTCTTTCTAATAAATTTTTCTTCGTGCTGGGTATTGTACAAGCTCAACCCGTTACGAAAAGGTTGGCTCACTTCCGGAATCCAGCGCTCCAATTGTTTTGCAATGGAAGCCAGACTCCAAACAAAAATTCCTGAATTCCAATAGAACTCACCGCTTTCTATCAAAATTCCGGCTAAGGTTGCATCGGGCTTTTCTGTAAACGTTTTTACCGGATACGCCAAATGATCTTGTACGGTCACCCCTTCTTGTTTCACTGCCTGTATATAACCGTAGCCAGTTTCCGGTCGCGAAGGTTTTATGCCTAAGGTAATCAACACGTCTTTCTGCGAGGCAAACTGTAAAGCACTACGAATGGTAGATAAGAAGGCTTCGTCCCCTACAATCAGGTGATCCGAGGGAGCTACCACAACGGTTGCTTTTGGATCTGTTTTCATGAGCTTATACGTAGCATAAGCAATGCAAGGCGCTGTATTGCGTCTGTAGGGTTCTGCAAGAATATTGCCTTCCGGCAGGTCGGGTAGTTGATGTTTTACCAAATCTTTATACTGTTCAGAGGTCACTACCAAAATCCGTTCCTTAGGTATAATATGTAGAAACCTTTCGCAGGTAAGCTGTAAAAAGCTTTTGCCTATACCCAGAATATCCAGAAATTGTTTAGGCATGGAATTTCTGCTCAACGGCCAAAAACGGGAGCCTATGCCGCCGGCCATAATTATGCAATATTGATTGTTACTCATACAAGAAGTGTAAAAGCATTTGGAATGTATTCCAGTTCATAAGTGGGGTCTCCCAATCCCTCCTTACCAAAAACTATACCTATGACATCAAACTGAGCTTCTGCAGTAATACGGTGAAGGGCCATATAAGCACGGGCCGCCTTTATCACGGTCCTTTGCTTATCTCTGTCAATGGTTTGTCCGGGAGACACAATATTTGTCCGGGAAAGAGAACGGACTTCTACAAAATGCACTTTTTGTGCCTTAGTGGCTATTATATCCAATTCTTTGTGCCCTGTTCTCCAGTTTGTATGAAGAATGTGAAATCCTTTTTTAATCAGGTAGTTTTTTGCCAGCTCTTCTCCTTTTTTCCCTGTTTGCCACCTGCTTGTTTTGCCTTTCTTCATCATCCTGTCCCTGCTTGCAAATGTAGCTATTTTTCACAAATATCTCCAATGATACAGCGGGCTGAGCCTAATTTCCTTCCTGGCAACCATAGACTCTTTGTACATCGCCCTTACATCGGTTTCACTTACCCATAGTATCCTATCATACAGCTCTTCAGGCGACATCCCCAACACCTCTGTCATATGACCGCCTCCGCCTCTGGCCCGGAAGGTACTCATGACTACATGGTACTCTTCGTTGGCATAAAACGGGGACCCGTCTGCCATACTCAACACTTTGATACGCGCTCCCGGCGGTTCATGACGTTCTACTCTGTACAAAATACCGGCTGCCGAATCGAAGTTGTAGGCCGGTCCGTCCGGATTGTCCAAACGTAATGAATGTGCATAATCCAGGTATTCAATAATTTCTTGCCCGGTCATCCTTACTACACTCAAGGTGTTTTCATAAGGCAAAGCCGTAATGAAATCCTTTACTTGCAACTGCCCCGCATACAAAACAAGGTTCCGTGCAGCCGGAGAAGCAAAAGAAATAACAGCTCCTGTAACGGCTGCCGTTCCTGAATTAGCGGCAGACAGTTGTATTCGGTGCTGTTCGTCAATCCATGCACTAGGCCCAAACATGGCATCGCGGCTATAAACAGATTGCAACAGCACACAACATTCCTCGGAATTGTATTCATTTTCACGCTCCATGAATTTACTTACTACCTTATCATAAGGCGGATACTCAGACATCTCACGGGTAGGAATCACTTGCGTAGCTATGGTAACTTTTGGTTTTTTATTTTTTCTCGGTTCTAGCTTAATATCGGCACGGCCAATGTGACCGGCCCTTGCCCCTGCCTCCAGCATATGTACTGTATCTCCTGCTTTATTAACCAAATACCCTGTTTCTACCGCATGTACGTGACCACAGCATATCAAATCAAAACCGGGTATGTTATACGCAATCCATGCACCAATACTAGCCGCACTTTCAGACGTGTCCCTGCCTTCAACCTCTCCCCATCCGGCATGAAACAAACCAATGAGCAAGTCGGGTTTTTCTTTTTCATAAATTTTCCGGACCCATTGGGCTGCCGCCTGTTCCGGATTGCCTACCGTAACACCTCCTTGGATATGATCCGGAAACCACTCTGTGGCATAAGGAGTCAATAAGCCCATAACTGCAATTTTCCACCCTCCGCGTTTAAGTACCGTATAAGGTTTAAAGTACGGTTCTCCCGTTTGGTCTTCTAAGATATTGGTAGAAATAATGGGCATTTTCATCTCGGCGTAAATCTTGTCGTACACCTTCCTGCCTACTTCCAGATCGTGGTTACCGGGAGTAATGGCATCGTATGAAAGCCAATTAAAAAGGCGGCTGTAAATGTGCTCAGAAGTGGTGTCTATATAATTGGCAAAGAAGACTTGGGGAGTTCCCTGAAAATTATCTCCTCCATCAAACAGCAGCAAGTTGCTGCCGTGTTTAGACTGCATGTCTTTGATATAGCCTGCCAGCGAAGACATTTCTGATCCCAAAACACCATGCAAATCTGTTGTTTGCAACACCACAAACGTTGTGGGGCTTTTCCTTCCGCAGGAAAAACTAAGGGTTAACCCAAGGAGGGTAACTGCAAATAAAATTCTGTTTTTCATTGGTATCTCCAATAGGGTAATGGCCTGGCACGGAAAGGACTTCTAGAGGCCTCCCAGTTCATAAAATCTTGGCGCATATCTGTTTTACTTTCCCACAACATCCTAGCCCTTATGGTAGCGGCATCCCATCCAACTCCTTCCAATAAATGTCCCCCTCCACCTTGTGCTCTGTAGGAGTTCATGACTACTTTGTATTTCCTTTCCTGTACAAAATCAAAACCTCCCGCCAAAGCATGGATCTGGATCCTTTCTCCCTCGGGTTTGTCCTTAAAGACGGTATAAAAAATACCGGCGGCGGTATCAAAATTAATAATGTCGGTTTGGCTATATGAGTATTCCAGGTATTGCTTGATCTCTGATCCGGTCATTTCTAATATACAAAGTGAGTTTTCATACGGGAACCAAGTAAAAAAATCTTTCAAATAGAGCTGTCCCTTACGTAAAACGGCATTATCACTTAAGGCCGAGGCAAAAGATACATCGGGAAGCAAGTCTGTGTGAAGACCTGCAATGGTCAACTGCCCCCTGTGCACCTCATCCACCCAGGCCGAGGGTCCCTCAAAAGCACGACGGCTTTCTATGGTATTTAACAATTCTGCAATAGGCTTCCGTTCGTATTCATAAGCCCGCTGAAAATAAGGGGTGAATGCGTTCAAATACTCCTGCCCCGGCTCGAGGGTATCTGTTTTAATGAGTTCGGGAACAATTTGCACTCGATTTCTGCCTCTGGGAGAAACGAGTACTTTGGCCTGAGCCAAAAACTCTCCTCCGGCTCCCGGGTTCATAAGCCAGACTGTATCTCTGTTACGCCCCAATACACTATAAATAGCAGGTCTGTGATCGTGCCCGTAACAAATCAGATCAATCCCCGGCACATGTTCAGCTACCCATAAAGAAGCATTTTCGCTTCCCAATTCACCCGTAGCACCTCCTTTTGCTCCCGTATGAAACAAACCAATGAGCAGGTCGGGTTTTTCTTTTTCACGAATGTGCGGGATCCAGTAAGCTGCCGACTCTTCTATGGACAGAAAATCCAATCCCGGCCGCAAACGTTCAGCTACCCATGAACTCACATGAGGCGTTAGCATACCTATTACAGCAATTTTATATCCTTTAACAGAAAAAACCTTATAAGGTTCAAAATACGGTTTTCTTGTTGACTCATGAATCACATTGGCAGAAAGTATCGGCACTTCCATTTGTCTGAAGACACGAGAAAAGACCGACATTCCCGCTTCAATATCATGGTTCCCCACACTTATGGCCGTATAAGGGAACCAGTCAAAGAAAGCGGCACAAATATGCTTTTCAACGGTATCAATATGACTGGAATAATACAATCCCGGCGTTCCTTGTAAGTAGTCTCCTGCATCTAGCAATAATGCACGATCTTTGTATTCTTCTTTCATGTGATGTACGTAACCGGCCAAGCCGGCCAAAGAGGAATCAAAGCGACCGTGCAGATCACTTGTTTGTAGTACAATAAAAGAGGTAGGCTGTTTAACACAGGAGTAGATGGTCAAACAGCCGAGCATTACGAGAAATAACACTAAAGGCTTACTCGTTCCTGTAGTTTTCATACTTACAAATGTATGAAAAATTCGCACACTTTCCATAAAAAAAAGACCCAAAATCCTTAAACGGACTTCGGGTCTTATACAGTCAGCAAAATGCTGAGAAACGTTTAGAACAACAAGCGGAATCCAAGCAACATGCTCCAGGTAGAGCTGGTTGACAAGGATTTGGACAACTGCGACTTGGCTTTAAAGTCGGCAATATCGTCTGCGTTCAGGCGGAACGTAGGAGCTTGTGAAGTAGTTCCGGCACTAACAACGCTTAACGGCATTACGTTGTCGTAGCTTGATAAAGCGTTATAGTAATAACAACCCCAAGAGTCGTTCAGCAAGTTTCCTGCATTCAGGATATCCAGGGAAACCTGTAGGGTTAACCTGTTGTCTTTGCCAAAGTTTACAAATACGTCTTGCAACACTTTGATATCAAAGCGATGTATCCAAGGACGTACGTGGCCAAAGCGTTCTGCATATTCGCCTTTACGTGCACTCAAATACGCATTGTTGTCTACGTATTCAAAGAAAGCTTGGCTTTGCTGCTCGGGAGTCATGCCTTTGTGCTCTACAAAAGTAATTTCGCCGGGGTTGGCCGGGATGTACATCAGATCCGAGTTGGAACTTCCGTCACCGTTTACGTCTCCTGCATAGGTGTAGCTCCATCTGCCGCTGGGAACTCCTTGGTAAACCAAACCGATGGTGGTTGCCAAGTGGTTCAAGTATTCAATGCGGTAGGTGATGTTTCCAATCAAACGATGGGGGATAGAGAAGTTGGAGTAGCTCAGTCCCGGATTGTTCAAGGAATTCACAGAAGCATTGGCTGTCCAAACAGAGTAAGCCGTTGAACCGGGGTTGGCAGATACGTCCTTAGCATTGGTATAGGTATAGGCTACCATACCGCTCAATCCCTTAGAGAAGTTCTTGGTCAACTGGGCTGTCATCTGCAACTGATAGCCTTTGCTAGAGTTGGTAAACAACATGGCCGAGGCCAGGGTGGGGCTCACCTTACGATTATCGCTTGTCCATACAGGACGTTTGTCGGGACCGGCCATAGTTCCCTGGGCGGCTGCCTCGTTGGCATTCACCTGAGTTACGGCATTCACGTCTTTGCTGTACAAAACTTCTCCGGTAAAGATCATGTTCCAGGGCAATTCCATATCCACCGCCAGGTTGTTACGCCAAATTTGCGGGAATTTAAAATCTTTATCCACCATAGCTATGTTGGCGTTGTTGGGCAAGAAGTTGGGGTCGGGTTTGTCGGGGAATGTAGTCTTATCTGCGTTAATCAACGCTTTATAATCGGGGTTGAATTTCAAGCCGTAAGCAGCACAAGTAGCAGCGTTCCAGGCCAACTCAGGTGACTGAATCATAGCGGAACCTCCTACCTGGTTGGTAAACCATACAAAAGGCATCATACCCGAGAACAAACCGGTACCTCCACGCAATTGCAAGGAACGATCACCCAAAACGTCCCAGTTGAATCCAATACGGGGGTTGATGGTGACTTTGGGTTTGGGCCATGTACCTACGTCCCAAGATCCGCCTTTAACGGATATACCGGAATCGGGATATTCAATATCTCTAAAACCTGTCGTTTTGCCTACAATGGCTTGGTTGGTATCCATTTTGTCAAAATAGAACGGCATTTCCAGACGCACACCATAGGTGAGTTTGAATGCCGGAGTTACCTGCCACTCATCTTGAGCATACACACCACCGTAACCAAATGTCAACATCTGGCCGGGAGCATCGTTGCCGTAATACCCGTAAGTTAAGCCAAAGCCAATGGGCGTAGCATCATTAATGAAGTCATCCACAGAGCCATAACGATAGTAGCTGGTCCCTTCCCTAATATAGGAGTTCCTCACATACATACGCTCAAAAGAAGCCCCCACCGTTACGGTGTGGCGATTCAAGTTTATGGTCAAGTTGTCTACAATATTCCAGGTATTGTTCAATACCTCGTTGTGGAAGGTGAAAAGCTCATAACCAAAAGACATGTATGCGTCGCCTTCTTTCCAGATATCCACATGGGGGAAACGATTCAAAGGCTCTTCAAATCTGTCGTTGGGTGAGGTCCGTCCGTCACGAATGTGAGTGTAAGTAGCATAGAACTGGTTGGTAATGCGTGACGATAACGTGGAGTTCAATTCACCGGTTATCGACCGTACAGTATTCTCCATTCCGTAAAAGTTGTTCTGGAAAGCAATGGAGTTAAGGCTCATACGTCCGCTTCTGGCACGGTCAATTCCCGAAGGCCCCGAGGTGGCGTTGGTTACGTTCATATAGGAACCTACCACGTCGTTGTAGCGTACCATTAATTTGTGGTTGCGGCTGATGTTCCAATCCAGGCGTGCCAAAATCTTGTAGTTCTGAACCCTGAAGGGATCCCAATCTTTGTATTTGCCCGGATCGTATCCGTATTTGCTAATCAGGTGTTGTTTAACCCTTTCCAAGTCAGCCTCTGATGTACGGGCAATAAATTGATCTTGTTTGGCAATGCCGTCTGTGCTGGGTCTCCAGGCAACTCCGGCAGCATTTTCCGTTTCAAACTCACCGCTCAAGAAGAAGAACAATTTGTTCTTAATGATGGGACCGGCTACACGTACACCGTACGTTTGCTTACCTACTTCATCCACACCTTGAATCTCTATTCCATCTACAGTTTTTCCTTGCATACCTGCAAAACGTTGGTACGTATAAGCAGATGCTTGGAACTTGTTGGTACCACTCTTGGTTACAGCGTTAATAGCCGCTCCGGTAAAGCGGGACTGGCGGATATCATAAGGTGCAATATTGACGGTAATTTCTTCAATAGCATCTAATGAAATAGGCTCTGCACGTCCACCGGGCAGGTCGGATGACAAACCAAAGTTGTTGTTAAATCCGGCACCGTCTACCGTAAAGTTATTCATACGGTTGTCGCGCGATGCAAATGAAAATCCGCTAGCCTGGGGGGTTAATTTGGTAAAGTCCTGAATACCACGACTTACCGTAGGTAAAGCGGCAATTTCCCGGGAGCTCACATTGGTGGATGTTCCCGACTTGTCTGAGGTCAGAATGGGGTTGTCTACCCCGGCAGATATCACAATGGCCTCTAATGTTGTGGCTGCCTCTGCAATCACAATGTTCTGAACGTAGTTTTCACTAAGACGCAGTGTAATGTTGCCGTATACGGCATCTGCATAACCCACATACGATACGGTAACCGTATAGGGACCGCCAATACGCATATTATGTATGCGGTAGTTACCGTAGTTATCGGTAATGGCATAATATTGTGTCCCGGAAGGAGTGTGAACAGCTATCACAGTGGCTCCGGGAACCGCTGCTCCATCTGCTTCCGTTACACGACCACTCATACTGGATGTAGTGATCTGCGCAAATGCCAAAGTGGCAATAAAGAAACTCATTGCCAAAAGGGCAAGTTTTTTAACAGTTTGTTTCATAGGTTATTGTTTAATTTTTTAATAAAGTTTTCAGGTTACTGAAAGATATACTCTAACGCTGCGAAATTAAGATATTAATCTCAAACCAAAAAAACAAAGCCCGGAAATTGTAGAAATTTCCGGGCTGCTTTGGATTCTTTTTCTGCCTTCTGTTCTAGAAGACAATTCCATCTGCAGGTTGGTGCGAAACATAAAATGCATTGCCCACTTGCGGTGATTCATTGTAAGCAGCTCTTCTGCCTACAATCGTAATCAAATCTCCTTCCTTCAGTCCCGTCTCTGCAAGCAGAGTTTGGAATAGCCTGGAGGCACCACGCCATCCCGGAACCAGTCCGTACACGTACACCTCGGAAGTTCCATCCGATATGTTGAAGTTCCCGTATTGGTCTGTCTCTGATAAAGTACCTACCGTACCCACCAGACGATAATACGTGTCGCCAACAGCAGCCTCTAAAAACTCTGAGAGCGTGGCTTCTACAACCGGAATGTGTTCTTCTACCGTTGCGTTAACACCTTGTGGAGTTCCGGCATACGACCCGCGAGGAGTCACAACCGTGACAATATCACCCTCTTTTATGCCCATGTTCTTCCACTGCTTTGTTTGGCCGTGTTCATCAAGTATACCGTAAATGTACACTTCACCGGTAGCATCTTTTATGTAAATATTTCCATAATCGTTGCCCGTATCCCGGGTGATGAGACCTGAAATCCGATATTGTGTAGCGTCTTCTGCAGCCGCAATAAATTCCTCAATGGTAGCATCGATAATGGCTCCTATTTGCGTAACAACAACCCTAACGGTAGAAGAATTACCGCCTTTGGCAGAAGTAAAGGAAATGCTTGCCGTACGGTCTCCTCCCAGGTTGGGCTCTGCCACAAAAGCTACGCGCGTAGAATCATCAGCTCCTTTACTCATGGATTTGACAGAAAGCCAATCTTCATTGTATTCTATATCCAGTCCATCCCCCTTGTACAGAACAGCTACTTCAAACATGCCGCCCTCCTTGGGTACTTCCACTGCCTCCACTGCCGCTGTAATAAGCGAAGGAGTAATCTTATCAACGGTCACGTCTACCAGTTCAATTTCCGCTCCGTATGTTAAGCGCGGACCGTGGACCATTACGCGGTCTCCCACTGCCAGGCCCAGGCTCAAAAAATTTTGCGTGTTGCCTTTGGCATCCAATGTTCCGTAAATCAACAACTCTCCCGTTCCGTCATTCAAACGCCAGTTTCCATAAACGGTATTTTCAATGACCATTACCTGCCCTTCTACCCAATATATCTTGCCATCGACCCCGTTTTCTCTCACTTCTTTACACGTTGAGAGAACAATTTCCTGAGGACCGGCAATTTGGGTTACGGTCAACACCTGCACCTTTCCGGCGCAGTGTATATACACTTCAGAAAAATAATCTGACTCCGTAGCCCCTGTAGAAAAAGTAACTTTTGTACCTTCCGGAGCAGCACCCCCACTGGTGGGAGTTACCGTCAACCAATCCGGGACATTGGTAATGTTCCAACTTTCAGTAGCTATCAGGGTAATTGTCTTTGAACCGCCCCCTTTAGCAAAGCCAATATAGGACATGTCCACTTTTACCTCTTTCAAGTTGGGTATCTCTATTTCATCTTTACAGCCTGTAAGTAATGCTGCAAAGGCAAAAACCGATAATAATATATATTTAAGTTTCATAAGGTAAGTTTTAGCTGATTAGTTAAAA
>JAAZIA010000047.1 GCA_012510445.1 Bacteroidales bacterium
ATGAATAATATGGTCTTCTATGACCGAACCTTGTGTAAAAGCGGCTTTACATAAATCCCCGAACACGCTCCCGGCCTCAACAGAAGCCAGTTGGTCTTTGTCTCCCAGAAAGACAATTTGTTTTGTTGGATCTACGGCTTCCAGTAGTTTGGCCATCAAGGCTCCGTCAATCATGGACGATTCGTCTATGACAACCATATCGTATTCCAACAAATTGTCTGCATGATGCTTAAAGAACACACTGCCTTGTATAGCTCCCAGCAGCCTGTGTATTGTAGAGGCTGCCGGTATTTGAGGGAATTGGCTCTTTATCTTAGACAAAGACTCGTTCATACGAGCGGCGGCTTTGCCTGTGGGGGCAGCCAACGCTACCTTCAAGTTGGGATCTATCGTATAAAGTATTTGTAGGACCTTGCCAATCAATGTTGTTTTTCCCGTACCCGGTCCTCCTGTGATGATGCAAAAATTATTGAGCAACGCCGGCAACATCTGTTGTACATCTTCCTGTGAAAAATGTTGGTACAACAATTCTTTGCGTTTTTGTCGCAAGGATTGTTCCTCCTCAATCAGAGCAAAAATCTTTTGAACAATGTTTGTTTCGTATTTAAAATAACGTTGAAAATACACATTGCCTTTGTACAGAATAAAGGGCTTTACTTCTTCCGTATCATGCGTAAGGTATGGGCCGGGTTCCAGAATTCCCGGGGGCAATTTTTCTTCCGTAAGCGTAGGGTCAAGCGTTGTGGGATCCAGACACAAGTGTCCTTCTTCCAGTTTTTTTAATACCAAACCTGCCAGGATACCCAATCCCGGTTGTCGGTTTTCAAAAAAGTCAATAAAGACCCTATGGGCAAGAGCGTCCATGGAATGCTCATTCGCCAATAATCTTCACCAGAATACGCTTTTTCCGCTGTCCGTCAAATTCGCCGTAAAAGATTTGTTCCCAGGTTCCAAAGTCAAGGCGTCCTTTTGTTACCGCAATAACCACTTCACGACCCATAATTTGACGCTTAAGATGAGCATCGGCATTTTTTTCTACTCCGTTGTGTCTGTATTGCGAATAGGGCTTTTCAGGGGCTAAACGCTCCAACCATTGTTCAAAATCGTAATGAAGCCCGGATTCGTCATCGTTAATAAAAACACTGGAGGTAATGTGCATAGAGTTACACAACAGCAGCCCTTCCTGAATTCCACTCTCTTCCAGGCATTTGACTACTTGAGGCGTAATGTTTACAAAGGCACGCCGCGTTGTTGTTTCAACTACAAATTCCTGTCTGTATGTTCTCATGCTTACAGTTTTTATGTTTAAGGTTTAGGTTTTACTACTATTTCAGAAGTCAACTCCAAGGCTTTACGATACGTGTAAAAAACACCGCAGTATCTGTCTTCTGCAAGTTCTATTGCCCGTTTTAGTTTATCCATAGGCAAATTGTCTCCCGTAAATTCATAGACAACATGCATTTTCTTGTAATGCTTGGGGTGCTCATTGGTTAATTGGCCTTCCACTTGTACATTAAAATGATCCGGAGTGATTCTCATTTTTTTTAAAATAGAAATCACATCAATTCCTATACAACCGGCTAAAGAAGCCAACATAAACGGTTTGGGCCGTGGACCTCTGTCTTGCCCTCCAAAAGAGGGATCCGAGTCTATAATGACTTTGTGGCCGGTGATTTCCGTTTCAAAAGCCATGTTGTCAAGCCAACCGGCAGTTACTTTATGTGTTTTTCCCATATTACAAATATATGAAAAAAGGCGATTGATGCATAGACTTTTTTTGTATATTGCGTTACTTGCAAGGCCCTTACATATTTAATCTAAAAATCACTATTATGGAATGTTTTATTGAAAACCTGATTGGGTCAGGTAAAGAAATTTTCTTCTTTATGTTTCCATTTTTCTTCACCCTGCTCCTTCTTGCTCTTAATACCCAAGCTATAAAGATTGTGTCTTTATGGTTCATCTACAGAAAGGCCGACAAACCCGGCTGGGCCTGTTTGATACCCGTGTACGACACCTTGATATTATTGCGGATTGTGGGTAAACCTTGGTGGTGGATATTCCTATTCCTGATTCCGGTTGTGAATATTGTTTTCCTCATCTGGATGTACAACATGTTAAGTAAAAGCTTTGGAAAAAGAGCTGACTTTACCATAGGTCTAATACTTTTTCCTTTGATTTTCTTTGCAATTCTTGGGTTTGGAAAGTCCCAATACATAGGAGCGGGTGGTAAAGCTAAAGAGTAAACCGCCCCTGTTATGAAAAAATGGATTGTACTGTTTGTATTGCTGTGCTTTGCTACTTTATTGCAAGCACAGCAATTTAAAGTTAAAGTCACAGGTATCACAGATGGAGACACGTTTACAGCCATCAATCGTGACAAGTTGCAAATCCGTTTTCGAATGTACGGTATAGATGCTCCGGAAAGAAAACAGGCATTCAGCAGTGTGTCTACACAAAAGCTCAAGGATATGATTCATGGGAAAAAGGTTACCGTAACCGTTCATTCCCGCGACCCTTGGGGGCGTTATGTAGTTACGGTCAGAGCCGGACGCGTTAAAGATGTATCTGCAGAAATGCTACGTCTGGGGCTTGCCTGGCATTATAAAAAATACGACGATACCCCGCGGTATGCTCAGCTGGAAGAGGAAGCACGCAAACAATGCGTGGGATTGTGGACAGACCCCAATCCGATTGCTCCTTGGGATTTTCGGTAAAATGCAGTCTTTATATTTGGGTTGAGATTTGGCGAATTAGAAAATAGTACGTATTTTTGCCGTATCATAATGAATGTTAAAGCCGTTCAGACTCATTTCGAACGGCTTTTTCATTTACCCTCAGTCACTTACAGTTAACTTCAACCACTTATAGTTTTAGTACGCTGCATCTATTTGTTTGCAACTGCTGCTATTTGTTTGCAACTGCTGCTATGGTTTGTCCAAAAGCTATGCACTCTTCAATCTTTTCGTCTGTAGGGTTCCAAAGTGCTTTAAGGCCTTCGTCCATGATTTCAAATCCGGCACGCTTTAACCAGTCAGTTAGTTTAGCGGGAGATTCTCCGCTCCATCCGTAGCTTCCGAATGCAGCAGCTTTCTTTCCTTTAAAGCTTAATCCTTCTATTTCTTCCAACAGTCCGGCCGTTCCACTAGTAATTCCTTTACCAATGGTGGGCGATCCAACCAAAATGGCTTTAGACTTAAAGACCTCTGTAATCATATCGTTCTTATCTGTCTTGGAAATGTTGTACAGCTTAACGGTAACATTTTTATCGGCTTTTTTAATCCCTTGTGCAATGGCTTCTGCCATACGTTTGGTACTGTCCCACATGGTATCGTACAAAATGGTAATCTGATCTTCTTTGTAATCACGCGACCAGGCTATGTATTTCTCTACAATCTGCGTGGGGTTGTCTCTCCATATGACTCCGTGACTGGTGGCAATCATATCAATAGGTACACCCAGCGCCAGTACTTCCTGAATTTTTCTGTCTACCAGCGAGCTAAAGGGAGTAAGTATGTTTGCATAGTATTTAATGCACTCTTGAAACAGTTCATCTTGGTCAACCAGATCGTTGTACAGGTGTTCCGTGGCGTAGTGCTGTCCAAAGGCATCGTTGCTAAATAGGATGTTATCCTCGGTCAGGTACGTGGCCATACTGTCGGGCCAGTGGAGCATGCGCATTTCCACAAACACCAACTGTTTGCCGTTGCCAATATCCAGGGTGTCTCCCGTTTTAACCGTTTTAAAATTCCAGTCTTTGTGGTAATGCCCTGTTAGCGACTTAACGCCGTTGGCCGTGCAATAAATGGGCGTATTGGGGATCAGGCTCATGAGTTCCGGCAAGGCTCCACTGTGGTCTACCTCGGCATGGTTAACTATGATGTAATCAATCTTGTTCAGATCAATTTCTTTTTGTAGGTTTTGCACAAATTCTTTGGAAAAAGGAGTCCATACCGTATCTATCAAGACGGTTTTTTCTTCTTGTATTAAGTACGAATTATAGGTGGAACCTCTGTGGGTGGAGTATTCGTTCCCATGGAATTTCTGAAGTTCCCAGTCCACTTTTCCTACCCAGTACACGTTGTTCTTGATCTTGGTTTTCATAATGTTTTGTATTTGTCTAATGAATTGGTCCAAATATAGAAAATTTCTTGCGTTTGAGGGACTGCACTACAATGTTACATATGCATATGTAAGAGACAACAGCAGAAAATCCTGTTCTGGTGCATTATTTTAAATACAGTAAAATTTTTCTATATTTGCCAATATTACGTGCGGTTAATGTGTGTTTTTACACATTATCCGCACATAAAACGTGTAAATCGTGAAAATTCAAAGAGAACTAACAGAACAACTGAAGTTGTGGAAATCTGATATTAACAGAATGCCCATTCTGTTAAAAGGTGCCCGACAAACAGGGAAAACCTGGATTATGGAAGAGTTTGGGAGAAACTATTTTGACCACGTAGCTGTTTTCAATTTTGATAAAACGCAAGAGCTGGCAGAAATATTTGAGAAAACAAAAGATGTTCATCGCATTGTTAAAGAATTGGCCTTATATACAGAAGTGCCGCTGATTCCAGGAAAAACTTTATTGGTTTTTGATGAGATCCAAGCTTGTGAAGGAGCTTTAAACAGCTTAAAGTATTTTAGTGAAGATGCTCCTCAATACCATTTGATTTCTGCAGGTTCATTACTGGGAGTTGCAGTCAGGAAAAAAAACATGTCAGTTCCTGTTGGTAAGGTGCAGATTATGAATCTGTACCCGGTTACTTTTAAGGAATTTTTACGAGCATCCGACCCTCAAACTTTCACATACATTAATTCACATAAAGAAATAGCGCCGTTACCTGGTATTGTTTTTCAAAAATTGAAGACAGAGTACAGTCGCTACCTTGTTAGTGGAGGCATGCCCAAAGCAGTATCTACTTTACTCACAGAAAAAGGAATACAGACTTTAGACAATGTTTTACAAAATATTTTGGAACTCTATACACTTGATTTTTCAAAATACGTGTCTTCTGCAATGATACCTCGCATTAACCATGTGTGGGAATCCCTTCCCTCTCAACTTGCCAAAGAGAATAAAAAGTTCGTTTACAACGTGGTGAAAACAGGGGCTCGTGCGCGTGAATATGAAGAGGCTTTGTTGTGGCTAGAAGAAGCAGGGCTAATCTACCGTATTTTCAATGTTTCCAAACCCGGCCTTCCGTTAAGCGCTTACCGTGAATTATCACATTTTAAAATATATGCCTGTGATTGCGGCTTATTAAGACGACTGGCCCGATTACCTGCAGAAGCCATACTTTCTCAAGACCAAGACCCTTTAATATTTACCAGAGGGTTTTCTGAATTTAAAGGATCCCTTACTGAAAATGCTGTATTACAATCTCTAATTCCTCAATTTGATGGACTTCCCTACTATTGGAGTTCCCAGAATAGAGCCGAGGTTGACTTCTTATTGCAATACACCACCAACATTATACCCATTGAAGTCAAAGCCGGCAAAAGAGTAAGTGGAAAAAGCCTTTCAGTATATAACTCAAAATTCTCACCCTCTGTAAGAATTCGTTTCTCCATGAAAAACCTCGATAAAAACAATGGATTATTGTCCATTCCGTCCTTTTTGGCCGATTGGATATCCAAATATGTACATAGTGCGTTGCACTAAGTAGTTACTTCCTAAAGTATTTGATTACCAGTTGTAAGCCGTTTTGGAGGAGATGATTCCCATCATCCGGTCAACACGTTGCTTATCTAGGCTTAACTGCTCTGCTACAGTTATAATGTCTTTGGTGGTAGGATCGCCGGTGTTGTTTATTGTTGTTGTGTGAAAACCGTTAAACCCTTCACTTGGCAAAAGATCGTAGGCCGGGGACAACCGCCATTGACCATCAATTAGTTGAAATGAAAAGTTTTTTGCGTGGTCGTCTCTATTTCTGATAGCCACATTAAAGAGCATGATCCTGAACAAATCATATACTTCCTCCATGTTTTTGGTCAAGTTAAGGGTTACTTTCAACAGATCTGAGTAATCTAAAGAAGGCTCTCTGTAATTTGCGTTAAGGAGTCCTGCCGCACTGATGGTGTGAATCTTCTGACCATCCACTCTATCAAAGCGTTCTACTCCAAAATACTTGTCTTGAAAAAGCTTTGTTTTGGCCATTCTAATTCCACACTCCTTGGCTAAAACAGAGTATTGGTATTCCGTAATGCCTATATCCTCCCTGTCCATTGTTGCTTTGAACTTAATCAACCATTCACGACCATCGATAGTGATGAAAATTTTAGGTCTTACACCCCCGGAGGAACCTCCGTATTGGTATAGTGTTTTCACAGAACTATGAGGGTCATCCGAGGTAAGTATCCTATACGTATCAGCCGCTATTTTATCAAAATCCAAGATCTCTTCTTCTGTAGCGCTGCTTAAATCAGGAAGATATTCTAATGCTCCTCTTCCTCGGCTCCCAATAAGAGCTAAGCGTTGTAGAATAGATATTTTAAAACTATCAACACCTTTTTCTTTAAGATATCTGTCTAAAATCAACCTTCCCCAACCGTCCGGCAGGCTGTCGTCAAAGACTCCAAACCCACCATTAAAAGGTGTCCGCTTTGCCATAAAAACACCGGAGCGCAAGGGAAGGTAGTAAGGCGATATAGAAAATCCGGTTGCAAGAAAGTGTGGATCGTATTCAAACGCACAGAGATGTTGTGGTGTCATAGCAATACGTCCCACTTTTTCTCCATGCATCCTTACTTCAATAACCTCTATGCTTTTTATTATAGCCATGCTTACTTGGTCTTAGTTTCTACTTGGTCTTAGTTTATTTGTTACTAGCTCGTTGTCTTTGCTTTGACCGGCTACCGGCCAGTATTTCATCAATGCTGCTATAGGTTTTTTTTGTAAAGAGTGTATAAAACTCTTCTGTTGCCTCTAACGTAATAGCACACTTCAACAAATTGCGCAGTGTTATCTCTCCGCTGTTTTCAAAACGACGGTATGCATCGTATCCTACCCCTGATTGTTTAGCAAATGCTTTTTGTGTTAGATTCAGCTCAAGACGTCGCTTTTTTACACGTTGTGCCAGTTGTTTAAGAATGGCATCAGGGGTGTTGTCTATAAGTGTGGAAATGTCCATAATTAACCTGTGTTTTGCTTATTAATTGTGGTTATATGCCAAGTAATTCAAATATAGTAAATTATTTTTAGACACACAACGATAGTGCGTCGCACTCAAGTTGTGCGGACAAAAAAAACACCTGCGCA
>JAAZIA010000004.1 GCA_012510445.1 Bacteroidales bacterium
AAACCGATAATAATATATATTTAAGTTTCATAAGGTAAGTTTTAGCTGATTAGTTAAAAAGATATCTAATACCAACCTGCAGTGACCAGCATTGACCCATTGAGTGGCTGTAATCCCAGGTCTTGGCACCTTCCTGTACCCTTGTCTTGAATACCGGGATACCTTGTTCGTTGATACTGTCTAATTGCAAGATGCGTCCGCTCATTGCCTCGGTAGAGAGGATTTGGTGGACACCCCACTTGCTATTGAACAAGTTGGCTATGTTCATCAAGTCAAAATTCAGTTGGAAGGTATTTCTTGATTTGCCAATGTTGACAACGAAATCTCTCGAATAACGGAAGTCAAAACGGTGTACCCAAGGTGAATAAACACTATATGCTTCTGCATATTTCCCTTTGTTCTTGGTCAAATAGGCATCTTGATCTGCAAACGCCCAGTAACGCTCCCTATCGCTTTGTGAAGCGAACAAAATTTCAGTATCGTCTTTGGGTATGTACATCACGTCATAAGCAATGTTGTCCCCGTTGAAGTCGCCGTTGTACATGTACGTATAGTTGGAACCGCCACGATACGCTTGGTAGAACAATGCAAAATGGTTCTTTGAATTGTCTTGGTACGAAATGGAAGCAAACACACGGTCAGGAGTCACGTATTGGGAATTGCTCAATCCTGCAAAATTGGCTCCCTCAACTGTGGGAATGTACAAGTAGGCAGATTCGGCATTGGAACCGGGCATACCTGTAATCTGCTTCATAACCGTATGTGTATAAGAGGCCATGATGTGCAAATTCTTCATGGGGCTCATGTTCAACATGACGTTGGCTGTCCATCCGTATCCCTTATTTGTGTTGGTAAGCACAAACGCGTCTGTATCTGTATATCTATACTCTTCCGGATAAATATGACGCCTGTCGGGTCCGTTTAATTGAGTGAAACCGGCATTTTCTTTTATGTTCCAGTTCAACAGACGAACTCCGTTGATGGTCTTGTTGAAAATATACTCACCCGTGATGGAGAATGGAAACGATGTACGGAAATTATAATCCAATGCAATGGAAGTTTTCCAGATTTGAGGCATCCTAAAATTGGGGTCAATCCCATTAATCTGAGAAGGTTTCACACCGTCTTCCGGAGAAATGGTTTTGGGGAACTTCTTGGGATCCAGGCTGTGGAGCTTTTCAATCAACGCATCAACGTCTGTAAACATTTTTCCTTTGAAGGATTCCAGAAGAGGATCGGGATTGGCTACACCGGCACTGTATCTTGTAGAAACAGCCACAATGTTTTGTACCATTCCCGAGTTAGTGGGCATATTGGTGAAAAACACCAACGGCAGACGACCGGAGAACAATCCGGAACCTCCGCGGACTTTAAGGGTACGGTCACCAAGTACGTCCCACGTAAATCCTATTCTGGGAGAAACTTGGAGTTTTGGTTTGGGCCATTTTCCGGTATCCACACTCTTGCCATCATATTCTATTTCGTAAATCGCGTTATTCCGCATCAAATCCTTATTGTTGAATATGATCTCATCTAAACGAACACCGTAATTCAATTTGAAGTTATGGCCTATGCTCCACTCGTCTTGCAAGTACAGCCCAAACTGGTAAAAACGCACACGGGCCGCAGGATTTTGTTCACCATCATAGCCATAAGTCAAAGCCACCGTTTCCGGAGCCGCTCCCGACAGGAAATCATCCAAGCTATGGTAGCGGTAGTAACCCGTACCATTTCTCATATAAGAGTTGTCGGCCATTTGGTATTCAAAGCTGATTCCGGCCGTTACTTTGTGGTTGCCTTTATACCAGGTGATGTCGTCTTTTGCGTTTAGTACCGTGTTGTGAACCCCGTTGTTCCAGGTAAACAGTTCGTAACCTGCAGACATATAAGGCATAATGGCTTGGACAATCTGTCCGTTTTCTACTGAATATCCATCCAAAATATCGATAAACGGAAATTTGGTAGAACTGGATCCGCGGATGTCATCCAATTGCGAATACGTAATAAGCAGTTGGTTGGAAAGGTTGTCTCCTATACGGCTGTTCAAATCAGCAGAAACTGAATTCACAATATTGTCCATAGAATACATAGCATTGGCAAAAGCCATGGAGTATTGGCCCAGGCGGCTTTCCGTTGCGCGCTGAATACAGTTGGAAGAAGAGGCATTGGTATTTCTCCAGCCTCTGTTCAACGTGTAGTTGTAACGAATGGCCAAGTTGTGGTTCTGGCTGATGTTCCAGTCCAGTCGAGCTAATATTTTCATATTGCTTTCATTGGCAGGATAATTTGTGTAGGAACCCGCATCGTAATCGTACGTATTTTTCAGGAAATCAGAAACCTTCTTCATATCGGCTACCGTGGTACGTGAAATGTAAAGGTCTCTGTTTGCCACTCCGTCTACTGAAGGCCTCCAGCGGTTGACTACCGTGGGGGTTTCTGTATATTCAAAGTTCACAAAGAAGAACAATTTGTTCTTCTTAATGGGACCACCCAATGTAAATCCATAGGTAGTATTTCGGTCTATTTCTCTATCTGCCAATTCAACACCATTGACTCTATTCCCTCTCATGTTTTCATTGCGATGGTATGCATAAGCACTCCCCTTAAATGTGTTGGTCCCCGATTTTGTAATGGCGTTAACTCCACCGCCAATGAAATTGGTTTGACGCACATCAAAAGGAGCAATTACTACTTGAACTTCTTCAATAGCATCAATGGAAATAGGTGTTCCTCCACCGGGAAGGCTGGCACTCAAACCAAAGTTGTTATTGAAGTTGGCTCCGTCCACCGTAAAGTTGGAAGAACGGCCGTCCCCACCGGAAAAGCTCATGCCACTACCTCCGTAAGGAGACAATTTGGCAATATCAGTTATAGTCCTATTTAAGGTAGGCAGTTTTTGAATATCCCGGTTTGAAATGTTCGTGGAAGAACCAAATTTTTCACCGGCAAATGCAGAAGAGGCAGAGGCTACAATCACAATATCATCCAGTTCAAAAGCCTCTTCCTTCAGCTCGACACTTAAGTTGTACTGATCCCCCAACTGAAGCGTAACGTCAGTAAAGCTCATGGTCTGAAAGCCTATGAAAGACACTTCTACTTCGTAGGGTCCTCCGGGACGCATCCCTTGAATGGCATAGCGGCCGTCGTTATTAGTGACAGCTGCATATTTGGTTCCGGACGGTACGTGAGTAGCAACCAGAGTGACCCCGGCTACTGCAGCTCCTGCGTCGTCGGTAATTCTTCCACCCAGAGACGAAGTAGTGATCTGGGCGTAAGCTCCCGTACTCAGGAACACGAATGTCACAAAAGCGAAAAAACATTGAACAATTTTTTTCATAAAAACTCTATTTAGGTTATTAATCTATTTCAAAAGTCGTTGTAAAAAAACCAATGGCATTATACCGATTTGTCTGGTATACATCATTATTCAGTACTTTCTTTGGATTAACAAAAATAGATATTATCAACGGCAAAGACAGCCATTTCCCGTTTCTGTTATCAACAAAAACCGGCTTTTTTTGAACATTTTACCCGACAGCCTTTTTTTCATACCTTTGTCTCTCGTAAAAAATCAGTTTTATGAATGTTTTATTTTCATCAGAATCCGTTTCTGAAGGGCACCCCGATAAAATTGCAGATCAAATTGCAGATGCCATTTTAGATGAATTTTTAAAAAAAGACCCCGAGTCAAAAGTAGCTTGTGAAGTTTTTGTCACCACCGGACTGGTTGTGGTGGGAGGCGAAGTCCGTTCCAACGCATGGGTAGACATTCAGCAAGTAGTAAGAGAAGTTATTGCAGATATTGGTTATACCCGTGCCGAGTACAAGTTTGAAGCCCATTCCTGTGGTATTATCTCTTTGATTGAAAGCCAATCACCCGATATTTTTCAGGGAGTAGTAAAAAACAACCCGGACGAGCAAGGAGCCGGAGATCAGGGAATGATGTTTGGATATGCATGTAGAGAAACAGAAGAATATATGCCCCTGCCTATTGTTCTTGCTCACGTTGCATTGATGGAACTGGCTGCCATTCGTAAAGAAGGCAAACAGATGACCTACCTGAGACCCGACTCAAAGTGTCAATTTACCGTAGAATACAACCTTCAAAAAGAAGCACAGCGCATAGACACATTGGTGGTTTCTACTCAGCACGACCCGTTTCCCTCCGATTTAGAAATGCAAGAAAGAATATCGGAAGACATCCGCAACATCTTACTTCCCCGTATTATTGATAAGGTACACCCCTCGCGAAAACATCTTTTTAACCACAACATGAGGTTGCTTGTAAACCCCACCGGAAAATTTGTTATTGGCGGACCTCATGGCGATACGGGCCTGACCGGACGTAAAATTATAGTAGATACGTACGGAGGCCGAGGCGCTCACGGTGGCGGTGCGTTTTCCGGCAAAGACCCCAGCAAGGTAGACCGCTCTGCCAGTTATGCGGCCAGGCATATTGCTAAGAATCTGGTAGCCGCCGGAATAGCAGATGAGGTGCTGGTACAGTTAGCTTATGCCATAGGAGTATCGCGTCCGGTAAGTGTATTTATAGATACACACGGAACGTCGCACGTAAAAAAATCAGATGCGGAAATTGCACAAGTGATAACGGAACTTTTTGACTTGCGTCCTGCCAAGATCATTGAAAGGTTTTCGTTAAAACAACCTATATATAAAGCCACTTCCAATTACGGTCATTTTGGAAGAGACCCTTATATAAAAGACGGTATAGAGTATTTTGCCTGGGAAAAACTGGATTACACAGACACACTAAAAGAAGCCTTGTTTTAATCCAGCGCAAAAACTTTCCAGGTATTGCCCTCTTTGCGCAAGCTTATAACTGAGTTGCCGGGCTCCGGTAAGCGTGAAAAGGCTACACGATACGGCAAGCGGATGGTGTCTGACGTGATTGTATTGGGTTTTTCTACCGTTATTTCCAAGGTAGATAAGTACCGGGTTACTTCCTTGTATTCTTCTTCCGTTAAAGAATCCAGAATGGCTTGCGTTTTATCAAGAATATCGTACAGCTCGGGCCCGGCATATTCACGGGCTTCCCTGTATTGGGAAGAAAAAAATGCCTGAAGGAAGTCCTCGGCAACGTCTGCCGGATCTTGCGGCGTATTGCAAGAAATAACAAGAGACAGAGTACCTACTATAAATAATATCTTTTTCATGGCATGGAATGTTATGATGTTATTCTAAATATACCAATGTAATTCCGGCACCACCGCACTCTACGTGTTCGTCTTCGAATGATTTTACGCCCGGAGCTACTCTTAAGTAGTTTCTAACTTCCATACGTAGGGCACCGGTGCCTGTTCCGTGCAAAATAGACACTTTATTAACTCCTACAACCAGGGCATCATCTAAAAAACGCATCACTTCTTCCAAAGCTTCTCCGGCCCTCAGCCCACGCACATCCAGATGCGGTGAAAAATTCAGTCGTTCCTTGGAAAAACGATGTTCAGCAGCCGGGGCAACCGGGCGGCCGGCCCGCAGGCCGGCTTTGTACTCATTAGCCGATATACGTTCTAACTTGGAACTGTCTATTTGTGTTACCATCTGTCCAAAACCAACGTGTACTTTATTGTCTTTCATGCGCAGTATTTCTCCCGTTATAAGTCCGTCTTTCGTTTTCACCTTGTCCCCTATCTGCAGCGGACTTTCCTTTTTTTCCTGCTGTTTCAACGTTTTGGCCGGAGCTGTTTTTTGCTTCTTCTTGGCCCGGGCTTCTTTCCTTTTGCGCAACTGTTCCATTTTTTGCGCTATTTTCAGATCTTCTGCATCGGAAGCTTTCTTCTCAAGCCATTCTTTATGCTCCTGCAACGCATCCCTGGTGGCTTTCGTTTTCTCTTTTTCAGCTTGCGCTTCCTTGATTTCTTTGATGGTCTGCTCTATTTTACGGTTGGCTGTTTCTACAATAACAAGGGCCTCTTTTCTCGCCTCTTCCAGCATTTTTTTGCGCAGGGAACGAATTTCCTGCAATTCCGATTGGTACCGGTCTGTAATGGTATCCAATGCCTTGCCCTTTTGAGTGATATGAACTACTTTTTCTTCCCATCTCCTACGGTTGCGAGCTATGTTACGTAAATACCTTTCTGTTTCTACAAAATCGCTGCCCGCTTTCTCCTGTGCCTTTTGAATAAGTGCTTCCGGCAATCCCATATTCCTGGCCAGTTCAAAGGCAAACGAATTGCCCGGCACACCGGTCTCTAATTTAAAGAGCGGCTGCATGCGTTCTACATCAAATTGCATGGCTCCGTTGAGTACCCCCTGGCTGGAAGTGGCAAAAAATTTCAGGTTGGTATAGTGGGTAGTGATCAAACCAAAACAACCGCGCTGTTCCCATTGCTCTAACAGGGTTTCTGCGATGGCGCCACCGGCCGTAGGCTCTGTACCCGTGCCAAATTCATCTATGAGAATGAGCGATTGGTCATCTGCTTTTGTTAAGATTTCTTTCATACTTAACAGATGAGAACTGTATGTACTCAAGTCATTATCCAGTGATTGCTCATCCCCTATATCTAAGAAGAGGGATTCAAAAACATACAGCTCCGAGGTTTCCGTCGCCGGAATAAGCATGCCGCATTGGAACATATATTGAAGGAGTCCCACCGTTTTTAAACAGACAGACTTTCCTCCGGCGTTAGGTCCGGAAATGAGCAAAATCCGTTTGGTTCCTCCCAGCCTGAGGGTTAAAGGCACTATTTTTTTTCCTTCCCTTTCCAATGCTTTTTCCAGTAAAGGATGGCGGGCCTTTTGGAGAAAAATTCCCGGCTCACGATTTATGATCGGCTTCCCAGCCTTCATAGACAACGCCAGGCGGGCTTTGGCCCGCAGCCAGTCTATGGTAGATATAAAGTATGCTTGTCCTATCAGCTCGGGCAGGTAAGGCCTTAGAAAAGCAGCAAACTCTTGCAATATTCTTGTGATTTCTCTTTGCTCTGCAAATCCTAATTCACGTATTTCGTTGTTCAGGTTTACCACTTCTGCCGGTTCAATAAAAACCGTTTTTCCCGTAGCAGACTCGTCGTATATGTATCCATGAACTTTCTTTTTGTAGGCAGCAGGAACAGGAATAAGCATGCGCCCGTCACGCACAGATATTTGAGCGTCGGGCTCGGCAAATCCCTGTTCGCATGTTTGCTGCAAAATGTCTTGTATCCTCCGCCCTACTTGCTGCTCTTTTTTTCTGCGTGAACTTCTTATTTGCGCCAATTCAGGAGAGGCTTTGTCTCTGATTTCTCCTGTTTTATCTAACAACCCGTCAAGCCGCTCTGCCACAACAGGAAAGAAGGCAACAGGTTTGCATAATTCTTTCAAAGCCGGATACGCTTCTTCCTTAGTTTTTTCAAAAAAGCGCAGCAGGGCACGTACCGTTTCTGTAGCCGTTTGCAGCTGTACAAGTTCCGGAACATTGGGACAGAATGACGGATGGGATTCCATTTGTTGCAAGAATACAAGCGTATCTGCATAGCCACTTTCCGGGAACTGAGACTCTAACATACAGATTTCAAGCATCTCTGCAGTACGCTCCAGTTCTTGTTCCAACAACACCGCATTTGTACAGTACTTCATAGTCTGGGCCCGCTCTTTACCTGCCTTACTCAAGCAAAGTTCGGCCAACCTATGGCGTATTCTGTCAAAGCCTATTTTTTGTTCAAATTGGGCCGGATAAATCATTACGACTTTGTTTATTCATGAAAAGCGTTCTCTATGTCAAAACGCAATTCTGCCACACCGCTTAACGTTTTTATGACTCCGTCCTGCATGGTGGCAATAGCCCCGGTTTCTTCTGAAATAACAATAATAAATGCATCTGTTTGCTCACTCAATCCGGCTCCGGCCCGGTGCCTCATTCCAAAGTAGGGAGGAATCCCCTGACTTTCAGACATGGGGAAAGTGCAACGAGCGGCCTGAATACGGCCCCCGGAAATAACCATGCCTCCATCGTGGAGCGGACTGTTTTTAAAAAACACATTTTCAATCAAACGTCTGTGTACCCGGGCATCTACCCTGTCGCCTGTTTCTTCAATAAAAGCCAAAGAGGCAAAACGTTCTATAGCAATAAGGGCTCCTGTTTTACGATCAGACATTCGGCTGCAAGCGTGTACTATTTCTTCTATATCTTGTTTTGTTACTATTTCTTGCCCCGGTTTAAACATAGCGTTGAACAATTCTTTTCGTTTTCCTTCGCCTGTATATCTGGATCCCAGTTGCAATAAAAAGCGCCTTATTTCTTGTTGAAACACAACTATGAGTGCAAGCACCCCTACACTAATGACTTTATCTAAAATAGTGGTCAGCAACTGCATGTGGAGAGCCTTAACTATCAGCCAAATAAAGTAAACAAAAAGAATTCCTATAAAGATGTTGACTGCTGCCGTACCCCTAATGATTTTATACACCTGAAAAATAAGGATACCTACCAGCAAAATATCAAGGATATCTATGATATGTAAGCGCAAAAAATCGGGCATGGCATGCAAATATACGTTTTTATTCTACATACGCCAGCGATGCAAACGCAAGCGTCACCCGAGGATTTTTATCACGGAGCGCCCCGGCACAACTTTCCATGGTAGCTCCCGTTGTGATTACATCGTCTACCAATATAATTTCATCATAAGGGAGGTGCTTTGCCAGAAAAGCACCTTTCATGTTTTCCTGCCTGGCTTGTTTATCAAAAACCGTTTGGCTCCTTTTTTCTGTTACTCTGGCTACGGCCGTAACGTCTACCGGCCATCCGGTGGCTGCAGACAAGCCGGCAGCCAACCATTCAGCTTGGTTGTATCCTCTTTTTCTACGCTTGACAGAAGACATGGGCACAGGAATCAAAACAGGACTGGTCCCTTCTTTACAGAAACAACGGGTTCCATAATAATGAATCAACTCTTTTCCAAAAAGCCGCCCCATATACAACCCTATTTCACTTATGCCATTGTATTTGAACATATGTAATAATTTACGGTAAGGGCTTGTTTCTCTAAAAAAAAGAAAAGCAGCGGCACCTGCCAGATTAGGAAACGATGCAAAGGAAGTATAAAGCGGGTTGTCCAAGAGTTGCCAATGGTATGTTTTTGGCATGTCGTAGAAACAAGGCAAACACAGGGTATTTTCTTGCAGAATCAATTCTTTCCCACATACTGCACATACCGCGGGGTAACACAACCTGCCTATACTCATTACCATGCTCAAATTTATGAATTATTTCTATATTTGTTTTTCTTAAGTCGCAAAAATGAAACGTTTTTTATTTGTATTTCCTTTTGTTTTTATACTCTTCTGGACAGGCTGCATACCACAGGATGCACCGGGGAACACTGAACTCAAGTATTTTAAAGAAGAGATAGGTTCTTTTGACTTTAGCCTTAAAGAAGGACTTTTAGAGCTATTGGCAGAAATAGGCGTAGAAGAAACAGACCCTACTATAAGTAAAGTAATAGCGTTCCTCGATAATATCCTAAGTACTCAAATGCGGGTTGTGGCTATTTCTTATAATACTTACGATCCTTTTGGAAACCCTGTTTTAGGCACAGGGGCGTTTGTATATCCGCTGGATTTACAGGTAAGAGGTATTATTGAGGTACCTCCCATAGCCGATCTGGACCAAGAAACAAGTCCATCCATAGTCACACAAAAAGGAAGGTTCTACGTAGAGGCTTTCCCCTCTTTGCTGAAATTCATCACCATCACACCGGACATGCTGGGAGTCAACTATACGCGCCATATGCCAAGGCCTTATTTGCATGACGCCAATAGCGGATTGGTTGCCTACCATATGCGTAAGGCCGTAGAAGAATATTTACTGGAAAAAGAAAACTACCAACTGGGCAACAAAAGTATGGTTATGGGGTATTCATTGGGAGGTCCTTCCTCTTTATCCATAGCCAAATACTACACCACAAATCCCACAGGCGTTCTAGTAGATAAAGTGTTTACCGGAGGAGGAGCTTACGACGGACTGGAAGCATTTAAAGCGTATGCCCGCACAGAAAAAAACGACTACATGGCCATCCCGTGGATTATCATTACCATGGACTACTACTACCAACTGGGATTGGATCACAGTAAAATCTTTGCCAACGGAATGGAGAACCCGGTGAATTCACCCGACCCGGCCCAAGGTGGTGATGGATATGCCTATTGGTTTGACGGCACACACGGATCGGGTAGCCTACACAGACGCTGGGGCAGCGATTTGAGAAATTATATGCATGAAGACTTTTTCTCAGATGAGCTGAAGGGAGAGTTCGTAAAACTGGAAGCCTGTATGAAAGAAAACTCATTGGTTCGCAGTTGGACCCCGGACCCCCTGCTTGACATCCATCTGCTACACAGCAGCGAAGACAACTTAGTACCTGTAGAATGTGCCGATTATTTGTATGAAACATTCAAAGAAAAAGGTTGCTCCGTTCATTACGTTCGCACGACAGGAGACCATTACGACGCCGGCAATGAGTTTGTAATGACATCTTTATTATACCTGCTTTTAAAATAAGCATGTCAAAAAGTAAAATATATGATAAACTAACAGTGCGCTGTATGTGGCTGTTTCTTGCTGCCCTTGCATTCATATGTAGCTATTGTACACCGCAGGATACGATTGTTGATGAACCCGTATATTTTGTGGAGGAACTGGCCACGATAGATTATACCTTTGAGGAAGGGCTGCGGGCCATGTTGAGAGAGTCTGCCATAGAAATCACAGACCCTATTTTAAACAAAATCATCAAATTCACAGACGATGTCATGAATTTGAAAATTCGTTTTGTGACTATTTCCTACAACACGTATGATCCATTTGGGAATCCGGTTTTGGGTACGGGAGTGTTCGGTTATCCACTAGACTTAAAGGTGAAAGGCGTAGTTGAGGTGCCTCCCCTTGCAGACCTGGACCAGTTTACAAGCCCGTCCCTTATCGCAGAAAGAGGAGGCTTCTATTCTGAAGGGTATCCCACTTTGCTCAGGTACATCACCATCACACCCGATATGCTAGGGGTACGTTATACCCGCCATATGCCCAGACCCTATTTGCATCTTGTCAGCAACGGAATGGTTGCTTACCACATGCGAAAAGCCGTGGAAGAGTATTTGTGGGAAAAAGAACAGTACAAATTGAGCAACAAAAGCACGCTTCTGGGCTATTCCCTTAGTGGATCCTCTTCCATGGCTGTAGCCAAATATTATATGGAAAATCCCATAGGCATACGTGTAGATAAAATATATACAGGCGGGGGAGTTTACGATGGGCTGGCGGCATTTAAAGCCTTTGCCCGTTCAGAGAAAAGCGATTATCTGGCTATTCCCTGGATCATTCTTACCATGGATTATTACCACCAATTGGGATTGGACTACAGTAAAATTTTTACCAATGGAATGGAAAATCCTGTAAACTCTCCCAATCCGGAAGAAGGCGGGGACGGATACGCCTACTGGTTTAACGGGGACCATTGGTCCTTTAGTTTGTATGACCGTTGGGGCAGCGATTTGAGAAACTACATGCACGAGGATTTTTTCTCAGATGAACCAAAAGGTGAGTTTGCAAAGCTGACAGATTGTATGAAGGAAAACTCTTTGGCCCTCAACTGGACCCCAAGCCCTCTGCTTGACATCCATCTGATACACACCGGTGAAGACATGTACGTTCCCGTAGAATGTGCCGATCTTCTTTACAAAACATATAAGGAAAAAGGGTGCTCCATACAATATGTAAGAACTACCGGAACCCATCACGACGCAGCCTTCGAATTGATCATAACATCCCTGCTGTACTTGTTGTTAAAATAATAAGATATGCAAAGACACTACGTGTGCCTACTACTTGTTATCGTTTCTTTTTTATGGATCAGTTGCTCTCCGCAGGATGCGCCGGTGGATGAGCCCAAATATTTTGTAGAAGAACTAGCCATCCTGGATCTGACCCTTAAAGATTGGCTGAACGATATGCTGGCTGACTTTGGAGACGAAATGGATGAACTGGAGGTAGATGATATCATAGATTTTATAGACAGGGTGCTTAGTCCTAAGTTGCGCATTGTGGCCATTTCTTATAATACCCGGGATCATTTCGGGAATCCTGTATTAGGAACGGGTTGCTTTGTATACCCGTTGGAATTAAAACCCAAAGGTGTGGTAGAAATGACCCCCATAGGAGATCTGGACCAGGAAACCAGCCCAACCCTTGTCGTAGAAAAAGGAAATTTTTACATAGAGTCTTTCCCTTCATTATTCAATTACATCACCATAACACCCGATATGCTGGGTGTCAGGTACACACGCCACATGCCCCGCCCTGTCATGCTAGACCACAATTCCGGACTGGTAGCTTACCACATGCGTAAAGCGGTAGAAGAATACCTGCTTATAAAAGAAAACTACAGGATGAGCAACCGCAGCATCATCATAGGCTACTCGCATGGAGGCCCCACAGCATTGTCCCTGGCCAAATACTATTCACAAAATCCCACAGGCATTAAAATAGATATGGTATATACCGGCGGTGGTCCCTACGACGGAATAGAAGCCTTTAAAGCATTTGCCCGTACAGAAAGAAATGATTATCCGGCCATCCCATGGATTCCTATTTCCATGAATTATTACTACCAATTAGATCTTGATTTTAGCAAAATATTCACCAATGGAATGGAAAATCCGATAGATTCTCCGGACCCGCTGGAAGGCGGCGACGGATACGCATACTGGTTTAACGGTGCACACTGGTCGAGCAAATTGCGTAACCGCTGGGGTAACGATTTGAGGTATTACATGCACCCCGATTTCTTTTCTGGACAACTAAAAGGTGAATTTTTGAAAATGCAGGAATGTTTAGAAGAAAATTCTATTGCCCTCAACTGGACACCCCCTCCGTTACTGGAAATTCACTTGCTGCACGGTAGTGAAGACACGTTCGTTCCCGTAGAATGTTCTGATTTTCTTTATAAAACATATAAGGAAAAAGGGTGTTCCATTCAGTACGAACGCATCACCGGAAACCACCACGAAGCCGGTTTTGAATTTATAAAAAAGGCTGCGTTGTATCTATTGTTAAAATAATCAGGATATGCAAAGACACCACGTGTTCCGACTCCTTGTTATCGTTTCCTTTTTATGGATCGGTTGTTCTCCGCAAGATGCGCCTAAAGAAGAACCCAAATACTTTGTAGAAGAACTGGCCACTCTGGATTTGACCCTTAAAGATTGGTTGAAAGATATGTTGAAGGAGTTTGGAAAAAACGTGCCAAATCTTGATGTAGATGATATCATCGATCTTATTGACAGAGTCCTCAGCCCCAAAATGCGCATTGTCGCTATCTCGTACAATACCCGGGATCATTTTGGAAATCCTGTATTGGGAACAGGCTGCTTCGTTTACCCGTTGGATTTAAAGCCCAGGGGTGTAGTAGAAATGTCCACTATTGGAAACCTGGACCAGGAAACCTGTCCAACTACCGATGTGCAAAAGGGTATCTTTTATATGGAATCTTTTCCTTCCATATTCAATTACATCACCATTACTCCCGATATGTTGGGCGTACTGTACACACGCCATTTACCTCGTCCTATTTTATTAGATCACAATTCCGGACTGGTAAGTTACCACATGCGTAAAGCTGTGGAAGAATACCTGCTGGAAAAAGAAAACTACCGGATGAGCAACCGCAGCATCATCATGGGGTATTCACAAGGAGGGCCGGCGGCGCTATCTGTCGCCAAATACTATATGGAAAACCCTACAAGTGTTCAGGTGGATATGGTATATACCGGCGGTGGTGCCTACGACGGCATGGAAGCTTTAAAAGCACTTGCCCGTACAGAAAGAAATGATTACCTGGCCATTCCCTGGATCCCCATTTCCATGAATTACTATTATCAATTAGATCTTGATTTTAGCAAAATATTCACCAACGGGATGGAAAATCCGGTAGATTCTCCGGAGCCGCTGGAGGGTGGCGACGGATACGCCTACTGGTTTAACGGCACGCACCGGTCCAGCCAATTGCGTAACCGCTGGGGTACCGATTTAAGGAATTATATGCACCCGGATTTCTTTTCCGATCAATCCAAGGGTGAGTTTTTGAAAATGCAGGCAAGTCTGGAAGAAAATTCCCTTGTCCTCAACTGGACACCCCCTCCGTTCCTGGAAATTTACCTGCTACACAGCAGTGAAGATACGTTTGTTCCTGTAGAATGTTCCGATTTTCTATACAAAAAATACAAGGAAAAAGGCTGCTCCATTCAATATGAGCGCATTACCGGAAACCACCACGAAGGCGGTTTTGAATTTATAAAAAAAGCCGCTGCGTATTTATTAATCAAATAGCCTCACATAATTTTTAAAAGATTTATATATTTACTTGATTTATCTTTCATTCCTATGTTGAGAAGATTCTTTAGTTCAAGCATTATTATTTTGCTTCTCATCTTTTTCAGGGGGTGTATGCCCCATGAAAAACCGGACACCACTGAGCCTCAATTCCTTGTAGAAGAGCTTGTTGTGTGGGATTTTACGGTAGAATACGCCATAGAGTCTCTCCCAGAAGTGGTGGCCGAGCTAAACTTTGCCCTTCCGGAAGGTTCTATAGACGGAGCCAAGCAGTTCTTTAAAGGAAGCCTCCAAAAAGAAATCAGGGGTGTAGCCCTCTCTTATAACACCATTGACCCTTTTGGGGACCCGGTTTTGGCTACCGGTGCATTTTTTTATCCCAAGGATATGAAACCAAGAGGGATTGTAGAGATACCTCCTATAGCACAAATGAATGACAGCCAAGCACCTTCATTGTACGTGGAACGAAAAAAATTTGCTCTTGAAAGTCTGCCCTCTTTACTCAGCTATATTACCATTAGCCCGGATTTTGTAGGTGTACACTATACAGAACATTGGCCACGACCTTATTTGTTGGACGAAAATGCAGGATATGTGGCGTTCCATTTCAGAAAAGCCGTGGAAGAATATTTGTTGATTCATGAAAACTATCGGTTGTCCAATAAAAGCACCATTATGGGGTACTCCCTGGGAGGAGGTACAGCCATGGCCATGGCAGCCCACTACGGCAAACACAATACTGGCATCAAAGTAGATAAGGTCTATACAGGTGGCGGAGTGTATGACGGACTGGAAGCATTCAGAGCATATGCAAGAAAAGAAAAGAATGATTACCAATCCATCCCAATGGTTATTATTGGTCTGAACGTGTTTTACAACTTAAATCTGGATTACACCAAATTGTTTATTAACGGAATGGAAAATCCGGTAAATTCCCCCGATCCGGAAGAAGGAGGAGACGGCTACGCTTGGTGGTTCAGTGGCAAAAGAAGCCTTGAAAGCATATACAGACGCTGGGGTAGCAATTTAAGGGATTATATGCATCCTGATTTCTTTTCCGATGAATTACAAGGGGAATTTTTGAAACTCAAAGAACCCCTAGAGCAAAACTCCATTGTGTATAACAATTGGAATCCGGGTATTTCTACAGAAATACACCTGATTCACTCCAAAGATGATAATTTAATTCCGGTAGAATGTGCTGACCTTCTTTACAAAGAATATAAAAAGAAGGGGTATCCCATTACATATACACGTACTACAGGGAACCACTACGATGCCGGATTTCATTTTGTATTAACAGCTGCTTTATATTTACTAATTAAATAAAAAACTATGACAAGACTTACAGCTGATCCCCATTGGATTTGGAAAATGTTCGCTATTATGGGGCCGCTATTTACCCTCATAGGCCATCTTTGGTATGCATGGGGGTTCGAAATTATTTCCCGTATAGTGGGATGGATTTTATAATACCCTTATTAAAAACAATTATGGAAACTGTATATACATTTCTTGCCTTATTGGGAATGATGATGTCTTTACTGGCATCCATTTTCCTAATTCTGTTCTAACCCATTTATAAATAACAATATGGTAATACATTGGAATTTGATTTTTAAAATACTAGGTATGGTGGGCCCCCTACTTACCTTGATTAGTCTCATTCTTTTGGTTTGGGCTTAATACAATACAACTATTGATATGGATTTGATTTCTAAAATACTCGTTATCATAGGCTTCATCATGTCTTTTTTAGCCTTGGTATTTTTAGGCTTTTAATTAGTATGAATCTTTTAAACACTGTGAAGAAAGTATTGTTTATAGGTACTTTCTTTACAACCCTCCTTTTTACGGGGAGTGGATGTACACCTCATGATAATACCCGGGAAGAAACTTCCGAGTATCTGATAGAGGTCCTTGACATTTGGGAGTTTACTACAGGTTTTGCTTTTGACACTGTACTGAATCTCATAGGCGATTTTGGAGGTGCTCTTTCTGCAGAGGTGAAAGAGAAAGTCACAGCTGTTTTTGACAAAAAGCTCAGCAAAATCATCTATGGCGTAGCCATATCGTACAATACCTTAGATCCTTTTGGAAACCCGGTCGTTGCTACCGGTGTTTTCTTTTATCCAAAAGACCTGAAAGTAAAAGGCGTACTGGAAATCCCTCCCATTGCCAATATGCACAAAGCCGATGTAGCCTCTTTATATATTAAAGACAGGCAGCTGGCTCTGGAAAGCATGCCCTGTATGATGGGTTATATTACACTAAACCCCGATTTTATTGGTGTGCGTTATACAGAAAGTTGGCCGCGCCCCTACCTTCTGGCAGAAAACGCGGGATTGGCTGCATATCATTTCAGAAAGGCAGTAGCTGAATACCTCCTGCAAGAAGAACGGTTCCGTTTGCCTAACCGCAGTACCCTGGTAGGTTATTCCTTGGGAGGAAGTACTTCTTTGGCCATAGCCGCTTATTACGAACGCAATAATACAGGCATTACAGTAGACCAAATATATACCGGAGGCGGAGTCTATGACGGATTAGAAGCATTTCAAGCATATAGACGTACAGAAAGAAGTGAATACCAAGCCATCCCTCAAGTCATTATGGCTATAAACCATTACTATGATTTGAATCTGGATTTCACAAAAATTTTTATAAACGGCATGGAGAATTCGGAAATGAATCCCAATCCGGAAGAAGGAGGTGACGGCTATGCCTGGTGGTTTAGCGGACAACAAGACATGAATGCCATTCATTGGCGCTGGGGCAGTGATTTGAGGACGTATATGCATCCCGACTTTTTCTCTGAAGAGTTGAAAGGCGAATTTAAGAAGCTCAAAGCCCCACTGGAGTGTAACTCCATAGCATTAAGTGACTGGGCGCCAAGTCCGTTTACAGAAGTATACCTGACTCATTCAAAAGAAGATAATTTCATCCCTGTAGAAGGGGCAGACCTTTTATACAAAGAGTACAAAAAGAAAGGTTGCTCTATTTTTTATAACCGCACCACAGGCACCCACGGAGATGCAGCATTGGAATTTATCCTATCGGGCCTGCTTTATTTAATGATACGATGAACCAATATTTCAGAGAAGTTCTAAAAGAAGATGATTTTACCATCAAAGACGTTTTTGTAGAAGTAAAAAAAGATTTCCCTGACCTAAAACTAGCTAAAGTTGAGCCTGTGATGACTAACTTATTCAGAATGAAAGTTCGCATCACGGCCATTTCATACCATACGATTACTCCCAACGGAGATCCGGTGGTTTCGTCGGGGATCATCATGCGTCCCATCAATAGAAAACCCAGAGGAGTATTGCACTTTCTACCTTCAGCAAACATAGATAAGTTTGGATCGGGAGGCGATGTATTGCTCATTTTTGAAGGCGTACTGTCTTTTCTGGGATACATTGTCATCATTCCCGATTTACTGGGAAACGGCATTACAAAAGATACAGAAGAGTACCCTTTCCTACTGGCAGAGAATACGGGACGCGTTGCGTATGATATGCACAGAGCAGCCCTTGAGTATTTTCCTGCCATTTTAGGGTATCCCATGCAAAAGCACATTTCTGTAGGAGGGTATTCTATGGGCGGATCGGGTGCGTTGGCTTTGGTCCGCCATATTGAACAGGAAAACCCATCCGATATTATTGTAGACAAAGCCATTATTGGAGGAGGCATTTACGATCTGCTCACAGCTTTTGAAGAATTTGCAAGAACCGAGTATGCAGAATATCCGGCCGCTCCCGGCGTTTTTAAAGCCTATGATTATTGGTACAAATTAAATTTAGATTACTCAAAAGTATTTCAAGGTCCTTTGCTGGAAAACATGGGGCACTGGCTTAACAGAACGCATACCAGAGACCAGTTGGCAGAGTGGATAGGAAGGGATATGCGTAAATACATGCATCCCGATTTTTTTAAGCCGGAAAGAAATGAAGAACTCAATAAACTGTGGGAAAAGCTCACGGAAAATTCGCTCGTTGATAATTGGACCCCAAAAACAGACATACGTTTTGCTCATGCCTCGGATGATTTATCGGTTCCTGTAAAGGTAGCTTCCTATACGTATGAACAATTCAGAAAAAAAGGAGCGCGCGTTCGCATGAGGTACGGAAAAGGAGGGCATTATGAATTTGGAAAATGGTTTTTCCTGCGTATGGCCTTCCATTTGGTAGTGAAACGACTGGCCATTTGGACACGCAATTAATAAAACCTGCCAAATCTTCCCTTTTTCTTATCTTGGCATACTATTCGCTTCTTTTAGTCTGTTTCTAACCTAAATAGACATGAAGAAGTTTGTTTGTGCTTTTTTCTTGCTGGTTAGTCTTTCAGCAGGACCCGGTAAGCCTTTGCATGCCCGGGAGATCATGGCAGAGCAAGACACCTTATACGTAAATCTGGAAACGGCTCTGGAGATAGCCTTGTCTGAAAATCCGGTAATAAAAATTGCTGACCGCAGCATTGAACGAGCCGTATATGTAGCCAAAGAGACGCGCTCCGGGTTGTGGCCGGGTATTTCGGCCAGCGGTGCTTACAGTCGCACACTCAAAAAACAAGTGATGGTGATGGACTTTGGAGGGCAGTCTATGGAAATTGCCGTTGGAACAGACAACAACTGGATGGGGGGCATATCCCTATCCCTGCCTTTAATAGCACCTGCTTTATGGAAAACAGTACAACTTTCCGCTTTGGAAATAGATATGGCTGTGGAAAAAGCCCGTTCAAGCAAACTGGCCATGATAAGCGCTGTAAAACAAACGTTCTATTCGCACCTGCTTGCCAAAGATTCTTATGGCGTACTTCGCAAAAATTACGATAACGTAGCCTTAAATACAAAAACAGTCTCGGATAAATACGACCAGGGAATGGCCAGTGAATTCGATAAATTAAGAGCAGAAGTAGCCCTAAAAAATCAACGCCCGGGCCTTATGGCTGCAGAAACAGCCGTAGAGTTGTCTTCTATGCAATTAAAAGCACTTATGGGGCTGGATATTGAATACCCCGTTATTTTTGAAGGTTCTTTAGCGTATTTTGAACAGGAAGTTACCCCACAAGGGCTCATGCCTACACAGCGCTTATCTACAGAGGATAACCCGGAACTGGCCCAACTTGGAATACAGAAAAAGCAGTTGCAAATGGCATTACAAGCTACCAAAGCCTCTTACCTGCCCACGTTGAGTTTGAGCTCAAACCTTCAATATTCCTCTATGAACAACAACTTTAAATTCTCTACCTATAATTGGTTCCCATACTCTACAGCCGCCCTGGCTTTACACGTTCCCATTTTTAGCGGAATGAAAAGGCAACAGCAAGTAAAACAAAGCAGGTTGGATATGAAAAGCTTGGAAGACAGCCGTATCCAGACAGAAAGAACGCTTCGGCTGAATATGAACCATTGTTTGAATCAGATGAGCAATGCTGTAGAAGAACTGGCCTCTAATAAAGAAAACATGACCATGGCAGAAAAAGCCTATTCCATAAGCCGCAAACAATTTGAGGTTGGGCTAGGTACCTGGCTGGATTTGAGCGCCTCTGAGCTTGCTCTTACACAAGCCCGTCTGGCCTATCACCAATCCATATACAACTATTTATATTACCTGGCAGAGTTGGAAAACTTGCTGGGAGTGAATCATTATCAAAATCATTAATATACAATCTATGAAGACGTACAGGTTAATTCCCCTGATAGCAGCCTTTAGTATCCTTTCCGGATGTGGCTTTTCTTCTGCCAAGCAACAAGAACCTGCCGAAGAAGCATTGAAGGTAAACGTTTCTGAAGTTATAGAAGAAATTATTCCACAAATTCAAGATTTTTCGGCCACGGTACAAGCCAACGTAACCAATAACATAGCTCCGCAACTGGCAGCTAGGATTCAAAAGATTTACGTAGAAGTGGGTGACTTTGTATCTAAAGGACAGAAACTGGTACAAATGGATGACAACAGCCTGGAACAAATCCGCACCCAGCTGGACAATATGGAATTGTCTTTTGAACGTATTGACCAATTGTACCAAGTAGGCGGTGTTTCACGTGCAGAATGGGATGCACAAAAGGCCGGGCTGGATGTGTTGAGGACACAGTATGCCAATTTGTCGGAAAACACACAGTTGCTCAGTCCCGTAAACGGGGTAGTTACTGCGCGGAATTACGACAGCGGAGATTTGTTTGGCATGAATATGCCCCTGCTTGTAGTAGAACAAATAGTACCTGTAAAACTTCAAATTCACGTTTCTGAATCTTTCTTCACAAAAATTCATAAGGGAATGGATGTTGATATAAAATTAGATGTCTATCCCCAGGAAGTATTTAAAGGAAAAGTCTCTATAGTGTACCCCACTGTAACGGCTGCCACCAGAACGTTCCCGGTAGAAATAACCATTCCCAATGCAGACAAAAAAGTGAGGCCCGGCATGTTTGCCCGTGTTTCTGTAAATATGGGTTCAGAGCCGCGTTTGCTTGTACCGGATAGGAGTGTAATAAAACAAATAGGATCGGGAGAGCGTTACGTCTTTGTATACAAAGACGGTAAGGCTGAATACAGGCTTATCCAACCGGGCAAAAGACTGGACAATTATTACGAATGCCTTGAGGGATTGGAAGAAGGAGATCTGGTAATTACCACAGGGTTGAACCAGCTCACGAACGGAGCAGAAGTTGAATGGATAAAGTAAGAGGCTATGAGTATTTATCAATCTGCTGTTAAAAAGCCTGTTACTACGGCCCTTATTTACGTAGCATTGGCAGTCATAGGGATTTTTTCCCTCTCCAAACTTTCTATAGACTTTCTTCCCAGCATTAGTGACAACACCATTCTGGTGATGACCACATATTCCGGTGCCAGTGCTGCCGATATAGAAAACAACGTAACCAAAGTATTGGAAAGCTCATTAAGTACGGTTAGTGACCTAAAACATCTTTCTTCCTTTACCAGAGAAAACTCGTCACTTGTAGTGATGGAATTTGAATACGGTATAGACATCACAGAAGCCACAAACGACGTAAGGGACAAGCTGAATCTGATTGCAGATTTTTTACCCGACGATGCCAATACACCCGTTATTTTCAAGTTTGGCACAGACGACATGCCTATTATGATCCTTTCCGTTCAGGCCGATGAAAGCATGAACGGATTGTATAAAGTCCTGGACGACAGGGTGGCCTCTCCTCTGGGAAGGATCAAGGGAGTAGGAACCGTTTCTGTATCGGGTGCACCCAAAAGAGAGATCCAGGTGTATTGTGATCCTTATAAACTTGAGGCCTATAACCTTACCGTGGAAGGCATTGCCTCTGCCATCGCTTTTGAAAACAGGAATACTCCGGGTGGCAACCTAGACATTGGGTCAGAAACACAAACCATTCGTATAGAAGGAGAATTCAAGGACCCCCGCCAAATGGAAGACATTGTTATCGGTCATTTCCTTGGTAGAAATATATACCTGCGGGACGTTGCTCGTGTAGAAGACACCATAGCCGAACGCAGTCAGGAAACGTATGTGGACGGTATCCGCGGAGGGTCAATTATCATCATGAAACAAGCCGGAGCTAACACTGTCCAGATTTGTAAAAAAGTCCTGGAACGTTTGCCCGAACTGGAAAAGGACTTACCCTCAGACATTAAGATAGGCGTGGTCATGGACTTTTCTGACAACATCAACCGGACCATTGACAGCCTGGTACAAACCATCTTGGTTACTCTCATCCTGGTGGTCTTTATAGTGATGATTTTTCTGGGCCGTTGGCGTGCCACCTTAATTATTGCCATTGTAATTCCTGTATCGCTGGTAGCGGCATTTATTTATTTGCTTGTTTCCGGCAATACCCTCAACATCATCTCGCTTTCGTCTTTAAGCATTGCCATTGGGATGGTGGTGGACGACGCTATAGTAGCTCTGGAAAACATAACTACCCATATTGAGCGGGGTACCCGACCTAAATCGGCAGCCATTTATGCAACCAACGAGGTTTCTATTTCCATCATTGCCTCTACGCTTACGTTGCTTGCCGTATTTATTCCTTTGACCATGGTTGGAGGAATGTCCGGTGAAATTTTCAGTCAACTGGGATGGATTGTAGCCATTATCAGTTCTGTATCTACCATAGCCGCACTCACCCTTACCCCTATGATGTCTTCGCAATTGTTAAGGCTTAAACCTAAGAAAGACAAAGGATTTGATAAGTATTATGCTTACGTAGAAAAGGGACTGAATGCCCTTGACCGCCTATACGCAAAGGCTCTCGGCTGGACGGTAAACCACAGAATCACCGTCATCCTTATCTCGGCAGGTATTTTTGTGGGTTCGCTATTCCTCTTTAAGATCGTACCCACAGAGTTTTTCCCACAACAAGACAGTGCCCGGTTGCAGATGACCGTCAGGTTACCCATCAACACACGAGCAGAGATTACCAAAGAATTGGCCTTCCGTATACACGACCAGTTTAAAAGAGATTATCCGGAAATTCTTGCTATGACCTTTACCATAGGCCAGGCTAGTGAAGACAATATTTTTGGTCAATTGGGAGCAAACGGACCGCATATTATGACAGGAAACATTCGGCTTACCTTAAAAACAGAGCGAAAACGTACCATGCAGGAACTGGCAGACGCTATGCGCGAAGATTTAAGGCAATTTTACCCGGAAATCCGCACTTTTGATTTGACAGGAGGCGGTGGTGCCGGTGGGGAAACCAATGTAAAGCTGGAAGTGTATGGAAACGATTTTGCCGTAACAGACCAAATCGCCTCGCAATTAGCAGAAGGCATGAAGACCGTTCCGGGAGCTTCCCAGGTTACTATCTCCAGAGACGAATATTCACCCGAGTATCTGGTGGAATTTGACCGGGCCAAGCTGGCAGAACACGGACTAAATATGGCTACAGCCTCTCAATACATTCGTAACAGAATTAATGGTGCCATAGCTTCTCAATTCCGTGAAGACGGCGATGAGTATTATATTAAAGTTCGCCATGCACCGGAATTTAGAGAAACCCTGGACGATATTCTGGATATCCTTATTTTTAACAACCAGGGACAAGCGGTACGTATTCGCGATGTGGCTACTATTGGAGAAACCATGCAACCGCCTACCATTGAAAGAAAAGACAGAGAACGTTTGGTGACAGTTACGTGTATTGCTGCCAAAGGAGCTGCCCTAAGTACTTTAGTAGAAGATGCCAAGTTGCAAATTGATAAAGTGGATGTACCTCCCGAGATTATGATCAACATTGCCGGAAGCTACGAAGATCAGCAAGAATCGTTCAGTGACCTGATCACTTTAATGTTCCTGATATTGATGCTGGTTTACATTGTAATGGCAGCACAGTTTGAATCCTTTACCAGTCCGTTTATCATCATGTTTTCTGTACCCTTTGCTCTTACCGGAGTTTTAGCAGGATTGGCAGTGTCTGGTCTTTCCTTGGGTATTATGAGCATGGTAGGTCTGATGATGTTGTTTGGAATTGTGGTGAAAAACGGAATTGTTCTCATAGACTATACGTTGCTTTGCCGCGAACGAGGCATGTCTGTTAAAGAAGCCGTAGTAGCTTCTGGGCGTTCCCGTTTGCGCCCCATCCTGATGACCGCCCTAACCACCATATTTGGTATGGTACCTCTGGCTGTGGGAAGGGGAGTAGGAGCCGAGATGTGGAACGGGTTGGGAGTAACGGTAGCCAGCGGTTTGACCGTATCTACTTTTGTTACGCTTTTCTTAATCCCTGCCATCTACAGCCTACAGGCAGAAAGAGCAGAAAAAAGAAAACTGCGTAGAATGAAAAAACGTCAAGAACACATCCTATGAAAGCTTTATTTATAGCATTTTACCAGGCCTTCTACGAAGAAATTCTAGAAATCCTTGAACATCACAACATCACAGGCTATACGTTCTGGGACCAGGTGACAGGTCGCGGTTCCCGTGGTGGAGAACCGCATTTGGGTACGCATGCCTGGCCCACTTTAAACTCGGTTTTGATCACTTTTGTTCCCGATGCTGCCGTTGACTCTTTGTTGGCAGACCTGAAGAAACTGGACGAAAGTGCACCCAGACAAGGGCTTAGAGCCTTTGTTCTTAAGGCAGAAGAGAGGACTGTATAAGGTCTTCTCCGTTATAAAAAGCCAAGATACGGGAGCGGAACAAGAAATTGAATTTTGACTGAGCCAGTTCAGAACGTGCAGACGTAAGACGGGTACGTACTGCTTCAAACGCATAAATGTCTGAACGACCTGCTGTATATTTTTGTTCTTCAAAATCATAAGCCTTACGGGCGGCTTCTGCAGCCGCTTGAGAAGCTACGTATTTTTCGTACGCAACAACGGCATTGTAATACGCTTGCTGCACCTCTTTGAATAAATCTTGTTTGGCCTTATTCAATATCAGCTCCTGATTTTTCACTTGCAAACGGGCAGAGCGAACACGGTTGCGGGTGGCCATTCTGTTGAACAAAGGAATGTCTATACTCAAGCCTATCGATTGAGCCCTATTTTGAGCCAGTTGATCTGCAAAAGAGGCATTGGACATTCCGGTTGCCAAGGTATAATTGTAATAATACGAATTGCTGTACCCGGCCCCCAGATTCAGGCTGGGATAGTAAGCACTACGTGCTATTTGCAGTTGTCTTTCACTGCCCTCCAGCCTATAAGTGGCCGCTTTAATGGCGGGTCGCTCCAACACAGAGTGAGCAAAAGCCCGAGCGGGCAAAGCCAACGCATAAGCTTCTTTTTGTATCATTTCAGACACCAATGGAGCGGCTATCTCAAATGCCTCGGGATCTTCCAGGTTCATAGACTGTGTAAGCTCCAATAAAGCCAGCTGCAGGTTCCCCGCAGCGTCTGTCACACGCATTTGTTGCTGTGCATAAGTAGACCGAGCCTCGTATAAATCGCTTTCCGGGCTTTTCCCTCCTTCAACCAGCCATTGCGTCTGTTCTATTTGTTTTTTATTCAAATCCAGCTGATCCAAAGCGATCTGCAACAATTCTTTAGTAAGCAGCACTTGTAAATAATACCCGGTAATGGCCAGTGACAAGTCTTCTCTGGCGCGGTTCAAGTCTTCCACAGCCGCCAGCAATTCCATTCGTTCAGCCTTTATCTGATGACCTATTCGAAAACCATTAAACAAAGTAACGCTTGAATTGATTCCCAACGAGGCATTGGAACCCGTCTGATCTTGATACACACCTCCCCTGTCCGGAGTTCGCCCAAAGTAAAAGGTCTGCCCCATATTGGCATTCAAATTGGGGAGCCGTGAATAACGTGTGGTTTCTACCGTTATCTCTTGATTTTCTTTTGCCAGTTCATACTGTTTCACCTCTACGTTGTTCTCCAACCCAAACCAAATGCATTCTTCTAAAGTCCAAACTTTCTTCTTTTCTTGTGCCAATACCTTTCCTTCCGATGCACCTAGGGCGAAAAATAAAAAACACAACGTATAGGCTACCATACCTTTTTTCATAATCAATCGTTTATTGGGTTATCAATGTTCCGCGCACCTTGTCTTGGGGGGTCAATCCTTCTTTTATCTCTATATGAATTCCATCGCTCAGCCCCGTAACCACCTGCCTATCGGAAAACACCTGCTTGTCTCCCTCCATTTTTTCAAAAACTTTTACAAACGTATCTCCGTTCCTGAATTCTACAGAGCCTTCCGGAATAACCAGTACGTTGTACCGGCTGTCCAGTATAATCTCTGCGTTGGCACTGTACCCTGCCCTTATAAATACACTCTTGGGAATGGTAACAGCCGCCTTGATTTCAAAAAGGATGGCCCCGTTGCTTTCTGTACTTTTTGGCGAAATGTATTCCAAAACAGCCTGAAAATGTTGATCCTGCAAGGCTCCAATGGTAATATCCAGCGGCATACCTTCGCGGATACGCCCCACCTCTGTTTCGTCAATATTGCCATGGAAAAGCATATCGTTCATATCGGCTACCGTGGCAATGGTTGTACCTGCATTAAATGTATTGGCCTGAATCACAGAATTTCCCACCTTAACAGGAATGTCCAGAATCATTCCGGAAATGGTGGACCGTATTTGCGTATTGCTGGCTGCAGAAGAACGGCTCACAATTCCGTCGCGGACAATTTCCAGATGGTCTTGGGCATTGCGTAATTCTTCACGCGCCAGTTTTAATTGGGTTTCTGTATTTTCATACTCCTCGGGCACCACTACTCCTGCCTTGTACAATTCTTGTGTCCTGTCAAAAACCCTTTCTACCTGATTCAGGTTCAATCCGGCCTGTGTTACCCTTGATTCGGCAGCATTCAGCACACCCATTTCCGGGATTACCTGAATTCGCGCAATGATTTCACCGGTTTTGGCCATCTCTCCGGGCTCTTTGTACAACCGGGAAACAATCCCGGAAATCTGTGGAACAATAGCCACCTCGTCTCGCGGTTCTACTTTACCGGTAGCCACGGTTTTCAATTCAATATCCCCGGGCCGGGGGACGAACAATTCATATACCTCTTGTTTTGGTCGTGATTTTTTCCACAGGTAAAAAAAGGTGAATAACACGCCAATTACAAGGGCTGCAATCAAAAAATAGCGTAAGATTTTTTTCATCTTGTATCTGATTAATCTGTTAATTTTCTTCTCTAATGGCATCTATTGCCTTAATTTCCAATGCCCTTGTTGCCGGCAAAATTCCGGCAACAATACCGCAAAGGATAATAATAAAAGCAGCAGTCAGGGCTGTCGTAAAATGTATTTGAAGATCTGCAAAAAAGGTATCCCCCGACCCGTTTTGCAGAAAAAGGATGTTTGCCACATCCAACACAAACACGCCAAAGGCAAGACCTAAAAAACCGGCAATAACCGTCAGAACCGTACTTTCTTTGATGATTTGGAACAAAATTGAAAACGGCCGGGCTCCAATAGCCCTGCGAATTCCAATTTCATTGGTCCTTTCCCGTACCGTTACCATAATGATATTACTTACCCCAACCACTCCCGCCAATAAAGTGCCCAGGCCTACAATCCAAATCAAGATGCTTACTCCGGTAAACAACAAATGAAACTGTTTGAATATCTTCTCTACATTCAAACTTTCCAAGGCGCCTTCATCGGCAGGTGCTATATGATGACGAGCCTTTATTACACTTTCTACCTGAGGCTCCAGTATACTCATACTCACGTTTTCATTCGCAACTACTCCAATAAGATGCAACAAGGTTCCGGAATTCTGTATTTGCTGCATAACGGTATAGGGCATAACAATCACTTCGTCGTCCCGCCCGTTTACATTCACTCCACGGACAGCCGGTTCTGCCACCCCTACAATTTGAAAGTTGAGGTTGTACAACTTGATGTATTTCCCCACCGGATCTTCTCCGTTGTGGAATATTTCTTCATATACTTTCTTACCTACCACACATACCTTCCTTTTGTCTTGTATATCCATAGGGTTCAGATACCTCCCGTAAATCATATGCTGTGGTAGCATTTGGTTGTACTTGTATGACATCCCTTTTGTATTGCAGCTGGTACTTTTGTCTCTGTAAGAAACAGTTACGTTGCCTCCCATCAGAAAAGGCACCGTATATTTTATACCGCTCAGCTGTGCTTCCAGAACGGCCAGGTCTTCTTCGTGCATATTCCAATACCTGCCTTTGCGAAATCCTTTATAAGGCATAGTTGTAGCGTTTGTAAAGAAAAAGGCCGAGTTCTCTGAAAAACCTTGGATTTCGGAGCCAATGCCTTCCGACAAACCGTTCCCTGCCCCCAGCATGACTACCAGCATAAATATACCCCAAAACACACCAAAGGCTGTCAGTAAGCTCCTTCTTTTATTACGGGAAATGGTAATCCATACTTCTTGCCAACTGTCTAAATCAAACATAATTACTCGTATCTTAAGGATTCAATAGGTTTGACCTGAACGGCCCTTTTTGCAGGCAGGTAACCGGCCAGCAACCCGGCAAGTATCAAAACAAGTGTAGCGGCCAGGATAATGGAAAGGTCTACCGTTGGATTGGTAAACAGCACCATATCTTCCTGTGATGCAGGAGCTCCAGGGGTACCCATCAGCTGGTTTAGCAACTCTGTGAGCCCAATACCGGCTATCATGCCCAGGTATCCAAAAAAGGCTGTAATTACCAAACACTCCGTCATTACCAGACGTAATATGGATTGGGGGGTGGCACCAATGGCTTTTCGTATTCCAAACTCTTTTGTTCTTTCCTTAACTGTGATCAACATAATGTTACTGATGCCCACCACCCCGGCAATGAGTGTCCCCAGGCCAATAATCCATATAAATAACGTGATGGCATTAAACATGCCTTTAAATTGTAGAAATTCACGAGCCACGTTATAGAGGTAAACGGCAGACTTATCTTCTTTGTTAAATTTGTGTTTACGTCCTAAAGAGGCTCTCAGCTCTGTTTCAAAGGTTTCATTCTGAGCTTTTGTATCCAACCCGTCCAACAACATATTTAATGTGGAATACCCTTGGGCGGGGAAATGGATCTGCTGTGCAGTAGTAAGTGGCACACAGCTGACAGGAGTTTGCGACAGGTTGTCGTCATGATACACCCCTACCACTTTATACACCACTTTGTCGTACGTAATATATTTTCCCAACGGATTCTCGTCTTTAAACAACAATCGCGCTGTTCTTGCATGCAGCACAATCACTTTGCGTTTGTCGCGTATATCTGCTTGATTAATAAACCGGCCGTTTCCGGCCCGTATTTCAACAGATTCAATGGTGGTATAATTGGGCAAAACACCACGCAGCGTACCGGTTGCATAATCCCCCTTATAATAAAAAGACTTGTTGTATTGGTTGATTACAGGCGACACGTTATACACCTCGGAAAATTCTTTTTCTAAAAACCACGTATCGGAACTATCCAGTTTTATAAGTCTTCCTGCTTGCAATCCTCCGTGAGCTTGTGCCGTTCTGCCCGGCCAGATTCGCATAAAATTGGTGGCTCTGTCTGCAAAATTGTGAAACACGCCGTTACGAATCCCGTTTCCGGCTCCCAACAAAACAATCAACATAAAGATACCCCATGCCATGGAAAAGCCGGTCAGAAAAGTCCTCAGCTTGTTCTTTTTTATGGTATTGAATATTTCCTGAAAATCATCAAACATGATGTCTTTGTGTATTGTGCTCTATAGAGCCTATGATACCGTCCCGTATATGAATGATCTTCTGACTCATCCCTGCCATTTCCGGATTATGGGTAACCATAACTACGGTAATACCCTCCCGATTTACTTCTTGCAACAGGTGCATAACCTCAACAGAAGTTTGTGAATCCAGGGCTCCCGTAGGCTCATCTGCCAAAATAATGCGCGGATTGGTTACCAGGGCTCTTGCCATGGCAATACGTTGTTTTTGCCCTCCCGATAATTCAGACGGCAAGTGATCTTCCCAACCGGCCAGTCCCATACGTTCCAGATATCGCATGGCTGTTGCATTCCGCTTTTTGCGACGAACGCCCTGGTAATACAAAGGAAGCGCCACATTCTCCAGGGCCGTTTTAAAAGAAATCAAGTTGAAAGACTGAAATACAAATCCAATGGTTTGGTTCCTATAAACGGCAGATTCTTTTTCTGATAATTCACGTATGAGTTTACCGTTCAGATGATAAGTCCCTGTATCATAATCGTCAAGTATGCCCACTATATTTAACAGGGTAGATTTTCCAGAACCCGATGCACCCATAATGGCTACAAATTCTCCTTGGTTTATATGCAGGTTCAAGCCTTTCAGCACGTGCAGAGCGGCTCCGTTGTAGTACGTTTTATTAATGTTTTCCAGCTTGATCATGAATATAATTATTATAGTACTGCTACATTTCAAGAATTCCGTGCGGCAAATATATATATATTTTCTGATACCTTGCAACACAAGGTACTGTTTTTTATAAATTTCAGCTTTTTGTGAATGTTATTCACAAATAACTTTATATTTGTAGCCTTATTATTCAACTCTGAAAAATGCACGGCTTTTTACCTTCCATATCGGCTCTTTTCTGCTGTGCTTTCTGTTATTATTATTCGTATTGTGGCTCCTGACGGGGATGTACAGGTGCTTGTTTCCGCTCAGGAGCTTTATCCAATTCCTTACACATAATTAGACGTACTGTGTAGCACTTCGGTTACTTTAATCCTGTGTTTTTTCCATTTTATTAACAGATTTTTTAGAAATTTTATGAATCCTATAACATTTTACCGTTCAGAACCTTTCCCTATTGAGTTTCACAAAGCTAGAATTGTACAAAAATTACACTTGGTACCTGTGGAGCGTCGTCTGGCCGCTATCTGCCAAGCCGGATTTAACACCTTTAAACTTTCTACCCGTGACGTATTCCTGGACATGCTTACGGATAGCGGTACCAATGCTATGAGCGACAATCAGTTAGCTGCCATGATGCAAGCAGACGATGCCTACGCCGGCTCTCAAAGTTTTGAAAAACTCCTAAAGGCCGTACAAGAGGTCTTAGGCAAAACCTTTTTCCTGCCTACACACCAGGGTCGCGCCGCAGAACATATTATCTGCAAAACACTTATCAAACCCGGGCAAATAGTACCTATGAACTATCACTTTACTACAGCCTTGGCACACATCACAGAAGTAGGCGGGCACATAGAAGAACTGCTCTGCGACCATGCTCTGATTCTGCAATCCGCCCATCCGTTCAAAGGCAACATAGACACGGACAAACTCGAACATTCTATCCAACATCACAGTCCGGAAAACATTGCCTTCATTCGTATGGAGGCCTCTACCAATTTGATAGGAGGCCAGCCCTTTTCTCTGGAAAACCTGACTCAAGTACGTCGTATAGCCAATCAACACGACCTAAAAATTGTACTGGATGCCAGCCTTCTTGGAGAAAACGCTTTTCTTATCCAACAACGGGAAGCTGCCTGGCAGCATAAATCCCTGGGGGATATCATCCAAGCTGTCACTTCTTTGGCCGATATTGTTTATTTCTCGGCCAGAAAACTCTCCTCCTCCCGTGGTGGCGGAATTGCTACCAACGACAAAGACACATACTTAAAAATGGAACCGCTCATTCCCCTTTATGAAGGGTTCCTCACCTATGGGGGCATCTCTGTCAAAGAAATAGAAGCCATGGCCGTGGGTTTATATGAAACGTTAGACCCCGATAACATCCGTCAAAACCCGGATTTCATTGCCTTCATGGTCAATGGATGTAGCCATAAAGGCATTCCCATGGTCACGCCTCCCGGAGTACTGGGAGCACACGTAGATGCCATGACTTTTTGTGAACACATACCGCAATCGCAATACCCCGCCGGCGCTTTAGCCTCTGCTTTCTACCTCTGCTCCGGGGTGCGAGGCATGGAACGCGGATCCGTATCAAGCGTACGCGATGAAAACGGAGACGACATCCCGGCCGATGTGGAGCTGCTGCGATTGGCCCTGCCTCGGCGTGTCTTTACACTTTCACAGATCAAATACGCCATGGACCGTCTGGAGTGGCTCTTTGACAACCGCCACCTGATTGGCGGACTGCGCTTTACGTACGAGCCGCCGGTGCTGCGCTTTTTCATGGGTTCCCTGGAACCCGTGAGCGACTGGCCTCAAAAGCTGGCCGCTCGTTTCCGCAAGGATTTCGGCAACAGCCTGTAATTCCCGTTTTTTTTTACCTTTGTGTTATGAGAATCTACCTAATAGCTACTATCTACGTTGCAGTTCCCATCCTAATTATGTACCTTTTTCAGCGCTTCCGCTTCTTTTCAAAGATAGGTACTGTATTGCTGGCGTATGCCGTTGGTATTGTCATGGCGTTGTCCGGACTTATGAAAATGCCCCAGGAGCAAACTGCAGCCTTGTCAACCCTACAGGAGTGGATGATGAACTTAACGGTACCCATAGCCATCCCTCTGATGTTGTTTTCATCGCATTTTGTACTGTGGTTTAAGACATTGAAAAAAACCATGGCTACTTTGGCGGCGGGGATTGTGTCTATTTTGATAACCGTAACCATAGCTTACCTGCTTTTCCGCAGTAGCGACATTCCGGAATTATGGAAATCTTGCGGCTTGTTGGTAGGCATGTACACGGGAGGTACACTAAATTTTGTGTCGCTTAAAACAGCACTCAGAGTACCGGAAGACACCTACGTTCTTGTACAAACGTTCGAAATGGCCCTTACTTTTTTCTTCTTGTTGTTCATCCTTTCCGGAGGGTATAAATTGTTTCGGAAAATTCTACCCCACAACAGCCGGGAGCAAGCCAACAACAAAATTGAAGTACAAGAAACGTTTGAAGATTATTCCGGCATGTTCAAAAAAGGCACGTTTGGCAAGCTCCTCTTGGCGCTTGCTTTATCCATTGCCTGTCTGGCTCTTGGAGCCGGTCTGTCGATGGCTTTAGGGGCCGGATTGAACGAGCTGATCATTATTCTTACCATTACCACACTGGCCATAGCCGCATCTTTCGTGAAAAAGATCAGGGAAATACCCAAAACCTTTGAATTCGGTATGTACTTCATCCTTGTCTTTAGCATCATCATAGCGTCTATGTTTGATGTTCACGCCTTGTTTAGCCGCACCAGTTTGAATATCATGGGTATGATAGCTTTCATCCTCGTATTTTCCGTGCTGCTGCACTTGCTGTTTGCCAAGATCTTCAAAGTAGAAGCAGATTTATTTACTGTATCGCATATAGCTCTTTTGTTTTCACCGCCTTTTGTGCCACCGGTTGCCGCTGCCATGAACAACAGAAAAGTGTTGGTAAACGGAATTGTGATTGGATTGATCGGCTACGCCGTAGGTACGTATCTGGGTGTTCTCTTAGCAGAGATTTTAAAGTGGATTGGTTAACTAAATTTTCGAAATCATGAAAAAGAATCTTTTCTTATTACTAAGCATAGCCTTGCTGTTTCCCATAGTTTCTGTACAAGCAGCAGAAAAAGACAGTACTGAAATTGTGAAAAAAGGATGGTCCTTTGGAGCCCTGCCCAGCGTTGGCTACAATACAGACCTGGGTTTTCAATACGGTGCCCTTGCCGAATTTTTCCACTATGGAGACGGGGATATTTTCCCTCAATACAAACACCTGATGTACGTAGAGGCCAATTACACCACCAAACGTTCCGGTCTGTTCCGCGTATTTTACGACTCGGAATACCTCATCCCCAAAGTGCGTGTTACCTTGGATGTGAGTTATATTCCGGAAGCCATGGCCGATTTTTTGGGGTTTAATGGATACAGCTCGGTCTATAATCCGCAATGGGGAGAAACGGAAGATGATGCCTACTTATCGCGGGCTTTTTATAAAATGAAAAAAGACTTCTTCCGTGCTACTGCCGATTTTCAAGGAAACGTTACCGGAAACTTGTATTGGAATGCCGGTGCCGGCTTGTTTTATTATTACGCAGACGAAGTAAATATAGATTTTTTGAACAAAAACAAGGCCGAGGACAAAAAACTGCCTCAAACCCAAGATCAGCCTACCTTGTTCAATTACTACAGCCCCGGCGCGCTGGGCTGGGGCCTGATAAAGCCCAATGAGCTTAACGGGGGCACCCACCCGTTTGTACGAGCCGGTCTTACGTACGATTCGCGCAACCAGTTGAACAACCCAAGCCGAGGCATCTGGGCAGATGCTTTTCTCACGTACTTTGGTGCCTTTGGAGAACAGAAAGAATACAATCACGTTACGTTAAATGTTTCTTTTCGCCATTACATTCCCTTGTGGAAAGACAAAATGATATTTGCCTACCGTCTGGGATACCAAAGTGCCCTTTGGGGACAAACACCCTATTATATGAAGAACTACATGGCAACCCTCTTTACCAAACGGGCCAACTACGAAATGCTGGGCGGAGCCAACAGTTTACGAGGGATTGTCCGTAACCGGGTAACCGGCGACGGCTATGCCTATGCCAATGTGGAATTGCGCTTAAAACTCGTTTCTTTTCAGATAGCACGCCAAGCTTTTTATATTGGAATCAACCCCTTATTTGATATAGGGTACATTACAAAGCCTGTAAAGCTGAACCGTTCAGAGTTTGAATTACGTGCTCTTACAGCAGCTTCGGGCGTTCGTTACGAAGATTTTTTCTCTGATAAAGACGGTGTGCACATGAGTGCCGGTGCCGGATTGAAAATTGCTATGAACGAAAATTTCATTGTGTCGGTTGACTTTGCCAAAGCCCTTAACAAACAGGACGGGAAAACAGGGCTGTATATTATGCTGGGCTATATGTTCTAAAGCTATACGTTATGAAGAGAACCGGACTTATTGTTTGTTTCCTGTTTCTCTCCGTACTGTTGATGCCGGGAGAAGAAACCCGGTTGCTGAACACCTTGCTGGACCAACTGGACAAAGAACTTGAACTACGGCATACCTACGAACAAAACCGGTTGCAACGGATCAATGCCTTAAAAAGTGTCCTCCATTACCAGGATTTACCGGCAGAACAACGGTACAGTTTTTACCAGCAACTTATTGACGAATACAAAGCTTTCCATTTTGATTCCACTATTTATTATATAGAAGAATCTGCTCGTCTGGCCGCTGCACTAAATCACAAAAAATACACAGAACAATCCCTCATCCGTAGAGGATTGATCTTTGCTACCTCGGGAAATTTTTTGGAATCAAGCGACATCTTGTATAAAGATCTGGATCCGGAAACATTGGATCATTCTCTGTTACCTTACTATTACGAGGCCCTTCAACGGTTGGCCTCGGAGCTGGCAGAGTATTCTAAAGATCCGTTTATAAGGGAACTCTCCCTGAAACGCAGAGAACAGTACCGCAGTAAGCTTTTGGAACTGTTGGATCCGCAATCGGATGAACATGTGTATTTTCGCTTTCAGGAAGCCACAGAAGCAGGAGATATGGACAAAGCAGACAGCCTGTCCCTGCTTCTTGTATCCCGGCACAACGTATCTTCGCATGCCTACGCCATTTTCGCATACCACCGCTCCACCGTATATCAAAACAGAAATCAGCAAGACAAGCAAATGGAATGGCTGGCACGTTCTGCTATGGCAGACATACATGCTGCCGTTAAAGATCACGCATCGCTTACCCGTCTGGCAACCGTACTTTTTGAAACGAACGGCAACATAGAAAGGGCTTTCCGTTACATTGATATCTCTTTAGACGATGCTTTGTATTACAACGCCAAACTAAGGCCGTGGCAAGTGGCCGCTGTCTTGCCTCAAATTGAAAAAGCCTATCAGGATAAGCAGATTGCTCAGACACGCAGGGTGAAAATATTTCTTTTTTCTATCAGTGCTTTGCTGGTTGTTGTGGTTATTGCCATTGGATTTCTTATCCGGCAAACAAAACGTACATTTCGTGCTCACAAATCCCTAAGAGAGATAAATAAACGCATAGTATTGCAAAACAAGGAGCTTAGCCGAGTGAACGAACAACTACAAAAACTCAACCGGCAAATTGAAGAATCCAACAGAGTAAAAGAAGGCTACATAGGCCTTTTTCTGGCTATCCTTTCCGACAACCTGGACAAAATGAAAGAATTCAGGGCTCATGTAAAACGCTGCATTCGCTACGGGAAAGTACAGGATCTTATAGACGATCTGGACAACACAGGATGGGCAGAAGAAGAAGTAGCTCGTTTTTACAGAACGTTTGATACCGCTTTTTTGGAACTCTACCCCACTTTTGTAGAAGATTTCAATGCTCTGCTCAATCCCCATGAACAGATTGCCCTGAAAAAAGGAGAGCTACTCAACACAGAGCTTCGGATCTTTGCCCTCATAAGGCTGGGCATTACAGATTCCGGACGCATTGCATCTTTGCTCAGGTATTCTGTCAACACCATCTACAACTACAGAGCCAAGATCAAGAATGCTGCTTTGGGCTTCCGCGACCATTTTGAAGAGACTGTAGCCTCACTTTAAATCCACTTTTTTTCTCAAACAACAACCTGTAATCTGCTTTTAATCATCAGGTTGTATTTACCTGTCCGGTTCTTGTTCCACTAAAGCACCACTTAGTAAAAAGTGGAGGCAAAATACCCTTATTTTTAAACAAATCATCTAAACAAAACAAAGCAGCATGAAAAAGCTATTGATACTTTTGTTTTTAGGACTGAGCTGTTCTGCTTTCGCTCAAACAGTGAAAGTGAGTGGCACAGTTACCGGGAGTGACGGGATGTCTCTACCCGGTGTATATGTTATGGAAGAGCACACTACTCATGCAACATCTACAGACGTCAACGGACGCTATTCTTTGGATGTAACACCGGGCAGCAACTTGCTTTTTTCCTACATAGGCTATAAGACACAAATCATTCCCATAACGGGAGCAGGTGTCATTGACGTAATCCTGCAGGAAGACTCCGAACTCCTGGAAGAAATTGTAGTTGTGGGTTACGGTACACAGAAAAAAAGTGTGGTAACGGCAGCTATAGCTAAAGTTACTGCAGAAGACCTGAGCCAGGTGGCACCTGTCCGGATTGATAATGCCCTTAAAGGCCTGACTTCCGGAGTAACCGTCACTTCAAGTTCCGGGCAGCCGGGAGAATCATCCCGTGTTCGCGTACGTGGTGTGGGTACCATCAACAACTCAGAACCGTTGTATATTGTTGACGGAATGCCCATTGGCGGAGGGATTGATTATTTAAACCCCTCTGATATCCAATCCATTGAAGTGTTAAAAGACGCGGCTTCGGGAGCCGTTTACGGAGCGCGGGCAGCCAACGGCGTTATTTTAGTGACTACAAAAACGGGAAAAAAAGGAGCCACACGTGTTACGTACGATTTTATGTACGGTTTTCAGAATCCATGGAAAGAATACGACGTGCTTAATGCAACAGAGTATGCCATTCTTATAAACGAAGGCTATCTGGCACAGGGGAAAGCTCCTGTTTATGCAGATCCCTATGCACTTGGGCAAGGCACAGACTGGCAGAAAGAAATCTTTAACTACAACGCCCCTCAAACCAACCACCAGCTGACCATCAGCGGAGCTTCGGACAAAGTAAATTATTACATTTCCGGAGGGTATTTTTCACAGGAAGGGATTGTTGGTGGAAATTTCAACCGTTCCAATTATGAGCGTCTGACCATCAGGACCAACACAACGTACAACCTTATGGATCAATCTGCCAAAAGGAATTTCCTACATAGATTCACCATGGGTATCAACGCCGCTTACTCCAGAAGCACCTCCTATGGAATTACCACCAACTCGGAATTTGGAGGCCCTTTGGGCTCGGCCTTAGGTATGGCTCCCACCCTTAACGTGTATGCCGAGGATCCCAATGCGCTGCTTGCAGAACATCCTTTAGCCGTAAAGGACCCCCGGAACGGAAAACCGTTCAGCATTGTGGAAGGAAGTATCTACAACGAGATGGTTAACCCTCTGGCCTCGTTAAGCCTCCCCGGCACAAAAGGGAACTCAGACAAATTCGTTTCCAACTTTTGGGCCGAGTTGTCCTTGTGGGATAATCTGAAATTCAGGAGCTCGTTTGGAACCGATCTGGCCTTCTGGGGAAGCGACGGTTGGAGTCCTGCACATTTTCTTTCTACCAAAAATTTCCGTGAGTACTCAGAAGTTTGGTCTTCTATGAACCGCTCGTTGGTATGGCAGGTAGAGAACATTCTTTCTTACGAGAAGGATTTTGGAAAGCACTTTATCCAGGCATTAATAGGACAATCTGCCCAAAGCAATATGGGGCAAAGTCTTTCCGGGGGAAACAGGTACTTGCAGGAAGAAGACCCCTACAAAGCCAACATGGGATTTGCTACCGGTACACAGGAATACCAAACAGCCGGAGGTTACGTTTATACCCCCCATCGGTTGGCATCCCTGTTTGCTCGTATCAGCTACAACTATGCAGAGCGTTATATGGTACAGGCAACGGTACGTCGTGACGGATCGTCCAACTTTGGCCCCAACAACTTGTATGCCTTGTTTCCTTCTGCTTCTTTAGGATGGAACTTCACCAACGAAAGTTTCCTGGCAAACCGACCTCTGTGGTTTACCTCCGGTAAATTAAGGGCGTCTTGGGGAAAGAACGGAAACGAATCTATTGGACAATTCAAATACACTACTACCATGGCCTCGGGAAACAATTACCCCTTTGGTTATCCCGGTGTAGTTCATACAGGAGCAAAACCCAACGGGTTCGCAAATGCCGACATCCGCTGGGAAGAATCCACCCAGACAGATATAGGGTTGGATCTGGCTTTTTTGAACAGTGCCCTTACACTTTCTGCAGACTGGTATAAAAAACGTACCACCGGCATGCTTATGGACATTCCTGTTCCGGCTTATTCCGGAGACAGTGCCCCTATTGGTAACGTAGGAATCATGGACAACACCGGTTGGGAATTTGATCTGCGGTACCGCTTTAGCATTGGAGATGCCCTCTTTAACATAGGAGCTAACGCAACGTACCTGAAAAACTTGTTGGTTGAACTGGGTAACGAAAACGGATGGCAAAACTACGACTCTCACAAGATTGGAACACTTACTCGTGCACAGAACGGGTACCCCTTCCCCTTCTTTTACGGATGGAAAACAGACGGTTTGTTCCAGAACTGGGAAGAAGTGGCAGCCGGCATTCAACCCAATGCACAACCGGGCGATGTCCGTTTTGTAGACATAGACAACAACGGCGTTATTGATGACGACGACCGCACAATCATTGGTAAGGGAATGCCGAACTGGACCTTTGGGTTTAACTTGGGGTTCACCTGGAAAGGTTTTGATTTCAATGCCTTTTTCCAAGGTGTTTACGGAGTTGATGTATATAATGTAACGCGCAGGACAGACCTGTATTACATTAATTTACCGGCCTATATGCTGAACCGCTGGACCGGAGAAAACAGTTCCCATAAGATTCCCAGGTTCTCTTTTGAAAGTGCCAACGAAAACTGGCGTGCTTCTGACCTGTGGGTTGAAGACGGCTCGTACCTTCGTTTGAAAAACATCCAGTTGGGATACACACTACCGTCCCACCTGACGCGCAAGATTTTTATTACAAGCCTGCGTATATTCGTGGCGGGAGAAAACCTGTTCACGTTTACCAATTATACGGGATTTGATCCGGAAATTGCATCGGGAGGTACCTCACTGGGTATTGACCGTGGTGTATATCCGCAATCAAAAGTCTATACCCTGGGTTTACATCTTACTTTTTAATCTTGAAACAGCCATTATTATGAAAAAGATCATTCTGATATTAAGTACGGTATTTGCCCTGGGTCTGTTTTCCTGTTCAGATAACTTTCTGATCGTAGAATCAAAAAGCTCCATTCTGGAGAGCAATTACTACAACTCGGCCGAACGGCTGTACTCCGGACTGGTTGCTGCTTACGATCCCCTTCAATGGTTTGATTACTTTTACCAGTACAATTCCCTGAACATGGTTTCAGACATCATGGCAGATGATATATACTGTGGTGGATCCAATGAGGGCGACCAGCCCATTTTGGTAAAAGCACATTATTATACAGCTACTCCTACCGATGTTCCCAACATGATTTGGACAACGGCGTACTCCGGCGTAAACCGCGCCAACATTGTGGTAGCAAAAGCTCCCGAAGTGGAGATGGACGAGTCCTTAAAAGCACTGTATGTGGCCGAGGCCAAAGTCCTGAAAACCTTCTATTACAATGTGCTTTGGAAATTCTGGGGCAACATCCCTTACTACGATCAAAACCTTTCATTCCCCTACATATGTGATCAGATGGGAGCCGACCAGGTATATGAACAATTAATTACCACTCTGGAAGAAGCAATAGCGGCCAACGTACTTCCCATGAAAGCACGCGCAGGAGAAGAAGGAAGGGTAACGAAGGCCATGGCTTATATGCTGTATACAGAAATAGTCATGTACCAAAACGACGAGTCTAAATTTCCAAAAGCCTTACAATACATGAAGGAAATCATAGACTCCGGATCTTTTGCGTTAACTGCAGACTTTAAAAACATGTGGGAAGAGAACGGTGAATGGGAACAAGAGTCTGTATGGGAAATCAATTACATTTCAGAAGGCGGCATGCGTGATTGGGGAAATCCATTGGGAACAGGAGGTTCTGTATATCCGGTTCTAATTGGCATCCCGGGATATGTAGGTAACGATTTTTGCGACGGATGGGGATTTGGCCCGGTGGCAGAATCTGCTTATACTATGTACGAAGAAGGGGATATCCGTCGCGACGGTGGCATTCTGGATTTTTCCAAACATGCAGATCAAACAGGAGCAGGTTATACAGCCCGTTGGCAGGATACCGGCTTTTTTCTCTTGAAATACATTGGGCGTAAAGATGGGAACCACGGTTACACAGCAGACCCCAACCTGAATTACGGAAACAACCAACGCGTGTACCGTTATGCAGAAACGTTGCTGAATGCCGCAGAACTTATTGTCCGCGGAGCAGGAAGCGGAGAAGCTCAAACATACCTGGACGCCATTCGCAACAGAGCACAAGTGTCTTCAATACCTGCCACACTGGATAATATTATTGAAGAACGCCACCTGGAGTTCGTTGGAGAAGGAAAGCGCTACTGGGATCTGGTACGTACAGGAAAAGCCGGTGCTGTACTTACGGCATCTAACCACTTGTACCGTACCGTGGACTGGACCCCACAGAAAAAATACTGGCCCATTCCACAGTCTGAAATTGACAAAAGCGCAGGAACCCTTACCCAAAATCCCTATTAGATACTGTCAACATAAAAGAATACAGAAATGAAAAATATAATCTATAGATTTTCTTGGGTGCTGTTCATACCGCTGCTGTTTGCTTGTACAAAACCGGAATACCTTAAACCGGATAAATCCTTAATCCCTAAAGCTGCCGATATTCAGGTAGAAGTAACCTTATCGTATGACGAATATTTTCTAACAACGGCACTTTTTGAATATACAGCACCGGCAGGAACCACACCTGTTTTTATTTTTAACGGAACAGAATACATAACCAAAAGCAAATTCTCCAAGACATACAAAACAGCCGGAACCTACGCTGTAGAAGTAAAAGCGTTGAACGCACATGGTATGTCTGACGGATCCAAACTCCTTGAATTTGACGTGGAATACGACTACGTTGCTCCGTACGATCCGGCAGAAGACATCCGCTTTATATCAGGAGGTTCAGAGAAAACCTGGGTGGTAGATGCTGCTACCGGCGGACACCTGGGGTGCGGTCCTTCCGGCGGCAACGGATTGGATTGGTGGAGTGCCGGACCTTATGAAAAAGAAGGCTTTAGTATGTATGATAACCTCCTTACTTTCAAATCAAACGGAACATTTACATTTGACCCGGTTGACGGAATGATCTACGTAAACGTAGGGTCGGGATACGAACCCGATTATAATGTTACAGGAGAAGACTATATAGCTCCTGCAAACGTTATGGACGGAACGTATGAATTTGATATGGAAGGAGAAGACATATTCCTTACCTTTCCTGCTGGCTCTATCATTGGTTACATCCCCAATCCGGAAGCTTTAAGCAACCCAAGATTCCGGGTACTTACGCTTACAGCATCTGTTCTTGAACTGGTTGTAGACAATGGTGATATTGCCTGGCATTACCGTTTTGTTCCGTTGGATCCCAACGCTTCTCTAAGCGATGAAGAAAAACTGACAGGCGGAAGTACCAGATCCTGGAAATGGGATTTCATGGCACAAGGGCACCTGGGCTGTGGTGAAGAAGGTACGGATGGACTCAATTGGTGGAGTGCCTCGCCTTTAGATAAAAACGGCGAAGGTATGTACGACGATATTCTTACGTTTTCTGCTGACGGAACGTATACCATGGACCCGGGTGCAGGAGGAACCATTTACATTAACAAAGACAGTGGTCTGCGACCTGATCTGAATCCCGGAGATGGTAACGACTATGCCATTCCTTTTGAAACACAACATACTACCTGGAGCCTTTATACAGAAGGCGGGGTATTGTATCTGGAGTTCCCTGCAGAAACTGTAGTTGGGTACGTACCTAATCCCCAGGGCTATGCCAATCCGCGCTTCCGCGTACTGACCCTTACTACCCAATTGCTGGAAATGGCCCTTGATGCTCCCGGCATTACCTGGCACTACCGCTTTGTACCCACCGGCTATGAAGGAGAAGAAGTAAGCAAGGGACAATTTGCGAAGGGACTTGTGGGTTCATGGACATGGGAACCCTCCGTTCAGGGACACTTTGGTTGTGGTCCTTCGGGGAGTACCGGTCTTGACTGGTGGAGTGCACCACCGTACGATAAACAGGGTGAAGGCCTGTACGATGACATCCTTACTTTTGGCTCCGACGGATCCTATACTTTCGATCCGGGACCAAGCGGAACCATTTATTGCAACTGGGAAAGCGGATTCTATTCCGAATACTGGGGTGGACAACAAAACGTGGACTATGGCGTTCCCGTTGATTCACAGAACAGTACGTACACCGTTGAGGACGAGTTCATCACATGGCCAGCAGGTACTTTTGTCAGTTATATTCCCAATATAGAAACCCTGAACAATCCTGTTTATAAAATTCTAAAAATGACCCCGTACATTATGGAACTGGTAACAGACAACGGAGGTATTGCCTGGCGTTATCGTTTCCAAAGGTACGTCCAATAAAAATACAACACTTATGAGAAAGTTCTTTTTGATTTATATTGTCCTGCCGTTGGCTGCGTATGCCCTGATAACCTGTGGTTGCAACGGCAGTTCTACGCCCGAGCCTGATAAAGAACCGCGTATTGACTTGTCCGTGGAACACTTGGAATTTGAATTTGCTTCTACTTCTACTTCTGTTCAGATAACCTCTGACAGGGAATGGGGCGTTTCATCTAACGAGCCCTGGTGTACCACATCCCCTACCGGGGGACTGACGGGAAAAACCTTGATTTCTGTGCAGGTAACAGAAAACAGAACCGGAAACGACAGATCCTGTACCCTTACTTTTTATTCCGGCAACTACCAAAAAGAGCTTTCCCTATTTCAGCGTTTGAATCCGGCAGATACAGCTGCTATCTATGATCCTACCGTAGAAGTACCTGCCGGATACAAGCTGGTTTGGAGGGATGAGTTTGATGCCCTGGATACCTCTGAATGGTGGTTTGAAACAGGGGCAGGAGGCTGGGGAAACAACGAACTTCAGCGGTACATCCCCGGACATGAAGGAAAGGATACTTGTGCCATTGTTTCTGACGGGACCTTAAAGATCATTGCCAAACAATCCGGCAACCAAGTGCTGTCTATAAGGATGAATACACGCCGCAGCTGGACCTATGGTTATTTTGAAGCACGTCTTAAGTTGCCATCCGGTAAAGGCACCTGGCCTGCTTTCTGGATGATGCCAAAACAATTCACAGCGTGGCCTGATGACGGAGAGATAGATATCATGGAGCATGTAGGTTACCGTCCTAACTGGGTAAGCAGCTCTATTCACTGCAAGAGTTACAACCATGTTATTGGAACACAGCGCACAGCAGAGAAATACGTTGCCACAGCACAAGAGAAATTTCACGTTTATGCCGTAGAATGGACAGAAAATGCCATTTACGGCAGCATTGACGGAATCAGATACTTTACCTTTACAAACGACGGAAAAGGCAATTACAATACCTGGCCTTTTACTAAACCCTTCTATCTGAAACTAAACCTGGCCTGGGGAGGGAACTGGGGAGGTGCACAGGGCGTTGATCCTTCTGTCCTACCGGCCATTTATGAAATTGATTATGTACGTGTTTTTCAAAAAAAATAAGCGCAAAGGCAGGTTGCTGATGGTTCTCACTGCCTGTCTTTTGTATTCTTGTACTCCCACTGTTCACAGGCAAGATAAAGAAGTAGAAAAGGCTATTGAGCGTCTGGTATCACAAATGACACTGGAGGAAAAAATTGGACAGATGAATCAGATTTCATCTTTTAACACCCCCGGGAACAGCTGGGTGGAAGATGCCGTAAAAGACGGCCGGATAGGTTCTATCCTTAACGAAGTAGACCCCGTAAGGGTAAACAACTTGCAAAAAATAGCCCTTGATTCATCAAGGCTTGGCATCCCGCTTCTTATAGGGAGGGATGTGATTCACGGTTTTAAAACCATTTTTCCCATACCCTTGGGACTGGCTGCTACTTTCAACCCCCGGCTGGTTGAAGAAGGAGCTCGTGTGGCCGCCATAGAAGCCACCTCTGCGGGAGTTCGCTGGACCTTTTCTCCCATGCTGGATATCAGCAGGGATCCCCGGTGGGGACGGATAGCAGAAGGGTTTGGAGAAGATACGTACCTGACCTCTGTCATGGGCGTTGCCATGGTTAAGGGGTATCAGGGCCAAGACTTATCCCATCCTTCTGCCATGGCAGCCTGTGCCAAACATTTTGTGGGATACGGAGCCGCTGAAGGAGGTAGGGACTATAACAGTACGTATCTACCCGAGCGCCTTCTCAGAAATGTGTATCTGCCTCCGTTTCACGCTGCAGTTCGGGCAGGAGCTATGACCGTTATGACCTCTTTCAATGACAACGATGGAATTCCCTCAACGGGCAACCGCTGGTTGACACACAACATCCTCCGTGAAGAATGGGGGTTTTCAGGTTTTGTTGTCAGCGACTGGGCCTCTGTACATGAAATGATCACGCACGGCTTTGCAGCCCATCCGGCAGAGGCAGCCCGACTGGCTGTACAGGCCGGAGTGGACATGGATATGATGTCCTTTGCCTATGTATCTGAAATGGAACAATTAGTAAAAGAAGGCAAAGTCTCTGAAAAAACTGTGAACAAGGCAGTTAAAAACATACTGCGTGTTAAATTTCGATTGGGCTTGTTTGAAAACCCCTACGTAAATGAAGAGCTGCACAAAGAAACGTTTTACGCTCCGGAACACCTTGCTCTGGCAAAAGAAAGTGCTCTAGAGAGCGTTGTCTTACTGAGTAACGACGGAACCCTTCCGTTAGATGCAGAAAAAATCAACACTTTGCTGGTAACGGGACCTATGGCAGACGATGGTTATGAGCAGCTGGGTACTTGGGTATTTGACGGAGAAGAAAATGCTTCTGTTACTCCCCTTGCAGCTATACAGGAGAAATTGGGTGAAAGTTCAGGGAGAAAACGTGTCCGTATTGTGTATGAACCCGGTCTGAAATATTCGCGCGATAACGACAACGCAGGTATCCAACGGGCTGCTGCTGCTGCCCGTAGTGCAGATGCAATAATCGTTTTTGTTGGCGAAGAGTCCATTCTTTCCGGAGAAGCCCATTGCTTGGCAGACCTGAACTTACAAGGCGGACAGAGCCGGTTAATACAGGCGGTAAAAGAATCCGGGAAACCTGTAATTACGGTTATAGTAGCCGGAAGGCCACTTACCATCAAAAAAGAAGCAGATCTGAGCAATGCCCTGTTATATTCCTTTCATCCGGGAACTATGGGCGGACCGGCATTAGCAGATTTGTTGTTTGGAGATGAAGTTCCCAGTGGAAAATTACCCGTTACTTTTCCGGTAACGACCGGTCAAATCCCCATTTATTACAACCACAACAGTACAGGTCGTCCCTACCAGGGGAACGAAACAAGCCTGGAAAATATACCTGTAAGGGCAGGGCAAACCTCTTTGGGCAATACCGGTTTTTACCTGGATGCAGGTGCCCAACCTTTGTTTCCGTTTGGTTACGGCTTGTCATATACAACTTTTGCCTATACAAATATACGGATTGATAAAGTCTCTTACCGGCAGCATGACACTATAACACTGAATTTTGACCTTACCAATACAGGAAAAAGTGCAGGTACAGAAGTAGCTCAGCTTTATGTTCGTCACAAAACAGGCTCGGTTACCAGACCCATAAAAGAGTTGATCTTTTTTGAACGAATACCTCTGGAATCGGGACAAACACGTACCATAACATGGAACATGCCCATACAGAATCTGGCTTTCTGGAATCTGGAAATGAAGGAAACGGTTGAAACAGGACAAGTTGAATTGTGGATTGCCGGAGACAGTGCCAGCGGAGAATCTGTCCGGTTTGAGATAAATTAAGCGCAACCACTTCATTTTTTCCTATATTTGTTTTCATGTACGAACAACTACTCAATTTGGATCCCATCCGGTTGAATTTTTCGGCCGGCGGGATGAGGGCCATCAATTTTGTTTTGGCGTTAGTCATGTTTGGTGTAGCACTGGGTATCAAACCCAGAGAATTCAAAAACGTATTTATCAAACCTAAATCGGCTATTCTGGGATTGATTTGCCAGCTGATATTGTTACCGGCCATGACTTTTTTGCTCATCCTGGCATTCAACAACCACATCACCCCCATGGTAGCCATGGGCATGATCCTGGTGGCCGCCTGCCCCGGAGGAAACATATCTAACTTTATGTCGTCGCTGTCAAAAGCCAACACAGAATTGTCGGTTACGCTTACGGCCATTACCACCTCTTCGGCTACTTTTATGACCCCGTTTAATTTTGCTTTCTGGGGAGGACTTTACACACGGTATCTGAGTACCAGAGCAGGGGATGTGTTGCAACCCTTACACATTGATCTATGGCAAACTTTTGAAACCGTATTTATCTTGTTGGGTATTCCACTCATTTTGGGGATGCTGTTCGTACGTTTCTTTCCTGTGGCTGCAGAAAAAATGAAGAAACCCATGCAGTACTTTTCCCTGATCTTCTTCATGATCATGGTAGTGCTGGCTTTCAGCAACAATTTTGATATTTTTATCAAATATATTTTTTACATCCTTTTCATTGTCTTTATCCATAATGCGTTGGCACTTGGTATAGGATACGGTACCGGTACACTGTTTCGTATTCCCAGAAAAGACAGACGCACCATTACCATAGAGACAGGCATTCAGAACTCGGGACTGGGTCTTGTGCTGTTGTTTAATCCCAAAATCTTCCCACCCGATTTAGCATACGGGGGTATGTTGTTCATTACCGCCTGGTGGGGCATCTGGCATATTCTGTCCGGTCTGGGGGTTTCGTTTGTGTTTAAATGGAGTGACAAAAGACGTAATGAAGCGTAAACGACGTATTTACGAATGGCATTGGGCTTATTCCTTCTTTAAGCCTTATGTTATTTTTATGTACAGGCTTTCCTATGGCAGGCGGGAGTACCATGGCTTAGAGAAAATACCTGTAAATCAGCCCATCATTTACGCACCTAACCACACAAGCGCTCTTATGGATGCTATGTCTGTACTGGATATAGATACGAGCGCCAAAGTCTTTGTAGCCCGGGCAGACATGTTCAAAAACCCGCTCTTTGCCAAAATCTTGTTCTTTCTGCGCATCATGCCCATCCACCGCATTCGTGACGGGCGCAGTTCGCTGAAAAACAACGAAGAAATCATCCAAGAGTCTGTAGAAGTACTCCGGAACAACGTTCCCTTTGTCATCGCCCCGGAAGGTACCCATCGGCCCATGCACAATTTGCTGCCCCTGGGCAAAGGCATTTTCCGCATCGCCCTGCTGGCCAACGAAGAACTCAACAAGCCGCAGCAAGGCTCCATCACCACACAACACAGCCCCGGAGCGCCGGAAGACCTTGGCCAGTCCGTTACCACATTTGCACAACCCGGTTCCGGCTCGGTACATCACGTTTACATTATACCCGTTGGGCTGGAGTACGGACATTTTTTCCGCTACCGTACGTCGCTGCTCTGCCAGATTGGTGACCCCATCAACGTTACGCAACACGTAATCGATAACCCGGATAAAGAACACCCCGTCCTGATGAACGAACTAAAGGAGTTGCTTCAGGACAGCTTAAAAAAATTGATTCTCTATATCCCGGACGACGACGACTACACAGCCACCTGGGAACTGTGCGGACTTTCTGCCCACCACAGAATCAAGCAAATGGGGTTGCAAAAACGTTCCTTGAAAGACCGTCTGCAAGCCAACCGACAAACCGTACAATTGGTCTTGGAGAAAAAAGAGACAGCTCCTGAAGAAAGCAAGCGCATGTTGGAAGAAATAGCTCGGTTTGCCCAAAAACGCCGGCAAAAACGCATCAGCATGACATCGGTAGCCAATCCGGCTCCGCTTGTAGCCCTCCTCACCCGTATTCCACTGCTCATTCTACTGTTCCCCTACTTTGTAGCTTGTACCGTTCCGGCTCTGCCCACCTTGTTTCTCACTTGGTTTATTTGTTCCAAAATGGAAGACAGAGCCTTCCACAATTCCGTACGCTATATCATCACCATGGTGCTGTGGACCCTTACCGTGATCATAGCCATCCCGCTATTGTTCATTCTGCTGCCCTGGCCCTTAAGCCTGCTGCTGTTGCTCCTCGGCCTACCGGCCCCCTTCTTCTTCTACCAGTACAACAAATGGTTCCGCATAGCCCGCTCCAACATCAGCTGGCTCCTGTCCCGTGACCTGCGGCAAGACAAAAAAAGATTTGTGAATTGGATCGCGTGAAATTACAGATTTACCACCAACCCGTCATAAGCCGGTGCTACGCCCAACGGCAGCTCCTTGCAGAACTCTTGATACGGCCCCAGTCGGTGTGACATATGCGTCAAATAAATTTGCCGGGCTCCCGTTCTTCGCCCCACTTGAATGGCATCGTCCAACGCAAAATGCGACCGGTGCGGCGTCTTCATAACCGTACTTACCACAAACACTTCTACCCCGGTGAACTTATCCAATTCGCTGTCATCTATGTAATTGGCATCTGTCAAATAGCCGAACGGCCCCACCCGAAATCCATACACAGGCAACTTGTTATGATATGCCCGTACGGGTATAATAGGCAAACCACCAATGGCAAACTCCCGGTTCTCTATCGTATGCAACGTCATTTTAGGAAGACCCGGTAGGTATTCATTAATAAAGGCGTAACTGAAGATTTTCTGAACATTGTCCAGCACCCGCTGCTCCCCATATACAGGAACTGGCTTTTTCGTCAAAAAATTAAGTGCCCGCACATCATCCAATCCCGCCACATGATCCCAATGCTCGTGCGTTAGCAGAATCCCATCCAACACCGCCACCTTCTCCTGCAACATCTGCTGCCGAAAATCCGGCCCGGCATCAATCAGGATTTTCAAATTTTCCGAGGTACTTCCCAAGCCGCTTTTTGGAATTGCTTCCACCAATACCGAGGAACGCAACCGCTTATCTCTCTTATCTTCCGACGTGCAAATGGCGCATTGGCAACCAATCAGGGGCACACCTGTAGACGTTCCGGTACCTAAGAAAGTAATCCTGTATTGCATCTTACAAATGTAAGCAATATTCGGCTTGGATGTTCAAATTGGTGCTTCGCAGTTTGTAAAAAAAGGGTGATTTACAAATATGGAATCCAATTCCACTTTTGTAATAGTATATCTACAGCACAGAGTCTACCACAAAAAGCATCAATGAAACACAGCAAAAAACATCAATGAAGTGCGCCAGATCAGATCTAGTACGCCAAATGTTTTTCCACAGAATACAATTTGCAGACATTCAGCGCATTAACTTTTCACCGTGCAAAAGTGGCGCACTTGATCAGAGATGGCGCACCAGAACACCGGGCAATCCCCAACCTTCTAAAAATGCAATCAGCTGACTCTCAGCAATCAAGCCCCTACGCTTGGGGAAAAACCAGTCAATCTTTCCCCATTCCCCATCCATTTTAACGGAAAAGCGGAGCGGGAAAAAGAGAAAATAGGGCACGAAAAAGCAGAAAAGCCACATTGTAGCAAAAAAAGCACCGCAAACGTGAATACTGGTATCCAATCACTTACAAGAACTCGGCCACCCAAAAACACAGCACATCTACACCTGCTCAAATAGCATCGTCCATAAACCCTCGGCATTTCTTTGGCACGCTTTTGGGGCTATTATTATACTCGTCATCAATAAAAAAAGACATTTGCTTATGAAAATTATTGGAACGGGAAGTGCATTACCTTCATTAGCAGTCACTAACGACATGCTATCTGTGTTCCTGGATACGAGCGACGAGTGGATCCGCACCCGTACAGGTATTGTGGAACGGAGGATCATTTCTGACGAAAATTTGAAAGACCTGGCTATAGAAGCTTCACAAAAGGCTTTACAAGAAGCCGGAATAGACGGTGCAGAGTTAGATTATATCATTTGCTCCAACGTAGTCAACTATTACGTAACCCCTTCTTTAAGTTGTTTGATTGCCGGTGCCGTCAACGCCTCCTGCGCCTGCACAGACTTAAATGCTGCCTGCAGCGGTTTTATATACGGGCTGGATATGGCACAGACTTACATAGAAACAGGCAAAGCCAAAAACATCCTGGTTGTTTGTGCAGAAGAGCCAACACGCATGTGCAGCTGGAAAGACAGAAACACGGCCGTGCTTTTTGGCGATGGAGCCGCCGCTGCCGTAGTCACCCAAGGAGAAAGTTTCAAGGCTTCTATGCTCACGGCCAAACACAGACCGGAGATCTTGTACTACCAACGTCCGTTGGAGGAATGCCCCTTTGTAAAAACAACGCAACGAGGGGTGCCTATGCACATGAACGGCAAAGAAGTTTTCAAGATGGCCGTGACCGCCTCTTTGGAGGGCATCCGTTACGTCCTGGACAAAACGGGCCTGAGTGCTGACCAGGTGGACCATTACATCTGTCACCAAGCTAACATGCGCATCCTGGAAGCCATCCGCACGCATTTGCAGCAACCCAAAGAGAAGTTTCCCCACAACATAGAGCGCTTGGGGAACACCTCTTCTGCCACCATCCCTATCTTACTGGATGAATTGAACAAAGACGGAAAATTAAAGCCGGGAGACACCGTTATATTAAGTGGTTTTGGTGCCGGCTTCACGGCAGGCACTTGCTTGTTTACCTGGGTTTTGGAGTAATTATTAATTTTTAGAAACTGTTTTAACCTTTACATACATGAGAAAATTTAACAGCAGAATTTGTGACCTTCTAAGCATTACTTACCCTATTTTTCAAGGAGGTATGGCGTGGGTATCGGACCCTGTGCTGGCCGCAGCCGTATCTAATGCAGGTGGATTGGGCATTCTTTCTGCCATGAGTGCAGACGCAGCGTTTATAACATCAGAAATAGCAAAAATCAGAACATTAACAGATAAGCCTTTTGGAGTAAATATTATGCTTATGAGCCCTTTTGCAGACCAAGTGGCACAAGCTGTCATAGAAGAGCAAGTTCCTGTTGTCACTACAGGAGCAGGTATGCCCGGGAAGTATATGGAATCGTGGAACAAGGCAGGACTTACCATCATTCCCGTAGTGGCTTCTGTTGCTTTTGCCAGAAGGCTTGAAAGAATGGGGGCTGCCGCTGTTATTGCAGAAGGAGCCGAGGCCGGTGGCCATGTGGGAGATTTAAACACCATGGCTCTGGTGCCTCAGGTATGCGATGCTGTTTCCATACCGGTTATTGCCGCCGGTGGAATAGCAGACGGCCGAGGCATGGCAGCTGCCTTTATGCTGGGAGCCGAGGGAGTACAATGCGGAACTTGTTTTCTGGCAGCAGAAGAATGTCGGGTACATCAAGCGTACAAAGAAAAAATTGTAAACGCAGGCGATACAGACACCATAGTAACGGGCAAAAAGCTGGGACATCCTGTACGGGCCCTCAAAACACCGTTTACACGCAAATTTGCACAAATGGAAAACAACCCCGACATGACCCAGGAAGACGCCGATAATTTTGGAACCGGAGCGTTGCGAAGAGCCGTTCTGGAAGGCGACGGACCCATGGGCTGCTATATGGCCGGACAAAGTGCCGGACTTGTAAAAAAAATCCAACCGGCTAGTGCCATCATTCAAGAAATGGCAGAACAAGCTGCCCAATTATTACAAATATAATGCATCCGACTATGAGAAGAGTGGTAATTACCGGAATGGGAGTGATTTCCCCCGTGGGAAACAACATTGCTGAACTTTGGGCCCGGTTGAAAGCAGGTTTTTGCGGCATTGACGTAATTCGTTCCTTCGATACGCAAGATCTTTCTGTGAAAGTAGCTGCAGAAATCAAAGATTTTGAGCCAGCTCTCTACGGTATAGATGCCCCTACGGCCCGTAAAGCAGACCTTTTTACGTTGTATGCATTAGCTGCCTCTGCTCAGGCCATGGAAGAAAGCAAACTTGGCGTTGAGCCGGAACGTCTGGGAGTCTATATTGGTTCCGGCATTGGTGGCATCCACACTTTCATTGCCGAGTGCAAAAAGTATCAGGATCAGGGTCCCAACCGTGTCTCGCCTTTGTTTATACCCACCATGATTGCCAACATCGCATCGGGGAACGTGGCTATTGCACACAATGCACAAGGTCCCTGCCTGCCTATTGTGACCGCCTGTGCCACCTCTACCCATGCCATTGGAGAAGCCTTTCTGGCCATCCGCCACGGTTATGCAGACGCCATCATTGCCGGAGGTGCCGAGGCGGCCATCACTCCGCTGGCCGTAGGCGGGTTTAACAATAGCCGCGCCCTGTCCCGCTCACCAGATCCTTTGCGGGCTTCCATCCCTTTTGATATTCAAAGACAAGGGTTTGTTATGGGAGAAGGAGCAGGGATTGTAGTGCTGGAAGAATACGAACGAGCCGTAAAAAGGGGAGCCCACATACATGCAGAGTTGACCGGCTACGGCAACACGTGTGATGCTTTTCATTATACCGCACCCAAACCGGACGGCTCGGCTGCGTCCAGGGCCATGAAGCTGGCCCTGGATGCCTCGGCTTTTCAAAAAAATGACTGTCTGTACATCAATGCACACGGTACCGGTACACCGCTGAACGATCCCACAGAAACAGCCGCCATCAAAATGGCATTGGGAGACGAGACAGCACATCGGGTACTTGTAAGCTCAACCAAATCTATGACCGGTCATATGTTAGGAGCCGCCGGAGCCATAGAAATCATAGCTACAGCCCTGGCCTTACAAGACGGCATAGTACCTCCTACCATAGGTTTGGAAGAACCGGATCCTTTGTGCGATCTGGATTATGTGCCCAACGTAGCACGTCCGGCCAACCTCACCATTGGCCTTTCCAACTCGTTGGGTTTTGGAGGCCATAACGCCAGTGTGGCCTTAAGAACTTATAGTAAATAATCGACATGATGACTAGAGAAGAAATTATGAATTTTTTGCCCCACCGGGAGCCTATGCTTCTTGTGGATCAAATGACCATTGATGAAAATCAGGTGGCCCACGGCCGTTATACGGTAAGGGGAGACGAGTTTTTCCTACAAGGCCACTTTCCCGAGTACCCCGTTGTACCCGGTGTCATCTTATGTGAAATCATGGGCCAGTGTTGCAGCTTGCTGGTTAAAGAACACTTGGCAGGTAAAACACCGTTCTACACCGGTTTGGACAAGGTTCGGTTCAAACGACAAGTACGCCCCGGAGATACCGTGGAAGTGAGCGGCTACATCACCAAGCAAAAAGCCATGGTATTTTTTATAAAAGCCGAGGCCCGTGTAAACGGAGAATTGTGCGTGCAAGGAACGTTGTCCTTCGCCCTGGCAGATAATCCAACACCGGCGTAAAACCCTTTGTGAATCCCGTTGATTTCTTGTATCTTGAGCTCCCAATTACTAGTCTATGATTTGGATTAAATTGGGGATCCTGATTATCGGATTCATATATGCCGGATTCATTCCTCTTACGTTAAGAAAAGTACTACGTAAGCTTGCCTTCAACTTGCACGAAGAAACGCTCAGTTTCCTAAGCGATAAATCGCAATACGACAGACGAATTGCTAGAGGCTACACAAAATTGTTGCTTCTGACGGCGTTATTGCATTACGCCTTCTTTTGGCTGCTATCGCAGCAATACAATTTGGGCGAACACGAAACGTACATGTTGTACACCTCGTTCAGCTTTGCCCTTATGGCGTTGCTGGCTTTTGTACCCCACAACATGGAGCCTTACAGCTTCCGTAATTTGAGCTCCACGCTCAAGCGTGCCATCCACAATTTGCTGGCCTTTGTGGTATTCTTTACTCTGCCGCTGTTGATTGTGCTCTTCTTAACAGCCATAATACATACCTATCCCATTATGGCTATCACAGGATTGATCATTATCGGTATCACCGCCTTTCTAACGGCTTATTCTATCTTCCGTCGCGGATTGACCGGTATTTGCGAAATTATTTTTATTGTGGGCGTCAGCATCTGGACCATCTTTATAACCATCTGTACCGTGCTGTTTATCTAACCCTAATGATCGTGGTCGTGCTCGGCCTCCATGGCCTCTTCGTACGTATTGTGAATGGTTCCAAAGGGATGTTCCGGTTTGGCGTAGATGGAATACAGTTTTAGCGGCTCGTCGCCAGTATTGATAACATTGTGCCATTTTCCGGCAGGAATAAAAGCGGCAAAATCGTCCTCCAGCTCTTCCTGAAAATTCAGATCATCTTCGCTGTCCCCCATAAGGATTATACCTTTCCCGGCTTCTACCCTTATGAATTGATCCACATCATCGTGCATTTCCAAGCCTATTTCTTCTCCCGGACCAATGCTCATGACGGTCAGCTGCATATACGTACCCGTCCAAATGGCTTGACGGAAAAGGTCGTTTTCCAGGGTATACGCTTCCATGTCAAAAACGAACGGTTGGGGACCGTAGTCTTGAAATTCTACTACAGCTTCTACTTCAACGGCTTTTTTGTCAATCGGGCAATCACAAGCCACAAAAGCCACTAAAAAAAGGGTTGCAAAAAGAAAAATACATTTTTTCATACTCGTAAAGTTTTAAGTAGTTAGCAAACAAATAAAGATACAATTTTTTTATCTTTGGACAATTGCCTTGAAAACAATAC
>JAAZIA010000005.1 GCA_012510445.1 Bacteroidales bacterium
CCAGATGCAAAGCCAGGTAGTGCAATGCCAGAAGAAAAACCCGAAAGTGCTCTACCAGATGCAAAGCCAGGTAGTGCAATGCCAGAAGCAAAACCCGAAAGTACTCTACCAGATGCAAAGCCAGGTAGTGCAATGCCAGAAACAAAGCCCGGAAGTGCACCAGCAGACGAAAGTACCGGAAGTGCAACAAAACCCGATGAATACTGGGCGTGTTTTACATTTATTCCGGACACCTTTACCTACGAGCATGCAGACAGCCTGGAGCTGATTCAATCGGGAGGGGAAGGAGTTGGAATGTTCCATAGTCAGCTGTCTGATTTCCAAGGCGAGTTGGTAGACACCCTGCCCGGTTTTCACAACATCAAATACCGGTTTAAACAATTTTCTGAAACGTTGGCAAAAAAACGCACAGGCCGGCTGCAAGAAGTAACTGAATTGGTAGAGGAGATTAACAAACGAAAAGAACAAATGGGAGCCTTCTGGCAGCTGATAGAGGACGGCGCCATTCCTAAACGCATCAGCCATAACGATACCAAGCTTTCTAATTTTTTGTTTGACAAAGACGGTCGGGTGGTGTGTGCCATAGACCTGGATACGGTGATGCAAGCAACCGTCTTGTTTGATTTTGGAGATGCCATTCGCTCTTATGCCAATCGCTTTCCTGAAGATCATCCCAATTTTGAAGAAGTCGCGTTTGTTCCGGAACGGTTTGCTGCATTTTCTAAAGGCTATTTACGTAAGGCGGCCTGGTTTTTGAATGAACAAGAGAAAACTCATTTAGCGTTTTCTGCCTTGTACATTACTTACGAACAATACCTCAGGTTTTTAATGGACTACATAGACGGCGATACTTATTATCGTATACGTTACCCCAACCACAACTTGATACGCGCACGCTCGCAACTGGCGTTGCTTAAAAGCATGGAGGAGCAATATTCTTCTATGCAAAACATATTACAAGAAATTTTTAATACCCTTTAATACATTTATAAACCATTTTACTATGGCAAAAGAAAAAAAATTCATCACTTGTGATGGCAATTACGCGGCAGCTCACATAGGTTACCTATTTAGTGAAGTTGCCGCTATTTATCCCATTACTCCCTCTTCCAATATGGCTGAGTATGCCGATGAGTGGGCTGCTCACGGAAAGAAAAACCTTTTTGGAGAAACACTAAAAGTAGTGGAAATGCAAAGTGAAGGCGGTGCAGCAGGTGCTGTACACGGCGTGCTGCAGGCAGGAGCATTGGCTACCACTTTTACGGCTTCGCAGGGCTTGCTGTTGATGATACCCAACATGTACAAGATCTCAGGAGAACTGCTTCCTACAGTGTTTCACGTTTCTGCCCGTTCGCTGGCAGCGCAGGCGCTGTCCATTTTTGGCGACCACTCGGACGTTATGGCCTGCCGTCAGACAGGTTTTGCACTACTGGCCTCGGGCAGTGTGCAAGAAGCTATGGATATGGCTGCAGTGGCTCACTTATCTACCATTAAATCACGCGTTCCCTTCCTTCATTTCTTTGACGGATTCCGTACATCACACGAAATCCAAAAAATTGAGATGATCGATTCCGATGCTCTCAAAGGAATGATAAGCACCAAATCATTGGCAGCGTTCCGGGAAAGAGCTCTCAATCCTAATAAACCTGTTACACGCGGTACGGCACAAAACCCAGACGTATACTTCCAATCGCGTGAAGCAGCCAATCCGTTCTACGATGCTGTGCCCGACATTGTGGCCCGCTACATGGGAGAAATCTCTGAACTGACCGGTCGCTCCTACCTTCCTTTCACCTACTACGGAGACGAAAAAGCAGAACGCATAATCATTGCCATGGGTTCTGTATGTGACACCATCAGAGAAACCGTAGATTACCTGAACGCTCAGGGAGAGCGCGTGGGAATGGTTTCTGTACATCTGTACCGTCCGTTCTCTGCCAAGTATTTCTTGCGTGTTATACCCAAATCTGTCAAGAGCATTGCTGTACTTGATCGCACCAAAGAGCCCGGAGCCTTGGGCGAGCCGCTGTACATGGATGTTAAAAACATCTATGCAGACCAGGCCAAAGCTCCCGTTGTTGTTGGTGGACGCTACGGATTGTCTTCCAAAGACACCACACCGGCTCAAATTATATCTGTATTTGAAAATCTTACTCGTAAAGAAGCTAAGCACAATTTTACTATTGGTATCATAGACGACGTTACCTACAAGTCACTCCCGCTGAAAGAAGAAATTTCCATTGCAAGGCCCGGCACGTACGAATGTAAATTCTTTGGACTGGGGTCTGACGGTACGGTGGGTGCCAACAAGAATACCATTAAGATTATTGGAGAAACTACGCCAAAATATTGCCAGGGATACTTCCAATACGACTCTAAAAAATCGGGAGGCTTCACTTGCTCGCACTTGCGTTTTGGTGACGAACCCATAAATTCCCCCTACTATGTAAATACGCCCGACTTTGTTGCGTGCCATGTGCCCAACTACCTGCGTAAATACGATATGCTGAAAGGCATTAAAAAAGGAGGAACCTTCCTACTCAACAGCATGTGGGATGCTGAGGAAACAAAAAAACACCTCCCCGATTTTGTAAAAAGAGTGCTTGCAGAAAAAGAAATCAATTTTTACATCATCAATGCCACAAAAATTGCCGAAGAAATTGGCCTTGGAGGACATACCAACACCATCCTGCAGTCTGCTTTCTTTAAAATTGCCAACGTAATACCTTACGACCAAGCCGTTAAAGAAATGAAAGACGCTATTGTGGCAACGTATGGTCTTAAAGGCGAGAAAGTGGTTACCATGAACTACGCAGCCGTAGACCGTGGAGGAGAAATTGAAAAAATAGAAGTAGATCCTGCATGGAAGAACAATTCAGGAAAATTTGAGGCCGATACACACAACCGCCTGGCACCCGAATGGGTTAAGCATGTAGCTGATGTGGTAAATGCCCAAAACGGAGACGATCTGCCCGTTAGCGTATTTACAGGATACGAAGACGGTACCATGCCGGCCGGCACTTCAGCTTATGAAAAGCGTGGCATTGCCGTATTCGTACCTGAATGGTCTGCCGAAAATTGCATCCAGTGCAACCAGTGCGTGTACGTTTGTCCCCACGCTGCCATCCGTGCCTTTGTAATGACAGAAGACGAGGCTGCCAAAGCCCCCGAAAGTGTCAAACGCGTAAAAGGTATTGGTCCCATAAAAGAATACACCTTTACTATTCAAGTAAGCACCTACGACTGTGTGGGATGCGGTAACTGTGCAGACATTTGTCCTGCAAAGACCAAGGCCCTGACCATGGTAGCTGCAGAAACACAAATGGCAGAACAGGCTAATTTTGATTATTTGCATGCCAACGTAGGCTACAAAGACAACCTGGTACCAAAAGCCCAGAACGTTAAAAATCTTGGGTTTGCTCAGCCCCTCTTTGAATTTTCAGGAGCTTGTGCCGGTTGTGGGGAAACCCCGTATATCAAAGCAATAACCCAGCTCTTTGGTGATCACATGATGATTGCCAACGCTACCGGTTGTTCTTCCATTTACGCTGCATCGTTCCCCTCTTCTACGTATTGTAAAGACCGCGACGGAAGAGGACCTGCATGGGCCAACTCGCTGTTTGAAGACAACGCAGAGTTCGGTCTGGGAATGCACCTGGGCTCTGAGCAGGTTCGTGAAAAACTGGCTAATCTTATTGTAAAGGCACAAGAAGAAAAAGAAGTAAGCCAGGAACTGAAATCTGTTTTTGAAGAGTACCTGCCTGTTCGTAACAATTTTGAACAAGCCGTAACACTTGCAGAAAAAATGGCCCCCATGCTGGAAGGTTCCAAGCATAAACTGCTCCGTGAAATTTATGATTTACGCGGATACCTTACCCCACGTTCACAATGGATTATTGGAGGTGACGGCTGGGCTTACGATATTGGATACGGCGGTTTGGACCACGTCCTGGCCAGCGGTGAAAACGTAAACGTATTGGTATTGGATACAGAAGTGTACTCCAACACCGGAGGCCAGTCTTCCAAGGCTACTCCGGCAGGAGCCGTTGCCAAGTTTGCATCTTCCGGTAAGAAAATCCGTAAGAAAGACCTGGGCATGATGGCCATGAGCTACGGCTACGTTTACGTGGCACAAGTAGCTATGGGAGCTAATCACAACCAGCTGCTGCGGGCTTTGAAAGAAGCCGAGGCCTACGACGGCCCCTCGCTCATTATTGCATACTCGCCCTGTATCAACCACGGACTTAAGCGTGGTATGGGCAAGTCGCAGTACGAAGAAAAGCTGGCCGTTGAGTGCGGATACTGGAGCTTGTACCGGTTCAACCCCACTCTTACAGACGAGGGTAAGAATCCCTTCATCCTGGACAGCAAAGAACCCGACTGGAGCAAATTCCAAGAGTTCATTACAGGCGAGGTACGCTACAGCTCGCTGTTGCAAACCTTCCCAGACGAAGCTGCGGAATTATTTGTTCTCACAGAACAACATGCAAAGATCCGTTACGAAAACTACAAACGCCTGGCTCAGGAATAAGCCGGAGCGGTAAAACAGGCGCTGCGCCTGAAGTAAAAAGCGCAGTTCCGCCAATAAAAAAGGTGGCCTAAAAAGCCACCTTTTTTTATGTACCGCTAAGCGTCTATTCTTCCACCTCGTCCTCGTCCTCTTCCCAGTCGCTTGGCAAGAGGGCTGCTGTTTTTCCCGAAGCTTTTACCCCCAGTTCCTTTAACATGGTGGCTTGTCTTATAAGATTGCCCCTTCCTGTTTTTAACTGATTCATAGCTGTATCGTACGCTTCCTGGGATCTTTTAATAGAAGTACCCACTGCCTCGAGTGTACGAACAAATCCCTCAAATTTCTTGAGCATTTTTTCTCCCCTGTCGGCTATTTCCTGAGCGTTTTTACTTTGCAATTCCCGGGTCCACAAATCGGATATAAGCTTAAGGCAAGCTATCAGGTTGGTGGGGCTTATAAGTACAATGCCCTTGCTGTACGCATCGTTCCAGAGTGCCTGTTCTTTTTGTATGGCCAGAATATAGGCCGGTTCTATAGGCACAAACATAATGACAAAATCAAGCGTGTGTTCTATACTGGTGTATTCTTTGGAAGCCAGGTCTGCTACATGAGATTTTAGAGAAATCAGGTGCTCTGCCAAGGCTTTTTCCTGCTCTTGTTCATCGGTAGCCGCTACATACCTGTCATAAGCCAGCAACGATACTTTGGAATCAATGATGACCACCCTCTCTCCCGGCAAACGCACCAAGGCATCGGGGATTATGGTCTTGCCGTCCGGGTTTTTATGGTGTTCTTGCAATTGGTAGTGCGTACCAAACTCCAGTCCGGAATGTTCCAGAATCCTTTCCAGAAGCATCTCTCCCCAGTCTCCACGCGTTTTGCTCTGCCCTTTAAGTGCCTGCGCCAAGTTGCTTGCTTCTGCACTTACTAGGTTTGTCTGCTCAATAAGGCCGCGAATTCTTTCATCCAGCGCTACGCGTTGCTTTGTGTCTTCCACATGCGTGTCTTCCACTTTTTTTCTAAACTCCTTCATCTGTTCCCTAAGTGGATCCAACATTTGCTGCATGCTCTTACGGCTTTTTTCTTCAAATTTCTGTGTATTGACCTCTAGAATTTTGTTGGCCAGGTTTTCAAACTGCACCGTAAGTTTTTCCTTCATACCGGTCAACTCTTCCTCTTTATGTACAAGGGCTGTTTTAGAAGAAGCCAGTGCTGCTCCCATATCCCTTATCTCTGCTTCTTTTTCTTTAAGCTCCCTGTTTTTTTCTTGCAGGTGTTTGCTCAGAAAGAACCAAACCAGTATGCCTCCTGTCAGTCCTCCTGCCACAATACCTGCTACTAATACAAGTACATTCATAATTTTTTCCTCCATAAACGGGTCATATCTTCCAATGTTTTCCCTTTGGTTTCCGGTACCATTTTATAAACAAATACAGCTGAAAGTAAAGAAAATACAGCATATATCAGGTAAGCCCCTCCCGTACTCCAGGCAGAAAGTGACGGAAATGTAGAAGATACAGCAAAGTTTGATATCCATTGAGCGGCTACTGCAATAGCCACTGCCTGTCCGCGGATGGTATTGGGGAATATTTCAGAGATCAATACCCACGTTACAGGCCCCCAGCTCATCATAAAAGATGCCGTATAGAGGATGATAAAAACAAGGGCCGCCACTCCAATCACGTCCATAAAAGAGAGAACGCTCAATGCGGCCATCCCCAGCATCATCCCAATAGACCCAATGATCAGCAACGGCCTTCGTCCCAATTTGTCTACTGTGAAAATAGCTACCAGCGTAAATACAATATTGACAAACCCCATGATTACCGTTTGTTGCATAGACTTATCGCCCGATGCTCCCAAGTTCTCAAAAATGCGAGGTGCATAATACAACACTACGTTGATCCCTACTGCCTGCTGAAAAAAGGAAAGTAAAACGCCTATAACGATTACCGTCACTCCATACGAAAAGAGTCGTTCCCTTTTTTCCACTACGGTCTCTTTGATTTCCTCTAAAATGGTACGGGCCGTGTTTTCTCCGTTTATACGGGTAAGTACACGCAGCGCTCCTTCCGGATTCCCGGACATGACCAGAAACCGGGGCGTTTTGGGAACCATCAGCAACAACAGCCCAAAGGTGGCTGCAGGGAACGCCTCGCTCAGGAACATGCGCCTCCAACCCGTTTCTACCATGGCCAGATCAATATCTCCCGGCAAGCCCATCCGGATCAAGTAATTGACAAAGTATACCACCAGCATTCCAAAAATGATGGCAAACTGATTCACAGAGACCAACCTTCCACGCATGTGTGCCGGAGCCACCTCGGCAATGTACATGGGGCAAATGGCCGAGGCAAGACCCACCCCAATTCCGCCCAAAACACGGTACGCATTGAAGGCCAACAGCAGGGAAAAGGACGGTTTGCCGTAAGGGAAGAACAGCATTTCCGGCCGCCAAGAGCCTACTGCCGATAAAAAGAAAAGGACCGAGGCAAAGAGCAGCGCATTACGCCTTCCCAGACGGGTGGCCAGCAGCCCCGATAAAGCCCCTCCTATGATGCAACCAATGAGGGCACTCGATGCCGTGACCCCATGCCAGACTTTTGTATAAGTAAAATCGGATGCCCCCAAGAAAAAAACCTCCAGGGCTTTTTCGGCCCCCGATATAACGGCCGTATCGTAACCAAAAAGCAATCCTCCAAGGACTGCCACAAAGGTTATGGCTCCCAGGTATAGCTTGCTGCCTTTCTCTTTTTTGTACATACCCGCCTTTTTAAATATACATACTTACTATGGTTTCGTAGAGTTCCTGCTGTCCGCTCCGTTGCTGCGGTTCTTCCAGTTTTCGACCGTATTCGTATACGGCCTCAAAATCCATATTTCCTTTTTCAAATGCCTTCCCCGGACCGCTGTCAAAAGACGCATAACGCTCTTTGCGCATATTGAGTAAAGGCGAGTTTTCCAGAATATCGGCAGCTGCTTCCAGTCCCCTGGCAAACGTGTCCATACCAGAGATGTGGGCAATGACCAAATCTTGCAAATCTGTGGAATTGCGCCGTACACGCGCGTCGAAATTAATACCTCCGTTGCCCAACCCTCCGGCTTGCAGCACTACCATCATAGCTTGTGTTACTTCCCACATGTCAACGGGAAACTGATCTGTATCCCAGCCGTTTTGGTAATCTCCGCGGTTGGCATCAATAGAACCCAGAGCTCCTGCATCTGCTGCACATTGCAATTCATGTTCAAAGGTATGACCGGCCAACGTAGCATGGTTTACTTCTATATTGATCTTGAAATCTTTATCCAGCCCGTATTGCCTTAAAAATCCCAAAATGGTTTCCACATCGGCATCGTATTGGTGTTTTGTAGGTTCCATAGGTTTGGGCTCAATCAGGAACGTACCCGTAAAGCCGCGGGAGCGTCCGTAATCACGTGCTTTACTAAGCATCATGGCCAAGTGCTGTTTTTCACGCTTCATATCCGTGTTCAACAGAGACATATACCCTTCCCGGCCACCCCAGAAAACATAATTGGTTCCGCCCAGCGCAACCGTGGCATCAATGGCCGTCTTTATTTGTACAACAGCCCTGGCTACCACGTCAAAATGGGGGTTGGTAGCGGCTCCGTTCATATACCGTTTATGGCTGAATACGTTGGCTGTACCCCATAAAAGTTTAATTCCCGTTTCCTTTTGCTTTTTTGCGGCATAGGCTACCATTTCTTTCATGCGTGCTTCGTATTCTTCCACGGTACGGCCCTCTTCAACCAAGTCCACATCGTGAAAACAATAATATTCAATACCCAGCTTCTGCATGAACTCAAAAGCCGCATCCATTTTTTCTTTGGCGGCAGCCAAGGGATTGGCAGAGAGGTTCCAGGGACGGGTAATGGTATCTTCCCCAAAGGGGTCACTTCCGCCGGCACACAAGGTATGCCAGTAAGCCATGGCAAATTTGAGCCATTCTTTCATTTTTTTTCCGTATACCATTTTCTCCGGATTGTAATACCGGAAAGACAACGGGTCTTTGCTGTCTTTGCCCCGAAATTGAATTTTTTCAATTCCGGGAAAATATTCTTTTGTTCCCATAATTGTTCCGCTTTATTCAGATTGTTATCTATTTAGTTTCAATGGTTATGCAACCGTTCTTTCCATTTCAGATAGGCTTTTTCCAAAGGTTCTATCCAAGCCTTCACAGGTCTTTCTTCTTGTATCAGGCTCAATCCGGAAAAACAGGCTTTTCGGTTCGGGTACAAGCCTGCTCCCAGAGCAGCGCCACGGGCTGCCCCTAAAGAGCCGTCAGTGTTGTATAATTCTAGAGCAGCTCCCGTTAGGGAAGTAAGTGTACTTCTGAACACAGGACTTAGTAACAAATTGGCTTTTCCGGCACGGATAATTTCTACGTCCATACCGGTTTCTTTCATGATATCCATTCCGTACCTGAAAGAGAAAGCAATTCCTTCCTGTGCAGCCCGCAGCAGGTGTGCCAGTTGGTGGCGGTTAAGGTCCAATCCGTGAACAGAAGCCTGTACAAGGCGGTTTTCCAGCATGCGTTCTGCTCCATTCCCAAAAGGTACCATAAGCACCCCCTCGCTCCCCGGTGGCACTTCTGCAGCCAGGGTATTCATTTGTTCGTACGTCATTCCGACAGACAAGTTTTTGCGTATCCATGCATTGAGTATTCCTGTACCGTTGATGCACAGAAGCATCCCGTACCTGGGAGCGGTGGGGGTATGGTTTACATGCAGAAACTGGTTTATACGTGACCGGCTGTCTGCCATGGGTTTGTCTGTAATGCCATACACTACTCCCGACGTACCGGCTGTTGCTGCTATTTCTCCCGTTTCCATAACGTTCAATGAAAACGCATTGTTGGGTTGGTCTCCGGCTCGGTAAGATACGGGTGTACCCCGGGGAATGCCAAAGTGCTCTTCTATTTCCCTTGTCGTACTCCCTTGCAGCCCCATAGAGGGAACGGTTTTGGGCAAATAAGACGCAGGGATTCCGTAATGCTCCAGCACAAACAGGGCCGGTGCATTGTCCCTGAAATCCCATAAAACTTGTTCCGACAGACCTCCTTCCGTAGTAGAAAAGCAGCCGGTCATTTGAAAAGCAATAAAGTCTCCGGGCAAAAAGAACGTATAGGTCTTTGCAAAGACGTCCGGTTCGTTTCTCTTAACCCAAGCCATTTTAGAGGCTGTGAAATTTCCGGGGGAATTTAAGAGACGGGCAAGGCACACGTCTTCTCCTATTTCCCGAAATGCCGCAGACCCTATTTCTACGGCCCGGCTATCGCTCCAGATGATGGCATCCCGCAGGGGTGTACCTTTACTGTTTACGCAGACCAAACCGTGCATCTGGTAGGTGATACCAATGGCTTGTACGTCTTTTAGTGTATGTTCCCTGCTTAGTTCTTTCAGGCATGTACAAACATTTTCCCACCACATAAGGGGATCCTGTTCTGCCCATCCGGGTTTGAGGGCCTTAACGTGCATTTCTATTTTAGGAGAAGAACAAGTAGCCATACAGGTTCCTGTTTCTACTTCCAACAGAGATGCCTTTACAAAGGAGGTTCCTATGTCTATTCCCAAGCTTTTCATACCTCCTCCCCGTCATAAAACTGATGAAAAGTATGTTGTTGACCGCCTATTTCAACAACAACTTCTCCCGGCCGGGCAATCCACACTCCATTTTCATCCATGGAAGAGCGTTGTTCCGGGTCCAGAGTAAACGATACAAGACGGCTTTCACCGGCCTCTAAGAAAACTTTCTCAAAACCCTGCAACGATTTGATGGGAGCCGGATGAGAGGCATGGGGCAGAGAAACATACAATTGCACTACTTCTTCACCGTCTCTATGGCCCGTATTTGTTACCCGTACGGTAATTTCTACATTTTGGTTGCAAGAAATGGTCCGGGGCAAAGCGATGGGTTCGTATTCAAAAGTAGTATAGCTAAGACCGTATCCAAACGGGTATAAAGGCTCTCCCCTGAAAAATCGATACGTTTTTCCTTCCATAGAGTATTCCTCAAACGCAGGGATCTGATCAATAGACTTGTAAAAAGTCACAGGCAGTTTTCCGGAAGGGTTGTAATCTCCAAACAAAATATCTGCAATGGCATGTCCTCCTTCTTCACCGGGATACCATGCTTCCAGTATGGCCGGCAACTCTTTTATTTCCCGGTCAAAACTTACTGCACTTCCGTTCAACAATACCAGTACGGTTGGTTTGCCCAGTTTTTTTACGGCTTTAATCAATTCTGTTTGCGTTTGGGGCAAACGAATGTCTTCCCTGTCGCCACGATTAAAGCCTTCCACCATCACTTTCATTTCTTCTCCTTCCAGCAACGGGCTAAGCCCAAGACACAGAATCACCAGGTCGCTTTCCTGTGCCACCTGCAGGGCTTCTGCCATTACATCTTTTCCGGGGGGTTCCCAAAGCAGACGTACCATGGCATATTCCGTTTTGTTCTGAATATAAGACAAGGCTATTTCATAAGGTTTTCCTGCCTGCAAATGAACGTACTCGTATTCTTTCCTAGGGTGGTGTTCATCGTGTCTACTTACAAGTGGCTTGCCGTCCAGGCTAAGCGAAAAACCACTAAAAGCCTCGGCTCCCAAAGCATACCTGCCCGATTCCGGAACGCAAAGAACCCCTGTCCATGTTACAGAGAAGTGGCGGTCATCCATTCCGGTAAAGGGTGCTCTATCCCACCACGTAAAATCAATGTTTAGGTCAACCAACTCATTTACCTGTTTTCTTTCCTGACCCCAATGATTAAAATACTTTCCCATAAGGCCTTGCCGGGACAGGGTACTGTCTGTATAGAGCACGTCACCGGGAATGGGTACCAGGTAGGGCAAGCCTTCTGCCAAAGCGCATCCTTGCGCAAAGGTAACAGATGTTCCGGGGAGCTTTTCCCTGATTCCTTCCAGCGGGGTAACCGGATTTTTTGAGTATCCGTTGTAATTGCCAAACAGCACTTCTGTATCGTGCGCACTGGGACCTATTACAGCTACTTTTTGTACATCCTTTGACAGGGGCAATATACCGTCGTTTTCCAAAAGCACCATAGACTGCCTGGCCGCTTCCCGTGCCAAAGAAATGTGTTTATCACAGGCCACTACGCTCAGGGGGATTTTGCTATAAGGCACTTTACGTTGCGGATCAAACATTCCCAGTTTAAAGCGGGCCAGCATAAGCCGTTGAACAGCCGTGTCTATAAGCGATTCTTCCAGCAGCCCTTTTTGAACGGCTTCTGTCAAAAAAGGATACGTACTGCCGCAATTCAGGTCCGTACCTGCCCGGACGGCCAAGGCGGCTGCTTCTGCCGGCGTTTCCACTACCCCATGCATGCCTTCTTCATAAAAGTCTTTGACCGCCCAGCAATCAGAAACAATGTATCCTTTAAACCCCCAGGTATCACGGAGCAAAGAGCTTAAGAAAAAACTGCCGCAACAAGGTTCTCCCCACAACCGCTGGTACGCTCCCATCACAGACCATACTCCTGCCTGTTGTACCACTTTTTTAAAGTGAGGAACATACGTTTCGTAAAAATCACGTTTGCCGGGATGAACGTCTGCACTGTGACGCGTTGATTCGGGGCCGCTGTGTACTGCAAAATGTTTGGCCGTAGCCACAAGTTTTAGGTATTTGGGATCATCCCCCTGTAATCCTTTGATGTATTGAACAGCCAGCTCCCCTGTCAGAAACGGGTCTTCTCCATACGTTTCCATGCCGCGTCCCCAGCGAGGGTCTCGGAATACATTGATATTGGGCGTCCAGTAAGTCAGCCCCTGGTATATTCCTCTTTTGCCCTGCTTTTGAAAATCATGGTATTTGGCTCGGGCTTCGTCACTCACTGCAGTGGCTATTTCAAATACCATTTCCTTGTTCCACATAGCGGCCATACCAATGGCTTGCGGAAATACGGTGGCATGTCCTGCACGACCTACGCCGTGCAGGCATTCGTTCCACCAATTGTATTCAGGAATGCCCAGACGCTCAATGGCAGGTGCCCGATGCCACATCTGGGAAACTTTTTCTTCCAGGGTCATTTCAGCAACTAAAGCAGCTGCTCTTTGGCTGAAAGATAAGTTCAGATTTTTCCAAACAGGCTTACAGCCCGTCAGGATCAAACATAAACACAGCCCGGAAAGAATCGTTTTTTTCATAGCTGCACAGACTACTGAATTTTACCTTTTACTTTTTCCCAAAGCTCTTTTTCACGCGCTTCTGCCAGCTGCAGCCATTTAGTGGCTTCCTCTTCCAACTCTCGGGCCGCTTCTTTGTTATCCAGACCGGACGTGTTGATAAGCACATTCAGGTACCCTCCCTTAACGGCTCCTAATACGGCGGGAGCTCCTACACCGGCATCTGTTACGGAATTGGGGTTTCCTTTTTCAATCATAGCCTCCAAAATATCAAATACCTTTATGGCTGTTTTCATAGTTTGCAAAGGAATTTGAGAAGCATACAAAGTGGCGGCTTCTATCGCTTGGTCTCTTTGTGCCTGTTCTTCTTTTGTTTCTCTAGGCAAAGAGAAAGCTTCTATCACTTTTTTGTAGGAAAGCGTATCTTCTTCTACCAGACGAAGCAATTCGGCCACTAAAACCTGACCTTTTTCCGCCCAATTAGAGAAATATTCCCATTGGTCGTCCCAGCCGCGTTTGTGTGAAGACAAGTTGGCTACCATCGTTCCTAAAGCAGCTCCCAAGGCTCCCATATATGCACTGACCGAACCTCCGCCCGGAGCCGGTGATTCGCTGGCCGTTTCCAAAGCAAACTCCCTGCAAGTTAAATCGCACAAGCCTTTTTCTGTGGGTTCTTCTTCCAGAAGGTATTCCAAGATCCTTGTTTTGGGATCAAAAGGTTTCAGTTCGTTTAGTCCCATGGAGCGTATGGCCGTACGAATGATTTCTTCTTCCGGAAGACCTAAAGAGCGTTGTTGCTTACGCAAGAAGTGTTTACCGGCATCTAACAAGGCACTCTTAGGCACCAGTCCCACAAGCTCGGTACCCGTTACACGAATGCCTCGCTTCCATGCTCTTTCACTAACCTCGTCAAAGGCTACGTGCAATGGGGTAACTGCAATGTTGGTCAAGTTCATAGATACTTGTGCCAAACCGTATTCTTTTATGTACCACCCAATGGCTTTGCAATCTTTGAGCGTTCCCGGTTGCCATTTTTCTTTCCCATCCACCATTACTTTCCTGCCTCTTTCCCTCACATCAAACGAAATGGCATTGGCCCTCCTCACAGAAGTGGTATTTAAGTTAAAGTTCACGGCAATCAAGAAATCCCTGGCACCTATTACCGTAAGGCCTGTAGACGCTACACGGTCCGAATATTCCGTAGGTCCAAAATCGGGTTTCCACTGCGGGTCCTTAAGTTTGGCTTCCAAGCCTTCGTATTCTCCTTCCCGGCAGACGGCCAGGTTTCTTCTTTCCTCAGAAAATGCTGCATCTTCATAACAATACACGGGAATTTCCAGTTCCTCTCCCACCCTGCGTGCCAAATCCCTGGCATATTCTACCGTCTCTTCCATGGTAACCCCAGATACCGGAATTAAAGGACATACGTCGGTAGCTCCTATCCGTGGATGTTCTCCGTGATGGTGACGCATATCAATACATTCAGAGGCCACCTTAATGGCACGGAACGCTGCCTCAACAACAGCTTCCGGAGTTCCTGCGAAAGTCATTACCGTGCGGTTGGTAGCCACTCCGGGATCTACGTTCAATAGTTTAACTCCTTCCGTTCCTGCAATGGCATCGGAAATTTTAGCAATGGTTTTCTTGTCCCTTCCTTCAGAAAAATTGGGGACACATTCAATGATTCGTTTCATAAAGTTATTCGTATATAAGTTTTATTCTATTCCCCAGTTCACGCTCCAGCTTTTCTTTATCCAGCTCAAAGTAATGTATGGGGTACACCACGGGAGCTCCTATGCGCCGGGCTGCTTCTAAAAATTGTTCGTCGCTCATGGTATAAGGCAAGTTTTTGGGCAATAGGGCCACGTCTATATGTCCCAATTGATCCATCTCCGGAATGAGCTCCGTGTCTCCTGCACTGTATACCCTAAAATCTCCAAACGTAAATACATAGCCGTTCCCGTATCCTTTGGGATGGAAAGGCTGGCCATCGTCTTTTTTATTAATGATGTTGTATGCCGGAACGGCGGTAATTTCTATTCCTTTCCAATGAAAAACCTCTCCGTTGTTCAAGGTTTTCTCCAGTTCCAAGTGTTCTTCCATACACCGGGGTCCAACAAATATTGTTTTTTTTACTACCAAATGTTCCAGTGCTTTTTTATCGTAATGATCAAAATGGTCGTGTGTAAAAAAGACAATATCTGCTTTGGGGAACTTACTGTAGTCCGTTGTTTCTGAATAAGGATCTATATACATAATCAGATCTCCCAAACGGAAACATACGGCACCGTGCCCTGCAGGCACTATGGTAAGCGTCCCAAGTGACGTCTTAAATTGTTGTGATAAGGTAAAGATCATAATGTAATAATTTTTCCGTTAATTATTGTTGTCTCTATCAGTGGGCTTGTAAAAGCATAGGCAAAATATTCATAGGAAGGCATGGGTACGGTAATAAAGACATTGGCTGTCTTTCCAACGGTTATGGAACCAAAACGAGAAGAAAGATCCATAGCATGGGCGCCATTCAGGGTGGCTGCATTAATGGCCTCTTCCGGTGTCATCTTCATCTTTAGGCAAGCCAGTGTCATCATAAACTGCATGTTGCCCGCAGGACACGAACCGGGATTGTAGTTGGTAGCTAAAGTTACCGGCAATCCTCTCTTGATCATTTCTCTGGCCTGTGCATATTCCATTTCCAGGAAAAAAGTAGACCCGGGCAGTAAAACAGGCATGGTGTCTGACGCTGCCAAGACGTCCCATTCTTCCGAACCGGTATGCTCTAAATGATCAACGGTAATGGCACCATAATTGACTCCCGTTTGAACACCTCCCGAATAATCCATCTGGTTGGCATGTACTTTTGGACGTAATCCATGTTTTAGTGCTGCCGTAAAAATCCTTTCTGTATCTTTTACCGTAAAGAACCCCGTTTCACAAAAGACATCTGCATATTGTGCCAATCCTTCTTCTGCCACTTTGGGAATCATTTCCTCTACAATCAAATCTACGTACGCTTCCTGCCTGCCTTTGTATGCTTCCGGAACGGCATGCGCCCCCAAAAAAGTAGCCTTTACCTCTAAGGGTGTTTCTTCTCCAATCCTTCGGATTACCCGCAGCATTTTTAACTCGTCTTCCACAGTCAGACCGTAACCGCTTTTTATTTCTATGGCCCCTGTTCCAAAACCAATCATTTCCCGGGCACGTACCAGGCTTTGCCTATACAATTCTTCTTCAGAAGTTTGGTGAAGCAAACGAGCCGAGTTTAAAATGCCTCCTCCCCTGGCGGCAATTTCCCGGTAAGAGAGCCCTCTGATTTTATCCATAAACTCTTTCTCTCTGCTTCCTGCATATACTATATGGGTGTGGCAGTCGCAAAAAGAAGGGAAGACACATTTCCCGCGAGCATCAATAACCCGGGTGCCTAATGGAATATCCTCTTTATAAGGACACGTTTCCATAAGACCAAAATCGTCAATAATGCCTTCTTTAATATAAAGCCATGCATTGTTTATACAAGGTAACGTATTCAGGTCTTTACCGCTGCAGGCAGAAGAGGCCCCTTCTTGATGCCCCCTGCGAACCTGCACCAGTTGTTTTATGTTTTCAATTAAAATTCCACTCATCTTTTACAAATTTTTCTGCTTGGTGCATCAATGGGTACATAAGTACATCTTCTTCCACAAAGGGAACGTAGCGGCGAAATGCCTCTGCCAGTTTTTCCAAAACGGGAGAGGTACTGTCCGGTCTTCTGAATTCAAGAGCCTGTACTGCATTGAACAACTCAATGGACAGTACCCTACTCACATTCTCCACAAGCTTCATGCATTTAATGGCTGCATTGGCTCCCATGCTCACATGGTCTTCCTGTGTCTGAGACGAGTCTATGGAGTCTACACTGGAGGGAGTACACAATTGTTTGTTCCGGCTCACAATAGAGGCAGCCGTGTACTGCGGAATCATAAACCCGCTGTTTACTCCCGGCCTGGCAACCAAGAACGAAGGCAAGCCTCTTTTTCCTGCAATCAGCTGATTGGTTCTCCGTTCAGAAATGTTTCCTAATTCGGCAACGGCAATGGCCAAAAAATCCAAGGCAAGTGCCAACGGTTGTCCGTGGAAATTTCCTGCAGAGACAATCAGGTCGTTGTCCGGAAATACCGTAGGGTTATCGGTAGCTGCATTCATTTCTGTTGTCAACACCCCGGTTACGTATGCCAGGCAATCTTTTGTTGCGCCGTGGACTTGTGGAATACAGCGGAAGGAATACGGATCTTGTACGTGTTCTTTCTGTTTTGCTATAAGCTTGCTTCCTTCCAAATACCTCTCTACAGAGGCAGCCGTTTCTGCCTGACCGGCATGCGGCCTTACACGGTGTACTTCTTTTGTAAAAGGTTCCGGCCTGCCGTCGTAAACATCCAGTGATAAGGCAGCAATCATATCGGCTTTATCCGACAGTTTTTTTGACCTAATCAACGACCACAAACCGCAGGCACACATAAATTGCGTACCGTTAAGTAAGGCAAGGCCTTCTTTTGATTGCAAACGGATAGGCTCCCATCCCATGTGACTGTTCAGCTCTTCTCCGCTCATGCGCTTCCCATCTACTTCTACCTCTCCCAAGCCAATCAAAGGTAAGGACAAATGAGCCAGTGGAGCCAGATCTCCGGACGCTCCCAGGGAACCCTGTTCATAAACAATCGGATACACTCCACGGTTAAAAAAATCAACCAGACGCTGTACTGTTTTTAATTGCACTCCCGAAAAACCATAGGAAAGAGAACGTATTTTTAGAAACAACATGAGTTTCACCACTTCTTTAGGCACTTCTTTACCCATACCGCAGGCATGTGACATCACCAAGTTTTTTTGCAACTGTTCCAGTTCTTTCTTTTTGATAGCCACATTATGAAGGGCTCCAAAGCCGGTATTCACGCCATAGACCAAACCGGAATCATTGATCTTTTTATCTAAATAATTACGGCATTTTTCAATGTTTTGAATGGCTTCTTCAGAAAGCTCAAGTTGGGTTTTTACTGTCAGGATTTTTTCCGGTACCTCAATTCCTGCAGGGGAAGAGGAAATGGTGTGAAAATACATAGGTTGTGATTTAAAATTATGTAACAAAAATACCGCATTTTGTGTACATATAAAAGCCAAATGCGGTGACTTTGTATTAGGTGTATAGTATTACTTTAAGAAAAAGCTTTCCTTCTGGAGTGCTTTTTTTTGTAGGTTCTGTTCCGCAAATACTCTTTTACCCGTTTCGGGAACCAAACCGGTATAAAACATTACCGATGATTTGGTCATAGGCGTGGGAGTAAAATCCTGCACCTGTTCCACCCAAATGCCGTCTTTTTTAAATTTCTTGGCTAAGCTGTACATATCCTGCCGGGTACAGCCCGGATGGGAAGATATAAAGTAAGGGATCAATTGCCAACGGTAGCCTTCTTTTTTTACTTCTTTCAAAAATGCCCTTCGTAAGGTTCTGTACAAGGCAAAAGACGGCTTGTGCATATGGTTAAGTACATGGTCTTCTGTATGCTCGGGCGCCACCTTCAATCTGCCCGATACGTGATATCTGAGCAACTCGCGGAAATACTGTTCGCCTTCTTTATTCAAAAAACCATGAGCATCCAGAAACAGATCGTAGCGAATGCCGCTGCCTATAGTTACTTTTTTTACACCCGCAGATTCCCTGACAGTTTTATACAGTTCCAATAAAGGCTTGTGAGAAGTGTCCAGGTTTTTGCATATACGCGGGAACAGACAGGACGTTCGGGTACAAACTCGGCACAAGTTAAGGTCCTTCCCTTGCATGGCATACATATTGGCCGTTGGGCCCCCTAAATCTGTAATGTGGCCTTTCCATTCTTCCAGCGCAGACAAGGCAGCCGTTTCTTTAAGTACCGAGGCTTGTGAACGCCAGGTAATCTGGCGGCCCTGATGTGCGGCAATGGTACAGAAACTACAACCGCCAAAGCATCCCCTGTGCAGGCATATGGAAAAACGGATCATTTCCAATGCCGGAATTCTTTTGCCTTTATAGCGCGGATGGGCCTTATAGGTAAAAGGAAGGTCGTAAATACTATCCAACTGTGCTTGTGTCATAAGTGGAAAAAGCGGATTCACAACAACGGCAGGACCCTCTGCTTTGTCTAACGGTTCCACCAACACGGGCGGGGACGGCGCATTGGCCTGTTCTTCAAAAACACGAAAGTGTTCTGCAAACACTCGTTTGTTTGTTTTGCAAGCCTTATGGGAAGGCAGCTGCAACCAAGCCTGACCGTTGCTAGAACCACAGTCCGGTATTTCCCTAACAGATTTTGCCAGATAGGCTATTTGCGGAGTCAGGCGTATTTCTTCTTGCGTAGCTCCGCTGCTTATCTTACGAGCCAGTTCCACAACGGCACGCTCTCCCATACCGTACACCAGGTAATCTGCTCCCGATGCTACTAACACGGAAGGGGTAAGGGTGTCTGACCAATAATCGTAATGGGTAAGCCGTCGCAAAGAGGCTTCTATTCCTCCAAGTACAACAGGAGTGTTAGGGTACAGCTTTTTGAGAATGTGTGTATATACAGTAACGGCATAATCGGGACGCATGTCTGACCTTGAATCTGCCGTATAAGCATCGTTGCTTCTTAGGCGTTTTGCTGCTGTATAGTGGTTTACCATAGAGTCCATATTCCCCGAGGTTACTCCAAAAAACAACCTGGGCTCACCCAGTTTTTTGAAATCCCTAAGGTCATCTCTCCAATTGGGCTGCGGTACTATAGCCACCAAATACCCTTCTGCCTGTAATATCCTTCCGATGATAGCTGCCCCAAAAGAAGGGTGGTCCACGTAAGCATCTCCCGAGAAAAGTATGATATCTAACCGGTCAATCCCTAAATGCTTCAACTCTTTCCGTGAGGTAGGCAACATGCTGCAAAGGTACATGACTTTTTGTTATATTTGGAGAAAATATAACCATTATGTTCTCTAAAGAAATCTACGTACAACGCCGTAAGGCACTGAAATCAAAAATGAACCAAGGAATAGGCTTATTCATGGGAAACCGTGAAGCACCTTGTAATTACAAAGACAACACCTATCCTTTTAGGCAAGACAGCAGTTTTCTGTATTTTTTTGGTCTTGATGAACCCAATTTGGCAGCCGTTATAGATTTTGATTCGGGAAAAGAAATTCTTTTTGCCGATGATGTGAGTCTGGACGACATTGTATGGACAGGACCGTTGCCAAAAATGCAGGAAAAAGCAGAGCTAATAGGCGTAAAGCATACGTCTTCACGTAATACCCTTGCCGGTTTTATTCAGGAAGAACAAAAGAAAGGTCCTGTTATTCATTTCCTTCCTCCGTACCGGAGCGACAATATGATAGAACTGATGGACATGATGGGCATCCATCCCAATGAGCAGAAAGAAAAAGCTTCTGAACAGCTCATTCGCGCCATTGTAGGGTTACGTATGATCAAACAACCGGAAGAGATTGCAGAACTGGACAAAGCTTGTAATCTGGGCTATGCCATGCACTATACGGCCATGAAGCTGGCCAAGCCGGGTATGGTAGAACAAGAGCTGGTTGGCATAATGGAAGGCATTGCCGTAAGCGGGGGATATATGCCTTCGTTCCCTATCATCCTCACGCAAAACGGAGAAGTAATGCACGGGCATTTGCATCATCAAATATTGGAAAAAGGACGCTTGCTGTTGATAGATGCAGGAGCTGAACTTCAGAGCCACTATTGCAGTGATTTTACCCGCACCCTTCCTGTAGGAGGAGTTTTCCAAGGTATTGCTCGCGATTTGTACACTCTGGTACTGAAGGCCAACAACCATTGCATTTCCATGTGCGCCCCCGGCGTTTCTTTTAAAGAAGTACACCTAACGGCCGCACGCATTATTACAGAAGGTTTGAAAGACCTGGGCTTAATGAAAGGAGATACAGAAGAGGCAGTAGCTGCCGGAGCACATGCTGCTTTTTTCCCTACCGGGCTGGGTCATAATATGGGACTGGATGTGCACGATATGGAAGACTTGGGTGAACAATTTGTGGGATACGATAGCACGGTTTCCAGAAGTACGCAGTTTGGTCTAAAATCGTTGCGGATGGCCAGAAAACTGGAAATAGGAAACGTTATGACTGTAGAACCCGGCTTTTACATCATTCCCACACTCTTGGAATTGTGGAAAAAAGAAGGCCATAATGCCTCTTTCATTGATTTTGAAAAATGTAAACCACTATATGGGTTTGGCGGAATCCGCATTGAAGATGATTTATTGATCACAAAAGAAGGATACCGTCTGCTGGGCAACAAACGCCTACCCGTTACTCCGGAAGAGATTGAAGAGGTGATGAAGGATTGAGTGTTTTGAAATATTCTTCCAAGAACGTGGCAATGCCGTCTTCATCTACCCCGGGTGCTACGTGAGAGGCTGCTGCAATAACCTTCGGGTCTGTAGCGTTTCCCATGGCCACTCCCACCTCTGCGTATTCCAGCATGGGAATATCGTTGCCTCCGTCTCCAAAGGCCATGGTACCTTTGCGGGGCAGTCCAAAGTAGTGTAACATTTTTTCTACACCTGTTCCTTTGTTGTCTCCCTTGGGAGTGATATCGGTAAAGTCCGGATGCCAACGGCTTGATTCGCTGTGAAGGATGGCTTTGCTCATTACCTCGGCTTCCAACCGGACATCGCCGTACAGGCTTATTTGTATTACTTCATCCGTTATTTCTTCCAACGGATACACCTGCGGTAGGTCCATGCCTGCCAAAGTAGCCAAGTCTTTTACCTTCTGGTCAATGTAGTTGATGTACACTTTGTTCCTGGTTACCATAGATACGGGAAACGGTTCGTTTTCTTTCAAGTACATGAGCAAAGAATGAATATCCCGCATATCTATCTTGCTCTGGTATATGATTTGTCCGTCACCGGATTCACAATACCCTCCATTCTGAGCTATTAACCCGTCAAAGTACAAGCCGCCGTACGAAGGAAGGGAAAAATCTTGTATCAATACCCTGGGCCTGCCCGTACATAAAAAGGTTTTTATACCTAATGCCTGATATTTCTTAATAGCTAAAACAGCAGAGCGTGGTACGGTGTGAGTTTTAAAACTTACCAAGGTACCGTCAATGTCAAAAAAAAGAGAGTGTATCAATTATTTTTCAATAAGTCCTACAATGGAAGGGTCGTTGGGTTTGACCTTAGACGGCCAGTGCCCGATAAGCCGCCCCTGTTCGTCTATCAGGTATTTGGTGAAATTCCAGGCAGGTCCTTTGCTGTTCCATCCGTTTTTACTCTTATCGGTAAGCCACTGAAAAACTTGGTTCCTTTTCTTCTTGCCTCTGACAAAGGACTTTTCCATCATTTGAAAAGTCACTCCGTAATTGATTTCACAAAACTCTTGTATTTCTTCATTAGATCCGGGGTCCTGGCCCATGAAATCATTAGACGGAAATCCCAACACTACTAACTGCGGTGCATATTTGCGGTGTAAAGCTTCCAATTCTTTAAACTGCGGTGTGTAGCCACAATTAGAGGCTGTATTTACAATCAGCACTTTTTTACCTCGCAGCTGCTCAAAAGAGTACGTTTCTCCTTGTATAGTCGTAAAAGACAAAGCGTAAAAGCTCATAATTAAAAAAATCAGTTTCATTATCAAAAATAATTGTGGTCCAAGATACGCAATATCCTGAATAGAAAAGTAAAAGATTTTCTTTACTTTTGTTTGCTATGAAACATATTCTTTATTGCCTGCTCTTTGTTGGTTTTTTTTCTCTAGCATTACCTGCCAATGCACAGTATGCTCGCAACCCCGAACTCTTGTTACCAAATAACGATTCGTTAGCATTAAGTCTGCCAACTCCCTCTACTGTAGTACTCAGACATAGCGAACGAACTTTTGGAAATAAAATGTTACGGGCTACCGGTTACTCGTTAGGATTCAATACCGTCATCATGACAGCCCTTATCCTATCTCCGGAATACGTAAGCAAATGGGACAAAGAGACAGCGTTTACCAAAGAATCTCTGAAAAGAGAATACAAAAGAAGCTTTACCACACCTCCTGAAATAGATGACGACCTATTTATTATAAACTATGTAGGTCATCCCTATCAAGGAAGTTTTTATTATAACACTACACGTTCACAGGGAGCCAAAATATGGCAAGCTTCTTTGTTTGCCGTTTTGCAATCTACGCTTTGGGAATACTTGTGGGAAGGAGGGTTGGAGCAACCCAGTATCCAGGACCTGATTGTTACTCCTCTGGGAGGAATTATACTGGGAGAACTGGCTCACAGGGCTACATTAGCCATGGCTAAGAACGGATTTACTTGGTACGAAATTGTTGCCACCTGTATCATCAACCCGGCCTATGTCATCAACAATGGATTCAAGAATCAGACGTCCAGTCGGCGGCGGTAATTGAAGGTGATAGCTACAGAAAAACAAACCATCCCAAAGAATAGCATGGCGGCACACTCCGGCAGAATGGCTTTTATACCGGCATCCAGAAGGAACACATCCATAAATCCCGATAGCCCCCAATGCATAGGAGACAGTTTACTTATTTGCCTGAGGGTTTCTGACATCACAAAAGTAGGGACCCAAACTCCTCCAATGGCGGCCATAATAACAACGGAAATGGCTCCAAAAACAGAAGATTGATGAAAAGTATTGGCAATATTGCCAATGGCTATCCCATACCCAATAGCTGCTATAGAAGCAGAAAGAGCCAGCAGGATCAAAGCCATTGGGGAACTACCCAAATTAAGTGACTCCAGCCCAAACCAGGGAAGAACAAAAATCCCTATGAGTAGCATGAGTCCAAACTGCAATAACGTAACAATCAAAAAGACAACGGCTTTGCTTAACAAATACTCTGTATAAGAACAGGGCATAGTAAGCAGTCGGGAAAAACTCCCTTCCTGCCGCTCTCTGATGATGCTTCCGGAAAGAGATATGACTATAAAGAAGACGGCAAAAAGTGACCAAGCCGGAACGTTATGCTGTACCGGGTTGGGTACCATGTCCTTGCCTTCTAAACGAGCATTGCGTATATCTATAACTACCTGATCTCCGTAAAAACCTGCCGTTGAGATAGGTATGGGACTTATTTCGTTTACTTGTCTTGTAATCTCCTTTAGTATGTATTCAAATTCAATTTTTTGTGTCCTTTCTTTAAGGGTACTCATGATATAGGAGGAAAAAGACATTTTTGTGGTAGGGTCTATAAAAATTACAAACCCCACGCTGTCTATAGCCGGCAACTCTTCGGCACCGCTAAAAGCGGTCATCACATATTTTACTACATTCCTCCGAATGGTTTCCGTTGTGTTTTCGGGAATATAGATCCCTAAAGTATACTTACTCCCGGCCACTTCTCTTTCCACTTGTTCTTGCGTTGGTTCTTTGCCTTTAATATGCCTGTCTATTTTAAAGATCCCAGACAGCTCAATTTCTTTATCAATGGCTTTGCCCAACTCTCCTTTGTCTTTGTTAACTAGTAAAAGAGGAACAGAAGCATCTTTCAATACCCTGTAGGTACTTTCCTGGAGGAGTGTCATCAAAACAACCAATACGGCAGGCATAAGAAACATAAGCAAGAGTCCTGCTATGTCTCGCTTAAGCAGCAAATAATCTTTATACAACAGGTATCGGAATTTTTTCATGTGTTATCCCTTATTCTTTTTCCGGTCAAAAGCAGGTACACAGACTCTAGGTCATCACATATGTTGTGTTCTGCTATAAGATGTTCCGGGCTGCCTTGACTAATAATGGATCCGTTGTCCATAAAAGCCACCTGAGAGCAAATTTGCTGCGCTTCTTCCAAATAGTGGGAAATAAAAAGTATGGTCGTTCCCTGCCGATTGATTTCAACAAGTTTCTCAAGAATCATTCTGCGCGATTGAGCATCTACACCTACCGTAGGTTCATCTAAGATTAAAATTTCAGGCGCATGAAGCATTCCGGCAATCATGTTTACCCTGCGTTTCATTCCACCGGAAAAACGGTTGATGAACGAATGTCTGCTTTCGGTCAAGTCAAAAAGTTCCAACAGTTGGTCTATCCTTTTTTCCAGCAGGGGTTTTTCAATGCCGTACAGCCCTCCAAAAATTTTGAGATTTTCATAAGCTGTTAACGTAGGAAAAAGAGCTATGTCTTGGGGTACAAGCCCAAACAGAGGCCGTATCTGTTTCATGCCGGCAGAGATATCCCTGCCTTGAATCCGAACCTTGCCACTATCGTACTTTCTCAACCCGCAAATGATGTTGATGGCTGTTGTTTTACCTGCTCCGTTAGGCGCCAAAAGGCCAAATAAAGATCCATAAGGAATTCTTAACGTAAACCCATTCAATGTAGGATGGGTTTTTCCCTTGTACGTTTTTTTAAGGTTTTCAGTTTCTATGGCATACCGGTTACTCACGTTTTATCGATTTTTCTAACCGCGTAAAAATATCTATTTCTCTTTCGGATATAACTTCAAGTTTGTGGGCCAGGTCATCGTAAGAGCCTATCTCCCCTTCTCTTTTCTTAAAGAAACGAGCGGCATGGTAAGAAAAGTCCCTCCACAAATCTCCTGTTTCCGACAGCTCCATTGATAAGTTGTTCCATAACGGTCTATTAAGAAACTCAGAAGCCTCCTGAAGAAAGGCTGCATACATAAAACGAAACCCTGCTCCTCCTGTTCCAATTTCTTCCAACATACGGATGACCTGAGCCAGGTTAAGAGCGGCTCCTCTTTTACCGTACAGTTTTTCCCACTTTCGCATCCTTCTTGCCAAATAGGCAATGCCTTGTGCTCCAAACATGGGAAAAGGAATATGTAGCATATCGGAACACGTCTTGCGGGTTGCCTTATCAATCATTTCTTCATCTAACGGCCTGTAATTATCTAAACTCTTAATGTAATACATCCTTCCTTTAGGCGGGCTTGTACCCCAGGCAAACCTTACTTTTTTCAAATCTGCCGATGAAAGTCTGTGCTTATTCATGCCTACAGGATCCGAAATAATGTATTCGTCTCCTTCTTTTCCTATCACACAAAGGTTGTGCGCATTGAAGTGAAACCTATATTCCTTGGGAAAGTACGATAAATTGTACGCACCCACACGCAAGCCCACGGGGATTCTCTGAAAGAGAATTTCGTCAAGTTTGTCCATGGACTTATCGGGATTTTTAAATTTATGCCACTGAATATCAATTCCTAAAGCTTTTGTAACACGAGTAAAAATAGTTCCTGGGAAAGGCCTGAACGAGGTAAGGGCCATACCGTGCATCTTGTAAAACGGCATATGAGAAAAAAAGATGCCCGATCCAAGTCCCAGAACCATGGGTTCACTTAATTTTATTCCGTAAAAGTTCAATAGATTTCTTACAACACCATTCTCACAATGTGCGGCGTGCCTGTGTTCAAAGTCAATTTGCATAGTCAATCAATAGAGATGAGTTCTTCAACATTAATGTTTAAAGCAACCGCCAAGCACGACAGCTCTTCCGGTTTTATTTTTGAAAAATATTTTGGTTTACAGTAACGAACAATTTTTCTGCGCGATAAGCCGGCATATTTAGACAATATAGCAGGAGTCATAAGCAATCGCTCCATGTGGTATGCCAAGGGACTGAGTTTTCCTTGCACCACCTGTTCACGGATTTTGTCAGCCTCTTCTTCCCTGTTATTCCATGCAAACTGAATGGCTGCATTTTTTGGTTTCCATCCTACACTTGGCACTTCCCGGAACTTCCCTTCCTCATCCAAAGCATAGTACCTATCTCTTAGGCATATTTCGGTCTCTTCCTGTAAAAATGCATTGTCTTGTGGTACTTCATTGACTTTCATAAGCCTAGCTATTTATTACAAATATACCATTTTTTGTAAAGAAAAAAGGTAGGTGGTAACGTACCCAGACCTTTCACAAATTTCGATCTTTACAAGAGCATAGTTTTTTGAATCAAAAGTTAACACTATGTTTTCAAAAGCATTTTCCGGACTTTCTTTTTTATACAATATGGTTATCAAGTACTCTTCATCAGAGGCCTTGTACAGAAGATTGTATTGGCTGTTTAACGCGTAGAGCTTTCCTTGCATACACTCTCCCATGATACGAGCCATTTCTGTTAAAGCATTGTTTTGCGCCTTTAATGAATAAGTAGTGGTTTTACCATCTACTGTGATTTTCACAGCTTTCCCGTCAGCTGCCATACTCATTTCTCTTGGCGAAGTATAATCAAAACGTATTCCCGTATTTTTTGAATACGTAAACGTTCCTTTAGAAGTCACCTTTACTTCTAATTCCCGGAACTCTTTTTCTTGTATGAAATCCCCGGAAAAAGTTTCAACACGCTGCATGGCTTGGGACAAATTTCCAAAGAATTCATTCTTGTTTCCTTGTGAAAACAACGTCACAATTATACAAAGAGTTATAGCCGTAAGGGTACCTCGTCTTTTCATATTCCAACCTCCTTCATGAGAGCTTGCATTTTTAAAACAGGGTGGGTTCCGTATTGAAGTTCGGCACTCACTTTGATCTCGTTCGTTTCTTCTTGTACCTCTGTTTTGGCGTTCATCAGTAGCGTTTCCTCACGTAAAGGTTCCACAACAGAAGAGAATTTACATGTTCCTACAGCTACATACTGTAATTTTTTCCCCAAGATTGTTTCTGTACATATCCTTATTAGATAGAGCGAACAAACCCCCGGAAGTATAGGGACTTCGGGGAAATGACCCTGAAACACTTCATGGGTAGTGTTTAGCCTGGCCGTTGCCCGAAAGTTTCCGGGTTCGGTAGCAGTTACAGATTCAATAGTAAAGAGTTTCTTCAACAGATTCAGCCCGAGTTAAGAAAAGGGATACCTGTAACAGGGGATGTTCAATCTTAATGTTTTTTGGATATCCCTCTTTATAGTTTTCCATTTTCATTTTTGTTTTATAAATACCTGTTCCGCTTTGCAATGTTTCCACCTTGCCTTCACTATTCCGTATGGGAGCATATCCTATACCTGCAGAAGGATCGTACAACAGGGACAAATCTTTCCACACCAGATCCAACGCTTTTTTCTTATCGGGAAAATCAATGGCAAAATGTGTTGTATAGCCGTCTTCTGTACCTTCCAAATCAAAAAGTGACACTCCAAAATGGGAGGTGAGCACAAACCGTGGCTTGTTAACTGCATTTCTTTCTACTAAAAGCAAACCATCTACTTGTTTGTTCTTATATTTCATCTGAAAATCATAGAATAAAATTTTCTTTTCTGTATTTAAAAAGGGTGGGACGTTTTCCCATCCGATTTTACCCGCAGTTCCGCATGCGACTGTCAACAACAAAAACAACACTTGAATTTTTTTCATATACCCAATCCTGCAGTTTTTACCACCTTCATTTCTGCTTCTGCCAACAACCCGTCTTTATTATATGTACTCACCTGTACTACAGAAAAAACCGGGTTTTTGAAGGTCTCCTCCACTTCTGTATATAAAGGTTCTTCCTCTTTTGCCCTTCTATACAAGTTTACATTTTTAAAAGACGCCACAAAACCCGGAATTACTCCCTCTGTTTGCTCCTCTTCCTGTGTCTCTGTCGTATTTGCTTCCCTCACACCTCGGGCCATGGCAACCGATTGTGCCATGTGTTCCAAAAGCCCTTCTTCCCGGAAAAAACCGTTTTCACAAAATAGCGATTCCTTTTTTGGTGTATATCCTGTATAAGAAGCCTTTTGATCTTTTCCGTGATACGTATCAATCAATAAAGCAGGAGGTCTGTGCGGGAGGTATTCGAATAACTCTTCCCCGGAACAAATAATAGATTTTGCTTGCCTCACAATAAACTCTTTACACATCAGATGTGTGGTGCCCGGAGCCGGGATCGAACCGGCACAGCCTTGCGGCCACTGGTGTTTGAGACCAGCGCGTCTACCTATTCCGCCATCCGGGCTTTGTAGTTATTCTCACAAACTGATAAACGGGAAGCAAATGTAGTGTATTTTTTTTAAGTAATAAAACCGACGGCGATTTTTACGTAATTTCCCCTTTCAAAGTTGCCCCTGTACAAGAGGTAACACCAACGTTTACGAACTCTCCCGGCACCGAGTTTTTTTTGGGAAATACACAGACCTTCCCTGTGTCTGTCCGTCCAAAGTACTCTTCTGCAGAACGTTTAGAGACTCCTTCTACCAATACTTCATGCACGCAGCCTATCTCTGCCCGGTTGCTTTCCAATGCATGTTTGTTTTGCAAAGCAATGATTTCTTTCAGACGTCGGATTTTCACTGTTCCCGGTACATTGTCTGCATAATGTCGCCAAGCCTGTGTGTTGGGACGCTGGGAATAATGGAACATAAAAGCCTGGTCAAAACGGATTTCCTTCATAAGGCTAAGTGTTTGTTTATGATCTTCTTCCGTTTCTGAACAAAAACCGGTAATCAAGTCCGTAGAAATTCCGCATTGGGGAAGGAGCGTTCGAATGTTGTTGATTCTATCCAAGTATTGTTCACGCGTGTATCCACGGTTCATTTTTCGCAGTATGTTATTGCTGCCGCTTTGTACCGGCAGGTGAATGTGTTTGCAAATGTTGGGATGACGGGCCATCACATGCAACACATCATCCTGCATGTCTTTGGGATGCGAGGTGGTAAAACGGATTCTGAGCCCAGGCGAGATCCGGGCCACGCGATCCAGCAGGTCAGCAAAAGAAACGGTCGCAGGCTCTGCCTGCGGCAGCGGCTTGGCAACATCTGCCGATACGCCGGATGGCTGTGTGGCCATCGGGTCCCACCGATACGAGTTGACGTTCTGCCCCAGGAGCGTAACTTCCTTAAAACCGCTTTCCACCAAATCTTTTACCTCGGCTTCTATGGATTTCGGATCTCGGCTTCTTTCCCTTCCTCTTACGTACGGTACAATACAATAAGCACACATGTTGTCACATCCTCTCATAATGGTAACAAAAGAGGTGATTCCGGGCTCCGGCCCCCTATAGGGTTTTATGTCTTCATACGTTTCTGACAAAGAAAGATCAACGTGTATGGGAGCCGTTGCAGAAGAACCCAGCATAGCAGGTAAAAAACGGTAGCTATCCGGACCTGCCACCCAGTCTACTGCAGGGTGATTGAGTAGTTCTTCTTTAAGACGCGTGGCCATGCAGCCCAGTACTCCTACTTTTAGCAAGGGATTCTTCTTCTTTACCCTGCCAAAATGGTCCAATCGGTTCATAACACGTTTTTCTGCATTTTCTCTTACAGAACAGGTATTGATAAGTATAATGTTTGCCTCTTCTATCTGTGAACAAAGCAGGTATCCGTTATCTGTCAATACCCTTGCAACTACTTCAGAATCGCTCACATTCATTTGGCATCCGTACGTTTCTATATAAAAAGGATTCATGGCACAAATATAGCATATTCACCCTAAATGTATACCTTTGCCACATGTACAGAAAATACGTTATTCTATATACAATAATCCTTCTGGCTCTGGCCGGCTGTTCCCGGTATAAAGAAATATCGCTACAACATATTGTCATTGACCGGTTCAACATGACCGGCTTGTCAACCGCCAAAGTAAAAGTACTGGCCACATTGAACAATCCGGCAGGCAGCAAAATAAAATTGACGGAACTGAACGGAATTATAAAAATTAAAGACAAGCCCATTGCTGTTTTTCATCTGGATTCCACGCTTGTCTTTGACGCCAAAAGTCTATCGGAAAAGGAGGGGACCATGCACTTGAAGATTCAGGATATGTCTGTTCTTTTTTCGGGGATTATTGAATGGGACGAAACGTTACTGGATCAGCTGCAGTTGGATATTGATGCACTGGTCAAAAGCAGGGGCATAAAGCGTAAACTGCATTGGAATAATGTGCCGGTTAAAGATTTTTTAAAATTATGAAACTCGTTATCACAACCTGGGTTTTGCTCTTGTTTTCCTGTTTTTCTTTATGGGGACAGGCATCTGACTCTGCTCTGGATACTTTGCAGATACGTTATGATGTTTTTGAGACATTCAAAAAACCGGGACCGTACGGGAATCGGTTTACCCTTATTCAATCAGATTCTATTGCCTATAAAGTAAACCGATTGATAGAAAAAAACAGCCAATCGCAAGGGAAAATGCAAGGGTATCGGGTTCGGATATTTTTTGACAACAAACAAACGGCACGAGCAGAGTCTGAAAGTATTGCCAGTTCATTTTCAGAAGCTTATCCACAAGTTGCCGTATATAGGATTTACGAGAATCCGTACTTTAAAGTAACTGTGGGTGATTTTCGAACCCGGAGTGAGGCTATGCAATTTATGCGTAAAATTCGCAACTCCTACCCGCAGGCTTTTATCACAAGAGAAAACATCTCCTTCCCTTTGCTTTACACCTTGGAATAAGAAGAGGAGCCCTTACGCCACCATTTTAATTTGAGTCTTCCGGAGTAGTTGGTTAAAGGATTCATATAACGGCCTACTCTTTCCGGATACATATCTTTTATGGTAATAAGGATTCCTGTTTCTTCTACCCCTCCAAATTCTTCGTTAAGCGTAGTACCAAAAACCCGCATATTGGGTGAAATCCTCATATAAGAATTAATCAGCGGAGGGATTCTTTCTCCACGCTCTTTCAGTAACTTGACCAATAATTTATAATCTTCATTGTAGTTACCATTTTCAAAAAGACCGCTAAAGAGCGGATCTTCTTTATCATAATCCAATATACCTATAGGAGTCACTAAAGAATCTTGATCCGGAAAATATTTGTTTAAAAAGTACAGCAGGTAGTTTCTGGCTATTTTGTCATAATTCTTGTACATGGTAACCTTTCCAAAGAAATACTTCATTTCCGGATGGCGTACAATTAGTGCTCCCAGCCCATCCCATAAATTGTCCAACGCATACAAGCCGGACCTGTTTTTATTGGTGTTCTGGTAATCGGGTTGTACAAATGACCTGCCCAGCTCGATGGTATATGGCAGATACTCCCTAATAAACGTATCTGCAAAAGTAAAAACAGAAGACGTAGCCAAATGTTCTTCTTTAATACCGGTCCCGATGATATAGCGGTAACCACCCAAAATCTCTTTATGTTTTGGATTCCAAACTACCAACTGCCTGTAAGGCATATGAGGGTGAGTATCGTAACTATCTATATCCAAAGCTTCTCCCGTTCCTCCTCCGGCCAGTCGAAAAGCTATTTCACGTAACCGTCCTACCTCTTTCATAGCGTAAGGAGCTTCCTGTGCATTGAAGTCGTACAATTCATTGCCTCCACGGGAGGTAGACCTTACCAACAAATCATCGGTAAGCTCGTTTTCCAAATAATGTTTTGGTATGGGAGAAATAATGGGTTTCATTTTTTGCAGAAAAAGTTTTATACTGGCAAAGTTATCTAAAAGAATGCAATTGTGTATCTTTGTAGAGTACAAACAGTTTATTAATGTTATCTCAGTCATTACAACAGAAATTGCAGCTTAAGCAAAAACTGTCTCCGCTGCAAATACAGACCATTAAACTTTTAGAGCTTCCGGCATTGGAACTGGACCAAAGGGTACGGAAAGAGCTGGAAGAAAATCCTGTATTGGAGACAAAAGATAACGATGAAGAAACAGATGACAATGAACTGTCTTTAAGCGACTATTATGGAGACGACGATTCCATCCCTTCCTATAGGCTTTACGTAAACCATCATTCAAAAGATACTAAAAGGGAATTCCCTACATTTTCTGTAAAGGAAAGCTTTCGTCAAAACCTAGAGGTACAACTGGGCTTTCGTACACTTACAGAACGAGAAAGAAAAATTGCTTTGTTTGTAATAGGAAGTCTGGATGATGACGGCTATCTGAGAAGGGAGCCGGAAACGTTAAGTGACGATATGGCATTCCGTTTGGGTCTGGAAGTAGATACAGAAGAAATTAATCGCGCCTTATCCATCATTCAGGAGTTTGACCCTCCGGGTGTAGGGGCCCGCGACTTACAGGAGTGTTTGCTTCTTCAGATTCGCAACAGAAAATCAAAACCGCCTGTAGATCTGGCACATACTATCCTAAAAAACCATTTTGAAGAGTTTACCAAAAAGCATTACGATAAAATCATTTCCAGGCTTGATATCACAGAGGAAGATCTAAAGGAGGCCATTGATGAAATTTTAAAACTTAACCCCAAGCCGGGAGGTAATATAGATGATTCTTATACAGACCGGGCACAACAGGTAGTTCCTGATTTTATCCTGGACCTAAAAGACGGAGAATTTGTTCTTACCCTGCCACGTTTCTCTGTTCCGGAACTGCGTATAAACCGACGGTACGCAGAAATGCTCTTGCAGGCAGCCGACAAAAGCACCAGAGAAAGCAAAGAAGCAGCTACCTTTGTAAAACAAAAGTTAGACTCTGCAAAATGGTTTATAGAAGCCTTGCGCCAACGTCAAAACACCTTGCTTAATACCATGAAAGCCATCCTTGAATTTCAGGAAGAATACTTTGAAGAAGGCGATGAATCTAAGCTTAAGCCTATGGTATTAAAGAACATTGCAGAAAAAACCGGGTTGGATATCTCTACCATATCCCGGGTAGTCAATTCAAAATATATCCAAACGCATTTTGGTATTTATTCCCTGAAATACTTTTTCTCGGAAGGCCTCATGACAAAATCCGGGAGAGAAGTTTCTACGCGAGAAATAAAAAACATATTGGTAGAAAGCATAGATGCAGAAGACAAACGTAAACCTCTGACGGACGAAGAACTGGTTACATGTCTGAACAAAAAAGGATATAAGGTGGCCAGAAGAACGGTTGCCAAATACCGGGAACAACTGAACATACCTATAGCACGCTTAAGAAAAGAAATCTGACATGAGAAAAATAGTAATGATATCTTTAGCCCTTGGAGCCTTAGCCCTATCGGCAAGCTCTTGTTCTACTCGCCAAAAAGTAGACCTTGTTGTTTACAATGCATGCGTCTATACGGTAGACAACTCTTTTTCTGTCCATGAAGCTTTTGCAGTAGATAAAGGTGTTTTCTTAGCCGTTGGTTCTACAGAAGATATCAGGCAATATTATAAAGGTCGCAAGGAGTTTAATATGGAAGGAGCGGCCGTTTATCCTGCATTTCACGATTCTCACAGCCATTTCACTCAATTTGCTAACGGACTAAGCCATGTTGATTTGCGCGGTTCGGTTTCTGAAGAAGAAGTGATTGCAAGGCTTAAGGAACATTACGAATTGTATGAGCCCGCTTTCCTGGAAGGAGACGGCTGGGATCAAACGTTGTGGGAAGACAAATCTTTCCCCGGAAATCAGGCACTTAGCGATGCCTTCCCTCATATTCCCGTATATTTACGCAGGGTAGATTTTCATGCCCTTTGGGTGAACAATAAAGCCATTGAATTGTCGGGACTGCAACCGGGAGATCCCGGAATCCGTCCGGGAGAGGCTATTTTAACTGAAGACGGCCGGTTTACAGGAGTTTTTCTGGAAGATACAGGAGTCCGTATAAGGGCCGATATTCCTCCCATGGATGATAAGACACAGGAAACGTACCTGCAAAAAGCTCAGGAAATTTGTTTTTCGTATGGTTTAGGATCGGTAACGGACGGAGGCCTTTCCCTGGAAAAGATTGTTCTTCTGGATTCGTTGCAAAAAGCAGGAGTTCTCACCATTAGGGTAGATGCTTGGATATCACCGTCAGAAAAGAATTTTGAGCGCTTTACGTCACCCTACCGTTCAGACAAATTGGATGTAAGTGCCGTAAAACTGTTTATTGACGGAGCATTGGGATCAAGAGGCGCCTTGTTATACAAACCCTACACAGACGACCCCGGCAATTACGGTATTCAGGTGACTTCTGACCGAGATTTCACCTTAGCTTGTAAAAAAGCATTCGAAAGAGGGCTTCAGGTAGCCACCCATGCCATTGGGGATAAAGGAGTAGGTAAAGTATTGGATTTGTACCAACCGTTTCTTGCTCCGGGCAACGACCTGCGCTGGCGTATAGAACATTCTCAAATAGTAGCCCCTGCTGATTTTGAGCGTTTTAAAAACATGGGTGTGGTCCCGTCCATTCAGCCTACGCATGCCACTTCAGACATGGGCTGGGCAGAAGAACGAGTGGGTCCGGAAAGGATTAAAGGTGCTTATGCATTCCAAGATTTAATACAAACCATAGGGTGGGCTCCCTTGGGTACAGACGCACCGGTAGAAAGCATTAACCCGTTATACACGTTTTTTGCAGCCATTGCAAGAACAAATGCTGAATTTTGGCCGGAAGGCGGATGGCAACCGGAAAACGCTGTTTCGCGTGAAGAAACACTCAAAGGAATGACCCTTTGGGGTGCTAAAGGATACTTTAGAGAAGATCAAAAAGGCTCTATTGAACCGGGGAAATGGGCAGATTTTATAGTCTGGACAAAAGATCTGATGACCATTCCCGTAGAAGAAATTTTGGACACTTCTTGTAAAATGACATTTGTAGCGGGTGAACAAGTCTATCCCTGACTTTATTTTTCTCCGTAAGCCAAATCACCGGCATCGCCCAATCCGGGAATAATGAATGATTTGGTAGTTAATTCTTCATCAATGGCTCCTAACCAAATGGAAATTCCGTTTTGAGGCAATTTCCTGCAAAGAAATTCGTAGCCCTCTCTGGAGGCTATGGGCGACACTATATGACAATGCTTTGGTTTTCCTTTCTGCTGTACCATTTCCTGATACGTCAGGTAAATGGTAGAACCGGTTGCTAGCATAGGATCTGACAAAATCAGTATTTTGTTTTCTATAGGAGGACTGGTCATATACTCCATCTGAATGGTAAACTTATAGTTTCTTCCGTATTTTCTATAAGCAGCCACAAAAGCATTTTGCGCCTTGTCAAAAACCCTGAGCATACCGTCGTGAAGCGGAAGTCCTGCTCTTAAAATGGTAGCCAGCACAATTTCATCATCCAGCAATTTACAATTGGAGATCCCCAAAGGAGTGTGAACTTCTTCTTCTCTGTATGAAAGTGTTTTGCTTATCTCGTAAGCAAACATATAGCCTAGCCGTTCCAGGTTGTAACGGAACCGCATAGCGTCTTTTTGGATAGTTACGTCGCGCATTTCTGCAAGAACGGAATTAAAAAGAGACTCTTTTTCAGAGAAAATAAACGTTTTCATTCAGAGAAATTTTCCCAAAGTTACAAAAGTATGTGAATTTACAAGAGTCCCTCTTCGGCAAAGCTAAAGTAACCGTTGCCTCCTATGACAATATGATCTATCAAATAAAGGTCTACTATACCGGCTGCTTCTTTAAGTGTTTTTGTCAAAAGTCTGTCTTGCCGACCGGGTTTTGTGTTCCCCGAAGGATGGTTGTGTACAATAATTAGTTCACACGACAGTTTATCCAAGGCTTTTTTCAGTACCATCCTTATATCTACCAAGGTGGCATTCAACCCTCCGCTGCTTATCTGTTCCTTTCCCAGAAAGCGTCTTCCTCCGTCAAAGAACAATACCCAGCACGTTTCGTACGTAAGGTCTTTGAGTTTGGGGATCATCATGGCTGCCACTTCTTGGGCCGAGGTAATGGTTGCCGGCCTGACCACCGGAAGTTGAGCCCTTCTACCCAATTCAAAAGCTGCTGCCAGGGTAGCTGCTTTTGCTTTTCCAATCCCTTTGATCCGGGTCATTTTTTCAAGGGAGGCACGAACCAGCTCGTACAATTGGTTATTATGTTCAGCCAGAAGGTCTCTGGCCAGTTCTTTAACATTTTTTTCGTGGGTACCGTTTCTTAAAAGTATGGCAATCAGTTCTGTATTGGTAAGTGAAGACACTCCTTTTTCCAACAGCCTCTCTCTGGGTCTTTCATTTTCTGCCCAATCCTGAATTCTTGAAGTCTTTCCCATAGTTTTTTATAAAAAAAGCTTTCCAAAAATTGGAAAGCCTACTATAAAAAACCGGACAAAAGGTGTAAACTACGAAAGTCTGTTTACGTAAAGAGCCAAGCCACTCTTTAAGTTACCGGCTTTGTTTGCATGAATGACATTGATCTTAGCCAATTTATCAATCATGGAAAAAACCTTTGGTAACATTTCCTGTGCTTCTGCTTTGTCTGTGGTATTACGGACAGCCTTAATGGCATTACGTGTTGTCCTGGCATAATACCTGTTGTGAAGACGTCTCTTTTGATTTTGACGGTTTCTTTTTTCTGCTGATGCGTGATTAGCCATTGTTATTCTTGTTTTTGTAGCCAGTAGGGGAATCGAACCCCTATTGCAAGAATGAAAATCTTGAGTCCTAACCGTTAGACGAACTGGCCTTTTGGGAGCGCAAAGATATAATGTTTTTTCTTTACTACAAATTTTTTACTCTTTTTGCCATTCAAACGAATAAATTATAGACTCAACTTGGCGTAAATAATCACGTTTTGGGTAACGCGGAGCATAGACAAAAGCTTCCAGCACTATTATGTTTTCGTTCTCTCTGTCGTAAAAACAATGGGCTACGAAAGGGCCTCCCATAAAATCGTTTTTCACATCCCATAAACCGCGTATTTCAACAAATTCTCGCTTGTTAAAATTCACCCATCTTAAAGAAGGCTCAATAAGTGTATTGGTTGTCATATAAGTATTGTCTAGCGGACCGGGTACTTCTTTTTCTAATTTCCTATTGCGCTCTGCAATGATCCTGGGCAAAGTAAGGTCTTCCTCACTTCTGTACGGATAAGAATAGATAAAAACACCTTGAGTAGTATACGTTGTTTCATAGGCCACCCAAATAAAATTGGTTGTCTGCTTTTTTATCTTGTATCCTGTAGGAAAATAAGGAGAACCCCCTATGCTCTTCAAAACTTGTTGGCGAATGGATACTTCTTCATATCTTTTTGAATTCCGGATAACCCTATTTCTTTCTGCCTGTTCAATAGCATTTTTAAGCAAATCACTTTGATCGTCTATGTATTCACTCATTGCTTCTCCACTGGGCCCGGATAGCGTGATCACAATCTGCGGAGCTGCCCAGATGTCTTTCTGAATAATCATTTTTGTCTCCTGCAGATCGGGGTTTACATTACAAATAATAATGTTTCTGTGCACTTGAAAAATAGACGAAAAAGCATTCTCCTGTATGTTAAACAAGCTGAACAAGGGCTCCCGCTGGGGAAGAAAAGGATACTCGACTGCCAAAACAGTTCGGAGCGACTGTCCCGGGGTTGCTTCCCAAAGATTTTTATTCATCACTACAATCACTTCTCCCGTTTTTCCACTTACGTTTTGCTTTAGTTGAGGTCCGTCTTTGCATGACGGAAAAATCAAAAGCAACAGGGACAAAACCAATAAAAAACTCTTTTTCATATGTATTTTCTTTCGTTTGTTAGCTAAATAGTCTGGCAATATCATTTCCAAATGCCAAAAACATCAAAGCCATAAGTAAAATCATTCCTGCAATCTGTGAATACTCCAAAAACTTATCCGATGGTTTTTTACCTGCAATCATTTCGTAAAGAACCAGCACAATATGACCTCCGTCCAGTGCAGGAATAGGCAACAAGTTTAATATAGCCAACATGACAGAAAGCCATGCTGTAATGTTCCAAAAGATTTCCCAGTCCCAGGATCCGGGGAAAATACTTCCAATAGCAATGAAGCTGCCTACCGATTTGTACGCTTTTGTTTTGGGAGTAAAAATCAGGCCCAACTCTTTTAGGTAGTTTGCAGCTGTATTATACGCTTTTTCAATACCGGCCGGGAACGCACTTAAAAGTGAATAAGTTCTTATGGTAACGGGAATAAAGTCCATGGGATTGGCAGCCCCTACCATAACCTTTCCCTCTTCATTTACAAGCAAATGCAATGTAAGGTTTTCCCCTTCTCTTTGTATTCCAACCTCTACTGCCTCCCCTTTGTTCTCTGCCAGTATTTTTTGTACATCCTGGATGGCAGGAGTGGAAAAACCATTTACAGATACAATCCGGTCTTGCGCATGCAGCCCCGAATTTATATTGACAGACGTGTCGGGTACAGAAGCCACTACAAAAGGATACCGTAAGGTAAACAAGCCTTGTACATGCAACAAATCGCTTATGTAATTCTGATCAAAATGGAAACGTACTGTATCTGCTCCTCTAAGAACGGTAACTACAGCCGGTCTGGTTCTGATAAGGTCTACTTGCAACATATGAACAGGGTCATTAACCACAGACCTTTGGTCAAAAGCCAATATTTTGTCTCCGTTCTTAAAACCTATTTCTTCTGCCAGGGGAGTGCACTCTATACCGTAAACGGCATCTTCTGTTCTGATGTATTCTTCTCCCCAGCTGTACAGAATGAGTCCGTATAATAGTATGGCCAATATAATATTGAACAAAACCCCTCCTATCATAACAAAAAGCCGTTGCCAGGCAGGTTTGCTGCGAAACTCCCAAGGTTTTGGCTCTTCTTTCAACGACTCTTTATCCATAGATTCATCAATCATTCCGGCTATTTTACAATAGCCGCCAAACGGGAGCCAGCCAATACCGTATTCAGTATGAGAGTTTTTAGGCTTATACTTAATCAGACTAAACCATGGATCAAAAAACAAGTAAAATTTCTCAACCCTGATCCCAAACAAGCGGGCAAAAAGAAAATGGCCCAGTTCGTGAACTAGAATTAAAAAAGAAAGGGCCAAAATAACTTGTGCGATTTTTATTAGTACTTCCATAGTATCAAGAACTTAACAACAAATGTTGTGCCACCCTCTGGGCTTCGTTATGCGTATCTTTCAATTGAGTAAAGGTGGGATTGTCCATAAAGGTTATTTTTCCTAAAGTTTGTGAAATTAATTTTGGGATGGCAATAAAACGTAATTTTTCTTCTAAAAAAGCTTCTACAGCTATTTCATTGACGGCATTTAGGGCGCAAGGAATATTTCCTCCTTTCCTTAGCGCTTCGTAAGCCATGGTAAGGCACGGAAATTTATCTAAAGGCGGATGAAAAAATTCCATGGAACGAAAATGAGAAATATCCATTCTTGGCGCTTGGGCAAAATCCATCCGGCGGGGATAAGATAAAGCGAACAAAATAGGCAACCTCATATCGGGACATCCCATCTGAGCTTTTATTACCCCATCAGAAAATTGTACCATGGAATGAATCAGCGACTGCGGATGTATCATTACCTCTATCTGCTCTGCCGGTTGGCCAAAAAGCCAGAAAGCCTCTATAACTTCCATTCCTTTATTCATAAGAGTAGCAGAATCAATCGTTACCTTTGCCCCCATATTCCATGTAGGATGAGCCAAAGCCTGTGCTTTTGTTACCGTTTCCAACTCTTCCGGTGACAACGTAAAGAAGGGACCTCCGGAAGCGGTCAGTATCATTTTTTCAACTACGGCCTGTTCACCCAGAAGGCACTGAAAAATAGCAGAATGTTCGCTGTCAACCGGCAAAATGGACGTTCCTGTCAGGGAGGCTTCTGCCATGACCAAATGCCCCCCTGCTACCAAGCTTTCTTTGTTGGCTAGTGCCAATGTTTTTTTATTTTTGAGAGCCTCCAACGAAGGACCCAATCCTGCAAACCCTACCAGAGCATTCAATACCAGATCTACGGTGTCCCATGACAGCACATGTTCTATAGAGTCTTTACCATACAGCACTTTCGTTTCTGTCCCCTTCAGCGCTTCTCTGACCTTATTCCATGCGTCTTTGTTGGTTAAGACAACGGCTTCCGGTTTGAACTCCAAGGCTTGACGAATGAGCAGGTCGTATGATTTCCTGGCAGTCAAAACTTGTGCCGAAAAATAAGACGGGTGTCTGCGGATGATATCCAAAGCCTGAATCCCTATGGAGCCGGTAGACCCTAAAATAGCAACACGTTTCTGGAAAATCATATTAGAAATTAATGTAATCGGCCGGATTCAACGGAACTCCTTTGTGCCAAAGTTCAAAATGCAGGTGAAACCCTGTGGAATACGTTCCATGGCTTCCAATAACTGCTACCACAGATCCTGCAGTAACAGAGTCTCCCACTTTTCTGAACAATTGTGAACAATGTTTATATATAGACAGCAAGTTGTTTTCGTGCTGTATTTGTAAAATGTAGCCAAACTCATCGGTCCAGGAGGCAAAGTTTACCGTACCATCCAAGACAGCATAGATTACAGAGTTTTCCGGAGCTGCAATATCTACTGCATAGTGATTCTTTGCCGGGTTAAACCCCGAAGTCACCAGGCCTTTCACTGGTGGGAAAAAATGTAACCCTTCTATTTGAAGAGTTCCTCCTCTTATTCTGCTTTGGCTTTCCTGCTCTCTCTGTTCTGCGGCAATTCTAAGCAGTGAATCTTCCTGAGATCTGCCCCCAACATTTATTTCCGGAATATCTATAGCTCCGCTTTTTGGCAAGACTTCACCGGGCGCTAATGGATCTTTGTCTGCTAAAACCCTTTGCAGGTTTGTTAAATGGATTTCCCATAAGTGAATCACTTTTTCTAATGAATCGGCACGAAGTGCATTCTTCATCATGATTTCACGTGTTTGCGCATTGGGATATCCCGGAATCACTTCTTTCAACGGTGTATAAATAACAATCAAGATTACAGAGGCAATCAGTACGGTCAAGAACCCTACAAGGCCCAAAAGAAGCTGAAGAACAGAAAGTTTCACTTTAAAAATTGGTTTGTGAGACTCTTTGTCAAAAACCTCTAAAAGGTACCTCTCTCTAAGCGTTCTCTTCCTTGAATTCTTCAATGTCATACCCCTGTTTTGTTCCAACAAATGTACGAATCATTTTCCAATTTGTGTTACCTTTGCAGCATGGGCAGGATCTTGGGAATTGACTATGGACAGAAACGAGTAGGTATTGCAGTAAGTGATCCTTTGAACATTTTTGCCATTCCGTTACAAACGATAACGGTAGATAAAGTAACCGCTTTTCTTAAAGAGTACATAAAAGAGCAGCCCATAAAACTGTTTGTAGTAGGCTATCCCAAGCACCTGAACAATACACCGGCACAAAATGCTCCGCGCGTAATGGCTTTTGTTACGCATCTTAAAAGAACCTTCCCGGATATCCCTGTTGTTTTAAGAGATGAACGTTTTACCTCAAAAATGGCACTGCGAGCCATGATTGACGGAGGCATGAAAAAAAAAGACAGAAGAAACAAAGCCAATGTGGATAAAATAAGCGCCGTAATTATTTTACAAGAATTCCTTCAAAGCAAAACGTCATGATATTACCTATATACATTTATGGTTCTTCGGTTCTCAGACAAAAAGCACAAGAGATCACCCCCGATTATCCCGAGCTGGACCAATTGATGACCGATATGTGGGAAACGCTTTATTATGCAGACGGTGTTGGATTGGCAGCTCCGCAAGTGGGTTTATCCATACGGTTGTTTATGGTAGACGGTCACGAGCTGTCAGAAGACCGCCCGGAGCTGAAAGACTTTAAAAGAGTAATTATCAACCCCAGGTTGTTGGAAACAAGTGAGGAAACCGTCGTATATCAAGAAGGCTGCTTGAGTGTTCCCAAGCTTTTTGCAGACATTGAACGCCCCGTAAGTGTAAAATTGGCCTATGTGAATGAACGTTTTGAATCTATAGAAGAATGGTTTCACGGTATGGCAGCCCGTATGGTCCAGCATGAATACTCACACCTGGAAGGCGAACTTTTTACAGATCTGGCTACTCCCATTCGTAAGAAAATACTGCAAAGTAAGTTGCAAGCCATAGCCAAAGGACAAGTGAAAACTTTTTATAAAACCAAGATAGTAAGATAGTTATGAGTGTTTTTCACGCTTACGATATCCGAGGAGTCTATGGAAAAGATTTGTATCCGGAACGCGTATATAAGATGGGGTTCTTTCTCCCTGTTATACTAAATACAAAACAAATAGCAGTTGGCCGTGATTGCCGTGTATCTTCTCCTGCTATGTACAAGTCACTGGTACAAGGTATATGTGATGCAGGGGCTTCGGTAGTAGATTTGGGAGAGACCACTACCCCTATGGTTTATTATGCAACTGCAAAGCATGGTTTTGAAGGTTCGGTACAAATTACCGCTTCGCACAACAACGCAGAATATAACGGACTTAAAGTATCTCGTGCACAGGGTATGCCCGTAGGCTATGACAACGGCCTTAACCGCCTGGAAGAACTAGTAACCAACCATACCCCTGTTCCTGAAAAAAGACGCGGATCGGTCACGTTTCTTGATCTTAAAGAAGAATATGTTTCGTTTCTCTCAAAATGGATCCCAAATTCGTTACCGCTGAAAGTAGGTGTAGATTGTTCCAACGGAATGGCAGGCATGTTTGTAAAAAAGCTTTTGGGAACGAATCGTGTTTTTTACATCAATGAAAAACCGGACGGACGTTTTCCAAACCATCCGCCCAACCCTTTGGTCCCGGAAAACATCAAACAATTGCAAGCTCTTGTCACAGAGAAAAATTGCGACATAGGAATCATTTTTGACGGAGACGCAGACCGGGTAATGTTTACCGATGAACAAGGAACCTTTGTGTCTCCCGATTTGATAATAGCCCTTCTGGGACATTACTTTTTGGACGGAAGCCCCGCCAAAGTCCTACAGGACATCCGTTCCTCCAAGGCCATTGGCGAATACTTATTGCCCATGGGAGCAAAAATGCATACATGGCGTGTAGGGAGGGCTTTTGCTACTCCAAAACTCAAAGAAATTGACGGTCTATACGGAGGAGAACTGGCCGGACATTACTATTTTAAAGATTTCTTCTATTCAGACAGTGGCTTACTAGCCGCCCTGTTAGTTCTACAAGTTCTATCCTCATTGAATAAACCTTTTTCCGAAGTCATCCGAAAGATAAAAAAATACGAAAGTTCCGGAGAAATCAATTTTCGTGTTGACCGCAAACAAGAAGCGATGGATGCACTTAAAGCACATTTTTCCTCACAAGAGGCACCTGTTGCCACCTACGATTTTGATGGTTATCGTGTTGAGTTCTCTCAATGGTGGTTTAATGTAAGACCCTCCAATACCGAGCCTTACCTGCGGTTTATTGCAGAAGCCCGCGGACAAGATCTGTTACAGGAAAAATTGCAGGAAATGAGAATAATTATTGATCCTTTTTTGTAGAGCCCATGAAACGTTTTATTACACTCGACACGTTGCGCGGACTTTCCATTTTTGGAATGATCTTTTCCGGCATAATCCCTTACGGTACTTTACCTGCCTGGATGTACCACATTCAAAGTCCTCCACCCGATCATATGATGGACCCCACCCGCTTTGGTCTGGGTTGGGTTGATCTTGTTTTCCCCATATTTATTTTCTGTATGGGGGTTGCCATTCCTTTTTCTTTCCGTGCCCGATGGGAAAGACACGGCCAAGATAGAGTAAAGGAAATGAAAGAAATAGCTGAGCGTTTTCTTATGCTCTTGGTTTTTTCTTTTCTATGTGTGCTGCTAAGGCCTCCTTATGGCATAGGATACGGTGCGTATTTTTTATCGTTGGCCGGATTTGCCTCTTTATGGTTTATTTATGCTAAAAATAGTACCCCTATAAAACGAACGATAGGGTTCCTTGCTGCCACTGCCCTCATATGTGTTTATCACTTTGTCTTTAAGGCTCCCGTTTCGTTTTTTAAAAGAGATATTATTATTTTACTTTTGGCCTTTCTCTATTTGTTTGGATCTCTTATCTGGTATGTCACTCGCGATTCAGCTAAATGGAGGTTGATTGCATTTTTGGGAGTAGTTGCCATCAGCCTGGCTTCTAAAGCAACAGGGTTCGACGGTTGGGTCTATAACAACAAGTACATTTCTTGGCTTTTGAACATGGAACAGATTAATTTTCTAATGATCCTGGTGCCTGCTACTTGGGTAGGGGATCGGTTGATTGTTTTACAAAAGGAAGACAATTTAGGAATACAACACAAAGGATGGTTAACCCATCTTGTGTTTTGGGGTTTGGCAGCTGTTGTTGTATGGGTTTGCGTTAGTAGCTACAACAGGTGGTTATTGGCCGGAAAATTAGTTTCACTGGTAACTCTGGCAGGGCTTATTTTCCTTATGTCAAAAAGAGCTCCTCGTTTCTTACCGTTTTTATTCCTTGCCGGACTGCTTATCCTTTCCGGTCTGTGGATGGAACAGTTTGAGCCGGGTCTTACTAAAGTTCCTTGTTCTTTTTCTTATTGCTTTGTGAGTGGGGGCGTTGCCATCTTATTGTTGTTATGGCTTCATTATCTATCAGAAACTTTTCCGCAGCGGTTTTTTTGGAATGTATTCTCGGGAGCTGGTGCCAATCCGTTGATAAGTTATGTGGCGCATGGACTTTTTATTGCACCCCTCATGGGCATTACGTATATCAATACTTTGTATCGGTGGGCAAGACCGGTCTCTTATCCCTGGATAGGCACTTTAAGCTCTTTCCTGGTAGTACTTTTTACTATGTGGCTAGTTTCTGTGCTTACTCGTAAAAGAATATACTGGCGTGCCTGATCAAACTAAAACCCTGGCCCTGGATAAAGGAAACATACCCGGTCTGCTTTTTCGTTATGCATTGCCGGCTATTATTTCCATGACGGCTGCCAGCATTTATAACATTGCCGATGTGATGTTCATTGGAAGAGGAGTGAATGCTTTGGCCATCGCAGGCCTTTCGCTTACCCTTCCGCTCATGAACATCTCGGCAGCTTTTGGTTCTATGGTTGGGGTGGGTGCTTCTACACTTGTATCTGTAAAACTGGGACAAAAAGACCATAAAACAGCGGAACGTGCGTTAGGCAATGCCGTAACCATGAATACCATTATTGGAGTAGTTTATTCTATCATTGCCCTTATTTTTTTGGAACCCCTGCTTTATTTTTTTGGAGCCAGCGCACAGACGTTACCCTATGCCAAAGAATACATGCAGATTATCCTGGCCGGTAATGTGATTACACACGTGTACCACGGGCTCAACGATAACCTGAGGGCGAGCGGGTATCCCAAGAAAGCCATGCTGGCCACTCTTACGGCTGTTGTCACCAACTTAATCCTGGATCCGCTTTTCATTTTTGGTTTTAAATGGGGCATCCGGGGAGCTGCCATTGCTACTGTCTTGGCACAAGCGGTTGCTCTAAGCATCTTGTTACACCACTATACAAGAAAAACCTCATTGCTACATTTTAAAAGAGAGATCTTTGCCATACAAAAAGGTATGCCCAGAAACATCCTGTCGGTAGGTCTTGCTCCTTTTTTGATGAACATTGTCAACAGCTTGGTTATTATCATTATCAACCGTTCCTTTTTAAAGTTTGGCGGGGACTATGCTGTGGGAGCTTATGGAATAGCCAACCGAATGGTATTTCTTTTTATTATGATCATGTTTGGTTTCAACCAAGGAATGCAGCCTTTGGTTGGGTTTAACTACGGCGCAAAACAATATACACGCGTTAAAGAAATTTACAAGCTCACACTGTTATGTGCCTCTTGCATAAGTATTCTGGCGTTTGTTATTGCACAGTTTTTCCCTCATGCAGCCGTACGCCTGTTTACAAACGATCCAACCCTCATCCGTCTAACTGTAGAAGGTCTGCGTATAGATCTTGCCGTATTTCCGCTGGTTGCATTACCAGTAGTTACTTCTAACTTTTTCCAGGCCATTCGGAAAGCAAAAAAAGCCATTTTTCTTTCCCTTACACGCCAAGTTATATTTCTTATTCCGGCCCTCCTTGTACTTCCGCATTATTTTGGCGTTATTGGTGTTTGGGCAAGTATACCTGTTTCAGATGCAGCTTCTTTTACTGTTGCTGCCGTACTCATTGTTAAACAAATGAAAGAATTTAAGAAATATGATGAAACCTAAGGCTAACATTACCGTCACCCTGGGTCGTCAGTTGGGCAGTGGCGGCTATACGGTGGGCAAAATGATTGCTTCTGCCCTGGGTCTTTCTTTCTTTGATAAGGAGTTGCTGTATTATGCAGCCAAAGAAAGCGGCTTGTGTGAAGAGGTTTTTGAAAATGCAGATGAAAAAACCTCTACAGGTTTATCTCGAATACTTAGCGCACAAAACATATTTGGACTTGCTTTTTTTGATCCCATGAACACTCCTCTTTCCAGAGACAGAATATTTAGCGTACAATCGGAAGTGATCCGTAAACTGGCCGGGGAGCAATCCTGTCTTTTCATTGGCCGCTGTGCAGATTATATCCTACGAGACAATCCAAATATGAGAAGCCTTTTCATACACGCTCCTCTGTCTGTACGTATTGATAACGTTTCTAAACGTCAAGGCATCTCGCTCCAAGAGGCGGAGCAATTCATTGCCCGCGAAGAAAAAAAACGAGCTTCTTATTACCATTACTTTACAAACAAAGAGTGGGGTAAAGCAGACTCTTATCATTTTTCGCTGGATTCCGGTCTGCTGGGTCTGGAAGGTTGCGCCAACGCCGCTGTTGAGCTCCTTAAGAAAACCTATTAAAGCGCTACAATCCTTCCGGGAGGGATAAACGCAAAGAGGCGTTACGGTGATCTGTCTTTTTTACAAAAGTGGAATGAAAAGGCAATAAGGAACGGGTTCCGTCTTCAAATTCCAATTCCAGGCAAGGATTCATGGGGTAATCGAAAAATTGGGAAACCGTACCTTTCAGGAGATCCCCCTTTGCTGTCTTTGCCTGAAAGGAATACCCAATCAGCCGGGTGCCGTCCTCCCCTTCTCCTTCCTCTTCCTCTTTGATCATAAGGGTTTCACCAACCCATTCTTGGGCCAGTTGTTGTGAGCTGTAATTCTCAAAGCAAACAACGGCTTTGTCGTTTCCAACTGGCTGTAAAGACGTGATAAAAAAAGGAACCGGTATTCCATCTATACAAATGAATACCGGTTCGCTTTCTTTTCGTTGCTCAAGAAGAGTCCTAGAAACTCCGGGATGGAACTTAAGGAACAGTTCTCCTTCCCTTCCGAAGGTTTTTCTGACGGTTGCCAGTGTTAAAAACCTTTCTTTTTTCCCCATTCTAATTATTCAGCGGCAGGGGCTGATTCTGTATCCGGAGCAGCCGTACCTTCTATTTCAGCTATGGTTTCTTCTGCTTTGGCTGCGGCTTCTGCTGCTGCAGCTGCCAGACGGGCTGCCGCCTCTTCACGTTTGGCCAACAAAGCAGCAGCACGCTCTTTGTTAATCAGGGCCTCTGCTTCCAATCGTTTCTTTGTTTCTTCCCCGGACTCTTGTGCAAGCCTATTTTTCTTTGCCTGTATTTTGGCTTCTTTCTCTTGCATCCATGCTTCCCATTTTGCATCTGCCTGCTCTTGGGTGAGTGCATTCTTAGTTACTCCTTCTTGCAGGTGTTTTTTTAAAAGTACTCCTTTATAGGAAAGAAGCCTGCGTGCAGTAACCGTAGGTTGAGCACCCACGTTCAGCCAATACAAAGCTCTGTCGGCATCTAGTCTAACTTCTGCCGGATCTGTGTTAGGGTTATAGGTACCCAAGGTTTCAATCAGCCGACCGTCACGGGGAGCCCGTGAATCTGCTACAATAATATGAAAATAAGCGTAATTTTTTTTGCCATGGCGGGCAAGGCGAATTTTTACTGCCATACTCTTTTTTTAAGTTACTAAATCTTGTTAACTTCCTTATCTTCCCGAGAAAAGGTGGGCAAAGATATACGTTTTTACGCTTACTACAAAATTTTTATCTACGTCTGCCCCTTCTACCGTAGTTTTGGGAACGGTTTCCCGCTTGTTGCGTTTGGTACCTGTCACGTGGCAAAGCGTCGTATTCTTTTTGTTGTTCGGGAGTAAGCAATTTTCTAACCTCATCCCTTTGAGTAGTAACCAACTTGAGCATTCTGTCACGAATGTTGTCTTTTACTTCAAAATCACGGTTTGAACGACGTTCGTTTCTTAATTGTTCCATTTGCTGTCTGTGTGCAGCTTCCAGCGTAGTAATTTTTTGAATTTGCTCTTTTGATAACCCGGAAATATATTGTGTACAAGAACCGCGATCATAAGAAGCCGGTACTCTTCTTCCCCTGGCTCCGGGGCCTTGTGCCCATACCGTAAATGTAATGGTCATCATTAAAGCAGTAATAAGCAATGTTTTTGTTTTCATTTTCTAAAATTTAAATTGGTTTTGCTTATAAGACACATACAAACAAAAAAACTTGCGCAAAATGTTTTATTTTAAAACGAATCTCTGTTTTTTTAAAACTCTGCAAGTATATTTTTTTGCAGATTTTGTTTGGCTCTAAATAACAAAGACTCCACTGAAGATACAGAGATTTTCATTATCTCGGCTATTTCTTTATTGGGCAAATCTTCATACTTACTTAATACAAATGCTTTTTTCTGTCTTTCTGGCAACGCATTGACAGCTTTTTTAAGAATCTTTCTTTTTTCTTTCTCCTGCAAAACTTCCAAAGGGTTGTCACGGACAGGTGCCGGAGGAACCTCTTCCATGATCTGGCTGTCTAACTGTAAAGATCTTTTGTGTTTGCGGTTATCACGTAAATGATTCAGCGATTTATTAAGTGCAATTCTATAAAGCCAGGTAGATATTTTAGAACGGGAGTGAAACTTTTGAACGGAACGGAACACCTCAATAAAGACTTCTTGCGTAACATCGTCTGCATCGGCAGCATTTTGTAAAACGCCCAAACAGACACGAAATACCATTTGCCGGTAAGTTTCTACCAGCTCGCGAAATGCAGATTCCTCTCCCTTTTTTAGTCTATTAACTATATTAGTGTCCAAAATTCTGTAAAAAACAATATATTTGACACGAAAGCCGGTTGTTTCTTGCGTTTTTTTTCTTTTTTCGGGGTAGAAACGCAAGTTTTACCGCCCGGATGTGTCAAACATACAAAATAAGAGAAAATGGACTGCAAGTCAACAGAAAAAAACTTGATCTTTTATATAGACAATTCTCTGCCCCCGGGGAAAGCAGCTGTTGTAGAAGCTCATGTAAACAGGTGTTCTGCTTGCAAAGAGAAAATGAAATATTTGCAAGAGACATTATCTCTTATAGAAACTACAAAAGCCCTATCACCGGAACCATTTCTCTTTACCCGCATCATGGGACGGATGCAGCAGCCAACAGTACACCGTTCCCGTATTTTAAAACCCATTGCCGTAACACTTGCTCTTCTTGTGGGTCTTTTCCTGGGATTCTGGCTGGGGCAAACTGCTGTTTATGGCCCTTTACAAGAAGAAGCTACGATTTATGAAGTTGCTTACCTGTTCCATGACAACCAGATAGAACACGTGGAAACCCTCTTATTGGACGAAGCCTTTTAAAATGAAAGTCATGCGTAAAATCCCAACAACGGTATGGATCCTTCTGGTAGTTCTCTTATTGGGATCCAATATTGCTTTTATTGCAACGTACCGTACACACCGTGCGCGTGAACTGCAGCAGGAACAGGATTTGGCTCCTGATTTCAGCCAAGAACAAGATGCGGTAAGAGATGTTCCGCCCAAGCAATTTGGCAACCGTCTGATAAGGGAACTTGACCTGAATGACCAACAACAGGAACAATTCAGGAAACTACACCGTTCCTTTAACCGATCTGCAAACGGTATCCTCCGCAGCATGGAAATACTTCGTTCGGGCATGGCAGAGGAGCTGAACAGCCCTTCTCCCGATAAAGAAAAATTGGAACGTCTGGCAAGTGAGCTGGGGGAAAAACACAAGGACCTTAAAATGCAGACTTTCCTTTATTATTTTCAAATGAAAGACGCTTTAGATCCGGAACAGCAAGAAAAGTTTGCTGTCTTATTCCGCGATATATTAGCAGAGCCCGGTACACGTCCGCAGACACCTCGACACCGCGGCGGAAGGTTCCGAGACCGCCCGTAAACAGGCACTCCCGTTATCCCAGAAACCACATAGCAATAGAAAAATAAATCAGCACACCGCAAATATCTGCAATGGAAGTGATGAGCGGAGCGCTTGCCGTTGCCGGGTCAAGACGCAGTTTGGTGAAGAGAAAAGGTAAAAGCAAACCTATCAAGCTGCCCGTCATAACTATCAACACCATGGAAAGAGCTACAATATAAATAATTTCCGGCGCTCGGAAACTGGCAATGGCTGCCACACCGGCGGCCATGGTAACTCCCAATAAAAAAGACACTATAAATTCCTTTCCAATCAATTTATACCAGTCAGAAAGCTTCACGTCTCCCGTTGCCAGAGCACGGATCATTAAGGTGGCCGATTGAGAACCTGCATTGCCTCCGCTATCAATAAGCAAAGGCAGGAAAAAGACCAAGGAAACAACGGATTGAATAATCGATTCAAAAGAAGAAATGGCTGCCCCGGAAAAAATATTCACAAAAACCAATGCCAGTAACCAGACAATTCTGTTTTTATATACATCCAAAGCTTTCTCTTTCAGCGGATTGGCAATGGACTGTTGGAAAGAACCAAATTTATGGAAGTCTTCTGTTGTTTCCTCTTCTGCCACGTCCATGATGTCGTCAAAGGTGACAATACCCAAGAGAACGCCTTCGCTGTTGATAACAGGCAAAGCTACGCGGTCGTAATCTTGAAAGGCTTTAACTGCCGTCTCTTGATCGTCCATCACGTTAAGGGCAACAATCCTATAGTCCATCAAATCTTCTATCTTCTGCCCCGGATCTGCCAAAATTAATTCCTTAATACGAATATCATCCAGCAGTTTCCACTCCTTATCTACTATATAAATTACGTTCAGGGTTTCCGAATCCTTCCCGTAAATCCTAATGTGAGCAAAGGCCTGCTCAATAGTATGGTCGGGATTGACGGCCACATATTCGGGTGTCATCAGACGTCCAATACTGTCTTCCGGATACCCAAGAAGCCGAATGGTTGTATTTCGTTCCTCCGGTGATAAAAACTGAATCAGCCGCTGGCTGATGGTTCCGGGCAGCTCTTCAAAAAAAGCCGTTCTGTCGTCAGGTTCAATATCGTTGAGCAGGGTGGACAGTTTTTTAACATTTCTGGCCAGACCTTCAATAATCTGCTCCTGCGTTTCATGAGAAAGCAACTGAAACGTTTCTTTTGCTAATTTTCTGTTTAGCAAACGGAAAATAAGCACGTCATCCCCGTCGGGAGCGTCCTCAATAATTTCGGTAATCTGAACCGGATCAATATCGTTCAGCTCTACCTTCAGTTCTTTCCAATCCTTGTCTTCAATGAGTTGTTCGAACCTGGTTTTGAAATCAACCATAATCTTGTCTCCTTACAATTTAAACCCCGTAAGGAGACAGAGATCTCCCCTTACAGTTTAATTAATACGCAACTATGATAAGGGCTTTCGTCCATTTGTACAATGAATTTTAATACGGTTGCAAATATAGATATTTTGATGCTGCGATACAAATATCAAAACATAAGTTTTAACCGGACAAATACATTTCGACCGGGTTCCACGCTGATGTCGCCGCGGTTGGTGGACAGGTGGTTTGTGTAACGCGTGTTGGTGATGTTGTCAACACCGGCAAAACCTTGCAGGCGCATAAAACCCAGGTCAAAAGCTTTGGTGTGCAAAGCCAGATCCAACCTGTAGTAACCGGGTGTTTCTTTTTCCCCCTCGGCAATCTTGTTTTGCTTGGCGGCACCCATGACAGATACTTCTGCGGCACCTACTCCGGGCCACGTATAGCGCAATCCGGCGCGTCCGTTCAACGGAGGAATCAACGGCAAGTCGGCTTCTGTTTCCAAAGCATGGCCGCGCACATACGCTCCGGAACCAAAGAACACAAAGTCCCGGCTGAAATTGTAAGCAAACTTGATGTCAAAGCCGTACAACAGCGCTTTACGAACGTTGTCGTTCACCAGGGCAGGCAACGTATCGGGGGCCGATTCGTTTGTCAGTCGAAAAACAAACTCGCCCGGTCTTTCAATAATCATATCGGTCAAGCGGTTCACAAAAGCCCCGGCTTGCAAGTTGAATTTTGATTTCCAAATGCGCAGTCCCAGGTCTATGGAATGGGCTTTTTCAGGCTTCAGTGCCGGATCTCCCAACCGAACAAAATTGCCCAAGTCTATGTATTTAAAACGTTCTTCTAGCGACGGAGCCCTAAAAGCCCTCCCGGCATTCAGTGAAAGATCTACATCTTTTTGGATTTTATACAGCAGCCCAAAATTTGCGCTCCAGGACAAGTTATACTCTTCTCCTTTCTCAAACGTCACCTTTTGTCCCGGAGGGTTGTCAATCCGGTCGCCGTTCATAATGATATAGTCTACGTCAACTCCTTGTTCGTTTTTAATCAAGATGCCGTCAAAGCGTCCGCCTACAATCATGGTCAACTTGTCATCCAGAAAACGCGTTTCGTTTTGAAAAAATATTCCGGCGCTATTAAAACGCGAATCAGGAATGGGGGTTTCACCGCGTTCCACAATGTTCGTTTTCACAATATCTCCCAACGGGTTCAGAATATCCACGCGGATGTGCTTGGTGCGTTCCGTATGGAGCTTCCGTCCCCATACATCGGCTCCGGCAATCAATACGTTCCTGTGAGACAAATCCCATGTGCCTTGCAATTGCACACCGTTTGTCAAGTGCAATCCAACAGGGAAAAACACTTGCGGAGACGTACGTTGAATATTGCCGTTGGGCATGGTTGCCTCTGTCACCTGATTGGGTTCCATGGCCACATCACGCACAATGTATTGGGTGAAATACTTCAATTCCACCGACGTCCATTTGCTCGTAATATTGGAAATTTTGTAGTTGGCGGAAAACAGGTGGCGTCCTATATCCGTATACGTTGCTTTAGCCGGACCGGGAAATGCGTCGCCACCCGGGACACCTACATCTTTAGACCAATTGCGTTGGTACTGCATTCTCAATTCGTGGTTGGCAATAGGCTTTACCCCCAGTTTTGCCGAGATGTTGCTTGTGGAAAAACTACTGTTTTCCAAAATACCGTCCGGTGTGCGCAAATCGTCTGCCTTGGCATACGTTCCTCCCAGATGGAGAAACCATTTTTTGGAACCGGCGCTTACGTTTGCAGAATTGGAAAACATACGATTTACAGAGGCAAAACCGGAAGTAACGTTACCTGTTACGTACGGCTTTTCTCCAAAGCGGCCTTGTTTTGTGATGATATTCACAATGCCCCCCATGGCTCCCGTACCGTACAAAGACGATTGGGCACCCTTAATTACCTCTACGCGTTCCACATCGTTCACATCTACCATACTAAGAGAAGCCGTCAGGTCTGTGGCCGTCTCTACCCTGTTCCCGTCAATGAGGATAACCAAGCGGTCTTCATTAAAACCACGTACGTTGATGTTGGTGGCCCAAACTCCGTCTCCGCCACGCGTCACACCCGGTTCCTGCTCCAACACATTGGACAGGGTAAAGGCAGATTGCCTTTGATACAAAGACGAATCTACCACTACCAGCGAAGCCGGCACGTTCCGGACCTGGCGGTCCATTTTCAAGCTTGTTACCACAATCTCTCCCAGAGTAACGGGGATGGTGTCTTTAGTCTCCGCTTCTTGAGCGTGAAGTGTTGTAAAAGGGACAATGACTAAAAAGGAAAATGCAACCAAGACACGGGTTGCTGCAAAAACAATGGATTTTTTTTTCATTTTATTTATTCTTCAATAGTACCGATTTTACTTGGATCCCCTGCAAACGGCCTAATTGGCCTGTTAGAGAACCTATTTGATCTGTGGTACCTTCAAGAATAAGGGAAATAAGATTCTTGCCATTGCTGCGTGGAAGGCCCTGCCTTCCCAGGATGATTCCTGCATGACGCGTAAGAATGTCGTTCATAAGAGCGACATGCTCGTTGCTATCGATTTGAATGATTACTGTTCCTACTCTCTTTTCCATCAGAGTACCTCCGGATTAGATTTTGTTAATAGATGCAAAATTGCTGTTTGAGTGGCAAAGATAAGACATTTTTCCCAACTGCCTAAAATTGTTCTATTTTTGTGGAAAATTCAGAAAGTATGCATTCTACTTTTGTAACCTTTTTGGTTGCCATGACAGCTGTCTTTTTTATGATTTCCGGCACAAGCTGTGGTAGCAGGTCGGGGAAAGACACAGAAGGCAATCTAACCTTTGTTACCTTAAAAGGGCCCTCCTCCATGGGAATGGTTCGTTTGATAGACAGCCTGTCCCGGGAGGAAAAACCAACCGTTCACGTAGTGATGGTAAACGAACCGCTCCAAGCCAGAAAATTGATGTTGGAAGGCAAAGCAGACATGGTATTGCTTCCCATGACCATGGCTGCTCTTTCCTACAACAAGGGCCTGGACTACCGATTGGTTGCTGTTCCCGTATGGGGTACCTTATACCTGTACGGAGAAGATACAACCATTACCCGGTGGGAAGATTTAAAAGGAAAAACCGTTCACACCATGGCACGCGGCATGACACCCGATGTTTTATTCCGATACCTGCTTTCGAAAAATGGCCTAGATCCCAACAAAGACCTTACCCTGGATTATCGCTTCCCCTCGCATATTGACCTGGCCAGTGCCATGGCACTGGGAAAAGCCAAACTGGGTGTTATTTCCGAGCCGCAAGCCAGTCAGGTAGTTCAAAAAAATGTTGCCGTTTCTCTTTTGATGGACCTTAACCACGAGTGGACAACCGCCATGCATGCACCTATGCCTCAGACAGCTTTCCTGGCCGATGCCTCGGCTTTACAAAAACACCCCGAGCGAATAGAAGAAATCCTTTCTGCATGTGAACGTTCCACCCTCTGGGTCAACAGCTGCCCAGATAGTGCTGCGGCTTTGATGGTCAAACACGGGATTCTGGACAGGGCAGTCGTGGCCGTTAGGGCCATTCCTTATGCGGGCCTTCATTTTGAAAGAACCGCCAAAATCTCTGCTCTGGTACAGGATTATTTGCAAGTATTTTATACATTCGACCCTGAAATCATTGGAGGAAAAATGCCCGATGAAACATTTTATAAATAAAAAGAAAACCCTTACGGCCCTCTCCATAATCCTCATGCTTGTCTTATGGAAAGTACTGGCCGTTGTGTTTAATTCTCCGCATACCATTCCACACCCGGGAGCTACGTTTCTGGCCGTAATAAAGTTGTTTACAGAGCCGGGATTTCTGATGGTGGCTGGAAGTACGGTAGTAAGGGGGTTGATTGGATTTGTTATATCGGGATTGCTCGGCATAGGGATAGGTATTCTGGCCGGAATAAGTCCGGGGTTCAACACCTTTATCTCCCCCATGCTGGTAACCATTAGGTCTGTTCCTGTAATTTCGCTTATCTTGCTTGCACTCATTTGGTTCCGCACAGGAATGGTACCTGTCTTCATTGGTTTCCTTACCATGTTCCCATTCATCTGCACCAACGTCTCTGACGGCATAAGAAGTGTTGACCCGGGTTTGGTAGAAATGGCACATTTTTACAAGGTTCACAAAGGGCGGATACTTACGAGTGTATACATCCCGGCGGTAATGCCTTTTATTATAAGCGGAGCCTCCAGTGCCATGGGTATTGGATGGCGCGCCATTATTATTGGAGAAGTCCTTAGCCAGCCGTTGTATGGTATTGGAACCCGTATGCAGTTGGCCCAAACGTATCTGAACGTAGAAGCGGTTATTGCCTGGACGCTCATTGCCATAGCCCTCAGTTTTATTTTTGAAAAATTAATCCGGTGGGGTGAATCTTACATAATCAACTGGCAAAACGGATCATGAAATTACAAATAAACAACCTGTTCAAAAGTTACAAAGATCCTGTTTTTAAGGATTTTTCCATTTCTTTTCCGGAAAATGCCATAACCTGTATTCTGGGTCCGTCCGGATGCGGCAAAACAACCCTGCTGAACATCATTGGAAACATTATTCCTCCCGACAGCGGTACGTTGAACGGTTTTAGAGACAAGCAACTCTCTTATGTCTTTCAGGACCCGCGCCTGCTCCCCTGGAAAACTGTACGGGAAAACATTGAATTTGTGTTGAACAAAAACCTGCATGCCCCAGAGCGCAAAAAGCAAGCAGAGCAACTGATAAAACACGTAGAGCTGGAAGGTTTTTCTTGTTATTATCCCGCGCAACTAAGCGGGGGCATGCGCCAACGGGTATCCATAGCCCGTGCTTTTGCCGTTCCTTCAGACATTATCCTTATGGACGAACCGTTGAAAGGGCTGGATGTTGTACTTAAACAAAACCTTATCAAATGGTTTCTTCCCATCTGGAAAGCAGACAGAAGGACGGTAATTTTTGTTACGCACGACGTGGACGAGGCCCTACTTCTTGGAGATAAGATAGTAGTTCTCAGCAAAATACCGGCAAAAATCCTTGCACAAGTAACGCTCAACATTCCTGCCGAGACCCGGGATCCGGAATCTGAAGTTTTAAAAAATAAAAAACAAGTGTTGCTGACTGCCCTGGAGAACAAAGAGTCGGGGTGAAAGGACTCGAACCTTCGGCCTCCACGTCCCGAACGTGGCGCGCTGCCAACTGCGCTACACCCCGAATTGTTGGAGGGCAAAGGTAATCAAAAAAATGAAATCTTTACATTAAAAAAAACAGCAAATAAAAAATTGTGGCACGCTGTTTGCAAACTAATAGAGCAGATAGTTTTTTTCATCTATTAGGTTTTAGGTTAAATGGGTCAGGACAGGCAACGCTTCTAGTTGTCTGTCCTTTCTTTTATTCATACTTTCTGTAAAGGTAAAATTATCTATCTTGCAGGGAAAAGCGTAAACCTTTGCCATTATGAAATATAAATTTATACCGGTTCTTCTTGTATTGCTCGCAGCCGGATGTAAAGACAACAAACAACCGGAAGACCAGGTAAAAACCCCCGTATTAACGCAGGTTGCCGTTGAAAACACACAAGTAGTTCTCGCTCCCGGCGGAACGGCTGTTCTGACTTTCAGGGTAGAAGAGCCCGGAGCCGCCTTCAATTACGACATTACTTCTTCCCTTTGCCAGGTAGAATTGCGCATAGAGGGTACTACTGAACAGCCGGAGTTTTTTAACATCCATACCATTGCAGCCACAGAAGAGGAAGGCCGGTATCAAATGCAACTAAAAGACAACGGAACCCAATTGGCTTATAACCAGTCCATTATTCTCTGTCTGATCACTTCCCGCCCGGGATACGGAAAAACCATGCTCAGGTCAGAGGCTTTTCAGGTACTAAGCCTGATGGCCAAAGCAGGAATTAGTGATTTCCGGTTTAAAAAAGAACACAATCCGGGACTTGGAGCCGACGTTCCCCTCACCGTCTCTACAACAGAAGAAACATACAAACACTCTATAGAAGGGAATATACCGTACTGGCTGGACGACCTGCACCTGATTGCTTCTTTTAGTAGCGGCAATCCCGTATACGTGAATGAGGTTGTGCAGGAAAGCGGAAAAACCTCCAACGATTTTTCAAAACCCGTTGCTTACACAGTCTTTACAGAAGAGGGATATGACCTTACATACACTGTAACCGTAAGTCATTTTACCGGACTACCCGTACTGATCATCCAAACAGAATCGGGAAAAGCTGTGAACACAAAAACCGAGTGGATTGACGCCACGCTTTGCATACACGGTGTAGGAGCCTTTGAAGACCTTCCGGAAACAACAACAAAAATCCGAGGCCGCGGAAACAGCACCTGGATGTGGCCTAAGAAACCTTTTGCCTTGAAACTGGACAGCAAAACTTCACTACTGGGCATGCCCAAACACAAACGTTGGGTACTGTTGGCCAACTTCATGGACCGCACCTTGCTACGCAACCGCATGGCACTGGAAATGGGCCGGTTGACCTCGCTTGCCTGGACCCCGCGAAACCAGTTTGTAGAAGTTATTCTGAATGGAGAACACCTGGGCAATTACTTGCTTACAGAACATATTAAAGTAGATAAAAACCGTGTCAATATTTCAGATGACGGATACCTTATGGAGCTGGATTTTCATTACGACAATCCCGTACAGTGGATGTCCCAATACGGCCGGTGCGTATCCATGCAGGAAGGAATACCTTTTTCTGTAAAATTTCCCGATGACGATGATATTACAGAGATACAAATCACACGGATCAAAGAACACATTGATCTTGTTGCAAGCACCCTGTATGGACCGGATTTTCTTGATGCTGAAACGGGTTACAAAAACTACATAGATATCCGTTCGTTTGCAGACTACTGGATTGTTTTTGAGCTGTGTGTAAACCACGAACTGGCTAATCCGGGCAGTGTATATATGCACAAAGACAAAGAATCTAAATTATGGGCCGGTCCCCTGTGGGATTTTGACTGGGGGACTTTTTCCTACAATTATTCCCCACAGGCACAAAACGGATTGTTTCTTACAAACGCCATATGGTACAAACGATTGTTTGAAGATTCGGATTTCAGAGCTCAGGTAAAAGAGCGTTGGAATGTATTGAAAACCCATTTTGACTTGCTACCGTCTTTCCTGGAAGCAGAAGCGAAGCGTTTGTTCTTATCGGCAGAATTTAACTTTCAATTGTGGGATCCGTCAGAAGACAGACATATGAATGGCGGGAATATCATTAACGGAGATGAAAACATGACGTTTACACAAGCAGTGGAACGTATGAAAACCCTTTTAACCGAACGGATCCAAATCCTGGATGAACAAATCAATGCATTATAAAATTTATACAACCACATTATGAAAGCAGCCAAAACCTTTCTTTTCCTAGCAGTACTGGCATTTGGCCTTCTGCCCGTAAACGCCCAATTGAGAAACGATGAAAAAAACAACTCCAAATCCCCTGCAAAGCTGGAAGATTTCATGAAAGCAGAAACCTCCGTCATGGAGGGAATGACTCCGGTCTATGTGCAGGATCAAAGAACGTACCTGGCCATTCCCGATTCTTTATTGGGTCGAGACCTTCTGATGGTAAGCCGTATAGCAGAAGCACCGGCAGGATTCCGCGCCAGTTTTTTTGGATACGCAGGAGATCAAATCAACAGCGGAATGTTCCGCTTTGAAAAAGGGCCGGACAACAACCTCTTCCTGACCAAAGTTTTGGCCAGAGAACAATCGGCAGACAGCACCCGTTCTATGTATTACAACCTAGCACGCTCCAACAGGCCGGCCATTGTGGCTTCTTTTGATATCAAAGCCTTGAACGAAGACGGTTCTTTGTCTGTGATAGACGTTACAGATTTAGTCAAAGGAGACAATGAGAGTCTTTACCTGAGCAAAAGACAGAAAAAATCCTCTAAGCTTACGGCGTTGCAAAACGACAGATCTTATGTGGAAAGCGTTAAAACGTTCCCCATAAACACAGAGCTTCGCAGTGTAAAAACATACGGACACCAAGACAACGACGACCCTTTGACTTTTGTCATCAATTGTTCCCTGGTATTGCTCCCCAAAGAACCTATGCAACCCAGGTATTTTGATGAGCGCATAGGGTATTTCACCACCAATCACACAGATTTTGATAAAAATCCGCAAGGTATCAAGCCCATTCGGATGATTTCCCGTTGGCGCCTGGAACCCAAAGCAGAAGACTTGGGAAAATATAAAAGAGGCGAATTGGTAGAACCTGCCAAACCCATTGTTTTCTATATAGATCCAACCACACCCAAAGAATGGGTGCCTTACCTGATCCAAGGGGTAAACGACTGGCAACCCGTTTTTGAAAAAGCCGGTTTTAAAAATGCCATCTTTGGTTTGGAAGCTCCTTCTATAGAAGAAGACCCGTCTTGGAGCCTGGAAGACGCTCGGAACTCTGCCATTGTTTACAAACCCTCAACCATTGCCAACGCAAGCGGTCCTCACGTAAGCGACCCGCGTTCGGGCGAGATTATAGAAAGCCACATCAACTGGTACCACAACGTAATGAGCCTGGTACACAACTGGTACTTTGTACAATGTGCAGTTGTAGATCCTCAAGCACGCACCATGACCTTCCCGCAAGAGTTGATGGGACAGCTCATTCGCTTTGTTTCTTCTCACGAAGTAGGCCACACCTTGGGACTGCGCCATAATTTTGGAGCTACTGCCTGTTATACAACAGAGCAGCTACGCGACCCCAACTTCCTTCGTAACAACGGACATACCACCTCTATTATGGACTATTCCCGGTTCAACTTTGTTGTCCAACCGGAAGATAACGTACCGCGCGATTTGCTGTTTCCACGCATTGGCCATTACGATTACTGGGCCATTGAATGGGGATACAGGCGTTTTTATCAGTTTGCAGACGGCTGGGAAGAAATCCCTTATCTGAACCAATGGGTCATTGAAAAAACAGCCGACCCTTACCTCAGATTCAACGGAGGTTCAGAGTCGGGTCTGGACGATCCACGTGCGCAATCGGAAGATTTAGGAGACAACCAGATGGAAACGTGTGAGATGGGGATTAGAAACTTGAAGATCCTTATAGAAAACCTGCCCGAATGGACCAAAACGGCCAACGAAGACTACAACGGTTTGTCTGTCATTTATCCGCAAGTCACCGCACAATTCAACCGATACATAGGACATGTATCCAAATGGGTTGGCGGGGTATTTACAGATTTTAAAACTGTAGAACAGGAAGGTCCGGTTTACGTACCGGTACCCAAGGATAAACAGAAAGAAGCCATGGCATTCCTCAACCGCCATATTTTTACAACCCCTTACTGGCTATTGCCTTCCTACCTTTCTGAACTGCTACCTATTAACCGCCTGAGTGCCATTGAAGACCTGCAAAGCAGTGCCATTCGCGGCCTGGTAAACAACAACCTTCTGGTGCGTTTGTTGCGAGCAGAAGAACAACTTGGACAGGCAGCCTACAGCGCACAGGAGTTTTTTGATGACCTTACCGGATACATTTTCAAAGAGTACGGACAAACAGATATGTACAGCCGCAGCTTGCAAAACATCTACATCAACACCCTTTGCAAAATGGTGGAACCGGAAAAACCGGCTCCCGCTAACGCACCGCAGGCTCCTGTTTTCCGTATGAGGGTTGCTTCCATTGAGAACAACGATGTTAAAGCGCTGGTTATGTCCCAACTGGAAAATATCAGCCAAAAACTAAAACGTGCTAAAGGAGATGTTCGAACACGTGCGCATTACAGTTATCTGCAAAAAACCATGGAAGACTTATAGTAAAACAAGTATATTCAGACGGTTTTTCTGGCTAATCCTACTCATCCCGTTTCAAGTAACGGGACAGGGTGTTGATTATCCCGTTACCTCGCTGGCCCGCCTGCAGAAAGCTTTTAGCATAGAGGCTGCAAAAGCGGATTACGAGCAGATGATCCGGCTCATGGACAGCATAACAACTATGGAAACAGCCATAGATCGTAAAGCGCGTCCTCGTCTGCTCAAAACATTTGCAGGCTATGCTCCCCTCTTTGAGAAGAGCATAGAAGGACAAGTAGTACACCACCTGTATATGCATACCCGTTTTCCGGAAAGTCGTGATACCTACAGCAGGGTCCTTCCTACCGGAAGCCGGGATATGGCAGGGATACCGGCAACTCCTTACCAGGAATTGCTGCTGCCCCAAGACATAGTATACCCCTGCAAGGACCTTTATGAACTGGCACTCTTTGTTCTGGAAGAGTACAAAACGTTGATTGGCCTGTTGGAGAGCGGTCGGGGCAACGTACCCCATAATTTGATTGCGGCTCGTTTTTTACACATCGATTCGGAACCCTTTCCTCCGGAAGAAAAAATGGCGAGGCTCGACAGCCTCGTCCTGGAATTCCCAAAGACGGAACCCATTGCGTTCGTTTATCTGGAAAAGGTGCGGCTTCTGGTAGAAAAGCAAGAATACGACAAAGCCCTGCAACTGAGCCGTGAAACCCTCCGAAAATTTCCAAAAAGTAAGGCAAGGGAGTCCCTGAAAGAATACGTAGGTTTTCTTACGGCCCCTTCTCTTACCGTCCGGTTAAAAAAGCAAGTCTATCCGCATACCCCCTTTCAAGTGCTGGTTACCCGCAGGAACCTATCACGTTACAAGCTGGAGATCAGGCAGGAAAAAGGAAAACGCACCTCGTGTTTCAGAAAGAGCAAAATGAATGCACCGGTGTATGAAGTTGTAACCGATACGCTCATCCTGCCGCAGGCACCGGTCCCCGGAACGTATAGGATTCGTGTAAAAAAAGGCCGGACAGAAAATGAAACTACTTTTTACAGCGGTACGGTTGCCTCTATGTTCCGTACTTACCGCAATACAGCTTACGTGTATGCAACCGATCTAAAAACGGGAGAACCTTTTAAAAAGGCAGAAATCCGGTTTGCAAAAGATTCCAGGCCTTCCTATTCCATAGATATGAACGGATTCACGCCCGTGGATGTTCGTGCCGGTGAATCGTTCCGTGTATCTTCCCTCACGCCTTTACAAGCTGTTCCCGATACTTTTTCCGTACCCTTTACTGTACGTAGCTGGGATTTCAGTTACGGGACCCCTTCCGATGTCACTACATCGGCTGCTCTTTTCACAGATAGGAAATTGTACGGTAAAGAAGACACCCTTTTTTTTAAGGGCATTGTAACTCGTTACAGCCACCAAAAGAGTGAACCTCTGGTGGGGAAAAAATTTTCGCTGGTTTTACGCAACCATGCCAGTTACCGGGATACTCTTTATACAGTAGACGTGGTGACCAACGAATACGGGTCCTTCAGCGGATTTATTCCTCCCGGTATAGTGCGAATCAACGGAGTGCACAGCCTTACCATCCCGGGGGCCTCGGCCCAAATCCGGATTGAAGAATACTCCAGGCCATCCTTTTCTATAGATTTACAGCCGATAAAACAAGCTTATACTTATGGAGACACCTTGGTTCAAGAGGGTGTGGTTACCAACTACGCAGGATTTCCTCTGGCAGGAGTGGCAGTAGGATATCGGGTATTTAGGCAACCGCTGTTCCGGCCTTATTACAGAGACCCGCACGCATTTCCCACAACAGAGCAACCTTATTGGGTTGACACAGTATATACTAACACTGACGGTTGGTTTTACGCTTCTTTTCCTGCAGAAAAAGAGGAGGGTTCTGATAATCTTCACCGTTTCGTACTGCAAGTACATTTTACTGCCGTTGACCCTTCGGGAGAAACTCGGCAACAACAAACCTTTCTTCCCATAAGTGATTACCGCTATACCATCCGATCTCGTATAGGAGTTGCAAGAGCAGAGGCAACAAACCGTATATTGGTACTGGAAAAAGAACCGTTCCTGGCCCTGGATGTGAAAAACAGTACGGGTCTTGACCAAGAAGTGCAAGGTACATACGCCCTGTCAAGAAATGGAATAAAGGTGTTTTCGGGAACCTTTACCGGAAAAGAAACAACACAACCCCCTTGGTCTAAATTGGAATCCGGTCTATGGAACCTTTCCTTCCATTTGGAAGGAGCCGCTCCACATAAAGAGGCCTTTTATCTGGTAAGTGTTCACGATACCGTAAGCCCGGCAGATACGGCAGCGTTCTTCTGCCCCCTGAGTACTACTGTTCCCTCCTTTTTGCTGGGAACCGTCCATCAAACACTTTACGCCCTGGCCGAATGGTATGCCGGGGATTCGCTACTGAAAAAAGATCTCCTGGTACTGCAACCCGGAATGCAACGTTTTTCTTTTGGCAATGACGTCCCGGTGCTTTATCCTCTGGAAGTAAGGCTTATTGCCATTCGGGAGGGTGTTTTCCATGAATTTAAACACCTCTGGGAAGAGCCGACCCACCGGGACTTTCCTTTGCAATGGGTTTCGTTACGCAACGTAACCGGACCGTATTCCAAAGAAACTTTTCGCCTGAAGTTGCCAACGAAAGAAAAAGCCGAGGTGCTGGTAAGTATTTTCAACAAAAGCACCGATCGTTTTCAGCCCAACAGCTTCCATTACCAACCGGCACGTGCACCGTATGTACCCATCCCGTACGTCCGCCATCACATCATGGAAACAACTACGGGATTTGCCACCCCTATAAGAGGACCCGTTCTGCACAGTCCCGTTCTGTACAGTGTGGCAAGCCGAGCCATGGGTGCAGGAGAGCCTGTGACAGCGGAAAGCGATTTCTTAGCAAACGAAGAAGCTGAAGACGAAGTTGGAGCTGAAGTTGAACCTGAAATGGGAGCTGAAGTGCTAAGTAAAGCCCGAATTGATTTTGAAGAAACGCTCGCTTTCCTGCCGCACCTGATACCGGACAGTACCGGCTACGTTCCCGTCAATTTCCAAACAAACGGGCTCTTGAGTACGTTCCGCATACTGGCACTGGCCCATACAACAGACGGAAAGAGTACCACGGCAGAAGAAACCGTAACGGTAAGAAAAGAAGTGATGGCCTTGCCGTTTTTTCCGGCTTACATCAGGTCAGGGGACAGCATTTCCCTAACTTGCCGAGTAGTCAATCTTACCTTGGATACGCTTGAGGGTAAAGCGTATCTGATGGCAGATGAAGACAGAATCGCGTTCCGGCCGGCTACGCTGTTCCCCTCGGCCCCTCTGGTATTCCGTTGGGATTACAGGATACCCCAAGCCGAGGCTCTGCAAGTCCCCTTGCTTACCCTCACTGCCGGTTTTGAAAGCCCCTCCCATAACGATGCGGAAATACACACCCTTCCTGTTCTTTCAAGGATGGAGCAGGTGACCCGTGCTCATACAAAGACATTGCAAGGCGATGGCGTAGTAACGCTGGTGAAAAAGGATAAGGAGTCACAGCCACACCTAGAGGTAAGCACCCCTTTTTCCTCGGCTTTACAAGCACTTCCCGTTCTTTGCGAACCGGAAAGCAACAACCTCACTAGCTGGGTAGCCGCCTTTTATGCCAACAACATAGGGGCTCATATTTTGGAACGTTTTCCCTACCTTGGGGATACCCTTAGGGCAAACATTCAGGACCAAATGACCGGTTTTGAAAAGAATAGCCAAACCGGTGCACTGCTTTTGGAAGAAACCCCCTGGTTTAGTTATCCAAAACAAGAAGCCCTCCGGAAACAACGGTTGCTCAGGCTGGAAGATCCGGCCTACGTCCGCTCGTTCAACGCAAAAGCGGTGGAACAATTTAGAGCGTTGCAACGGCAAGACGGTGGTTTTTCCTGGTTCCCGGGCATGGAAAGTTCTTACCTCCTCACGCTTCACTTCTTGGAGAAAATCGGGGACATGATAGAAAAGAGGGTTCTCTCGCATTATGATGAACTATTGCTCCCTGTTGTTAGCAAAGCAATCCACTATACAGACAGCCTGTTTATAAAAAATACAAGCCGTGAGGAACTCCTCCGTTTGGGACGTAATGTGAACCTGTATTTTTA
>JAAZIA010000006.1 GCA_012510445.1 Bacteroidales bacterium
GCAATCCTGCCGGAACTGGATTTGGAATACCGGGAGTATCCCATCATCCTGCCTTTTTTACCCTCCAAATCCAACCAAAAATCTGTGTATTTGGATGAATTCTCCCACGTATAAAAATAAATATACGTTACGTTGTCATCGGGATTCTCTCCAGGAATATAGCACGGGATTCTATTGGCAGAAGCATCCGAATTTGCAGAATAAAAATACCAACGCTGATCACCTGTGGAATGGTATCCGCAATCGGGATCCGCTATAATGTTGTTGTTTCCATCCAATGAAAACGTAAAGTCATATCCCGCATTGTTGAACAAAAAATTCTTAATCGTATACGTTCCGTCTTGATTATCGTATATCTTATGCTCAAAAGGATAGAATTTGGGAGGCGTAGAACCTGAAAAATCTGCAGCTGTAAAAGTCCCTATACCTGCCAGGCATACTACTTCTACTTTAAAATCCAAACGACTACTGCCTTTGCTTTCGTTTTCTGCAAACATTTTATACGGATTGGCATATTGGTGGTCTATCTCTACAGATGCACTGTATTGTTTGCCAAATTCATATTTTCCCAAGGACACTTTCAATTCTGCAAAAACCTCTCCCGCTGCAAATTCCACTTTTTGATCTACAGTCAGGTTGGGGTCTGCATAATGCACTGTAACCGGGACAGAAAGGGCTGACGCGGCTTTGAAACTATCTCTGCCTATTGTCAGAGTAAAGTAGTCCTGATTGAGTTCTCCGCTCGCACTGGCTCCCATTTCTATCAATTTGGGATTGGATTGATCAAAAAACACACCCGGATTGTCTGCTGCCGGTTGAGGTCCCGGTTCCCAAGGTTCTTCTTTGTTACAAGATACCATAACAAATACCAGGCAAACAAGCAGATGCATTGTTGTTTTTATAAATTTTTTTGTATTCATTGCTAAGTACTTTATATGTTATTCAACCCAAAGCGTATATACGTCATACACACTGGGGTTGGGGTTAGGTATGATGGCCTTGTTCAAGGAAGTTTCTCCTTCAATAGGCAAGTACAAGTTCAACCAAGAAGGCACATAACCGGGAACGGAATTGTACCGAATGGTGGGAATCCAGTTCGTATCTTTATACCCACGGGCAATAGCCAATTCACGCCTTTTGATATCAAAGAACGACAGGCCTTCTCCCCACAATTCCACTCTTTTTTGGACCAAAAGGAAGTTGTCCACAAAGTCATCCACATCGGACGGAGTGGCTGAATAAGAGGCGTTTTTGTATCTGTGAGCATTCAAGAATTGCGTCAATGCTTGGAGTCCTACCGCCATCCCTTCTGCATAGGCCTTGGCCTCGGCTTCTATAAAATACATTTCCTCTACGCGAATGATGGGATAGTCCACCTGCAACGCATTTTTGTAATCGTCAGAAACGTCTCCTTCATTCGGACGGAATTTAAAGCCTACATACGCATCGCGAAGTGCCCATTCCGTACCTTCCGGGTCGCCGTTGATCTGATCCAACCTGCCTAATAAAGTATGGTATTTTTCAGGCGTAGGCATTTTACCGGCGTCTGCGGGATCAATCCAGGTAACTTTCCTCCAGTCGTCGTCGTCAATCTTATCGTATAAACGTTTGTCTATCATCCGGTAACAATGGTATTGCGCACGGCTGTATCCCCTGGAAAATTCCGTTACGCAATTGGAGTGGAAACTGTTGACCCTGCTTTGCACAGCATCTATGGAATTGATCGTAATGGCAAACACCCAAGAACCTACATTGGCGTCGTTAAACCCGTTCGTCAGGCTGTGCCATTGCTGTTCCGTAAGAGGGGTGTATTTGTTAATGACCTTTCTGGCATATTGAGCAGCCTTTTCATAACATTCTGCAGCAGAAGTGATACCCAGTTTGTCATATATTTCCAGTTCCTCATCGTTTTCATGGGCCAGTTGCGTTTGCAAATCTGCCGGATATTTCTGGAAACGTGTAGCTATTTCCAGCCACATCCGTGCCTTCAAAGATTCTATCACAGATAAGTCTGC
>JAAZIA010000007.1 GCA_012510445.1 Bacteroidales bacterium
ACAAACAGACACCTCACAGCGGGAGCAGGAAGAAGCAGCCCGACGGTACAAAAATTACCGTAGGGAGCTGAATCTGCGGAATGCAACTGCCACAACAACCTCTAAAGGAGAAAAAAGAGCATACTTTACCTCCTTCGCACACGATGTAGGGGTGGTTCGTATAAAATCCGCCAAAAAAAAACGTATGGTTCTGCGGCTGGACCGTCCGGAGAGTTTTGTAACTACAGCAGAAAACGGACAACTGGTGATGCGCGGAACGCTAAACAGCGGCGTGGAGGGACAGGAAGGCATGCACTACGTGGTAAGGATTGGGGTTAACACAAGCCGAGGCCATGTCACGTGTTCGGGCGACAGCATAGTTCTGGAAGGCGTGCGAAAAACGACCCTTATTTTTTCCGCGGCAACCTCCTATTCATGTGAAGATCCGGAACAGCATTCCAACGACCTGCTACAAGCTGCCCTTTCTGTAAAATACAGGAAATTGCGCCGAGATCATATACGCCATTACCAACCCTTTTTCAACAGGGTTGCTTTGCACTTGGGAGTGCAAAAAAGACCGGTCGCTTTACCCACAGACCAAAGACTGCAACAGGCACAAAAAGCAAACGACTCGGCACTGGATGCCCTCTATTTTCATTACGGCCGCTACCTCTTCATTTCATCATCAAGACCAGGGCAACTTCCACCCAATTTGCAGGGACTGTGGGCCCATACCATTCAAACGCCCTGGAACGGAGATTACCATCTGAACATCAACCTTCCCATGAATCACTGGCTGGCAGAACCTTGTAACTTGCCCGAACTGCACAGGCCGTTGATTGACTTCACCAAATCGCTCGTTCCTTCCGGCGAACATACGGCACGCTCTTTTTACGGTGCTCCGGGCTGGGTGGCCCATGTAATCTGCAACCCCTGGCACTTTACAGCACCCGGTGAGCACCCTTCCTGGGGTGCAACCCAGACGGGAGGTGCCTGGCTTTGCCAACATCTTTGGAACCATTACCTCTACAACAAAGACACCACTTATTGTAAAGAGGTATATCCGACAATGAAGGGAGCTGCCGAGTTTTTCCTCAACACCCTGGTACCGGATCCATCGGGAAGGTGGCTCGTTACCGCCCCTTCCATTTCTCCGGAAAACTCCTTTTACATGCCTCAAGGCAAAACTGCTGTTCAAGTATGCATGGGGCCTGCCATGGACACCCAGATCATCAAAGAGCTGTTTTCAAACACCATACAAGCCTCGGAGTTGCTACAAACAGACGAAGAATTCAGAAACCAATGGCAACAAGCCCTTGACAAGCTGGCTCCGGATCAAATCAGCCCACAAGGATACCTTCAGGAATGGCTGGAAGATTACCAGGAAACCGACTTGCACCACCGCCACGTTTCCCATTTGTACGGACTGTTTCCGGGAAATTCCATTTCCCCTGTGCATACACCGGAACTTGCCCAGGCCTGTGAAAAAACTTTAGAACGGCGTGGAGACGGAGGAACGGGCTGGTCCCGTGCCTGGAAAATCAACTTTTGGGCTCGGCTTAAAAACGGAGAGCGTGCCTACAGGCTGCTCAAGCTGCTTCTTTCCCCACAGAGCACCTATCCCAATCTTTTCTGCTCTCACCCTCCGTTCCAGATAGACGGCAATTTTGGCGGCGCCAGGGGAATTGTGGAAATGTTGCTGCAAGAACACGATGGTTTTATTGATTTGCTTCCAGCCCTGCCCAAAGCATGGCAAGCAGGTTTTTTCAAGGGGTTAAAAGTCCCCGGAAACATCCATGTTTCTTGCCGATGGAAAAAAGGGAAAGTTCGCAAGGTGATTCTGGAAGCTCCTACCGGAGGAACGTGCACCGTTTCTGCAAACGGGCAGCAAATTACGGTAACCCTGTTACCAGGTGAGAAAAAGCAGCTGCGCTTTACCAGGTAAAAAAAACTGCACTTTTTGGCGCGCTAGATTGAATCTAGGAACCAAAAGACAGACACGGAGGGTCGCTGCAGGACTGGGAAGATTATGAAGTATAACCGGCAGACGGGGAAACAGGTAAAAGATAAAAAAGTCGGCGGGCGGATTACCTGGGTGCATGTAGTTTTGAAACACTCACAAGATCCCAAACTTCGGTTGCCGGCAGATTGGGAATTGACACAATGCCTGTTTGGGGAGCATCTGTTAGAACAATATCCGCTTAAAAATGTGGCTCTTGTGGAAAGTGAGAAAACCGCCTTGATTTGTACTGCCTTTTGGCCGGAGGATATTTGGCTGGCTACCAGTGGAAAATCTCAGCTTAACGACCGGCTGCAGGTGTTGAAGGGCCGTAAGGTAGTGGCCTTTCCAGATGTGGACGGGTATCAAGAGTGGAAAGAGAAATTGTCCCGGGTGCCGAGGCTGGACATTACGGTATCGGATATTTTGGAGAAGAATGCCACGGCTGAGGACAAAGAAAATCATGTGGATATTGCGGATCTGCTGATCCTGCAGCACAGGCAAGAGCGTATGGCAATTACTCCTATTGAAAAACGCAAAGATCCGAAGTTACATCCCACTTTTTGAAATTTAGGGGGTTGGTTGATGTGGGGAACATGGGGAAAGTAGCCTTGTTGCTTAATGAGTTAGATTTGGAGGTGGAGGGGGTAAGTGAGGGTGAGACTTTGAGGCAACGGTGGGAATTCCATCCCTGATTTTTTGTAAAAAACACCACGCGCCCGGTGTGAGTAATCCGGGGATATTTTTTAAGAAAAGATGTTGAATCAAATAGTCAAATAAATTACTAATCCCTAACACAACGGACAGAATGCCCGACCGACTTGTTGGTGTAGTTCCTATCCATACCGCTACTGTCGTAATCCAAACCCCGGTACCATGTGTAACTTGAACTCTGTTCCGTAGAACTCCACCACCTCCCATTGCTGCCAATGAGGCGGATAGTTCCATTTTGGAAACGAGTGCCCCCAGGTAGAGCTGAGAAACCGGATTTGTTCCTATATGCAGGATAATCGGTATTACCCACAGTTCCCGTCACGGGATAATCGTTCCAACCGCTTGCACTTGCCAGTGATTTGGCAATTTTATTTCCAGTTGTAGTATTGTCATAATTGTAACCATGGGTAATCAGGTAGTCCTCCAACTGTGTCCACTCTGCATCACTGGGCAGGTGCCAGCCGTCAGGACAGATACCTTGTACACCGCTGGGGATAGAGTTACTGCTTGTTTTTCCGGCCATAGCTGCAGACCAGTTATAAATCACACCATAGGTTTTGTAGTATGCAGTGGCTTTTGCTGCTGCTACATCTGTGCCGTCATAACCTAAAACATAGAGAAGAGCAATATTAGGAGATCCTGTTGTCGGACCCACAACTTTGGGCAAATAAGCCAAGTTCTCGGCCATCCAGACCTGATCTCCTATGTATACTAATTTATAAACTCTGCCATCACGACTATCGGTAAATTCGCCATCAGTTTTAAATACCTTCTGTTCACCATAAGCTATCCCTTCTGAATTCCTAGCATAAGCCCTAACATAGTATGTGGTATTGGGGGTGAGCCCGGTCAAATAGCCTGCAAAGGCTCTTACCTCCCCACCAAAACTAATTATAAAATCCAACACAACTGGATTTACTTTGGTGCTCCAGCAAATGCCACACTCAGTAACGGCAGACCCTCCATCCGAGGTCACATTCCCAGAATAAGCGGCTGTTGTGGTCGTAATACCAGTTATTTGGCCAGTTGTTACTGTAGGGAAACCCTGCTCAGACAATGTAAAAAACTCCCTCTGCACACCATAAGCAATCCCCTCCGAATTCGTGGCATAAGCCCTGACATAATATATAGTGTTAGGAGCAAGATCGGTCAAATTGCATGTAAAAGTTCCTGTACCTGTTCCATCTGTAGTTTTTGAGTTTGATGTGGTTGGGTTCTGCGATGTGCTCCAGCAAACGCCACGGGTGGTAACGAAGGCTCCGCCATCGGCTGTAACATTACCAGAACAAGTGGCAGTTGTAGTTGTAATATTGGTAATTTCTCCTGTGGTAACAGTAGGTGGAATTGCCTGTACTTTACTTGTTTTGAATTTTATTTGCTCCCCGTAAGCTGTCCCTTCTGAATTCGTAGCATAGGCTCGTACGTAATAAGTAGTATTAGGAGTAAGATCTGTAATACTACTTGTATATTCACCCAAGCCTGTACCATCTTCTGTTTTAGAGCCTACTGTGGTTGGGTCCTCTGATGTGCTCCAGCAAACGCCCCGGGCTGTTACATTGTTCACACCAACGGCTGTCACATTGCCCGAACAGGTGGCTGTTGTGGTCGTAATATCAGTTATCTGGCCGGTTGTAACTTTTGGTTTTCCGGTATTGGGACTTTCCTGAGGGACACAGGAAAACAAGATAAATCCCACAGAAAGTATTAAGGTAATCTTTTTCATGATTGATAGTTTTTTTAATCTTAAAGATTGGTGTCTAACACTCTGTAAGTTAGTGAAAAATCCCAAAACTATACTATATAACTTTGAATTCGGTCACCTTGGGCTTGATTCCGGTCAGTTTAAGTTTAATTTCGGTTAGGGCAAGAGAAATGTAATTATAGACTGATACAAGTATCTTGTTTTAGTGTCCCACTTGTCCCATGTGTCCCTGGTTATAAGGATGGGACACTGTGTAATACTAACTTTCTTATGTGTCCATTCACGAACACAACTTGTTTAAATTGTTGACAATTAGCTCGTTCTAAAAATAATATTGCTATATTAAAAAAACTGGTGAGTATCCAGGCATTTAATATCTGAGAGATTACCATTATTAAACCAAGTTCTAATGGGAAAATTATTATTAGTGTTGACGGGATTAGCTCTAATGCTAAATTCATGCACTCCGCAAGATGCTATGGATTTAGATCATTTTACCCAAGAACAAATAAATGTACTGCAAGTATTAAATGGTGCATTTATAGTGGATGAAAACCCTGATGATCAGCTAATCATTACTGAGAAGTATAATCGACCAAAAGAGGTTTTAATAGCTGATTTAGTTACTGTATTAGCTCACGGAAAAATCAAAATTCCATTAAATCCAGAATTCCCTGTTGAGGCATATATTTATTTCTATTTTTATATCTCAGAAGATGGGAATGCTTTTACTATGGTGGCAGAAGGAAGTGTATTACTTCAGATGGTACTTGATCTTGAAATAGTTTCAGAATCTTCCTTCAGGATGAGACCAAGCGGAGGATATGACGATGATTGGGTTATATTTACAAGACAATAATCTTCAATAAAGAGGGCTTTAAAGAGTCCTTTTTTAATCTAAGCAATAAGGCTCCTGGAAAAATTGAGGGCAATTTTTCACAGCTTATCTATCAAGTCTGCTTTAATGTCAATGTTTATGGTTCTGTACCGGGCGAATGCCCTACTCCCCTCTTTGTGGCCGCTGAGGCTACCGACCAAATTGGGGTCCTGCACCTTGTTGTAAAGGTTGCCGACAAAAGTTCGCCGAGCCATATGAGAAGAAGCGATATCGGCAATGCTTTTCTGTTCTACCTCGCCGGTTGTGGGGTTAATCACCGATACATCCCTGGTAATACCGCACGTTTTAAAAACCTTTTTGTTGTATTCATTTTGGCATTTTAGATTCAATCTAGTGCGCCAAGTTTTATTACCATTTCGCTACCTGTCTTCTAATCTGATGGTTACAACTTCTTCAAAAAATGTTGGCGCGCTAGATTGAATCTAGCGCGCCACTTTCTATCGTTACTGGCTGCTGCGACACATCCGGAACAAGGGGGATGCCTCGGCTTTTAAAACCAGTTGCCTGCAAACAGAAACAGAAAGATACTCGGTTCCGGGGTAATGCAGCAGGGTGGCATTTGCGTGCGTCGCACTCAGAGGTTAACTTGCTGAACTGCTGCGTGTTACTCAAAACGTGCCCCAAGGGCACGTTTTTGGTAATTAGCTATAATCCAGGAGATTGACTGCTTAGTGCGATGCACTAAGCACCAGCTGAGAAAAGGCAGTCGCATTCTCTTCGGAGAAAAATCGTATTTCTATCGGAATAACCCATCCCGGAATATTGCTGTGCATAAGGCGCACGGCATCTTTGGCTGTGGTAACCAAGTGCCAGGAAGGATTTTTTTGCAACAATTGCTTAATTTTCTCAAGGTCTCTCGTGGAAAAAACTTGGTGGTCGGGGTAATTCAGGTGGCGTTCCAATTTGTAATGCAATTGAACATAATCGCGCAACGGCTTTGCATTGGCTATACCCGTCACCAGCAAGACAGAAGAGCTTTCCTTAAGCTTGAGGGCCGAGCCACGAGCCACAGGGGTGCAAGCCGAGGCTTCAGCTAAAAGCCCGATGGGTTTTCCATAAGACATATAGGTGTGAAAGACCGGAGCGGAGGTGAGGGGTGAAGGGTGAGAAGTGAAGGGTGAAGAGTGAGGGGTGAGGGGTGAGGAGTGAGGAGTGAGGGGTAAGGAGCGAGGGAGTTGGTTCGGCTGTGTGTGCCGCGGTGGTTGTGAAAGCACAGATGGCTGTGTAGCAGAGGAAGGCAGTGTGGGCGGGGAAGGCAGTGTGGGCGGGGAAGGCAGTG
>JAAZIA010000050.1 GCA_012510445.1 Bacteroidales bacterium
GCACTTTGTGCCTGAAGCAGCAAAGGCAGGAGGATGGCAAGAACGAGTGTTTTAAGTTTCATTATACAACGGGCTAAGAAAGACAAATTTACTACAATTCTTCATATCTTTGTGTATGGAATTGCTGTTTGCTACTGCCAATGTACACAAATACAAAGAAGCGCAAACCCTATTAGGTCCGTCTGTTTCAATAATTATGCCGTCTTCATTGGGTTTTACCGGTGACATTCCGGAAACGGGCCTTACGCTGCAAGACAACGCCTTACAAAAAGCACTCTTTCTTTGGAAGACATTTCATATCCCTTGTTTTGCAGACGATACGGGACTGGAGGTAGATGCTTTAAACGGAGCCCCGGGTATTTACTCTGCTCGCTATGCCGGAGAAGAGGGAAACGATACCAAAAATATAGAAAAACTTCTATGCGCCTTAAAAGATTTCCCGGTAAGAACGGCCCGATTCCGCTGTGTCATAGCTTTGGTACAACAAGGAATACACACCTTTTTTGATGGAGTGGTGGAAGGCAGCATAGCTAAAGAGCCTAAGGGAAATCAAGGCTTTGGATACGATCCCGTTTTTATTCCCAAAGGGTATGATACTACGTTTGCCCAGATGTCGGAAGAAGAGAAAAACGCCATTTCTCACAGAAAAAGGGCCTTGGAAAAATTGTCTTTGATATTGCCATGATTACGCCTTTACAACTGATTGTCCTCAGCACAAAACCTTATAGAGAAACGAGCCTGTTGGTGAGCGGCTATACAGACATCAAAGGCCGTATGGATTTTGTGGTCAACGGCGTACGAACGGCACGCAACAGGGCTGCAGCAGCCGTGTTTCATCCCCTGAGTATATTGGATGCACAAGCTTATATCTCTCAAAAGAAAACACTGCACCGCTTAAAAGAATACAAAAAGACACTCCCGCTCCACAGCTTGTGTTCCGATATACGCAAAAGCAGCATGGCCCTTTTTATGGCTGAATTGGTCTACAGAACGGTAAGGGAAGCAGAAAAGAATAGAGAATTGTACGAATTTCTGAAAGAAAGCATTATGGCCTTGGACAAAGCAAAAGATCCTTTTACGGACAGACACCTGTATTTTGCTGTGGGATTGTGTACATACTTGGGATATGCCTTGACTGCAGAGCAAACCGTTGGGTCGGGACTGGAGGTGTTTAGCAGAGAAGAAGAACGGCTTGTAGAGAAAATCGTATCTTGTTCAGCAGATGCGTATGTGCCGCTACCTTGTACAGGAGAGCAACGCTATGCTTTTTTAAAAAGTATGATGAAATATTACGAGTTCCACATGGGAAAGCTCCCGCAAATCAAGTCTCTTGATATTTTGAACCAAGTATTTCTTTAAACCCTCTGATTGCATGTCACTCATCAACGCTGCCTACCGCTTTTACAACAGAACCCTCCTCAAAGAGCTGGACCGCTCTTTCCGGGATCCCTTTTTTTTCCAAGAGGACATTTTCAAGCATTTGATAACAAGGGGAAAATACACTGCTTTTGGAAAAGAACACCGTTTGGAAGAAATACATACCATCCGTGATTTTCAGCAAAGCGTGCCCATGCGGGATTACAACGCTATGGAACCGTACATCAAACAAATGCTCCGCGGTACAAAAAACGTTTTGTGGGACAAACCAACCACATGGTTTGCCCTGTCAAGCGGTACTTCGTCCGCCCGTTCCAAATTCATTCCCATGAATAAGGAAAACCTGAAGGAATGCCATTACAAAAGCATGTTGACCATGCTTTCGCATTACGTGAGAACGTATCCTCAATCGCGGATTTTCCAAGGAAAATCACTCGTGCTAGGTGGCAGCAGGCAATTTGACAAAGATGTAGAAACACAATGTTCCTATGGAGATTTGTCTGCGTTTCTTACCCTCAACACACCGGCTCCGGCTCGTTTGTTTACCACGCCTCCTCGGAAAATAGGACTCATCCCCCATTTTGAAACAAAAACAGATATTGTCAGCCGCATGGCCGTTCGTCAAAATGTGGTCAGTTTTTCCGGTGTTCCTTCCTGGAACTTGCTCTTAATGCGAAAAATCTTAGAGATATCCGGTAAAGACAACTTGTCTGACCTGTGGCCCAACATGGAATTGTTCATGCACGGGGGCGTCAGTTTTGAGCCGTATCGGGTGCATTTCCAAAAACTGTTTCCATCGCCCAATATGCGTTATATGGAAACATACAACGCATCTGAAGGCTTTTTTGCATTTCAGACAGATTTGTCAGACCCGGGTATGTTCTTGCTACCGAACGTCCGTGTTTTTTACGAATTCGTTCCTCTTGAAAAATGGGAAGAAGCAGAAAACGGTACGTATACTGATTTTTTAACGCTCGATCAAGTTGTCACAGACAAGCCCTATGCACTTGTTATATCTACCAATTCCGGATTGTGGAGGTATTCTATAGGAGACACCGTCAGGTTTACGCAACTCCATCCCCACAAACTGGTCATAACAGGGCGCACCCAGCTCTTTATCAATACGTTTGGAGAAGAGTTGATGATAGAAAACGCGGAAAAAGCCCTGGCACAAACGTGCCAAGAAACCGGGGCCACTGTTTTTGAATATACGGTAGCTCCCGTGTTTATGGGTGACAAGCAGAAAGGAGCGCACCAGTGGCTTATAGAGTTTGAGAGCCTTCCCTCAGACTTGGAACATTTTGTAAGTGTGTTGGACAAACAACTGATGAAAACCAATTCCGACTACCAAGCCAAACGGCTGGATACAGGAGCTATGGGTCCACCACAATTGGTGGTCATGAAGAAAAACAGTTTTTACAAATGGATGGCACAAAACAACCGTTTGGGAGGACAAAACAAAGTGCCGCGGCTGTGGAGCGACAGGAAATACGCAGAAGGATTGTTGAAAATAAATGAAAGCATCTGATATTATAACCTTATTCCGCTATCAGGCAGTACACACAGCAGTCTATGCCCGTTACCTGGAGCTGTTGGAAACAGACCCGTTGCAAATTGCCCTTCCTGAGCAGATCCCTTTTTTACCCATCCGGTTCTTCAAGTCCCACACTGTGTACAACGCACCCACACCGCCGGAGAGCGTCTTTACCAGCTCGGCAACCACAGGCATGATACCATCACGCCATCCCGTTGACAGTTTGGAGCGTTACAAAGAAAATACCATCTGTATTTTCCGTCGGTTTTACGGAGATCCGGAACAGTACACCATCTTGGCGTTGCTGCCCTCGTACCTGGAACGCCCGGGATCATCGCTTGTGACCATGATGCATGCGCTGATGGAAGAAAGTGGCGGTCGGGCAGAAGGTTTCTATTTGCACAATCACAAAGAGTTGTACCTGCGTTTGCAAGACCTGGCCCGTGCGGGACGTCGCGTTTGGTTGCTGGGAGCCGCCTTTGCCTTGCTTGATTTTGCAGAAACCCATAACATAACGCATCCGGAGCTGATTGTTGTAGAAACAGGCGGCATGAAAGGCCGGGGAGAAGAGCTGTCCCGGGAAGAACTGCACCGGCGATTGAAAAAAGGGTTTCCCCTCAGCCCAATACATAGTGAGTACGGCATGGCCGAACTATTTTCACAGGCTTATGCATGCCAAGAAGACGGGTTTTTCCAATGTTCGCCTACTATGCAAGTATATATCAGAGATTTGCAGGATCCTTTTGCGTATTTGGAAGACGGCCTGCGCGGAGGTGTCAACATCATAGATTTGGCCAACAGCCATTCTTGCGCCTTCATAGAAACAGAAGATTTGGGATTCCGTCTGCCGGACGGACGTTTTCAAATCTTAGGACGCATCCCGGCTGCGGAACGCAGAGGTTGCAATATGCTTATTGATACCGACTAAAGACTTCCTCCAGTTTTTCTTCGTATTGCCGTCCCAGTTCCTCATCATCATTGTTAAAGAGGATGTCGTTCACGTGTACGTATGTACTGATGGCAGATTCTGCATCTTGTGCAGAAAGAAAACCGCCCCTATACGGTTGCAAAAAGTACTCAATGGCAAGAAACGTTTCGTCCAAAAACTCCACAACGATAGCCCTGGCTTTTTCAGGCTTTTCCAAGAAGTAATACAATTCAATGGCCTCCATGACTCCTACTTCGTTATAAGAAGGCTGCACCACGTAATTTAAAGGATAACGCTTCATGACTTCCATTCCTTTATCCAGTATCTGCAGCGCCTTCTCTTCTTCCCCTTTTACAATAAGGCCGCCGGCTACTTGGGTGTACATATGCCGTATGGCCTGCTGCACCAAATACAAATATGTCACGTGGTGGTCCAACAACACATCCGGTTGGTCCATACGCCCCCAGCGGTACACATTCATAAGCAAGTCATACATCCTGTCCGCATCCATATAAGGCGAGGACCCGGCACTTAAGTTGGTTGTCTTGAATGGCATAAGCGTGTAGGCCATCCCGTCAAAACGCAAATAATCCTTAATACCTATGTTCACATCGCCGCCTTGCGATACAAAATAGATAGGTCTGTCCCACTCGTAATTGGCCAACAAATCCAAAAACATCATTTCCACTTTCATCAATGTGTTTTTGTTCTCCGGAATATCCAGATCCATATAGTCAGGAATCCTATGGGCTTCTTTTTCCGACACAATACCTGCTGCCAATACGTTTTCTTTGTTTACAGGTATCCGCAGCTTTCGGGCGGGCAGGTAATTGATTGCAGTACCGTCTGCCAGCTGTAATTTGGCTCGCGGATTCCCCATAATTCCTACGGCTTGTATGGCAGAAACCCGTTCTGAAACCCGCTCGTATATGGGGAGGATTTCATTCGTCCCGTAGGTGTATGATTCCCTTGGAATAGAAAATTTCACAGGTGCCGACTCGTATGTCCTCCATTGCATCTGATCTATGTACCAATCCGTCCCCATCAAAGACGTGTTCATAACGCGCACATCTGTTCTTTCACCTTCCACCTCTTGCAAATACCATAAGGGAAACGTATCGTTATCTCCGTGAGTGACTATAATGGCGTTGCTGTTGGGCAAACACGTATGTAAGAAATTGTAGGCAAAATCGCGTGCTGCATACCGGCCGCTCCTATTATGGTCGTCCCAATTTTGTGATAACATTTGAAAAGGCACAAACAAACACAACACAGAAGCCAACACGCCGGCTGCCACCGGTTTTAAGAATTTTCTGAACACCTGAGCCAAAGCCAATACACCCAATCCTACCCAAATGGAAAATGCATAAAAAGAACCGGCATACGCATAATCGCGTTCTCTAGGTTGGTAAGGAGGTTGGTTCAGATAGATAACAATGGCAAGACCCGTTAAGAAAAACAACAAGAACACAATCCAAGCATTGCGTTTGTCTTTTGTTGTCTGATAGATCAGTCCTATAATACCCAACAACAAAGGCAGCATATAGTAATGGTTTTTGGCTTTGTTGTTCTTTAACATATCGGGAGCATCCGACTGGTCTCCTAAGCGTATTTTGTCAAGAAAACCTATACCCGACTCCCAGTTGCCGCGAATGGGGTCTCCGGGATTGGATCCTTGGATGTCGTTCTGTCGTCCGGCAAAATTCCACATAAAATAACGCCAGTACATATGGTGCACTTGGTAATCGAAAAAGAAAGTCAAGTTGTCCAGGAACGTCGGCATGCGTTTGCCTTCAGAATTGATCTTTCCTTTCCCGGAATTGTACGAATCGTAAAAATGAGCATGCGTTTCTCTTTTGCTCCACATCCTTGGAAACAACATTTTGTCGGCATCTTTGTACAAAGGCATCTCCGGTCCTTTGGTGCGCTCATACTTGTCGCCCATTTTCACATACTGCGTAGTGTTTTTCCACGTATCGTACGGAGAACTGTAAATGCCGTCGTAAAGCAACGGCGAAGTCCCGTATTGCTCCCTGGCCAGGTACGATGCCAATGCAAACGGATTGTCCGGTTGGTTTTCATTCGTAGGCGTTTTGGCAGAAGAACGAATGACTACCATGGCAAAAGACGAATAACCAATCATAATTACCGTCACACACAGCAAAATAGTATTCCATAATACTTGTCCTTTCCGATGAGACACAAAGACACCCCAAAACAGAAGAGCCAGCAAAGCCACTACAAAAAACAACATCCCGCTGTTAAACGGCAACCGCAGCACGTTCACAAACAACAAATCAAACCATCCCGATATTTTAGGAACCCAAGGAATGATTCCGTACAACACAACCGCTATGATTACACCCGACAACAGGAACGTAGCTATAGCTCCTTTCCAAGAAAACGGATACTTCTTGTAATAATAAATAAATACAAGAGCCGGAATAGCTAACAAATTCAACAAATGAACCCCTATAGACAAGCCCATCAAATAGGCAATCAGCACAATCCATCGGTTGGCATACGGTTGGTCCGCCTCTTCTTCCCATTTGAGCATAGCCCAAAAGACCGCTGCCGTAAAGAAAGAAGACATGCCGTATACCTCGGCTTCGACAGCAGAAAACCAAGCCGTATCTGAAAAGGAATAGACCAATGCCCCCACTGCAGCTGCTCCCCACACGGCAATAGCATGCCCCCAATCCAAAGGAATGCGTTGCACTTCCATCAAACGTCTTCCCATATGAGAAATGGACCAAAAGAGCAACAGCACACAAAATGCCGAGGCCAAAGCGCTCATGGCGTTGATGAGCAGTGCTGCCTGCAACCCTCCTCCGAATAAGGAAAACAGCCTTCCAAAAAGCTGGTACGTAGGATTCCCCGGAGGGTGCCCCACTTCCAACTTGTAGGAAGAGGCTATAAATTCACCGCAATCCCAAAAACTTGCCGTAGGTTCAATACTGGCCAGGTACACAGCAGCCGACACAGCAAAAACAACCCACCCGATTACAAGATCTATCCTTTTGAATGTCTTTGTTTCCATACTACAAATGTAGCCTATTTTTTTTACCTTTACCGTTCCATTTGCTCTCATATTATGGATTAC
>JAAZIA010000008.1 GCA_012510445.1 Bacteroidales bacterium
CTTACCAGAGACTCCGGCAGAGACCCCAACTATTCCTGTACCAAAACAGGAGCCGCACTTCTTGAAGAAATCAAAATCTACAGAGGTATTGAACTTTGGGGAGAAGGTTTTGACTGGTTTGACAAAAAGAGATGGGGAGACACCCTGGTTAAGAGAAACTGGGCTAACGGTGACACCTTCCATAACGACCTTACCGGTGTAATTACTCCGGAAGATAAGAACAAATGGACCTGGGTAGTACCGCGTCTGGAATCTGACTATAACACAGAAATTGCATACTAAACCATGCATTTTTGTAACAAGGAAAGCCGGCTGTACAGCCGGCTTTTTTTTTGCTTCTTAGGCAAGAAAGCCTATCTTTGGGGCCATTATGTCTGAGAGTTTAAAATCTTGCCCACATTGCCATTCACCATACGGGTATTCTTTGGGAACGGGACTGTATGCCTGCCCGGAATGTGAACATCAATGGAACCCCGACGAACAAAAAGTAGAAGATGGGATAAAGGTCATTGATGCACACGGAAACGAGCTCCGTGATGGTGATTCTGTAATTGTAATAAAAGATCTGCCTGTAAAAGGAGCACCCAAACCTATAAAAGCAGGTACAAAAGTAAGAAACATACGCCTAACGGACGGTGACCATAACATAAGTTGCAAAATTGACGGTTTTGGTTCCATGGCCTTGAAATCTGAATTTGTTAAAAAGTCTTAACCGCTGTTTACTTGTGAAAAGGATAGCACTGATTTCCGCAAACAACTTTACAGTTCCCTACATTATATTTCCCATTGGGATTTCTTACATCTCTACTTATTTGAACGAAAAGATGCCGGACTGGCAAACAGAAGTGTTCGACTTCAATATGGGAGGGTATGAGGAACTGGCTGCATTTTGCCGTGAAGGCAATTTCAAATACATAGGTATATCTGTAAGAAACATTGACGATACCAATTATTACGAACAAATTAGCTTTATGGCCCACTACCATAAAATTATGCAAATTGTTCGTGAAAATAGCAGTGCCGTAGTTCTTATGGGAGGTTCTGGTTTTTCCATTTACCCCGATATCTTGTTCGAAAAGCTTCAACCCGACTGGGGCATTCACGGCGAGGGAGAAGAAAACATCTGTCGTCTGATTACTGCATTGGAGCAAAATGAAGATCCGTACGGTATTGATGGACTTGTTTATAAAAAGCCGGATGGTTCCTTGATTATCAATGATCACACACAGCATATCACTTCGCTCTCTTTACACGTAGAGCCTGCCATAGCACATTTTTATTTTGAAAAAAGCGGTATGCTTAATATTCAAACAAAAAGAGGCTGTCCATACCATTGCATCTATTGCAGTTACCCAATTATTGAAGGTCATAACGTACGTCTGTTAGACCCGGTATCTGTTGTAGATAACATCATTGAACTAAAAGAAACAAAAGGGATAGATTACCTGTTTTTTACAGACTCTGTCTTTAATATACACAAGGAATACAACCAAGAATTGGCTTCGCGGCTGATTGAAAGAAAAGCTAACATTAGATGGGGCGCTTTTTTCACCCCCCACAACCTCACGTACCAAGATCTTGCTCTGTTCAAAGAGGCGGGGCTCAAGCACATTGAATGGGGTACAGACTCTCTCTGTGACAGTCAACTGGAAAAATTGAACAAAAGTTTTCGTTTTTCACACATTAAGGAGCATAGCTTAAATGCCTCCAAGTTGGGTGTTTTTTATGCACATTTTCTATTGTTGGGAGGATACGGAGAAACAGACCTTACGCTTAATGAAACGTTTGAACGCAGTAAAGAACTGAGACGAACGGTTTATTTCCCTTTTATTGGTTTACGTATCTATCCAAGAACGCCTTTCTATGACGTGGCAATAAAAGAAGGCATTATAACAGAGAACAACAATCTGCTGCAACCCGTATACTACATTTCTAAAGACATCACCATGGAGACCCTTCAGGAAAGGGCTCATGCTACCGGTCAGAAATGGATTTTTCAAGGTGACGAATCACCGGAACTTATGGCACGTTTTCGAGCCAAGAAAAAACGCGGTCCCCTGTGGGAATACCTAATGTATTAGAGTGCCACCTCTTAGCGCATTATCCTGAAAAACGGAACGTTTTGTGCCCGTGTGACAGACACATTGAACCCTGTCACTTTTCCTTTTTTATTCCTTTCAAAAGCATATTCACTGGTATTTTGTGCAGTACTTAGAGCTGCGGGACTGTTGCTTTTACAGCTATTTTTACCGGGGTAGGATGTTGAAGATTGTCGCTAACAGGACACCTGTCTTCAATAGCTTGCATCCATTTTTCCAGCGTTGCTTCATCGGCATCTGTATCTGCTTTAATCATTACAGAGATTTCTTTGAAGCCTGCACGTTCTTCAAAGCTTTGTCCAAACAGCCGGGCGGGATTTAATATTCCGCTTACGTCAATTTTTACACCCCTTAATTCAAAATCCATTTCTTTGGCAATCAAATGTGCCATCACATTCAGACATCCGGCAAATGCTCCCAATACATATTCTACGGGGTTGGGGCCATCATTAGTTCCACCCAATTCTGCCGGTTCATCTATAACAAACCGGAAATTACGGGCATTGATAACGGTTTTCGTTGCGTTTTCGCTTTGGGCACGTACTCTAACTTTCATATCTGTCATAATCCTATTACTTTATATGTTTATACGTTGTTATGTGTTTCTAAGCTAAATGAAACACATACAATGCCGTACCGGTTGTCTTGCTCGTGCAATATTCTATAAGAAAATGTGTAATATTACACTTTTAACACCTGGTGCTGCATTTACTTGGCGTTACATTCACCAGGCGTTACATTGCTAACCCTTTATGCTATTTATTATGCAACCTGTTTCCATTTATCCTTGGACAACACATCTTACACCGGAAGAACTGAATGAGCTTCTAGATTCCTCTGTGCTGGTTAATTACGATAAAAACGATGTGATTATAAAGCAAGGTTCTCTAGCTTCTCAAATATTGGCCCTTGAGCAGGGAATGGTCAAATTGAATTTCCGTGAAAGTCAAAAAGATACAACGTTTGGATTTAGTACCCAAGGAGATTTCATTGGGCTTATGTGTTCGTTTGTTAAGAAGAAGCTGGAATTTTCCGCCATTGCCATCACTCCCTGTCAAGTACGTGTATTCAACCGAGATCTGTTTGAGGACTTGATTGGGCGCAACGGTGCTTTTGCTATTTACATGGTAACCATGATGTCTGAACTGATCAACGTGGCTGTGCACAAACTTATAACCCTAAGCCACCGAAACGCCGGTGGTGCCCTGGCCACTTTTCTACTGAACCTGGTAAAAGTATTTGGTTCGGAGCAAATGGTCCTTCCCTTTACGCGAGAAGAAATTGCCAATACCTTGGGTTACTCCAGGGAAAGTATCATCAACACCTTGCAGGAATTCCAAAGGGACGGATTTATCTCTATCTCGGGAAAAAACCTAGAGGTTTTGAACAGAAGTGCCCTGGGATCCATTGCAGAAAAAGGCTAGGCATCCATTTTGGTGCTAAGCATTTGCATAGCTAAAACTTTAGTGCGACGCACTAAAGTGGGCCGGAGGGATTACCTGCGCGCCTTTGGCGCTCGGTGATCCCTGTGGGAGTAGCTTCACAAAAACCCAAAAGCGCCGGCAAAGCCGGCCATCAAAACTCAACAGCCTAAAAAACAAATACATTTGCTTTTTAGGCTGTTTTCATTTTTAGTACTTCGTACCACTTTTGGTTTTTTGTGGCGGAGAGAGAGGGATTCGAACCCCCGGAACCCCTAAAGGTTCAACGGTTTTCGAGACCGCCCCGTTCAACCACTCCGGCATCTCTCCGTTTTAAAAGCCGAGCAAAGATAAATATTCTTTTTATTTTTTAGTGAAAAACTTGTATTGGAAAAGCAGCAGGTAAATGGCACCACAGGTAATAGCAGAGTCTGCCACGTTAAATATAAACCGGAAGAAAATAAACCGCTTTCCGCCTAAGAAAGGGAAGCTGTCCGGTAAGACAGTGTCAATCAGCGGAAAATAAAGCATATCTACTACTTTACCGTGCAAAAAGGGCGCATAACCTCCTTCCGGAGGGAAAAGAGCAGCTACTTGAGTGAGTCCCGATTCACTAAATATGAGTCCATAAAAGGCAGAGTCTATAATATTCCCGACTGCTCCAACAAACACAAGCGATAGACCTATCAAAGCACCCATGGGAGTCTCGGGCTTTTTAAGCAGCCTGCATATATACCACATGATAAAGATGCTTAATACAACCCGAAAGATGCTTAAAATCAACTTGCCTCCGTTCCCACCCAACATCATACCAAAAGCCATGCCTTCGTTTTCTACAAAGCACAGTTGGAACCAAGAGCCAAGTACGTTAACGCTTTGGCTTAGGGTAAAGTGGGTCTTTATCCAAATTTTGGATACTTGATCCAAAATCAGAACGCAAGAGATGATCAGTGCAAGGATTTTACCTCTGGACTTTTTGTCCTTCCCCATAAAATCGGTTTATTCCCGTTTGTTTTTGGCTTCTACAGAAAGTGTTGCATGAGGAACTAAACGAAGGCGCTCTTTAGGAATCAATTTCCCTGTTTCACGGCAAATACCATACGTTTTGTTCTCTATCCTTACCAAAGCCATTTCCAGGGACTGTATAAATTTATGCTGGCGCAGTGCCAGCTGTCCCGATTCTTCTTTTGAGAGGGCCGAGGCGCCTTCTTCCATCACTTTAAATGTGGGGGAGGTGTCTTCGGTATCGTTACTCTGACTGTGGGTAACAATCGCTCTCAGGTCTTCGTAATCGGATCTTGCTTGAGCAAGCTTCTCGTTTATTAGTGCTTTGAATTCCTGAAGCTCCTCATCGGTATAACGAACCTTTTCTCTTACTTCTCCTGCAACCTTGTTATCGGTCTTACTTCTTTTTGTAGTCATGGTTCTTACTTTTAGGAAAGTACAAATGTACTATTTTATTATGATTTCTCAATATGAATGGAAAGGCTTCCGTTTTCCCATTCTACTTCATGTGCCCCCGAAGGGACTACAGCCACTTGTATATCATCTGCAAGTACTTGGCTGGCAATATATTGGCCAAACCCCGTTACCGCTTTTGCCACGTCTTCTCTTTTTTCAATCACTACGCGAATTTTATCTGTTACCTCCAATCCCGTGTCTTTTCGCAAATTTTGAATACGATTGATCAATTCCCTTGCCATTCCCTCACACTCAAGTTCTTTTGTGAGAGTCACATCCAATGCAGCTGTTAAGGGTCCATCCACGGCAATCAGCCAACCGGGCATGTCTTCAGAAGTAATGATTACGTCTTCGCGCTCCAGCAATACCACCCCCGATGCTACCGCAAGCGAGTAATACCGGGTGAGGCCATTCTGCGTATCCTCCTCATTCACGGCTCTTTCAAAAGCGGCAATGTCTTCCTGATCAAAGTCCTTTAAGGCAGCCGTAATTTCTTTCATAAGCGGACCGTGTTTTTTACCCAACACCTTAAAATTGGGTTTAATACCCTTCAGAATCAACCCTGTAGTATCTCTTATGAACTTCATTTCCTTGACGTTTGTCTCGCCAAGCACAATGGACTTTACAAGTTCCAATCGTTTTTCTACGTTCAGATCCAGTACCGGTACCAAGACCCTGCTTAAGGGCTGACGCACTTTTATGTTTACTTTCCTGCGTAGTGCTAATATCATAGAAGTGTAACGCTGAGCCAATTCCATCCTTTCTTCCAAAGCTTTGTCAATCCATCTCTCGTCTGCTTGCGGCATAAGTACCAAATGCACAGAATCGCCGAAAGTTAAGTCCAGATACAATCTTTCCATATATACAGGAGCAATAGGCGCTCCCAGCAGCGCAACCGTATGCAAACAGCTGTATAAGGTTTGGTATGCAGCCCGCTTGTCTGCATCTACCTTACCACCCCAGAACCGCTTCCTGTTCAACCTAACGTACCAGTTGCTTAATTGATCTGTCACAAAATCCTGAATCAGACGTCCTGCCGTAGTTATATCGTAAGCATCATAAGCCTGCAACACATCCTTTATAAGGGTATTGAGCAACGACACAATCCAGCGGTCCATTTCCGGTCGCTCTTCCATCGGAACGTACCGGGCAAAAGCCGAGGCAGAGGTTGGCACCGGAGCTAAGGCTGAGGCTGAAGCTGTTGCCGGAGCTGAGGCTGAGGTTGAAGCCGAGGCCCGTGCAGCTGAAGCCGAGGCTCGTGCAGCTGAAGCCTGTGCGTGGGCAGGCGTAAAGCCGTCTACGTTAGCGTAAAGAGCAAAAAACGAATACGTATTGTAGAGTGTTCCAAAGAACTTACGACGTGTTTCATCTACTCCCCCCTCGTCAAACCGCAAATTATCCCAAGGCTGTGCGTTGGTAAGCATGTACCAGCGCAACGGATCGGCTCCGTATTTGTCTAACATGCCAAACGGATCTACGGTATTTCCCAAACGTTTACTCATTTTATTTCCGTTCTTGTCAAGAATCAGTCCGTTAGAAAGTACGTTCCTAAAACATATGCGATCATTCACCATAACAGCAATGGCATGCAATGTGAAGAACCAACCCCTTGTCTGATCTACCCCCTCGGCAATAAAATCGCCCACTTGGCCAAACTCGGGAAACTCCAATTTTTCAAGACCCTCTTGAGAAAAAGGCATAGAGCCCGAATCAAACCAAACATCCACCAGGTCGAGTTCGCGATACATCGGCTTGCCTTGGGCAGAGACCAAAACCCAATCGTCAACGTAAGGCCTGTGAAGGTCTATGGTTTGGTAGTTTTCTGTGCTAAAATCTTCCGGAACAAATCCCTTGTCTTTAAGAGGGTTAGATTTCATAAACCCTTTGTTTACAGAAGTCTCCAACGCATCGTAAAGCTCTGCAAGCGATCCAATACATACTTGTTCTGTTCCGTCTTCTGTACGCCAGATAGGTAAAGGAGTTCCCCAATAACGGCTTCTGGAAAGGTTCCAATCTTGTAAATTTTCAAGCCATTTTCCAAAGCGTCCCGTACCGGTAGATTTCGGTTTCCAGGCTACACTGTTGTTCAGTTCTATCATGCGCTCTTTAACAGCCGTAGTCTTGATAAACCATGAGTCCAACGGATAGTATAGGATGGGTTTGTCTGTACGCCAACAATGCGGATAGTTATGCACCATCCTTTCAATACGCAAGACTTGGCCTGTTTTCTTCAACCACATGCAGATATCTACATCCAATGAATCTTGTTCCTTATTAGTAGTGGTACCTTCTTGGAACTGTGGGTCGTATTCATTTTTTACATAACGCCCTGCAAAAGGAGCATAAGCTTCTGTATTTACCTGTTTATCAACAAACTCGGGACTTAAATCTTCCAATCTGTAAAACTTACCTGTTTTATCCACCATGGGACATTGAGCTCCGTGACGGTCTGTCAACAACAAAGCCGGTACACCGTACTGCTTGGCCACTTTGTTGTCATCGTCTCCAAAAGTAGGAGCTATGTGCACAATGCCTGTTCCGTCTTCTGTAGTGACAAAATCACCGGTAATTACACGAAAGGCTCCCTCTCCCGGATCTACCCAAGGAATCAGTTGACGGTACTGTATGCCTGCCAATTGTTTTCCTGTATAGACACCGGATTCTGCCTGGTAAGGAACAGCCTTATCTCCCGGGAAAAGAGTCTCCATCAAATCTTCAGCAAGAATTACCCGTATAGATTCTTCTGTATAGGGATTGAGGGTCCTGACCACCTTGTAACGTATAGTTGGCCCTACACAAAGGGCGGTATTGGAAGGCAACGTCCAGGGGGTCGTAGTCCAGGCCAGGAAAAACACACGCTCTTCTGCATCGGCAGAACCGGCAGTGTCTGAGCCGGCAAAGAGGAATTCGCTGGCGGGGTTACGAATGATTTCAAACTGTGCCGTACACGTAGTGTCTCTTACATCTTTATAGCATCCCGGCTGATTTAATTCATGAGTACTCAATCCGGTACCGGCAGCCGGTGAATAGGGCTGAATAGAGTATCCTTTGTATAAAAATCCTTTGTCGTAAATTTCTTTCAGCAAATACCAGACCGTCTCTATATACGAGTTGTGATACGTTACGTATGGATTGCTCATATCAATCCAGTACGCCATTTTTTCTGTAAGTACTTCCCACTCGCGTGTATATTTCATCACTTCCTTACGGCAAGCCGCGTTGTACTCTTCTACAGAAATGGTTTTACCAATGTCTTCCTTGGTAATGCCCAACGATTGCTCCACTCCCAGTTCAACAGGTAGCCCGTGTGTATCCCAACCGGCTCTTCTTTCCACCCTGTATCCTTGTTGTGTTTTGTAACGGCAAACCACGTCTTTGATGGCTCTGGAAATGACATGGTGAATGCCGGGCATACCGTTAGCAGACGGTGGCCCTTCAAAAAACACAAAGGGTCGTTCTTTGGGGCGCATTTCAACACTACGAAGGAACGTTTTTTCACGTTCCCATTTTTCAATAATTTTCTTCTGCAACTCAGGCAGGTCAAGGGTCTTATACTCAGGGAACTTCATAATAATCAGAGCTCAAAACAGTTTGCAAAGATACGAATCTTAGCTATCTTTGAAAACATGTTGGCAAAACTTTCTTTGAACTATATAGATATAATTATCTTGATAGTTTGGTCCATAGCCGTTCTTGAAGGCTTAATGAAAGGACTTATTAAACAGGTATTTGGCATTTTAGCTGTCATTCTGGCTTCTTACGCTGCCTATCATTTTACAGATTTGGCAGCCAATTATATTGTACAATGGTTTGGCTGGAACGGAGAGGGGCTGAGGATTGTTGCATTCATTGCCACTTTTGTTTCTGTGCTAGTAATTGTCTTGATAGCAGGCCACATTATAGATAAATTGATGAAAATTGTCTTTTTGGGATGGCTTAACAGACTGGCAGGTATCTTTTTTGGTTGGATTAAGTGGAATGTTCTGCTGGCAGTGGTTATGCATATTCTACATCTTGTTGAGTCTTATACCCCATTTCTGCCCGATGGTGCTTTACATGCTTCTCGCTTGTATCCTGTTATTTTGAAATTTGGATCCCTGTTGTTGCCTTACCTTCCGTTTTTGCAATCGGGCACACTCTCCTAATTTTATATTTTCTTTATTTATTTCTTTTATCCTGTTTTTGCTTTTCCGGCATAGTAGGTTTGTTATATGAAAACAAAGGGCAAACCATTCTACCCGGTACTTGAACTCTCAGGGGAAAATAACGGGGCTCATACGGTAAAAAGAAAGAAGGGGTTTTTCATCTTATTTATTATGGTTGTATTAGCGACCGTATGCGGAATGGTTTTCTTTTTGTTGTTTGTTACATCGGAGCTGTCTGTGATGGGCGATCGGGTACTTACAGATAACGGGGAAGTGCGGGACTCTTTATCTATGTACAAGCAGAATGAAGGGGAAGAGACAGCTCCTTTTTTGAAGAGCCATGAAAAGAATACGTATACGACAACATCATATAAGTGATTGTGGTGCCGCATGCCTTGCGTCTGTTGCTGCCTGGTTTGGATTGCGTTTTCCTCTGGAACAAATCCGACAATGGAGCGGTACTCAGACGCATGGTATTTCTATTCAGGGAATCCGGGAAGGCGCTGAACATCTGAACCTCTCCTCTCAAGCCCTTAAACGGGACAACCATCTGGAACCAACTGGTGATCACTTGTTCGCTCACCTTCCCGTTCCCTCTATTTTACACATGCTTAAACAAGACGGCCTCAGTCATTTTGTAGTATTCTATGGAACAAGGTCTTTACCTTTCTTTGGGTCTACCATACCTTTTCAGCGCAAAAAAAGATACCGTATCATGGATCCGGAAGACGGCCGAATACACCTTGAAAAGGCAGAAGAAATAGCGAAAAGCTGGACAGGGGTAATTGTAACTTTTGCTCCTACAGAAAACTTTGCAAAAGGAAATTTTATTCCGCGCTTTACTCACAGATTACGCGTTCTTGTTAAAGGACAAAAGCGGCGTTTAACGGCTGCATTGGCTGCCTCGTTTTTATACACATTTGCAGGAATTGCTTCGGCTTTGTTCCTACAACAAATTGCAGACAGGGTTATACCGGAGAGTGCCCAACACTTTCTTCAATGGATGGGGGTTGCCATGATTTACATTGCCTGTTGTTCTTTGGTCCTTAATGTTTTTAGAGTAAAGATTTTATTACATACCGGATTTCATACAGCCCAAAGGCTGGTTAACGGTTTTTACAGACATCTATTATATTTGCCTCAAAAATTTTTTGACCAACGGCAATCGGGAGAACTGGTAGCACGTATTAACGACACATTCAAAGTAAGTTCTTTCCTTAGTGCGGGGGTCTTAAACATTGCCTTAAGCATCTTTACTCTTTTCTTTTCATTTCTTGTTATGTTCCTGTTTAACAAGCAACTGAGCCTGGTCTGCCTGGGATCAGTTCCTTTGTATGCCTTGATTTACTATTTGTTTGATCGGCGCAACAAAGATACTCAGAGAAAAATCATGGTAACGCAGGCCCGACTGGAAAGCAGCCTTGTTGATTCTTTACGTGGTGTAGCTCAAATCAAATTCAACACAGCCCAAGAACCTATGATTGAAAACGTACGTAAAAAATATGGAGATTACGTGAAAAATGCTTGGAAAGGAGGCATGAACCAGTTGCGTGCCTCCACTATGGGCGATGCGGTTAGCAGGGCCATGGGGCTGGCCATTTTGTGGCTTGGTGCTCTTTTAGTAACACAACAGCAATTAACTTTTGGACAATTGCTCACCTTTTTTGCATTGACAGCTTATTTCTCTGCCCCTGTTAGTGAGATCATTTCTTTCAGTCAAAAATACCAAGACGCACGTATTGCTACAGAGCGACTGTTTGAAATTATGGAACTGGAAACAGAGCAGGACCCCTTGGGAAGCTACATGTGTGAGTGCAGAAAAGGTCTTGAAGGGCAGGCTCCTGCAGAACCGGGTCTTGAAGGGTCGGCTTCACAAAACTTGGTGCTGGAAAAAGTACTGTTCCATTACCCCGGTCGAATGAAGTTGTTTGATCACTTCACTTACGTGTTTCGTGTAGGAGAAATTACGGGAATAGCAGGAGAAAGCGGTTCCGGCAAAAGCACGCTGGGATCGTTGCTCATGAGGATGTACCTTCCGGATCAGGGGTCTGTTCTCTTGGGTAACATAGATGCCTGCAACATTCCTCTGAATGTTTGGCGAAAAAGAATAGGCATTGTCCCACAGAAAGCCGAGTTGTTTGAAGGCAACATTCTGGACAACATTGTGCTGGGAGATAGTACGCCGGATATGGACCGCGTGCTGATTCTTTGTGAAGAACTTGGCTTAACGTCTTTTTTCTCTTCGTTGCCTCGTGGCATTTTAACGCCCGTTGGCGAACAAGGAGTACAACTCTCTGGCGGACAGCGTCAGAGGGTGGCACTGGCCCGTGCGGCTTACCGCAAACCTTTATGGATCATTCTGGACGAAGCCACTTCTTCTTTGGATAGTACTTCAGAAGAAGCAGTCTTGTGCGCTTTAAAAAAGTGGAGTCTGGAGGGAACAGGTATCATCATTATTGGTCACAGAATGTCCACCTTATCTATTGCCTCCCGAATTGTCTTGTTGGATAACGGCAGTCTGGCAGCAGAGGGATCGCATGAAGAATTACTACGTAAAAACGGCAGGTATGCTGCCTGGTGTAGGCAGCAAGGCCTATAATATATGCAATAGCGCGCTTGCAGGCGGAATCTCACGCGCCTTATCTGTGAGAAAAATTTTAACCTAAAAATTATGAATGAATATGTGATGAGAGATTTTGGGTTCACAGCCCTGGATCCCATTGCCCGATGTGCCATTTTGGGCGGAGATTCCCAATATGGAATCCTGGGCGAGCTTCTCGAAGGCCTGTTAGATGGACTGGCATCTAAACTTGGGTCTGCAGGTATGTTGATAAGTATGCTGGCAAAAAACGTTGACAGTTTTATTGATGGCTTTAGAGCTGGTTGGAATAAAAACAAATAAAAAATGAACACAATGGAACATTTACATGGCTTTACACCGCTTAATGACTCTACGTGTTGTGCACTCACCGCAGGCATGTCCTCGCCTGATATTGACAAAGAGCTTGCTTATATGCTAGGTGAAATATTGGGAATGGCATTCCGTGCCCTTTACGACTTGGGAGAAAGTCTATTTCACAAAATAAAGTTCACTTTAATCCCAACCGGTTAAACGGTAACAGGGCAGGTTTCCTGCCCTGTTTTACTTTGCAACTCTATGCGTAAATACTTGTTTCTCTTTTACCCTCTTTGTCTGTATTGTATTTTTAGTCTGCCTGCCTTGTTGGTATCGGCTTTGCTCTACAGCAAAGGAACAGACCTTTTCATTGCCAATGCAATAGCTACAACGGGAATGGCTCTGTTTTATCTGCGGGGAAAACGAAGAAAAACAGAAGGCCTTACGCACCTCCCCTGGAACCGAATGTTTTTATTGGCAGGGGCGTTTCTTGTACCAATCGTGCTGCTAATCATCTTCTTTACAGGTAAAGCATGGGTTCGCATTGACCTGACTACGTATTTGATCAATTGCTTGTTATCTTTTTTCTCTATATCGCTTTGTGAAGAATTGCTTTTTAGGGAATTTCTAACCGTACGTATGAGAGCGGCAACCCTCCCCCGATGGACGGTTCTTCTTATACCCGCTCTTATGTTTTCTTTATGCCACAGACCGGAATCCGGATCGCTTTTTCTCCAACGTTTACTATTGGGAACAGGTCTGGGATTTCTTTACCAAAGGGGAGGCATGGCGTTGTGTGTTTCGGCTCATTGGGTTTATAACATTGTTCTTTACACGTTTCACACCACCCTGCCTCACATGACCGCACTTTATACAGCATCGCGAGCTGCCCTTTGTACCGTCTTGTGCCTGTCTTTTCTTTTGGTTTCTGTTATTGCATATTGTTTAATTATAAGTAAATTTGCTCGATATACTTAATTTTAATCATGAAAAAAGGTTCTGTTGTACTGCTGTTACTCGTTTTGATTCTTCCGTTTTCCCTTCAAGCTCAAAAAAAATGGTCGCTTGAAGATTGCATTCGTTATGCCTGGGAAAACAATTTAACCATAAAACAGCAAGAGCTGGGTGTTATGCAATCTGAAAACATCCATTTTCAATCCAAGATGGCTTTTGCACCCTCTCTGAGTGCCAGAATAAGTGAAAACGTTAACTGGGGACAGTCGGTAGACTTATCTACCCTTACTATATTAAACCACGTAAGGAGCACCAATACGGGGGTAGGTATTTATGCAGACATGGATTTATTTGCAGGGTTGCAAAAACTCAATACTGTGAAACAGGAACAATCCAAGTTAAAGATTGCCATACAAGAAGTTCAAAAACTACGTAACGACATCTCCATTGAAATCACGCGTAGTTACCTGAACGTATTGCTTGCCGGCGAAGTATTGCAGGCGGCTGTTCAAAGCAGAGAAAGCGTTGCAGAACAATGTGCCAGAACAAAAAAACTGGTAGATGCCGGCAGTCAACCCCTAAGCACATTGTTGGAAGTTGAGTCACAGTTGGCTACAGAAGAATTGCAGGTAGTAGAAGCTGAAAACAACTTGCGAACGTACTACCTTATATTAAAACAACTTTTAGATATTCCTTCAGAGAGCAATTTTGAAATTGTCATTCCCTCCATGGAAGATCCCAATAAAATGGAGCCTGTATCTATAGAAGAGCTCTATTACGCTTCGCAAGACCTTCCTCAAATCAAAAAAACAGAATACAGTCTGGAACAGCGTAAACACGAACTGGCCATAGCTCAAGGAGGCAGGTATCCCAGAATTTCTTTATCGGTAGGATACTCTTCTTTCTATTCAGACGCTAATCGTAGGAAAAAAGAAGAGCCCGACCCGGAAGAAAATGGGAGTGAAGGATTGGACGATCTGTTTGGAGGTTCTTCTGCCGATTTTTGGGAACAAATGAAAAACAACAACAACCCTTCCATTGGACTCTCACTCAACATTCCCATATTTAATAAGTGGCAGGTTAACACAAGCGTAAAGAATGCCAAACTGGGAGTGGAAATGGCAGAGTTGGAAATGAAAAATGCAAAGCAAGTGTTAATGAAAGAAGTACAGCAAGCCGCTAACGACGCTACCTCTACGTACCTTAGAACACAAGCAGCCGAAAGAAACGTAAAAGCCATGGAAGAATCGTTCCGTTACGTTCAGCAAAAATTTGATATAGGCATGCTTAACGGAACAGACTATATTGTTTCTAAAACCAATTTATTTAAAGCGCAGAGCAGTTACCTCCAGGCCAAATTTGAACACGTGTTCAAACTTAAGATCCTGGACTTTTATAAAGGAATTCCCATCACATTATAACTACACCACACTCTATGAAGAAATCAGTACTTTGGGTCATCATTAGCGCAGTTGTGCTTATTGTCGTCCTTATAATAGCAGGCAGAAGCCGTTCAGGCAAAGGCACTGAAGTCCATGTAGCCCATCCCATGGTTAAAGACATTACGGAAATCATTCCTGCCAATGGGAAAATACAACCGGTAACAGAAGTAAAAATCAGCCCCGACGTTTCGGGAGAGATTGTTACTCTTAACGTTACAGAAGGTGATTACGTTAAAGCAGGCGAAGTACTGCTGCGCATTAAGCAAGATCAGTATATCTCTGCACGTGACAGAATGAGTGCAGCACTGAACCAGGCCAAAGCACAACTTGCACAACAAGAAGCACAGTATAAACAAGTGGAACTCTCTTACAACAGAAACTTGGCTTTGTACGAACAACAAGCCATTTCGCTGGCAGAGTTTGAGTCTTCTTCCTCTGAATACTCCATTGCTCAAGAACAGTTGAATGCTGCCAGGTTCCATGTCCAAAGCTCTCAGGCTGCCCTTGCCGAGGCAGAGGAAAGCCTTGCTAAAACCACCATCTTTGCCCCTATGGACGGCATTGTTTCCAAACTGGACGTAGAACGAGGAGAACGTGTAGTAGGAACCAGTCAAATGGCAGGAACAGAAATGCTCCGCGTTGCCAATTTTGAAGAAATGGAAGTGTTGGTAGATGTAAATGAAAACGATATTGTCAGGATTCGGCAACGTGATACAGCTACCGTAGAAGTAGATGCTTATCCCGGACGTAAATTCTTAGGGGTAGTAACACAAATAGCCAATTCGGCAAAAAACATAGGCTCTGCTTTGGAACAAATAACCAATTTTGAAGTTCGTGTTTTTATTCTTTCTGAATCTTACAAAGACTTGATTACGCCGGAATTTGCCACACCATTCCGCCCGGGCATGTCGGCCTCTGTTTCTATTCATACAGAAACAAGAAACAACGTATTGGCTATCCCCATCCAAAGCATAACCACCCGTCCCGAATTGCTATCAGACAGCATTCGACAGCAGCTAGGACCTAACGAACTTGTAGAACAAGTCTTTGTATTGCAAGAAGATAACACCGTTCGCTCTGTACTTGTCAGGTCGGGGCTGCAGGACCACCTGCATATAGAAATCCTGGAAGGGCTTTCCAAAGAAGACCAAGTGATCACAGGACCGTATTCTGCCATTTCCCGAACATTGAATAACGGTACCAAAGTGGTCCCAAAAACAGAAAAAGAAGTTGGCGAAACCCATCTTGTTGATTGAAACCAGTACAGCAACCTGTTCTGTTTCCTTAGCACAGAGAACGCATATTCTGGCTCATAGAAGTACCTTTAAACCGCGTTCTCATGCTTCTCTTTTGGCCGTTTTCATTGATCAAATCCTGGAAGAATGTAACATAACGGTAAAAGACTGTGCAGCTGTTGCCGTTAGCGGAGGTCCGGGCTCCTATACAGGCCTTCGTGTAGGGGTATCTACTGCCAAAGGATTGTGTTTTGGTTCCGGTTTGCCTCTCATTCACGTCTGTTCCCTTCAGCTGATTGCCCAGCTATACATTGATAAACATATGAAAGAGGTACCGCAGTACATTTATCCCATGATAGATGCACGCCGTATGGAAGTCTACACAGCTCCTTTTATTGTTTGTAAAGAAAAAGATACGGATCCCATTGCTTGCAAGGAAGGCCCAGTTGAGGCTATTGTTGTTCAACCCAACAGCTTTGCTGATTCTTTGGAAAAAGGACTCGTAATTTTTGCAGGTGACGGAGCACTAAAATGCAAAGAAGTTATTTCACATGAACATGCGTTGTTTCTTGATTTAGAATCGCATGCAAACGGAATGGCCAAAGCAGCGTGGGAAGCATATAGCAACAACCGGTTTGAAGATCTGGCGTATTACGTCCCTTTTTACCTGAAAAAATTTCAGGCAAAACTGCCTAAAAAAGACGTTTAACTTGCTTTATGGCTTCTTCTATGTTGTTTTCCTTAGATACAATATCTCCGTATTTGTTGATGATAAAAAAGGTAGGTATTTCTACTACATTGTAAGAAGTAACAGCCGGCGAATAAATACCCTGCCCGTCACAAACACTTACCCACGGCAGGGACTGGTTTCTGACGGTGGTAGCCCACGCTGTTTTGTCGTTATCCAAAGCTACTTGAAATACTTCTAAACCTCGCGGTGAATACCGCTCATACAGCTCTATAAGCTCTTGATTATCAAGCCTCATTTGCACGTTAGTGGAGTGCCAAAAAGAAAGCAAAATGGTTTTTCCTTTATAGTCAGACAAACAAACGGTCTGACCTCCTATACCAGGGAGGCATATATCCGGAAAATCAGACACTTCTGCCTGTAGTAGAGCCTGCTCCATATGCATGGCTCTTTCCATATTTTCATACCTGTCTCTTACCGCCATAGTATAGGGAGAAAGCGGATAATCCAGATACAGAGAATCGTAAACACGGCGTAACAACGGAGCATCCCTGGTATCTGAAAAAACATACAATTGTCCGGGAAAAGAATGAAAAACTACAGAAGTGTTGACAAAAGCCTTGGGGTTCTGATACAGGAACCGAATAGACTCTTGTTTGTATTTCACAAAAAGAGTACCTAGCTCTATGCTCAGTTTTTCTTTTTCCTTGCCCGTTGCTTTTTCATACAAAGTGTATAGAGAATCAAATACAACGGAGGTTGTATAATAACCCTCATTTACCTGTTGCAGCAACTCAGACTCGTAAGATCCTTCCAGATTGCTCACTTTTCCTTCCCTTGTAGTATGAAAGGTAACTACGTCTCCTTTTTTTAAAATCAACGCAGCTACTCTTTTATTGCCTACGTATAAATAATAGTAGCCCGGCTGTTCAATCCCTTTTTTAAAGATATAGCTAAAACTTCCGTTTTCGTCTGCATAAAGCGTATCTAGCAGGGTCTCGGAAGTAAAGTCCAATCGTTTGAACAACAAAACATCTCCTTCTTCAAGGTTATCTACCGTTCCGGAGATCTTGACCCGGTGGTCTGTTTTGCAAGAAAAAAGCAAGGTAGCGCCTATAATAGCAGCCACCAATAGTGAGGTATAGAACTTCATGATAAAATTATTCGAATTGTTCTGCAATCAAATGCGCTATACGCTGCATTTCTTCAACAGGCACTTCAAGTGCGGGACGTCCCAAGTTCATGTCTTTTTCAGAGTCCATGGGTATCAGATGGATATGCGCATGCGGTACCTCCATACCCAACACCCCTACTCCTACTCTTTTGCAAGGAATAACAGCCTTGATAGCTTTGGCGACCCTTTGTGCAAAACGGAACAAATCCCCAAGTAGTTCAGGATCCAGATCAAAAATATAATCTACTTCCTCCTTGGGAATAACCAATGTATGCCCCTGCTTTCTTGGATTAATATCTAAAAAAGCATAAAAACGGTCGTCCTCTGCAATTTTGTAAGATGGAATTTCTCCGGCTGCGATTCGTGAAAACAAGCTGGCCATAATCAGATGGATATATCTAAAATTTCAAATGCTACCATACCGGAAGGCGTTTCTACTTTGGCAATTTCGCCTTTCTTTTTTCCTAGCAGGCCTCTACCTATGGGCGATGAAACGGCCAGTCTTTTTTCTTCCAGGTTGGCCTCGCTTTCACCAACCAGGGTGACTTCCATGATGGATTTGTTATCTACATTTTTGATCCTGACCGTATTCAGAATCTGGATCACTTCTGTATTTAACTTAGACTCGTCAATGACACGAGCATTAGCAATCAGGTTTTGTAATTTTGCAATTCTCATTTCAAGCATGCCCTGCGCATCTTTAGCCGCGTCGTATTCTGCGTTTTCAGACAAGTCACCTTTTTCTCGTGCTTCTGCAATAGCTCGGGCTGCCGCTTCCCTTTCTACGGAAGTCAGCCTGCTCAATTCTTTTTTCAACCTCTCCAGACCTTCTGCTGTGAGATAATGGGGCTTGGTCATACTATCTATTTCTTTCATTAAAAGCAGAAAAAGAATCCCATGGGTGCGGGACTCTTCTTATTACAAATATAATACTTCTTTACGAATCAACCAAATTCATCAAATTTGGGTTTCATAACTTCTGAAAACAACACAGCCTTTTTAGCATCAAAATTCAGATCGTTCAATACCGTAACCCCGGTTGCTTCTTTCTGCACAAGCTCCCGGGCGTTTTCCTTACCGTATTCTGCCATAGGAGCAGGGGTTTGCTGTATTTCAATCGACTCTTGTCTCGGCTCTTCCAAACGTTCTTCTGAGCGTTCTTCAGGGAAAAGCAATTCTTGCAATGTAGTCCTTTCCGGACGGGGAACGGTAGATCCGGAGAGTGCTTTTTTCTTTTTGTTTTTGGCATTAATAACACCCAACAAAAGAGCGGCAAGGCCTAACAATATAGTTACTAATGCGTCTGACTTCATTGCAATGCTTTTTTATCTTTGTGTAATTGTTCTCTAAGTGCTTCCAGGGAAGGAAATGCTATTTCTTGTCTGTGGTATTCCAATATCCTTACCCTTATATCCAATCCGTATATGGTGTCGTTAAAACCAAAGATATGTGTTTCTATGGTTTGTTCCAAATAAGCAGCCACCGTAGGACGAACGCCAATGTTCATCATTCCTTTATACCATTTTCCGTTTAATCGGGCTTCTACTTTATATACTCCGTTGGCAGGAATTTGCTTAAGGGGTTCGTACAGCTGCATATTAGCCGTAGGAAATCCAAGCGTGCGCCCAATTCGGTTCCCTTCCACTACTACGCCATGCAAGCAATACGGATACCCCAACCATCGGTTAGCCGTTTCTATTGATCCGGAAGACAACGCGGCTCTTATTTTGGTTGAACTTATATGTTCTCCCGTTTCCGATACGTATTCGGGAACACGAACCATCTGAATACCTGTGTCCAGTGCTTTCTCCTGCATACGATCTCTATGCTGCATGCCATCACATCCCAAACGGTGATCGTATCCGGCTACCAACGTAGTTACGCCAAACTCTTTAATCAGGTAACGCGTTAGAAAATCTTTATACGTGATATCAGAAAACTTCTTGGTAAAAGAAATGATTTGAAAATCATCCACACCTAGGTTTAGTATCATTTCTTTTTTCTCATCCAACGAGGTGAGCAAGCGAAACTTGTGAGCATCTTGTTGCAACACAGCCCTAGGATGAGGCCAAAAAGACACCACCAGGCTGCGTGACCCTTTTTCCCGGGCCAAAGTAGTCAAAGACTTCAGAACAGACTGGTGTCCCAAATGTACTCCATCAAAAAAACCTGTAGCCGCTATAACCATTTCACTAACGCAAAGTCTTGCCTATGAGGCATTTTTGAATTATAAGCATAAATACGCGAAGCCAAATAATAAGACCCGGCCGTCTGAGGAGTTAATCGGCAAACGTACGTCACCTGTCCGTTAGAAACCTCTTCCGGTTCATAAGGATGGATTTCGTCAATAACGGTTTCACCGTCTTTTGTAAGCCTGGTAATCACCATTTCTACTCCTATGTCTTCTGCAGAAAGCGTACCTAAGTACAGTTTTATACGCGATACACTTTCTGTACCGGGCGTAAGTATGTCTTTGCTGTCATTGGGATGGGTGTATTCCAATACTTCCACAGAATCCCATTCCCTCTCTATTCTTCTCTTCCAAAACGCCATTTCTCTTGCCAAGGCGTAATGATCCCGTACCATGGCTTCATGACGTTTGGCCAGAGGTTCGTAGAACTTGGTTTCGTAATCCTGCATCATGCGGTTGGTGGTGAAGTTTCCTGCCACAAAAGCCATGGTGTTCTTTATATGGTTTACCCATCCGGCAGGAATCCCTCGGGTATCTCTGTTGTAAAAGAGAGGAACAATTTCGTTTTCCAGCATATGGTAGATGGTAGTGGCATCCAGCTCGTCTTGATACGCCTGGTTTTCATACGTTCTTCCTTCCGGCAACGCCCACCCGGCTCCTTCTCTGTACCCTTCTACCCACCAGCCATCCAATACACTAAAGTGCATAACTCCGTTCATGGCTGCTTTTTCTCCACTTGTTCCCGAAGCTTCTAACGGACGCGTAGGCGTATTCATCCATACATCTACTCCCTGAATAAGGCGTTTGGCCAGTTCCATATTGTAATTGGGCAGGAAAAGAATTTTTCCTATAAAATTGGGCATTCTGGACACTTCAATAATTCGTCGGATCAAATCTTGACCGGCTTTATCATGCGGGTGTGCTTTTCCTGCAAAAAGGAATTGTACCGGCATGTTGGGATTGTTGATGATCTTATCCAACCTGTCCAAGTTGGAAAACAACAAGTGGGCTCTTTTATAGGTAGCAAAACGCCGGGCAAAGCCTATGGTCAATATGTCTTTGTTCAAAGACTCTCTTATGGTAACCACTTCTTTGGGCGAGTAAAATTCAGGAACGTTCTTTGTTCCGGAAAGAGAATGTATTAGCCTGTCTATCAGCTTCTCTCTAAGCTTATTACAAATATTCCAAACGTCACTGTCACTTACCTGAAGAACGTTTTCAAAACACTTTTTATCGTAACGATGTGTCGCAAACTCGGGACCAAACAACCGTTCATGTACCTCTTTCCATTCAATGGCTGTCCAGGTAGGGTAATGAACTCCGTTGGTTACGTAATCTACGTGCGACTCTTGCGGCAGGTAACCGGGCCAAAGAGGATTTAAGATATCACGACTTACCTGACCGTGCAACTTGCTTACCCCGTTAATTTCCTGAGACAAATTAGCAGCCAAAAAACTCATAGAAAATTTTTGCCGAGGATCGCATACGTTTGTTTTACCTAATGCCATAAGCATATCCCAAGATACCTTAAGCCTGTCGGGATAATGAGAAAAATACGGGCGCAACATTTCTTCTGTAAACGCATCGTGTCCGGCCGGTACGGGCGTATGAGTAGTAAAGAGAGACGAGGCACGCACAACTTCTTTTGCTTCTTCAAAAGAAAGGTTCTCTTCCGTCACGTATTCCCTAATCCGTTCCAACCCAATAAAAGCTGCGTGCCCTTCGTTGCAGTGGTACACCTCTGCCTCTATACCCAGCAAGCGGAGTGCCCTAATGCCTCCAATGCCCAGTATTAATTCC
>JAAZIA010000009.1 GCA_012510445.1 Bacteroidales bacterium
GGAAGGCAGTGTGGGCGGGGAAGGCAGTGTGGGCGGGGAAGGCAGTGCAGCAGAGGGAGGTAGAGCGGGCGGGTGCGGGCAGTGAGTGAAAGGTGATGGGTGATGAGGGATGTGTGAAGAGTCAGGGGTCAGGCGCGATGCGTGAGGGCAATGGGTGAGCACTATGCAGTTAGCTCGGCGGGCGGCAGAGGGGAGGTCGCGTAGGTGGCCGAACGGCAACAGGCAGTCTTTCCAAAAAGGCCTGTTGTAGTTTGACATCAAAATGGTTTTGCTCGGTTTTAGGCGGCGGTGCTGCATGGCATCGTCCAAGATTATCCACGGTTCTTCCGGGTAATCGGCCAGTAAACGCTCCACTCCCGCTACCCTGTCTTCGCATACAGCTACGACAACGTGAGGAAAGCGGTATTTGATCTGAAGGGGTTCGTCTCCCCACAATAGGTGACCGCCCGCTTCCCGGAAAGCATGCCCGTTTCCCCGGCAGGTATTCCCGTTTTCCCGGCAGGCATCCCCATGGGGCTCGACGTAATAAAACCCCTTTGTTTTTCTGCCGTAACCGCGCGAAAGTACCATAGGTTGTTTGCCTTTTTGCAACAATAACTCCACCAGATATTCTGTCATGGGGGTCTTTCCTGTACCTCCTACTGCCAGGTTCCCCACACAAATAATGGGTACGTCCGGAAACTCCCAAGAAGGAATGATCCCGGTATTGTACAAAAAGTGGCGTACGCCCAATACCCAGGCATACGGTGAAAGCCAAGTTCGCAAAAATGTTTTTACCCCCATTCTTCTGCAATATAATCCAAAAGATCGTACAATCGGGCCGGGTCATTCTCCGTTACCAATTGCAAACGCACCGGTTTAAAGTTGAAAAGTCCTTTAAAATAACAGCTTAAATGACGCCGCATTTCCAGAACACCCACTCTTTCTCCTTTCACTTCTATAGATTTGGCCAGGTGGCGTTTGGCCAATTGCACCCGCTCAACCACTCCCATTGGCGGCAACTCCTCTCCTGTTTCCAGGTAATGCCTTATCTCACGAAACAGCCAGGGGTGCCCAAAAGTAGCCCTGCCAATCATAAGGCCGTCCACTCCGTACGTATCAAAAGCATGCCGCGCCTGCTCAGGCGTGGCAATGTCTCCGTTCCCAATAATGGGTATAGTAATTCGCTCATTAGCCTTAACGGCCGCTATTGGACGCCAGTCAGCAGAGCCTTTGTACATTTGAACACCCGTTCTTCCGTGAATGGTAAGCGCAGCAATACCTACATCTTGCAAAGCCAAAGCCAGTTCTTCTATAATAATGGAATCTTCATTCCATCCCAGTCTTGTCTTTACAGTAACAGGCGTACGCACTGCACGTACAAGCCGCCGTGTAATGTCCACCATGCCTTCCGGATCCCGTAACCAGCCGCTCCCGGCTCCTCTTCTGGCAATTTTGTGCTTGGGGCAACCAAAGTTGATATCAATCACTTCCGGAGCGGCCTCCTCGGCTATGCGAGCTGCTTCTATTAAAGCCTCGGGAATGTGCCCGTAAATCTGAATTCCTATAGGACGTTCTTCACCCGAAAGCTTCAACTTTGCCAGGCTTTTGTGTGCATCGCGTATCAATCCGTCTGCCGACACAAATTCCGTATACATCATATCGGCTCCGTACTCTTTACAGATGAAACGGAAAGAAGCATCGGTCACATCTTCCATAGGAGCCAGGAAAAGAGGTTCTTTTCCCAGATCAATACCAGCTAACTTCATACGGCAAAGATAATTTTTCTATTTTTGTAAGCCTATGAAAAAAATCAAAACTATTGGAGTACTTACTTCGGGAGGTGATGCTCCGGGGATGAATGCAGCCATCAGAGCCGTTGTTAGAACGGCTATATTCCACAGACGTAACGTCATTGGGATTCAATGCGGTTATACCGGTTTGCTGAAAAATCTTTTCGTGCCTTTAGAAAGCCATTCCGTTTCACAAAAAATAGCTACGGGAGGGACCTTTCTGAAATCTACACGTTGTCCCGATTTTCAGTTGCCCAAGGCCCGGGCGGTTGCGTACAAACACCTTAAGGAACACAAGATAGATGCTTTGATTGTCATTGGAGGAGACGGCTCATTCCGTGGAGCAGAAACCATTGGTAAAGAAACCAACATTCCCGTTGTTGGTATACCGGGAACTATTGACAACGACATTTACGGAACAGACTATACCATTGGTTTTGATACGGCTGTAAACACCGCGGTTCAAGCCGTTGACAAACTCAGAGATACGGCCGACTCCCACAACATGGTTTTCTTTGTTGAGGTTATGGGGCGCGATGCAGGCTTTATTGCCCTCAATACCTCTATCTCCTCCGGAGCAGAAGCCACCCTAATCCCTGAAGTGCCCACCAACATTGACAAGCTTTGTGCCTATCTGGAAATGGAAAGGCGATCCAATAAAACCTCGGGCATTGTCATTGTGGCAGAAGGAGAAGACCAAGGAAGTGCCGCTGAAATTGCTGCCAAGGTTAAAGAACGTCTGCCAAAATACGAAACCCGAGTCACTACCTTGGGTCACATCCAACGCGGAGGAGCCCCTACCGCCAACGACCGGATCCTGGCCAGTATGTTGGGGCACGATGCCGTTGTAGCTCTTTTGGAAGGAAAAACAGGGGTTATGGTAGGTATGGTCAACCAAAAAACAGTGTACACTCCGTTTCACGAAGCGTGCTCCCGGCCTAGTGAAATCAACAAGCGGATGGTAGACATTGCCTATATACTATCGCTTTGATTTCTAGAAAAAAGTAGTATCTTTGCAACCCCTTTAAATTTGGGGATCGTAAATTATATATAAATTTCTAAAAATCAACCAGGTGAACACATTATCCTACAAGACTGTAAGCGCTAACAAAGCTACCGTTACTAAAGAATGGGTAGTAATTGATGCTACAGATCAGGTATTGGGTCGTCTTGCTACCAAAGCCGCTTATTTGCTACGTGGTAAACACAAACCTAACTTTACCCCTCATGTGGACTGTGGTGATAACGTAATTATTATCAATGCAGAAAAAATCCGCCTGACAGGTAATAAGCTGGACCAGAAAACTTACGTCCGGCACACCGGATACCCCGGCGGTCAACGCAAAGAGACAGCCAAAGAGCTGCTCAAACGCAGACCGCTTGCCCTTGTGGAACGTGCCATAAAAGGTATGCTCCCAAAAACGCGCCTGGGTTCTGAGCTTTTCCGTAACCTTTATGTATATGAAGGACCGGAACACCCTCACCAGGCACAAGAACCAAAACAAATTAATGTAAACGAAAACTAAACAGAGCATGGAAGTAATCAACGCCCTTGGAAGAAGAAAATCAGCCGTCGCTCGCGTTTACGTTCAAGCCGGAAAAGGGAACATCATGATCAATGGTCGTACCTTGGAAGACTATTTTAAAGAAGGCACTTTGCAGTACATTGCCCGTCAGGCATTGGAACTTACAGGTACCACCTCTCAGTATGACGTAAAAGTCAACATGGTAGGAGGCGGAGTTAAAGGTCAAGCAGAAGCTTTGCGTTTAGCCATCGCACGTGCCCTTTGTAAAATAGACGCCGAGGCGCACCGTAAGGTTCTGAAATCTAACGGAATGCTTACGCGTGATCCCCGTGTGGTAGAACGTAAAAAACCGGGAAGACCCGGAGCGCGCAAACGCTTTCAATTTAGCAAACGTTAAAAATCGGTTGACCAATGCACGGCAATTGTCAAAACAACTGCGACCAATTTTTGCTACCGGTTGTTTCGGTTGCCGCGGAATAATTAAAGCGGACTGTCTTTGACACTACCCTTTAATTGCTAAAAAGAGTAACACAAAATTTAAAAAACACAGTAATGCCAAGAACAAATTTCCAGGAACTTCTTGATGCAGGCGTACATTTTGGACACTTAAAACGCAAATGGAATCCAAAAATGGCTCCCTATATTTTTATGGAAAAAAACGGGATCCACATCATTGACCTGCATAAATCCATAGTCAAGATAGATGAAGCGGCAAACGCAGCAAAACAACTGGCTAAAGCCGGCAGAAAAATTCTGTTTGTCGCTACCAAAAAACAAGCCAAAGACATTGTGGCAGAAGCTGCTTTGTCTGTCAATATGCCTTATGTTACAGAGCGTTGGCCGGGTGGTATGCTTACCAACTTCCCAACCATACGTAAGGCCGTTAAAAAAATGAATACCATAGACAAAATGATGTCTGACGGTACATTCGAAACACTAGCCAAACGTGAGCGCCTTCAGGTTACCCGTCAACGGGCCAAATTGGAAAAAAACCTGGGCTCCATTGCAGACCTCAACCGGCTGCCCTCTGCGCTGTTTGTGATTGATATCCAGAAAGAAGTCAATGCTGTAAGAGAGGCAACACGTCTGAATATCCCGGTGATAGCCATGGTGGATACTTGTTGTGACCCAACACCTATTGACTACGTTATTCCGTCAAACGACGATGCCGCCAAATCTATTGCTCTTATTGTAAGCATTATACGTGATGCCGTTCACGAAGGTCTTGAAGAGCGTAAGCTGGAAAAAGACAAAGAAGTTCGTTTTGAAACAAAAGAAGACAAAGAGGCAGCTACCACGCCGGTAAGACGTACTCGTGCGCGTCGTCAGCGTGTAGACGAAGGGAAGGAAGTGAAGAAGGAAGAGGTGAAAGAGGTGAAGAGTGAGAAAGTGAAGAGTGAAGAGAAAGAAGTGAAAGAGGTGAAGAGTGAGAAAGTGAAGAGTGAAGAGAAAGAAGTGAAAGAGGTGAAGAGTGAGGAAGTGAAGAGTGAAGAGAAAGAAGTGAAAGAGGTGAAGAGTGAGGAAGTGAAGAGTGAAGAGAAAGAAGTGAAGAGTGAGGAAGTGAAGAGTGAAGAGAAAGAAGTGAAGAGTGAAGAGAAAGAAGTGAAGAGTGAAGAGAAAGAAGAAAATAAACCAGAATAACTACTTATAATCATATGGAAATTAAAGCAGCTGATGTAGCCAAGCTACGTAAAATGACCGGTGCAGGAATGATGGATTGCAAGAATGCTCTTGTGGAATCCAAAGGAGATTTTGAACGTGCACAGGAAATAATCAGAGAAAAAGGAAAATTGGTTGCGGCCAAAAGAGCAGACCGTGATACGACTGAAGGAGCCGTTGTTGCGCTCCTAAACGATGATAAGACACAAGGTGTTGTAGTATGTTTGGGTTGTGAAACAGATTTTGTATCAAAAAACCCGGAATTTCAGGAACTGGCTATGGGTATTGCCCGTACCGCACTGGAGCATATGCCCGATTCGTTGGAAGAGTTAATGGCTTTGCCATACGAAGACGCTACTGTAGAAGAAGCTGTTACGCGTCAAACAGGGAAAAGTGGAGAAAAACATGCCGTTCCGTATTATAACAAACTAGAGGCTCCTTATTTGGGTTCATACATACATATGAACAACAAACTGGCAACTATCGTTGGTTTTGATAAACCCATTGCAGAAGAAGCGGCTAAAGAGATTGCTATGCAAATCACGGCTATGGCTCCCATCTCTGTAAACAGGGATTCCTGTTCTCAGGAAGTTATAGACAGAGAGATGAATATTTACCGTGAGCAAATTCGTCAAGAAGGGAAACCGGAAAATCTGGTTGAAAAAATTGCCATGGGTAAACTCAACAGGTTCTTTAAAGAATCTACTTTGGAAGATCAAGTTTTTGTAAAAGACGGGAAAATTTCTGTAAAAGAATACTTGAAAACTGTAGATCCTCAGGTGAAAGTAATCGACTTCCGCAGGTACTCACTTAATGACTAAATAGTTGACTGTTGACATCAACAGCTTGTAGATAAAAAATGCCGGTCAAACATTTTGACCGGCATTTTTATTCTGTTATCTTTTCCTATATTTGAAAAAATAACCTAACCCAAATTTTCACTTATGAATGTTTACACAAAGAAAAGTCGCCTGATACATACCTTTCTGGCTTCTTTAATCATTGCAATGGTGGCAATACCTTCGTGGGCACAAACAATGAGAGTAACCGGTACAGTAACCGATACTTCCGGAGACCCTCTTATGGGTGTCTATGTTCTTGTAGAAGGTGCTGCACGGGGTGAATCTACAGGGATTGACGGAACGTATTCCATCAATGTCCCTGAAGACGGGACCCTTGTCTTCTCATTTATGGGTTTTGACAACGTAGTTGAACCTGTGAACGGGCGTTCTGTCATTGACATTACCATGAGCATGTCTTCCGTTGCTCTTGATGAGCTGGTTGTCACTGCCCTGGGTATTAAGAAAGACCGGAAAGCCCTTGGCTTTTCTGTTACGGAAGTAAAAGCCGATGAGCTTTTAAAAAACAAACAAACAAACGTGATTAACTCCTTGGCCGGGAAAGTTGCGGGTGTGAATGTTACACAATCCGGAGGTGCGGCAGGTTCCGGATCTACCATCATCATTCGTGGAGGAAACTCTGCCAGTGAAGGCCGTGATAACCAACCGCTGTTTGTGGTTGACGGAATTATATACGACAACTCTACCGTTATAGGAGGTAATTCCCAAACAGACGGGATGCAGAAAATAGCTACTGCATTTAGCAACCGTGTTATGGACATCAACCCGGAAGACATTGAATCCATGTCTGTTCTGAAAGGTGCAGCAGCAGCAGCTCTGTACGGTTCACGTGCAGCAGACGGAGTCATTGTCATCACAACTAAAAAAGGAGCCGGCGATGGTACAGTCACAGTAAACGTAGGGTCTAAATACAGTTATTCGTGGGCCAGTTCATTTCCGGAACTACAAGACGTATACGGCAGAGGGTATTACAACCAAGCCGGCGTATTCAGCGATTACACGTACAACTCTTGGGGACAAAAAATCAGTGGAAAAGCGTATGACAACGTCAAAGAGTTTTTCCGCGGAGGAAATATCTGGGATAACACTGTTAGTATTTCCGGAGGAGGCAAGAACAACAACTTCTACTTGTCGGCTTCTCGTTACGACCAAGAAGGTATCGTTCCCATGACGGGGTACGACAAAACAACCTTACGTTTCAACGGCGAACAGAGATACGGAAAATTGACCGTAGGAGCCAACGTGGCCTACTCCATTGCAAACACACAAAAAACATTTACTTCCGGAGGACTTTGGGGTGGCGGAGGAAACGGTGCCATGACAGCTGTATATGGATGGGCACGTAGCGACGATATGAAACATTACTTGAACGAGGACGGTACAAAATATCGCATGTTTGCTCAATATCAGGAATTGGCTTCTGACAGGGAAAACCCCTACTGGATTATCAACGAAAACAACCTGGGTGACCAAACTCGCAGATGGACCGGTTCCGTCAACGCCAATATAGACGTAACAGACTGGTTTAACATTGTATACAGAATAGGTCTTGACACCTATACATACGACGAACATACTTTCATTGCTCCCGGTAGTGCAGTTTCTGAAATATATCAAAACGGAAGACTGGCCAAAAACATGAGGGATTACCAATATTTGTCATCCAACTTGATGCTCAATTTCCACAAAACGTTTGGTGACTTCGACTTCAATTTGTTGCTGGGACAAACTTCTGAAGACACAAGAAGTGTTACTCAAAACCATTGGGGATACAACTTTGTATCGGCAGGAACGATTAGTTTTGCCAATATTGCAAACGAAAACAAATTCTTTACGGAAAACACCATGCGCAAACGTTTGATTGGTGTATTTGGTGAATTCCGTGCTTCCTGGAAGGACATAGCTTACCTTACTGTAACAGGACGTAACGACTGGTCTTCTACCCTTCCCATTGAAAACCGTTCGTACTTCTACCCCTCGGTGAGCGGTAGTTTTGTGTTCAGTGAGCTGATCCCCAAAAACGACATTTTGTCTTTTGGAAAAATTCGTGCTTCGTGGGCACAAGTGGGTAAAGATGCCTCGGCTTATGCTACCAACACGTATATGTGGCCTCCCGCAGCTGTAAGTGAAGGCTTTATAGGTATTGGAAACAACTGGACCCGTGGAAACCCATACCTGAAACCTGAAATCCAGACATCTTGGGAAGTAGGTGCAGAAATGCGTTTCTTTGGAGGTCGTCTGGGCATTGACTATACCTATTATAATAGCAAAACAACCAACCAGATTGCAGCTCCCCGTCTGGGACAGTCTACCGGTTACATCTTTATGTCCATTAACTCGGGTTCCGTTTTAAATAAAGGAATGGAACTTATGATTACCGCCATTCCTATTGAAACAAAAGACTTCAGTTGGGACCTGACTCTGAACCTTTCCGGAAACAAAGGTACCCTGGGAGAATTCATGGAAGGAGTAGACTTGTTCTACGTAACAGACGTTCAGATTGGCGGAGTTAAAGCCGCAGCTGTTCCCAACGGAGGATATTTCCTGGGTATTACAGGAGATTATTGGCAGCGTGAAACCATGAAAAATGCCGAAGGAAAAGACGTGGAAAATCCGAACGGTCGCTACATGGTTGACGAAACAACCGGTCTGTACCAAACTACGGGAGTAACCACCAACGTATTGGGTAACCGCGAGCCTTCGTTTATTGGCGGTTTGGGAAATACCCTCAGGTACAAGAACCTGAGCGTTTCGCTTCTGATAGATATTCGCAAAGGAGGCCTGATTTACAACGGAACAGAATACCTGCTTCTGAACAACGGTCTGTCTACTCGTACACTTGACCGCCAGTCGGTTACCGTAGAAGGTATTTCCAGTGTTTCCAACCAACCGGTAACGTACACTTACAAATCGGGAGAAACCTACATTGTCAACGGAGCCGAAAAGAGTGGAGATTTCATGATCCAAAGCTACTGGAGCAACTATGCGGCCAACGCATACAACCTACTCACAGATACCAACTGGTTGCGTTTGCGTGCTCTGTCTATTTCTTACGACTTCAAAGACTTGTTTAAGAACAAAGGCTTTATCAAAGGAATGACGGCATCAATTACCGGAACAAACTTGTTCTTATGGAGCAACTACAAAGGAATGGATCCTGAGGTCAGCGTATCCGGTTCCGGTACCGGCGGTTCCGGATCGTCCGGAATTGACTATTGCGGTGTTCCAGCTACAGCAGGATTGGCATTTGGTTTAAACTTATCTTTCTAAACAGATTTAAAATTTAAGATTATGAAAAAAATACTATATATCACTTTAAGTCTGTTGATTACCATTGGAATTACCGGTTGTAACAACTGGCTGGATGTAAACGTGGACCCGGATAACCCAAACAATGCCAGCGCTAC
>JAAZIA010000010.1 GCA_012510445.1 Bacteroidales bacterium
ATATCAAACTGCCCATTATCAAGCTGGATGCATTGTTGCATTTCCATAAGATCATTATGTGTAAATTTTACACCGCGTAAATTGGGCATGCACAAAGTGCCTTGTTTAAGAAATTCAGGGACTGATAGAGAAACACCGGAAATAGATGGCATGTTGTAGTAATAAAACGGAATCTGGCTAGCTGCGTTTGCAATAGGCATGAAATAACTAACAAGGTCTTCTACCTTATTTGGTTTAAAGAAAAAAGGAGCAATGGAAGCAATAGCATAAGCTCCTATCTCTTGTGCGTGATTGGCCAAATCTTGCGCTTGATACTGAGAAGTTCCTCCTACATGTACAATAATCTTTAGTTTATCTGTGGCATATTTTACCCAAGATTCAACAACTCTTTTTCTTTCTTCAGTTGTTAGAGACGCTGATTCTCCGGTAGTGCCACATATGAAAACGCCGTTCACACAGTCAGTAGAAATAACATATTCCGTATACTCTTTAATTCTTTCATAAAGAACACTTCCGTCGGAATGCATTGGGGTAAAAGGAGCTGCAATCAGCCCGGTTAATTTTGGAGTGTCAATCATATAATTCTGTTTTTAGTTTTAAAGAAATAACTTGCCAAGTATCCAACTATAAAGCATGTTATAAAGCCAACGGTCGTATATAAAAGCAGATGTACAGAAGTATAACCAGCTACTATCAATTGTACGAGAATACTAACTGCCATACCTACCAAAGCACCAAAGGCATTTGCTTTTTTGGTAATCATGCCCAACAAAAAAAGGCCGCCCATACTTCCCAGAATAAGTCCTAATATTTTATTGAACTCATCCCATAAAGAATTTATATTCCAGGTAGCCATAAAGAATGCAAAACACAAACTGAGTGTTCCTGCTATTACAGTAACCTTTTGAGCAACTTTCAAATCTCCTTCAGGCTTATTTTTCCTAAGTTTTGGACGGATATCTATTACATAAGCAGTGGCAACCGAATTCATACTACCACTTAAGGTTGACATGGCTGCCGAAAAAATTCCCGCAATAAGCAATCCTACTATACCTGTCGGTAATTTTGTGTATGCATACCAAGGAAAAATAGCATCATTACTGTCCAATAAGGGAGATACATCTGCCGGATTTATTTTGTAATAAACAAAAAGTGCTGTTCCTATTAAAAAAAATATGATTGTTGACGGTATGGTCAACAATGCATTTGTCATTATACTGTTCTTTGCGGCTTTCTCAGAAGATGTAGTCAAGTAACGCTGTACCATACTTTGGTCTGTCCCGTAGGTAGTAAGATTCGTAAAGAAAGTGGCTATTAATACTGTCCACATTGTAGAGTCTGAAAGATCAAAAACAGTACTTCCCAAACTCATTTTTCCATTATAATAGGCTACTGATACAGTTTCGGACCAACCACCCGGTATTTGTCCTATTATATGAAAAATAGCAAATACAGCTCCCCCAAGAAGTATCACCACCTGCAATGCATCTGTCCATACAACAGCTTCTATACCTCCCATACGTGTATAAATAATACTGAATACACCCATTAGTGCAATACAGAGAAAAATATCAAGACCCGTTACTACATTGATGGCTATTGAAGGTAATAAGAGTATAACCCCCATTCTGCCCAACTGAAATACCATGAATGCAAGACTGCATACTACCCTTATAAGACTGTTAAACCGGACTTCCAAATATTCATATGCCGTTGTGATATTCAGCTTCCTAAAGAAAGGAATGAATACAAACATAATGATGGGTGCTACCATCAGAATACCACTATTGAACAACATATAGCTCCAATTAGTGGCAAATGATTTTGCCGGTATGGCCATGAAAGTTATGGCACTCAATGCTGTTCCAAATAGACTAAGGCCGGCAGCCCACCATGGTATCCTCTGCCCTCCCCTAAAATAGTCATTTGTACTTTTTTGTCTTTTTGAAAAATGGAACCCTATGGCCAGAAGAAAACCAAAATATAATATCAGAACAATTATATCTATTAATGAAAATCCATTTTTTATCTTTTCTATGGACAGCTGCCTTAGTTCAAAAGATGAATTGGCCCTATCATGATAAACCGTTACTACGTGTTCCCCTGAAATCTGTACCTTTTGGAGTATCCCTTCCTTTGGCTGAGATTCTAAATTAAAGAAAGATAGTGTCACCGTATTGAATACATAAAGCCCTTGTCCATCTTCCTGTGGAAAAATAATAGATGTCGCACCACGAGCAAATGCTGAAGCTGTTTTTTGTATGAAACGCGTATCAATTTCTTTGTAAGTCCAATGATTCTGCCTAAAGTTATAGCACAATACTCCTTTTTCTTTAAGAAATACATATAGACATTCTTCTGATCCATTGGACTGAATTGCCATTAAAAATTCTTGATTCTGAAAATCAAAATTTGTATATGTAAGCTCATTCCAATTATTTTCAAGTACTGTGTTTTTTTTCAGACTATAAATAGTAAGTGCATCACGTGTGGCAACTCCTATATAAAGAGTTCCTTTTTGTTCAATTATCTTTATTTGATCTTTTGCAAGGCTATGAGGAAAATCTGGAAGTTGCTCAATATGAAGTTCAGATTTTTTAAGTGTAAGCAGGTGAGTGTTTCCTTTGCCCACCTCTTTAAGCACTAGGCCGCTTTGCAAAGGATAACTTATGATGGAATCGAAAATGTTCCGATCAAAAATTTTCTGTGTTTCGGAAGATCCTATATAATAATGCAGGAAGTTATCTGACTTACTGTGAAAGAGCAGACAATTATCAATTACTCCCAAAAAGACAAGATCTTCAATATCGTTCTCTTTTATCTTAAAAGCCATCAAGCTGCTTTCTGTAAGAATATCAAAGCCCGAATCATTAATACCCGCGTCATTATTATATAACGAGCTTTCAGTTTCTGAACAAGCAGAAAGTACTAAGAGAAGATTTAGAATGCTTGCAATTATTATACCTTTATGACTTTTAATCATACTTGTCGTTTTTGTCTGACTAATGAGCAAAAAAAAATAATTCTATTTTCCTTTTAAAAATATCTTATAGGGCAAAAAATGATTATCCAATGACTTCCTGAACCTCTCTTTATCTCTGGCTGTCAAATGTACCAATAGGTCCGAGTGACTGACTATAAGCCCTTCCTCTTTCAACTGTTTGTTGATGGGTTTAAAGTGCTCCTCAAACCGGCTTTTTATAAAATCTATAACCGGATGTATTAAATCTTGAAACATTATAAACGCTCTATTCCCTGTAATTTCATACAACTTGGAGTGAAAATTAATCTCTCCTATGCCTTCATACAAATTGTCTTCTAACACCTTACTCACATTCACTATTCTTGTTAACTCTTCAATATGTTCTTCTGTCAAATTGCTGAAAATATCATCAACCATTCCTAGTTCCAAAGTGACTCTCAATCCTAAAATATCATACATCGTTCTATCGCCCCACAAATTCAACTGCATTACCTTCTTCATGGGAGCAAAAATCGATGGCTCGCGGAGTACAATTCCATGCCTCGGCCTTGATTCTATTAGTCCATACATTTTCAAACGGCTTAAAGCTTCACGTAGAACACTCCGGGCAACACCCAAGCTTTTTGCCAACTCAACCTCACTTGGTAACGAATCCCCTACTTGAAGATTATTCTGTTTGATATAAGCAATCAAAGAACTTTCAACAATGTCTACCAGGGTTACTTTGTTAATATCTTCAACCTTTTTACAACAAGTCATAAACCTCGCCACATAATTGTCCGACTAATCTTAACATTTGTAAAGATACAAAATTTTTTATATGTGCAAATTTTTTATGTGTTTTAAAAGAATATTTAGTTTGCATGGGAACGGGAACCTTTATTACGAACCGGAGCCGGCAAAGCCAGCAATGCTTCTGCTCTTTCAACAGCAAAGTCAATATGGCTGCAAATGTTGTCCTGTCCAATTTTGTCTGAAAACCCGCTCCTGTCCATTACCTCGTGTACTTTTTTATTTACACCGGAAAGGACTATTTGTATGCCTTCTTTCCGGGACATCCTGTAGAAACTTTGTAAGTTATGCAAGCCTGTGGAATCCATAAAAGGTACGTTTCGCATCCGGATGATCCTAACCCTTGGTTTATCTCCCAGTTGCTTCATACTTTCATCAAACTTGCTGGCAATACCAAAAAAGAAAGGGCCGTCAATTTCATAGACCTCTACCCGCTCGGGAAGTAAAAGAATCTCCTCTTTAGTGTGCACATCACTTTCATGGCTTAGATCCACTTCATCTCTGAGTACAGAAATGTGCGACGTTTCTATTACACGCCTCATAAACAGGAACATGGCAAGCAGAAGCCCCAACTGAATAGCAACGGTTAAATCAAAGAAGACGGTTAAAAAGAAGGTGGTCAACAAAACAGCTACATCACTTTTGGGATTTTTGAGCAAGGAACGGAACGTCCTCCATTCACTCATATTATACGCTACAATAACCAGCACACCGGCAAGACAAGCCATAGGTATATGTGTGGTGAGCGGTCCCAAAAAAAGCAAAATAAGCAACAACACCAGAGCATGAATGATTCCGGCAACAGGAGTTTTTCCGCCGTTGTTGATATTGGCCATCGTTCTGGCTATGGCGCCCGTAACAGGAATACCACCAAATATGGGAACAATAATATTGGCCGCCCCCTGCGCAATCAATTCTGTATTGGAATTGTGTTTTGTTCCCATTACCCCGTCGGCTACCGTAGCCGAAAGCAAAGACTCTATAGCCCCCAACATGGCAATGGTAAAAGCCGGAGACAACAGTTGCGTAATAGTACCGGCTGAAAGAGACAGTTTTTCCGGTGCAGGTAAAGAAGCGGCCAACGTAAACCTGTCACCAATCGTTTCTATAGACATATCCCCTGTGAAACGTCTATAAAAATACACTACTACCGTCATCAATACTATCGCCACCAATGATCCCGGTATTTTCTTGGTCAACTTTGGTGTGTATACAATAATGGCAATACTTAACAAACCTATAACCAATGATAAAATACTTGTAGTACCTATATGGGTTGCATACGTTCCCCATTTAGAAATAAAATCTGCCGGCACGATTTCTATCTGCATCCCAAACAAGTCTTTTATCTGCGTAGAAAAAATAGTTACGGCAATACCGCTTGTGAAGCCCACTACAATAGGATATGGAATAAACTTGATAATACTACCCAGTTTAAACACCCCCATAAGCACCAGCAGCACCCCTGCCATAAGTGTAGCTACGGCCAATCCCTCCGGACCGTACGTCTGGATAATACCATATACTATAACTATGAAAGCCCCCGTAGGCCCTCCAACCTGTACTGTGGACCCTCCTAGAAAAGAAACAATAAACCCCCCAATAATAGCCGTAATCAACCCTTTCTCAGGACTTACCCCCGAAGCTATCCCAAAAGCAATAGCCAGCGGCAACGCCACAATACCTACTATAATACCGGCCATCAAGTCTTTCAGGAATTTCTCTTTAGAATAATCCTTCAAACACGTCCATAAAACCGGTTTTAATGAAAAATTGTAATTGCGTAGTTTCTCTACTACGGTGTCTTTGGTGATTTTTTTCTTACCCATTTCCGGAATTTACTGCTATGAATACTCTACTTGCCTTCCCAACTTCTCTACCTACCTTCCCAAAAAGTGAAGTCGTAAATTTATCCAATTATTCTGATATTTAAAAATATCGGATGTTGGGAGGGTTTGGGAGGGTGATCGTTATGGGTGCGGCCAAGCTGCCCTTAAGCGAAAAAAAACCGAGCGTTTAGGGCCCGGAGTTATCTTTTGCGTAGCTAAGCCCTCCCTGGAGGGAGGGTTTGGGAGGGTGATCGTTATGCAGCGGCCAAGCCGCCCTTAAACACAAAACCCCGGACCTGTTAGGGTTCGGGGTTCGTTTAAGGGCGGCAGCTACCTACTCTCCCACCTGGTAGGGCAGTACCATCGGCACA
>JAAZIA010000011.1 GCA_012510445.1 Bacteroidales bacterium
ATGAGTAATATTAGATATACTTCCTGTAGTAACAGATGGTTTATAACTTTCTTCTTCTGTATAGAAAGACATTACATTACCATAACTTGTGCCCATAGTATTGGTTGCAAAAGCACATACATAGTATCTTGTGTCTTGTGATAGTCCTGTAAGATTAAAGGAATACACACCTGTTCCGGCGCTAGTTGATGAGACTTTCCTACCAGAACTTATTGGATTTGAAGAGGTACTCCAATATATCCCTTTTTCAGACAGTTTAAGTCCTCCGTCATCAGTTACATTACCACCTACTGTAGCTTTATCTGTTGTAATATTACTTGGTGCCAGAGTACTTACTGTTGGAGCTTTCGCATTTTGCGAAAGATTCATACACAACATTGGATCTATTCTTTTATCAGATTGCACTATCTCTCCGTAAGGGACGTATTCAAAGTGTAAGTGCGGTCCTGTAGTTGTACCGGTATTTCCAGATAGAGCAATTGTTTGTCCCTTTTTAACCCAAGCCCCTCTTTTGACAATTATGTCTGACAAGTGTGCATACAAAGTTGAAGAACCATTAGTGTGCTTTATGAATAAATATTTGCCATATCCTATAACACGCCCTGTTCCCTCTTCTACCTGTGTTTTTACATCAACAACATAACCGTCATCAACTGCGTAAACTAACGTTCCTACTGAACATCTTAGGTCAACTCCTAAATGAGGTTTAGCCACACCATCTAAAATTCTCATAGGTGAATATGGACTTGTTACTTCTACTATTTCTAATGGCTTACCAATTGGCCCTATACATAATCCTCCTGCTTTTGTTTTTGTTGAAGTGCGTTTTGGAATAGCTGCGATAACAAAATTTGCATCATAAAATGTAGTTGCTCGCTTGTTGGTAAATACACTTCTAGGTATACTTGTTGAAATAGTCTTTGTTTTTTCATCAAAAGATGCTGTTAGTTGTTCAAAGACATCAAGTATTTCTTCTCCTGAATCTTGATAAACTTGTGCATACAATGCAATCCCATGATTAGAAGGAATTTTTGAAAGAAAGTCTGATGGAACTTTTACCGTTATTGTCATTGCATCATTTGACGGTAAAGTTTCACTTGAGATTTTAATAAAAGAAGACATCCTATCAGAAGCCTGATACAGTCCGGTTAATTCATCAAAACTACTTAGTATCTGAGGGTCTGTTGATGTTGTTACGTTTATGATTTCTGAGTCTGATAATGTTCCTTCAGGTATATACACAGATACAACATCTTTAATTGTAACAGTTCTTCCTCTTGAATCATTTAGCGAATCTTGAGGTGTACACCTAAAAACTGCTAGTATGATTAACAATTTTAGAAATATTTTTTTCTTCATTGTGAGTTTGTATTTAGTAATTTGTCTAAATAAAATTACTAAATAAATGCTCTGTTTTTGGAGCAATTTTGAATTCGGCTGGTTTGAGTTTGAATTCGGTTAGTTTGGCTTTGAATTCGGGGAAATGACTTTGTGAAGGGGAGGGTGGGATTTGCTCCACCCAGTGGGTGTCGCACATCCCTTGCGCTGCCGCGGGGCATCTAACAAGTAGCAGCCCCGGTCGCTAACGCGCCCTGCGGGCTTTTTTCTGTCCCTGCTCAAGCGAGCTTGGCCGGGACAAATAAAAATTGAAATATTTTTGGGGAAAAGAACTTTTTCTGATCCCTGTTAGCAAAAGTACTATGTTATGTATAACACTTACTCTGTGATAGTTTGATTTTGTTTTGAAGCAAGCAAATCCTGGACATCAATTGCATAAAACGAATAGGGACCCCAAGGAAATGAAGTAGTATGATTAGCGATAAATGCACGCAAGTTTGTAATACAAATGCTTAGACCTGAAGTGCTCAACAACTGTAGTTTTTGTTCATTGTTAAGTTCTGTTTTTTCGTCAAATTTGAAAAAAGCTATTCCTACAACATGTATCGAATAACCTGGTATGTTCTCATCTTTTGAATTGTGATCGTTAATACGAACCGATACAACAATTCGGAACATGTCATGTTCATCGTTATATTCAACATTGAAATCTAAATCAACAAGGTATTGATCGAAATAGTTGGCGGGTATAATTTCCTCTGCATCGTTAAGATCAGGTATAAACGTTATGTGACTATTGATAACGCTGAATTTTGTTAAAATGAGGTCAGATTTTTTTGCTATCATGATGCCATTGAAAAGAAGTTGTTATCAGATGTTGTATCAATGTTAGACCAATCTTCCGATGGGGTATCATGATAAATGTATTCATTCACAGGTTTTTCTGATAACAAATACCCTGCGTCTCTTACAATTTGTTTGCTTTTTTTGATATCCATAAGAAGTGCACTTCTGTCAGACTGCAGATCACGTTGTATGAAATCATCAATACTTTCAAAAGAGATAGTAGGTACTAAACCAATTGCTAAGGACAGTTCAATGAATTTTGACATACGATGGTCAGCATTGCCATTCAAAATTTGGCTCACATATCCCTTAGAAACACCTAATTGTTTAGCAAACTTATCACGGTTAAGGTTGTTCTTTTTAATATAATCGTTTACTTTGTTGAAAAGCTTTATTTGAAATTTTGTAAGCCAATATTCAACAGAACGAATTAATTCTTCACGTTTCATAGTTTGTTTAATTGGTTAGATTCGATAATGTCTTTTAAAATGGATTTTAATTGTCGTATGTCTTTTACTTGATTGGATTTATTACCTCCAAGAACAATTACTTTACCACCGGTAATAGAAAAAGCGTATACTCGAAGGTTTTTTGATTTAAACTCGTAGCATTTCTGTTTTCCATAACACTTCTTAATTACGTTAAGCTTTGTTCGCGGTAAAAGAGTATTATTTGCCACAAATTCCATATAAGTATAAATTGAACGCATTTCTGACTCATACGGCGTACCCTTTATGCTTTCTTCAAATTGATCTAACAGGCATTTTTCATTAATTAGCAACTTTTTAAATACTAGTCTTCCTCTAATTGCTTTTATTGTTTCCGATGTAAAAGTACGCATAAAGTTTAGTAATAGCTAAACTTAACTGTGAAATTAAGATAAATTCATGTAAATTTTTTACCTATAATCAGGGTAATGCCTGTAGGTTTCTATCAAAACTAATGAAAAAAATTGTCATTTCTGCTATACATTATAATATCCTTACAAAATATGAGGTCTATTGTGTTTATGGTTCATAAACCATTATCGGCTATAAAAATGAAGCTACTGAAACAGGGTTGAGTGGGGAGACTAGAATGATCCGGAAGGGATTTGCTCCACCCGGTGGGTGTCGCACATCCCTTGCGCTGCCGCGGGGCATCTAACAAGTAGCAGCCCCGGTCGCTAACGCGCCCTGCGGGCTTTTTTACTGATGCCTTCGCTCAAGCGAGCTTGGCTCGGCCGACATTAAAAAAAGCCCTACAATCTGCGATCGCGGGGCTTTTGCTTTTTGCTTGTGATCCGGGCGGGAGTCGAACCCACGACCCACAGCTTAGAAGGCTGTTGCTCTATCCAACTGAGCTACCGGACCGGGGGCTGCAAAAGTACGGTATTTTTTTTAAAAAACCATACACTATGTGCCGGATTGGACTTCGCGTTGTGTGGTGACGGTACCTGTGGAGTAGTCGTATTGGGAGCCGGCGGTGCTGTGGGGGATGGAATAGACTACCAGGGTGATGAGGGCGGCGGCCAGGTACAGGTAGCGTCGCCAGTCGGCGGTAGGAGGTTGAGTAGCAGGGGCGACACTAGGTGTTTGGGCAGTAGTGGCCTCAGTAGTGGTTTGAGTACCAGGATCGTCAGCTGTGGTTTGAGCGGCAGCAGGGGTGGCGGAGGGTTTCCAGCGGGGGAGTCGGTTGATGATGTAGGCTATAAGCCAGGCGAGGAAGGCTACGAGGGTTTTGTTGTCGGTCATGTCGCGTCCCAGGGGCCAGCCGGCCCACCAGACGTTAAAGGCGTATTTCTGGACTATGGGGCCTAAAATAAAGCCTCCGGCCAGGATTAGCAGCAGGGCGGTGAGGGCATAGTAGCGGGTCTTTGCCTGTTTGTTCAGGGCGTGGAGGCCTGTGAAGTTAGAGAACAGGTAGGCAAAAAACATGAGCAGAATGTGCAATATGAGGACGGCCGGGGGGACGTAGTTTCTAAAGCGTAGTACGGAGCTATTGGACTGTATTATGGTGCCGTCTTTAGCTATCAGTTGTATGTAGTATTCCACCTTACCTGCGGCCGGTTGTACGGGCAGGGTGCTGTTCATGAACAGCGTGTTTTTATCTGTGGTAAAAGAGGGGATGACCGTGGTGAAGTCGTCTGTGCCGGGGGTTCTTCTGTAATGGAGCAAGGCGCCCATCAGGGGGTCCCAGCCCGTTTCTTTTGCCTTGAGCGTAACGGTTAGTTGTGTTTCCGGGGATCCGCTACGGGGGCGAACCAGGCTTTGTGGAAAGGAGGCTTTGTAAGAGGACTCTAAAACGTTTAAAGATTCTTTACGGGCGTGGCCGGGACCTGTGCTTCTTTGAAGAAACACGGCGCCCAATGTTATGAGTACGGCAAGGGCCCACGCATAGACGGTTCTCATAGTTGTACTTCCAGTTCCAGCAATCGGTCTTTTCTGCGTACGGTAACCCATATGATTTCTCCGGCAGTCAGTTCTCCAAGAACTTCCATATACTCTTCTATAGTGGCTATGAGACGGTCGTTGATTTGTACTACCACGTCTCCGTCTTCCATGCCGGCTTTATGGCCCGGTCTGCCTTTGATGACGGTGCCGGCACAAAAGCCTTCTCCTTCGTAGATAAAATCGGGGATCACCCCCAGGCTGGCTTTAAAGGTGACTTTATCCGGCATGGGTTGTTCATCGTACGTTTCTTGGTAAACAGGTTCAAATCCTTCTACGGCTACGGCAGTAGCTATGGAGGTGGCATAACGCACTATGTGAGCCAGGCCATCAAAATCGATTTTGTCCGGGGTGTCAAAAGGGGTGTGGTAGTCGGTATGCGGGCCGGTAGTAAAGAAAAGGACGGGAACTTCTGCCCGGTAAAAAGTGCTGTGGTCTGACGGACCGTATCCGCTTGCCGAGGTTCTCAGCAGCAAAGGCATGGTGCTGTCCAGGCGGGCTTGGAGCAGAGAATCGGCACCGGTAAAGGTTCCCGTTCCGCTCACTTGCAATGTGCTGTCCTTGAGCCTTCCCACCATATCCAGGTTGATCATCAAAGAGGGGAGCACACCGTCTTTTTCCAGGGTGTCTGCCAGAAAAGCCGAGCCTACGGTCCCTTGTTCTTCAGCTCCAAAGGCTGCAAAGATGATGTCTTTTTGCAAGCCGCTGTGTTTTCCCGCCTCTTTCAGCAGGCGGGCTGTTTCCATAGCGGCCGCTACGCCCGAAGCGTTGTCGTCTGCTCCCGGGTGCATGGCCACGGTATCGGGGCGGAGGCTTCCCGAGCCGGGACCGCCCAGCCCCAAGTGGTCGTAATGCGCTCCAATCAAAACAGATCCGTTAGTTGCTTTTCCTTTATACACCATAACTACGTTCCACGACGTAACGTTTCTGTAGCTGAACCGGTGTAAGGGGCCGTCGTCAAAGTAAGGGGTAAACCCGTGTTGGGCCATTTCATGGGCAATGTAAACGGCTATGGTTGAATCGTGTGGGCTGCCTGCCCTACGGCCTTTAAAACCGGGGTCTGTGAGCTTATAAACGATTTCCTCCAGCGTTTGCCGGTTTGGGGTTTGTGTAAAGCTTTGGCAGTGGGAGAGAAACAACACGGTGGCCGTTAGGACCACCGTGCCGGTTATAAAAAAACGATTTTTCATTATTTTTCTACTTCTTCTTCTACTTCTTCCGGTTCCATGATTTCAGCAATCTTTGCTTTCATACCTTCGCCTCGCAATCCGCGGGCAACGATGGTACCGTCCGGTCCAAAAAGAATGATGTGCGGAATACCGCTAATACCGTAAATGTCTGTGGGAATGCTTTGTGCATTAATAATGCTGGGCCAAATTACTCCCAGTTCTTCCATGGCTTTTTTAGTAGCTTCCGGCTCTTCCCATACGGCTACTCCTAAAACGGTAAAGTCTTCTCCGTTGTATTGGTCGTACACTTCCCTTATGTGAGGGATTTCGCGTTTGCAAGGGCCGCACCATCCTGCCCAGAAATCAACCAGAACGTACTTGCCTTGTCCAATGTAATCAGAGAAAGAGACTGTTTCACCATCGGAGTCTTCAATGGTAAAGTCTACGAAAGGCATTCCCTCTGCCGTTTCTTTAAGGGCGGTACGTTGTTTAATGATTTTTTGAATGGGACCGCGTGACGTTACCACTTTACCGGCTTTATCAAAATATTCGTCCAGCAGTTCCTCGTCTCCGTAATTAGAGAGGTACATCAGTGCCAGAGTACCTATGTCGTTGTTGGAGTTGGCTTTGAAAACAGCTCCAATTTCTTCTGTGAGTTTAGGAACCCATACCGTACGGTAATACCCTTCGCTGTCGCCTCCCTGGTAGCTCATAATTTCATCCATTAGGCCGTTGTATTTTGTGATGAGGCCTGCCAGCTCTGTGTTCAGTTGTGTGCCTTCACCGTATGCCGGTGTTCCTGGTTCTTGCAGGTCTATAGTAATGGTACCGCCTTCCAGGATCAGTTGTCCCCGGCTGCGTCCGCTACCTATCAGGCATAATGTAGGTGTTTTTATAGTACCGGTAAAAACAGCCGTTTGCTCTTCAATAAGGGTGCTGTCCAGAACGCTTCCGTCATGCGTAGCTGTTATGCGTGCCCATTCCCCGTCAAAAGTATCGTCGGGGAAAGTAGCTGTCACCGTGTATTGGTTTGTTGTGCAAGAACCTAAAAAGGCAATGCCCAAAAGAGAAACCAAAAGATAAACAGATTTTTTCATAATTGATGTTTTAATATTTAAAATGATGTAAATACAAAGATAGGGGAATATTCTTTATCTAATGCACATCCAGTCCCATTTGCATGTAAATCATATGTTTTAGAGAGCGTGCAATTTCTGTAAAGTATTCTTTTATGGCACGTACGCTGCCGGGAAGTGTAAAAATAAGCGTCTTTCCGGCTACTCCCGCTACGGCAGCACTCAACAGTGCATTTGGATTCTCTTTCCCGTACGTAACGCGTATGTATTCCATAAGGCCTGGAATTTCTTTATCAAAAAACGGTTTCACAACGTAAGGGGTCATATCCGAGGGGCCAATCCCGGTGCCTCCCGTAGTGAAAATCATGTCATACCCTTCTTGTATCACGTTTTCAAGAACCAAACGTAAGCGGTCCGGATCATCCGGAAGTAAAGTGCGGGATACAGTTACGGGCCAATGGTTTTGCTTGCAAAATTCTTGGAGCAGGCGTTCCAGCTGCGGACCGCTGCAGTCCTCATACACACCCTCATATGCCCGGTCGCTTACAGTGATGACAGAAACCCGGTACTCTTTGCGTTCATAATGCAGCCGGTCACCGGGTTTAAGCGTTCCTCCGGCCAGTACACGTGCAAAGATTCCTTCGCGTGGCATCACGCAATCTCCGGCTTTCTTAAAGATAGCACATTCCGGGCCGTGGCATTTTTTGCCAATCTGCGTAACTTCCAGCAATATGTCTCCGCTGTGGAAACGGTCTCCCGGTTGGCAATGCTTCAGGTCTGGAATTTCTTGGGAAGGAGAACCTGTTGTAGTAATGTTTTCTGCAAAAGAACCGTAAGGAAATTCCACCAAATCTAAGTTCATCATTTGGTACGCTTCTTCCCCCAGCAGGCTTACCTGGCGGTGCCAGGGGCCGGCGTGTGCATCTTCTGTAACACCCGATGCATCCAATGTAATGAATTCGTAGGGTGTTTTGACAGTCCCTTTTTCCTTGGAAATATTAACGGAGCGTATGGTTAACATGGTCAGTCTGTTTTAGTTTTTGTTTTTTCAATAAGGCGGATGTTGTTAATTTCCATTTCTTTATCTACGGCTTTGCACATATCGTATATGGTAAGGAGTGCTACGCTTACGGCGGTCAACGCTTCCATTTCCACTCCCGTGGGGCCTATGCAGCTGACAACAGCGGATACCTCTATACCGTTGGGATGCCACGTAAAAGAAACGTCTGCCTGCGAGAGAGGGATATTGTGGCACAGGGGAATGAGGGTACTGCATTGTTTGGCGGCCTGAATGCCGGCCAGGGAAGCTGTGGTTAGTACAGAGCCTTTTTTTATTTTGTCTTCCCGAATAAGCTCCAGCGTATGGGTGTTCAGCGCAATGAACCCTTGGGCCCGGGCCGTGCGCAGGCTCTTTTCCTTAGGTAAAACATTTACCATATGTACCTTTCCTTCGTGGTTTACATGAGTTAACTTACTGTTTTTCATTTGCTTATCATTTATCCTCCAATATAACTGAAAGTGTCGCATGTATTGCTTGTTCCTGCTTGTGGTTTGTTCTGCAGAGCCGCTTCCAGTGCTTTTTCGTAACCCAACTTGCGGATGTCGTAGCCCAGGTTGCTGAACAGGCAAGGTTTCAAGATTCCGGTGGAGGTCAGCCGCAGGCGGTTGCAACGTGCGCAGTCTCCACCGTCTCCGCCTTCTACCTTGGTGAAAGTGCCGTTTTGCAGGTCCATGTGGTGAATCAAACGTAGTTCCAGTCCTTCTTCCTGTGCAAAAGTTCGCAGGGCTTCCACATCTTCCTCTGTTGTGTAGGACATAAGAACGCAGTTGATCTTTATGGGATCTTGTCCCGAGCCAAAGCCGGCTTCCTTAGCTGCCCGTATTCCTCGTAACACGTGGTTCAAATCTCCTCCTCGGGTAAGTTCTTTATAGGTATGGGGATTGAGTGTGTCCAGGCTCACGTTGAGCCGATGCAATCCGGCTTCTTTCAGCTCTTTGGCCATTTCTTCCAGCAGGATTCCGTTTGTAGTCATACACAGGTCTTTTATCCCTTCTATAGCGGCCAAAGAGCGTACCAGGGAGGTAATGCCTTTACGTACCAAAGGTTCTCCTCCCGTAAGGCGCACTTTACGTATTCCTATGCTTACGGCATAGCGGGTAAAAGATACCATGTCTTCAAAGGAGAGCATTTGATCGTGCGGGATAAAAGGAACGCCTTCTTCCGGCATACAGTAAATACACCTTAAGTTGCACCTGTCTGTAACGGAAATGCGCAAGTAATCAATGGTTCTTCCAAAAGAGTCTGTTAAGGTAGTATGGGGCATGGCAGCGTTAATAAAAAAGAAGTACCTGCATGGGGTCGCCTGCTTTTATAGTATCTGTACCCACGGGAATCCTGCCCAATCCATGGGCTTCTGAAAGAGCCGCCTGGTGTGCAGAGCCGTTGTAGGGGACAGGCGAGCACGTTCCGTCCGGGTTTATACGTACAGGAATGTGGCCCATGCGAACGCTCCTGCGTCTTTTGTAATCTTCTTTTAGTGGAAAATATGTGGTAAGGGGTTCCCAGTGGGCACCTTGCATGGCAGCTAAAAAGGGGAACACCATAAGCAGGCATTGTACAAAAGAGGATACAGGGTTTCCGGGCAGACCAAATATGAATTGTCCCGTAGAGCGAGATATGGCAAAGGTAGTGGGTTTTCCGGGCTGGATGCGTACCCTGTCAAAAAGTATTTCAAAGCCTAAATCTTGTATAACAACGGGAACACAATCGAAGTCTCCTTCAGAAACGCCGCCTGTTAGCAGTATTACATGATTGGCCTCTAAGGCTTCCATAAGCAGGTCTTGTGTTTTCAGCAGGCTGTCTTTGGCAATGCCGTAATACGTAGGAATGCCTCCCATTTGCTGTACCATGGCCATCAGTTGCCAGGAATTGCTGTTGAATACCTTGCCCGGAGACATGGAATGTCCCGGTTCCACCAGTTCGTCTCCTGTGGAAAGGATGCCCACAGTAATCTTTTTGCTTACCGTTACTTGCGTAATGCCGCAAGAGGCCAGCAAAGACAAATGCTGCGGCCGTAACAGGGTGCCTGCAGTAAGTACCGGTTCTCCTTTTTTTAAATCTTCTCCGCGAAGTATGATGTTGTCTGTAGCGGGAGGCGGACCAAAAACAAGTTCGTCACGCAACGTAGCATTTTCAACTATTAAGACGCAATCGGCTCCTTGGGGGACAAGGGCACCGGTCATGATCTTACTGCACGTTCCCGGAGTAATTTCATGTTTTGGAATATCACCGGCTGCAATCACTTCCAGCTTTTTCATGCCGCGTTCCGTGTCTTCTCTGCGGCATGCGTATCCGTCCATGGCCGATTTGGAAAAAGGAGGCATATCGGTAGGAGCGGCTACGCCCAAGGCCAGTATGCGGTCGCAAGCGTTTTCAAGGGGTATGTCTTCTGTTTTGGTACGTGTTGCGTTGTCTAGTACCGTTTGTAAAGCAATGTGAAAATCAATCATACAACAAAGATACAATGGTTTTTCTTATATTTGCTTTCAATAATAAGATCATGCAGTTCAAGCATAAGTATACTACCATACGTCTTGTTTTTCTGTTTCTCTCTGGGATCATGCTGATGTTCATTGTGGCACCTCTGCTGGGGCTTTTCTTTTCTACGTCCCTTCCGGGGTTGTTTGAAACCATGAAAGATCCGCAGGTAAAGGGGAGTATTGGCCTTACGTTGGGCGTGTCGGCACTCTTTACCGTTTTGGCAGGCTTTTTTGCCCTTCCGCTGGCCTATATTATGGCACGGAAAGAGTTCAGGGGGAAAGCGTTTGTTCAGGGGTTGATAGATATTCCCATTGTATTGCCACATTCTGCTGCCGGTATTGCCGTGCTGGGGCTTATAGCCCGGGACTCGGCTTTGGGAAGGCTGGCAGAGGCGTTAGGGTTGAATCTGGTAGGGAGTCCCTTTGCCATTGGGGTGGCCATGGCTTTTGTAAGCGTTCCTTTCTTGATCAATGCAGCCAGGGATGGATTCCAGGCTGTTCCGGAAAGGCTGGAACAGGCAGCCCGCTCGTTGGGAGCCTCGCCTTTTAGGGTGTTTCGGCAAATTTCGCTGCCGTTGGCCAGACCTTCTGTAATTACAGGCTTGGTGCTGATGTTTGCCAGGGGAATGAGCGAGTTTGGGGCCGTAGTCATTGTGGCTTACCATCCCATGACTACTCCTGTGCTTATTTTTGACAGGTTCAATTCCTACGGATTGGAATACGCCCGGCCGGTAGCCGTTCTTTTTGTTATTATTTGCATTGCCGTATTTATGGTGCTACGGTTGTTGGGACGTAAGAAAAACAAGGTGTAATATGCTGGTATGTAAAGATTTGGAATATAAAGTAGGCAATTTTCACCTGAAAGATTTTTCATTGGCATTGGAAAAAGGCGATTATTGTGCCTTGTTGGGGCCTTCAGGTTCGGGTAAGACGGTGCTTTTGGAATTGATTGCAGGGCTGAGGACTTTGAAAAAAGGTTCTGTGAGTATTGATGGAATGGATTGTACGCATATGCCACCGCAGCACAGGCCTGTAGGGATTCTTTTTCAAGATTATGCGCTCTTCCCGCATATGAGCGTTTTTGACAACATAGCTTGGCCATTGGTTATACGAGGCAGAAAGAAACAGGAAATCAAAGAGGCAGTAGTGGATTTTGCCACAGATTTAGATATAGAGCGCCATTTGGCGCGGATGCCGGAATCGCTGTCGGGCGGGGAAAAACAACGGGTGGCTCTGGCACGAACGCTGGTGATTCATCCCAAAGTGCTGTTACTGGACGAGCCGTTGTCTGCCCTGGATGCGCCGTTGCGCGATCAGTCTGCGCTTTTGTTAAAGAAAGTGTCCCTTACGGGCATTACTATTCTGCACGTGACTCACGATCCGGCAGAAGTGCGTATCTTGGCCAACCGCCGAGTTACCATTACGTTGTAGTATTTTATTGGCCCATAGAGCGGAGGATTTTCTGTCCTCCCCGGGGATCTGTTAAAAAAGTGGCAAATTTTTGAGCCAGCTTAGGATTTTCCGCATTGTGAGGAATGGTAAAGCTGTACACTATGGGTGTGCCCGTTACTATAATGGAGTCTGTAGGACTGCTTCCCCTGATTTTTAGTTGGGCCCGGGCATACTGCTCTGCCAGGGCGCTATCTCCCAGATTGATTTCCGGGGGTAGTTCTATATAACGAAGGCCGTGTTGCAAGGCAACAGATTTGTATATAAACATATAGTCTATGGCCCGGCTTCCCAGCAGAGCCAGTAAATCCACTTCTTTGGGACGGATAAACCGTTGGTCTTTTTCAGTAAAATCATGTACTGTAAAAGGTGTTTTCCCTGCTGCATCTGCATAATATTTCTCTGCCAGTTGCAAAACAAAGACGGTGCGGTAGCCGCACGGATCGGCATGGGGGTCTGACCGTCCGTAGAAAATGTGTGGCAAGAGCAATATTTCGTACCAGTTATCAGCGGTGATGTTGTCTGCTTCACGCGATTTATCAGTAAAAGCAATGACTATGCTGTTGGTGGCAAAATATTGGTTTTCCGATGCGTATTCCGGGATAAGCAATTGATCAATGACCAAGTAATCTGCAGAAGCCATGATGTCGCACGATCGTCCCAATTCTGTGATTTTACGGGCACAATCAACACTTCCGGCCGCTTCCATTTTAAATACGGTACCCGGGTGCATGGTAGTAAAGCTGTCTGCCAGCGCCTTCAGGGGCATGGCTAGGCTTCCGGCGTGAAAAATAACAAGCTCTTTGCTACTTTTCTGCTTACAACCTGTAATGGAAAGGAAGGCAAAAAACAGGAATAGGGCACATACTTTTATTTTTTTATTCATATTCTTTGGGATTTGTCAGTCGGATTTCGCTCAGCCCTTTGATGCTTCTGTCTGCAAAAGCGTCACAGGCCGTATAAATAGAGAAAGATTTGCCTTGCCTCCGTAGCAGGATTTCCCGGTGGTCGTTGCGGTTAACTACTTCCGATACGGAAAAAGCGGCACGAAAGCCGTCCACACCGGCAATGCTCAACATACCTGTTTGTGCGGTTTTGTAATCGTTGGCAGGAAACCAGGGAGCCAGTACGCGACTGAGCATGATTCCCGAATACTCCCTCATGCCTTTGTAACCTGTACTGTTTCCATAAAAAAGTACGGGGTACGTGATCACGGGAAGGTCTTCCGGGAGTGCTGTTATTAGGGCTACGGTATCTTCCAACGAGGTCTGGATGGCTAAGCGTCCGGGGTCGTTTTCCAATACTTCCGGAGCCCTGTTAACTATGTAGTTTCCTTTGAGCGAGCGAATGGTAATATGTGTGGGAGACGGAATGTTTCTGACAGAGAGCAGGTCTGTTGCTGCTATCAGTTTCATTTCTGTAGGCAGATCCCACAATTCGCCTGTTTTTCCCGGGATTACGCGCGTGACCCTTTTGGCAATGACAATGCTGTACATGTTGGCTGTATAGTAAATCTCGCCCCAAGAAAAGACGGCTATGTCTCCGGAATCATTGCGTACTTCTATAAACAGGTCTATGGGAGGCCACAAGTCTTCTTTGCTTTCTTTGTCTACTTTAAGAGCACTTAGAATATCGCACAAGGCATACCCTTCGTACCGGAAGGCTCCCAGAAAAGCTATGGAATCGCCTTCTTCACAATAGACGGCTTCTTTAGCGATTACCGTTCGTAAAGGGAACTTTGACAATTTTACTTCTGTTACTTTCTCTACTTCTCCATCAATGACCAGCCTTTTAGGGCCCGGTAACGTAGTGTAGGCTTCCCGGTTAAAGTAATTGTTGGAACCGGAATTCCATACAAGGGTAGATCCGCTCACGGCATCCAGTCCTACGGTAATGCACGAGGGGGTTACAAAGGCGGTCAGGGCCAATAAGGCTACTGTCCAAAGTGTTAGTATGTTTTTTTTCATAGTTCATCCTCCACTGATCAGGTGAATAATATCAAGATTATCTCCCTCTTTAACCGGGGTAGAAGGATAGTTTTCTTTAGGAATAAGCTCTCCGTTTAGCTTAACTACCAGCATCTTAAACCGGAAAGATTTTCTGTCCAGAATCTCCGAAACGGTAAGAGGGCCTGTGTCAAACGTTTCTTTTCTGTTGTTTAAGGTAATTTTCATGGAATACGAGGTAACTCTTTTAATAAAATTTCCAGCACCAGGTCTGCCTGCATCATGGCAACCTGCGTTACGCGCGGTGCCAGCATAGGGGTGTTTGTTGTGTCGGTTTCCTTTTGGTGCCCGCAAACATACAGGTTTCCTGCACGTTGTATGCGCAAAACGTCTTGCTGTCCCCAGCCGGCAATGCCGGATGCCATAATCAGGGGTATATGGGGAAGGTGTTGCGTCATCCAGTTGGCAAACCATTCTTTTTCAGTAGCCTTATCAAAGGCTTCTACTACTACGTGGCACGTATTAAAGAAGTCTTTTGCATTGCCTGGCGTTACTCTTTCTTTGTATGGTTGTAGCTTTATCTTGGGATTAATACGTAACAGGTTTTCTTGCAACGCATGTACTTTAGGACGTCCTTGCTGGTCTGCAAAGTAAAATTGCCTGTTTATGTTTTCCGGTGTAACGGTGTCAAAATCTGCAATTACCAGATGTCCTATACCGCTTCTGACAAGCGCTGCTGCTGCGTTTGAACCTAATCCGCCGGCTCCTGCAATGCCTACACATTTTGTTTCCAACAGCGAAGTTATGTTTTGGAATACCGTCAATTTCCCTATTTTTGTGGAGCAAATATACAACTAAAAGACTTTATCTATGAATGCAATAATTAAAAACAGAGAAGTTTTGGCCAGGATCCCTTACGAGTGGAAACCGCTTGACAAGGGCTATTCAGACCAGAGCCTTCATATTGACCTGAGTAACTACAGTACAGAGGTGCGTCCCGTACCGCCCCAGGTAAGGGAAAAATTTGTAGGAGGTAAAGGATATGGTCTGCGTATGTTGTGGGATGCTGTTACACCGAACACCAAATGGAGCGATCCGGAAAATGCCCTTGTGGTCTCCGGAGGGCCCGTTTGTGGTATTACGCAATACGCCGGGGCAGGTAAAAGCATTTGTGTGGGGCTGTCTCCTTTGACAGAAGGGGTGGTAGATTCCAACGTGGGAGGCCATTTTGGACCGCATCTAAAATTTGCCGGTTTTGACGCTCTGGACGTGCATGGGATATCTCCTCGCGAGGTAATTGTGTATATCAACGGAATAGATCACGAAATAGAATTCTTTGTTCCTCCGGCAGAAATGCATATAGACTCACACCTGCTGGCCGAGGAATTGCATGAAATGTTTGCAGACAGTGAGAAAGACAAGCTGAACGTATCTGTAATTTCTTCCGGGAAAGCAGCCGATCATTCCCTTATAGGTATGCTCAATTTTTCTTTTTACGATGTGAAACGTCAGAAAATCCGCTTAAAACAAGCCGGAAGAGGAGGGCTGGGTACTTTGTTACGCCATAAGAACGTGCGTGCCATTGTGGCCAAAATCCCAAAAGTATCGGGGAAATTGGTGAACGTAGTGGATATGCCGGCCATACTGGAGCGCGGCAAGCGTTTTACCAGAGAAATGGTAGAGCTGGATGACGAGCAATGCCAAATGAGAAAGGTAGGAACGGCGCACCTTATGGGGGTTATGGAAAAATACGACCTGCTTCCCGTTATGAACTTTAAATACGGTGACCATAAAGATTGTCACAAGATTGACTTGGAAGTCTGGAAAACACATTTTACACAAGGGGTGCCCGACGGCTGCTGGCTGGGGTGTTCCATGATGTGTGCCAAAGGTGTAGATGATTTTCTGTTGCGTACAGGCCCGTACAAAGGAACCCGAGTGCTTGTGGACGGGCCGGAATACGAGACGGCTGCTGCCGTAGGCTCTAACCTGGCTATTTTTGATCCGCTCTACGTGATAGAGCAGAACTTCTATTGCGATACGTACGGTATTTGTACCATATCTTGGGGTAACATTGTGGCTTTCATCATGGAGTGTTGGGAAGAGGGCATCTTGGATAAAGAAAAAACGGGAGGCCTGGACTTTACGTGGGGTAATGCAGAAGACGCTTTGGAATGTATGCACCAGCTGGCGCGCGGCGAAGATTTTGGGTTGATAGCCGGTTTGGGAGTACGTAAAATGAAAGAGTTGTTTATAGAAAAAGGATGGGGAGATGCCCATTTTCTTAACGATATAGCCATGGAGAACAAAGGCATGGAATACTCTATGTACATCTCTAAAGAATCACTGGCTCAGCAGGGCGGGTATGCCATGACAAACAAAGGACCTCAGCACGACGAGGCCTGGCTCATTTTCATGGATATGGTCAACAACCAAATTCCTACGTTTGAAGACAAGGCTGAAGCGTTGCACTATTTCCCCATGTTCCGTACTTGGTTTGGACTGGCCGGATTTTGTAAGCTCTGCTGGAACGACGTAGAACCGGCAGACAATGCCCAAACGGATGAACCGCACAAGGTGCCGGAACACGTTGACAACTATGTGACTGTATTCAAGGCCGTAACGGGACTTCCGTTCGATAAGGAAGAACTTATTCGCATGTCTGAACG
>JAAZIA010000012.1 GCA_012510445.1 Bacteroidales bacterium
AAGTGTTTTGACTTTGTGAAGTGCTTGGCTTGAGTAAAGAGCTTTGATTGCGCAAAGTGTTTTGACTTTGTGAAGTGCTTGGCTTGCGTAAAGCACTTTCTTTGCCACGTATTTCTCCTGCCGGGGCAAATAACGTGTCCAGGATGGTAAAAAAGCTGCTGTCCTCAAGGGCGTTGAAGCGTTCTCTTTCCCAGGCTCTTATCCCCGGGTACAGTACAAGATCAAACTGCCGGCTTTCACAAAACTTCCGCAAGGCTTCCACCTCGGCTTTTGTAACCTCGCCTTTTTTCAAAACGAACGTAAGGGTGGACCAGCTACGAACGGCCAGAATATGAGTAGCCGGGTTTTCAATCCCCTGATGTTTTACCACTTGAACCAGGGTGGCAGCCATTTTTAGGCTGTTGCGCGGAGGGTGATCCATCCAAACGGTGGCCGTAACCATACCCTCATGGGACAATTTGTTCCACATGAGGGAAAAGGCCTCTGTGGTAAAAAGGTACTGTTCTTCCAAAGCACTCATTCCGCCTCCGCCGCCAAAAGAACCTACCTGGGGCAGCACCATCAAATCGAACGGCGTGCGGGAGCGTTGCAGGTAATACCTGGGGGTGCCGGAAACAAAGCGCACTTTATCTTGAGGAAAGCCGAGTTCCTTGCGTAGCAGATCGGCTGCAGCCTTGTGAGGCTCCACGGCCAGGATGTTTGTGGCTCCCTGCTGTAAGGCTTGCGATGTAAAATGACCGGCTCCTGCGTGGGCAATAAAAACGCGACGGGGGTTTTGTAAAACATACGGGAGCGCGTACGTGGTGTATTCCATGAAACGAACTTCCTCTCCCGTTTGGAACGGTAAAAGAGGACCAAACCAATCGCCGTTGTTGAACAGCATATCGCTTTCCGGGACCGTTCCATAGTAGTTAAGGCTTAACCCGGGAGCGTACCTTTGTGCAGGAGCGTTAACCCGCGTGAGTTCTCCAAAGGGACTGTACTTTGTATCTGTAATGCGAGCGTTGGGCAGCAATAAGGTGCGGGATAAACTTTTGTATTCCGAGGCGGGCAGTCGACCAGGATTAAAAAGTCCTGTGAGAATGAGCACCAGAGCAGCCAGAGCTGTAGTCGCCAAGACAACAGTGACTATTAAGGCCGCCTTGGGCTTGGCAGCTTCCGGTGCTGACGTTGATGCTGATGCTGATGTTGTCACTGGTACGGGCTCTTGTGCTGATGTTGCAGAGGTTTTTCTAAGGCGAGGAAAGAGGAGCAAACCGGCTGCAAGAGGCAGCAGGGCGATAGCAAAGGGAAGGGTGGCCGGTGAAACGTGCCAGAAGAACAGTAGCATGAGCAAGCCGCCGGCTCCCGAGCCGGCCAGGTCTGCAAAATAGAGTTTTCCAATATGTGCCGCATATCGGCTGTAGGTTAGGCCAATGGCTGTGCCGCCCAGAAAAAAGGGGATGAACAAAAGTAGGTACGATACAAGTAGGTTCAGGTAGTGTTGCTTTTCGTAAAAAATCAAGTAGGCGTCAAAACCTCCAAACACCAGGGATGCCTTATGAAAGAGAAAAGCCATGGATAGAGCACAAAGGAGCATGAGCAGGGGCAGCACCCGGTGGATTCTGCTAATAAGTTGCTTCCTTACAAAAGAAAGTAAGGTACCGCTGGCTCCAAAACCCAGCAGGGCAACGGATATGACCATATAGGCAAAATGGTTCCATTGGCTTTGAGACAGTACCTGCATAAGCAACAGCTGAAAAGCGATGATACTGCCAGAGAGCAATCCAATGGAAACGGGAATCTTACGGTTTATCTTGTCTGCGTTCATCTTGTAAAAGGTACAAAACGTACAGGCATCATGCTTCTTGTAGTAATTTTTCCTTTCTTCTTTTCAACGAGTATAAGGTACTGAACCATAAACTGAGAGCCTACAGGGATGATCATTTTTCCTCCCTCGGCAAGTTGTTCTATAAGAGGTGGCGGAATGTGCTCGGCAGCAGCCGTAACCACAATAGCATGGAAAGGTGCTTTTTCCGGAAGTCCGTGGTATCCGTCCCCAACCGTTACCTGCACGTTATCGTACCCTAGGGCTTCCAGTCGCTTTTTTGCCATTTCTCCCAATTCGGGAACAATTTCCATAGTAAAAACCGAGTCTGTGATTCCCGACAAAACGGCTGCTTGGTAGCCCGATCCGGTACCAATTTCCAAAACCCTGAAATGAGGACGAGGTTCAATGAGGCTTGTCATATAAGCTACAATGAACGGTTGCGAGATGGTTTGCCCGTAACCGATAGGGAGCGGGTTGTCTTCATAAGCCTTGTTCATAAGCAGCTTGTCCACAAACAGGTGTCGCTCTACAGTACGCATGGCTTGTAAGGTAGAGCGGTGGGTAATCCCTCTGGCCACCATTTGATCACGTACCATCCTGTTGCGCAAACGTTCATAATTTTGAGACAAGGCCGGATGGACATATATAAGTAAGAATATACACAATAGGGTGTATTTCTTAGCACCTGAAAAGAAAAACATAATTAAAACACCTGTCAATTACTATGTTACAAATTTAACTCTTTTTTATGGCTATAAAAAAGTATCTATGTAGCAGTGGATTTGATTATCTTTGCACAGACAAACGAGCTTACAATAGAGAAGCAGGCTAAAATGAGAGGAAAAACAAAAAAAACAGTACAGGCATTTGCATGGCCAGGATGGCGAACGGTTGTGTTGGTAGTTTTTGTAATTGTGCTGGGTGTTCTGATGGTTGCCTGCGGCAGTCTGCGTGTGGGTATATATAAGGTACGGTTACAGGATGTGGCCTGTGATCCGCCTGCTCCCTTTAGTGATATGATGTTCTCCACGGCAGAGCAACCGGACGGGACTACTTGGTATACATATGAAAATGCATACCTGAAGGTTACTTGGGAATTGACAAACACAAGGTTTGGTTTAGTTTTACAGAACAAAACAACTGATTCGCTAGTGGTTTTTTGGGAAGAAGCAGCTTATATCAATCAGAACAACGATACCTTACGGGTCATTCACGACGGGATAGATTTCTTTGAAAAAGACCGGCAACAACTGCCCACCGTACTAAAACCTTTAGAGTCTGTATCGGATTTTCTGATTCCTGAGGCCAACATTCATTACGACCCGGATAATTTTACTTTGTGGAGGATCAACCATTTGTTTTATGAAGGGAAGAAAGACATTGGATTAAAGGTTTTTATTGAATTGCCTTTAGGAATTATGGGTACATATACAAAATATCGTTTTATTTTTCTGGTAGAGGACTGGAACCGGACATAATAAACCTTGCGGATTCCATTTTTTGTTTTACTTTTGCAGTCCCTGAATACTATGGTGATCGTAGCTCAGCTGGTTAGAGCGCTAGATTGTGGCTCTAGAGGTCGGGGGTTCGAGTCCCCTCGTTCACCCAAAAATAAGAGAAATAGTGTTTATTTTTTTGGAGTTTCAAATTTCTCTTTATCTTTGCATCCCCTTTGCGTAGGGGTAGAAAAACATTGATAGTTCATTGACAAGATTGGAAGCGTACAAATAGTACAAACGTACAACAAGTACAAAGAGCAATAAGTCATTTCTTTTATAGGATAATTACTTAGTAAC
>JAAZIA010000013.1 GCA_012510445.1 Bacteroidales bacterium
ACCTAAATTATACAATCAATGCAGATCAACGCAATTGGAAGTTAAGCGGGAAATTATACCGCACCCGTACTGCTTTATCGCGCTGACGGCCCGGCTTCCAGCGAGGCGACGAAGAAACAACGCGTACTGCCTCTTTATCAATAGAGGGGTCAACTCCTCTAAGAACAGTTACATTTTTTACGTATCCGTCTGCATCAACAATAAACGAAAGAACTACTCGTCCTTGTACACCATTTTCTTTAGCCACTTCGGGATAAATGATACGTTCAAAAACCCATTTTGTGAAGGTATTCTCGTCACCTCCCATAAAAGTAGGCTTTTCTTCCACAATGGCGAGCGGAATTTCCTCTTCTTCCACTTCTTCTTCCTGGGAATAAGAAATATAGTCCCGAATTTCCACGGCAAAACTCGCATCATCTTCCGTTTCTATAAAAATGTCTTCTTCGATGGTAATGTCATCGTCAACAATTTCAATCGCATCCGAAAGAACAGGAGCTTGTGGGATCTCGGGAGGAGGGGGAGGAGTTTCCATAGTAACAGGGATCTGCTCTTCTTCTATGATCATTTGGGTATCTCCCGTAATCATACTTATGTCTTTATCATAAGTCTTGTATTCGAAAGCAGCAAGGATCACAACAAGAGCAGCAATAAGTCCGATTTCAATAAATAAGACTCTCTTGGTTTCCAGATTTGCTTTAGGGCTTTTTTTTAGTTCCATGGTAAAAAAAATTAATTTAGTGGACCATGACGGAGTCGAACCGACGACCTCTTGCATGCCATGCAAGCGCTCTAGCCAACTGAGCTAATGGCCCTATTACTGGCCCAATGGGACTTGCAAATGTATATAAAATATTTTAAAAAACAATTTTGTACTTTTGCGGCAATACAAAACCGTTTTATGATACTGTTTCATATACAAAAGCCCAATGTAAAAATAAGCAACAGACGTGCCATAAAAAAATGGATAGCACAAGTGCTTACAGAAAAACGAAAAAGCGTTGGAGATATTAACATAATCATTTGTGACTCTGAGTATATACTGCAATTGAACAAGCAGTATCTTAACCATAATTATTACACGGATGTACTTACTTTTCCTTACACGCAACCCACTGAAAAATGGGTCTGCGGCGACCTGTTTATAGACATAGAAACCGTAGAAAGGAACGCCACGTTATACAGACAAACAAAGAGTCAAGAACTCCTGCGCGTAATCATACACGGAATATTGCATTTGCTGGGTATGGACGATAAAACAAAAGAGGAACGGTTATTGATGCGTAACGAAGAAGACAAAGCCTTACAGAAAATTAACGTTAAAGTGATTTAGAAAGTTGAAAAAATTCATGGGAACACAATACGATATTATTGTAGTGGGAGGGGGGCATGCCGGGTGCGAAGCTGCGTACGCAGCAGCGCGACTGGGCTCCAAAACCCTCCTCATTACCATGGATATGACAAAATGGGCCCACATGTCTTGCAATCCGGCCATTGGAGGTATAGCAAAGGGCCAGATTGTTAGAGAGATAGACGCCATGGGAGGAGCCATGGCTTTGGTAACCGACGCCAGTACCATGCAGTTTAGGATGTTAAATAAGTCTAAAGGACCGGCCATGTGGAGCCCGCGTGCTCAATGCGACAGAATGATGTTTTCAGCGGCCTGGAGAGAGATTTTGGAAAACACAGAGAATCTGGAGCTCTGGCAGGATAAAGTTACGGCTTTACTGTTTAAAGGCGGAGCAGTAACTGGTGTACAAACGGTTTTTAGGAATAAAATTCCGTCCCGGGCGGTAATCTTAACGAGCGGGACGTTCTTAAACGGAGAAATTTTTATAGGACGCCAATCTACGCCCGGTGGCAGGATGGGAGAACCTCCCGTTGGAGAACTTACCGAACAACTGAGCAAAGCCGGTTTACGGGTAGACAGAATGAAAACCGGAACCCCGTTAAGGATTGACGGTAGGAGTATAGATTTTTCTAAACTGGAAGTTCAAAAGGGAGATGAAAGCCCGCAACGATTCTCCTTTTTAAACGAACCTTCCCCCATACAGAGCGGAAAACCTCAAGAAGACTGTTATATGGCGTATACCAACATGAACGTACACCAGAAACTGAGGGAAGGATTTCAAGACTCCCCCTTATTTGCAGGAAGAATTGAAGGCCGAGGTCCGCGTTACTGCCCCAGCATAGAAGACAAGTTGAACACCTTTGCTGATAAAAGCCAACACTTACTTTTTTTAGAACCGGAAGGCTGGAATACGAACGAATATTACCTGCAAGGATTTGCATCGTCTTTACCTATAGACATTCAGTTTCAAGCCGTGCGAAAAATTCCGGGATTGCAACAGGCTCGCTTTTACAGACCGGGATACGCCATAGAATACGATTATTTCCCACCTACGCAATTAGATCACACCTTGGAAGTAAAAAACATACCACAATTGTATTTAGCCGGGCAGGTAAACGGCACCACCGGTTATGAAGAGGCCGCTGCACAAGGAATCATGGCCGGCATCAATGCACACAGGAAGCTAGGCGCACAAAAACCTTTAGTACTGGGCAGAGACCAGGCATACATTGGGGTGTTGATAGACGATCTTATAACCAAAGGAGTTGATGAGCCATACAGAATGTTCACTTCCCGGGCTGAGTACAGAATACTTCTGCGCCAAGACAACGCAGACGAAAGGCTCACAGAAATAGGACACGAGATTGGACTGGCTACGCAGGAAAGAGTTGAGTTAGCAAGGCAAAAGCGCAAAAAAAGAGACAGCTTGCTCAACTGGATGCAGGAGCATGCCTTGTCCCCCGATCAAATCAATGAAACCCTCCGGCAGCAAGGCACCACTCCTATAAAAACAAAAAAGAAATTTGCAGAAATTCTTACGCGCCCTCAAGTCAACTGGACACACCTTAAAAATTTTGTTCCACGTGGAACACTTTACAAAGGCGACCCCCGCGCAGAAGAGATTTACGAGTCTGTAGAAATAGCTATAAAGTACAGGGGGTACATAGAAAGAGAAAGGTTGTTTGCAGAAAAAATGGTAAGGCTTGATGCTGTTCCTATCCCAAAAACGTTTGACTATACCTCTATTGCGTCGCTTTCTACAGAGTCCAGACAAAAGCTTCAAAAGATAAAACCACAGACCATTGGGCAGGCTTCCCGGATACCGGGAGTCTCTCCGGCTGATGTTTCGGTTTTACTGCTCTATTTAGGTAGGTAAAAGTTTATAATGGCATTAGTATAAGTGCCATTGTACATCTCATTTAAAGAAAAGGTAAAAAAAACGAAGAGAAAGAAAGGTGAAAAAGTAAAAAAATATGCTATTTTTGGAATTTTCTATAAAGTGTAAGATAAAATTGAATTGAAAAGGATTCTACTTGTACTAACGGTAATGCTGTTCCCTCTGGTACCAGTGCAAGGCCAGCAAATGCTCCAAACAGTTAAAGGCAGGGTGGTTGACGATGTTTCTGAACAACCTCTTGTGGGAGTAGGGGTAGTAGTTAACCAAAACGGTTACCTTTCTACCTATACAGACATAGACGGATATTATAGCGTTCCCAACGTTCCTGTGGGGAGAATAACCATTCTCTTTTCCAGCATAGGCATGGAGACCATATATATGGAAAACCTATCGCTAAACTCGGGGAAAGAGCTGGTAATCAACATAAAAATGAGGGAGGATGTGCTCACGGTAGAAGAGATTGTGATTACGGCAGAAAGGGACAAATTACGCCCGGTGAACGATATGGCGTCTGTATCTGCAAGAACTTTTTCCGTAGCCGATGCAGAAAGGTATGCAGGTGCTATGAATGATATTTCCAGAATGGCGCAAAACTTTGCAGGAGTGGGCACTCCCAGCGACTCCAGCAACGATATAGTAATTAGGGGAAACTCTCCCTTTGGGTTGCTTTGGCGTATGGAAGGGGTAGATATATACAACCCCAATCACTTTGCAGACGGCGGAGCCACTGGAGGAGCCATAAGCATGCTAAACGTTAACACGCTGTCTAATTCAGATTTTTACACCAGTGCTTTTCCTGCAGAATATACCAACGCATATTCCGGCGTGTTTGATATCCATTTAAGAGAAGGCAATTACGACATCCATGAATTCACCGGACAAATAGGGATCAACGGTCTGGAATTTGGAGTAGAAGGGCCTCTATCCAAAAATTGGAAGGCTTCTTACCTGGCATCGTACCGGTATTCTTTTCTGGACATTTTAAGTTATATGGGCTTTGATTTTGGTACAGGCTCTGCCGTTCCCAGATACCAGGACTGGACGGCCAAAATACACGTACCCACCCCTAAAAGCGGAACGTTTTCCTTTTTTTCCATAGGGGGGACGGGTAAAGTAAGCATAGTAGACGGAGAATCGGATTTTTACAACTATGCAGACGACATAGCCAGCCAGTCGCAAATGGCAGTAGCCGGAATTCAATACAACAAAACGTTGGGACACAACCAGTCTCTAAAAATTTCGTTGGCTACTTCTTATTCCTCTTTTTCTGCAGAAATAGACTCGCTTACCATAGAAACCAACCAAAAAGACCGCAGTCAAGACGCCATGCTAATGCGCGAGTTTCAAACCCTTCAAGCCGTACACAACGTAAAATTGGGTAGCCGTTTATCTATACGTTCCGGGCTGGCAGGTAAACGACTGGCGTATGGATTCATCTCTAACGATTATTCAAAAACCACGTATCCCAAAGACGTTAACGAAATTGGCCATACTTTTCTTTTACAAGCGTATTCAGAAATTTCTTACAGGGCCTCGGCTCGTCTTACGCTAGATGCCGGGGTAAACGCTCAATTCCTTTTCCTGAACCAAACGTGGAATGTAGATCCGCGTGTGGGCTTGTCTTGGAAATTTAAAGACAAACAGGAGCTTACGTTGGGATATGGGCTTCACAGCCAGTATCAAGGCTTGGAAATTTACATGACAAAGCTTTTCTCACAAGCGGTGGACAGCAAAATATATCCCAACAAATTCTTAGATATGACGCGTTCACATCACACAGTAGCCGGTTACCAGATACGTCTTTCACCCAGCACGCGCTTTAAAGCCGAGGCATACTTCCAGTACTTATATAACATTCCCGTTGACCTGTATGAACCCTACTATTCTGTAATCAACCTGGGGGGTATGAATTTTGATAAATACGGAAGGGTGTATGTAAGCGATGCTACCGGATACAATTACGGTATAGAATTGACCTTAGAGCGGTTCCTTTCACAAGGCTGGTATTATATGGCAACAGCCTCTTTGTTTGAAAGCAAGTTTAGAAGCATAGACAACATTTTAAGAAACACAAGATACAACAGTAACTATATAGTCAACTTGTTAATAGGCAAGGAGTTTGATATAAAGAGAACTACAAAATCGGGGAACATGTGGTCTTTGGGGGGAGATCTTAAAGCCACTTTTGCAGGAGGCCAAAGATACATCCCGGTAGATCTAGAGGCTTCTAAGCAAGAAAAAGCAGCCGTATACCTCTTTGAAGAGGCATACGAACCCAGGCAGCCTTTTTATATGAGAGGTGATATAAAGGTTTGGGCCAAAATTCATCAGAGGAAAATAACGCATGAAATAGGTATAGAGGTACGTAATTTTACAAACCGTAAAAACGTATACTCCTATGAGTATGACGTAAGAATGGAAGCCATGCGAACTTCTTACCAAACAGGTTTGCTTCCGTTGGGGTACTATAGAATCACTTTCTAACCAATCAGTCTAAAGGCAGGTAAAACAGCGGCGGAGTTTGCCTCACTCCCGAGGTTCTTACATGAAAACGAGCCAATCCTCCAAGGAAAGTCTTACTTCCTGATAGAAAAGGCTTACACGTAATTTCCGACGAGGAAGGGTAACAAAGATGGCCTTCGTGTGCAAACCCTCCTCTATAGAGACATTCTTGGTAGGCAAAATCAAAAAGAGATCGAGGCCAAAGAAAGGCACTCTTTTGCTCAAGCGCATCTGCCTGATAATCAGCATATAAGGCGGGTGTGCCAGGGGTGTTATCCGTAGGGGTAAAAGGCTGCTTAACCAAAGGAGCCGGAATGTGAACCGGAACATCAAATCCTCTTTTCACATAGAAAGCGTGTAAAGGCTCCGTTGCCGGATACAAAACAAGGAATTTTGCCAGTTTAGAAGTATGGTACAGCAGCAACGAACTGTATCCCCTTTTCTGTTTGCTTGGGTGCGTGGCCACACCGTATACATAGGCACCGGTAAGGGGTCTTTTCCCTTTGCGGTGTAAAGAAACAGGAAACAACGTAAGGCAAGACATGCCTTCTTGATGGTAAAGAACCGTTCCCAGGGTAAGGCAGTTCTCAACCGCAAAACGGGCATAGTCCATAGGATCACCAAAAGCAGCACTCCAGATCTCTTGAAGTGCTGCTTTGTCTTTTACAGTTGCGGTGCGGATCACTTGTAAATTTCCTCAATAGTTTTCTCGTAATACTTATTCAACTCGGTTCTACGCAGCTTTAAAGTCTGTGAAAGCAGGCCGTTGGCAGTAGTCCATTGGTCATTGGCAAGACGGAAAAACTTAATTTGCTCGTGAGGTGCCAAAGATTTGTTAATCCTTTCAATTTCCTTGTGAATAAGGGTATTTACTTCTTTGGTTTTGTAAAGGTTTTCAGTATCCTGAAATACCATTTTTTGATGTGCAGCCCAATCTTGAATCTGCACATCGTTGGGTATGATGATGGCAGAAGCTACTTTACGGTCGCTTCCAACCACAAGTGCACTTTCAATATAGGGGGATTCATTTAGTTTATTTTCAACCATTTGCGGAGCTACATACTTACCGTTGGAAAGCTTGAAGATCTCTTTCTTACGGTCTGTGATTTTCAAAAAAATCTCATCTACCATTTCTCCCACATCGCCCGTATGGAACCAACCGTCTTCATCTATTGCCTCTTTTGTAGCTTCCGGATCTTTGTAGTAACCCATCATAATGTGCGGTCCTCGCGTAAGAATTTCACCGTCGGGCAGGAACTTTAATTCTGTTCCATCCATTACTTTACCTACGGTCCCAATCTTACGGATTTTCTCTTTGGGGTTGTTTACCGCTATAACAGGAGCTGTTTCTGTCAATCCGTAACCCTCATAAATGAACATACGGGCAGCAGAGAACAGGCGGATAACGCAGGCCCTTATGGAAGAACCTCCCGTTACAATTAACATTTCTTTGCCCCCTAAATTCTCCCTCCACTTACTGTAAACCAACTTGTCAAACAGCTTGTTAAGGGTAACACGCCAGAAGGTAAGTCGCTCGTAATCAAACGTATTACCAAAGTTCCAAGCCCATCGGTAGATGGTTCGCTTGAAGCCTTTCAGGCTCTTACCGGCATCTTCCAATTTTTTATACATCATTTCAATCACGCGTGGCACGGCACAAAAACCATCTGCCCTTATGTCTTTCAAGTCACGAGCAATCGTTCCCATGCTTTCTGCATAATAGATGCTGATACCTAATGATTGAAATTCGTAGTTCATGCTTCTTTCATAAATATGGCACAAAGGCAAGAAGCTTAAGAACTTATGGGTGTGGTTCATGATCTGTTGTGCGGCATGACCCAAAAAGTTAAATACTATGCTGCTGTGTGCATGCATAACGCCTTTGGGAGTTCCCGTAGTACCCGAAGTGTAAATGATGGTAAGCAGTGTATCCGGTGTGGTGTTTTTCTTAATGTCTTCCACAACAGGCGCCCATTTTTCTTTATGAGCAAGGCCCATTTGATATACTTCGTCCAGGCTTCTTACGCCTTCCACCGCATCTACGGTAAATACAACCGGCGGATTTTCAAGTTCACTGATAATGGGCTCAATATGTTTGTACAGCCCGGCCTGGCCTATGATGACTACTTTGGCATCGGAATGAGGGATGATGTAGCGGTAATCATCGGGACTTAAGGTGGTATATACCGGTACGTGAACCATTTGAGCCAAAGCCGTTCCCATGTCAACAAAATTCCACTCGGGGCGGTTGTTCATAATGGTAATGACTTTATCTTCAGATGTAAGTCCAAGTTCTAGAAAACCATAGGCAAAAGCGTGGGAAATATCTGAGTACTCTTTTGAACTGTACTTTTTCCAGGTACCGTTTACTTTACCTGCCAAAATATCCTCTTTAGGATAATTGACTTGCAATCGCTCCAGCAGGTCAAACAATCGGGTGATTTTTACCTCTTCTTTCATAACAGTGTATTTTTTAAATCATTAACAAATGCATCTATATAAGATTTTTGCGTGTTAAAAGAACACATCCAACGAACTTCATCGGTCAACTCATCCCAAACGTAGAAAAAATGTTTTTTAACCAACTGTTGGTAAGCCGGTTTTGGGAGGATGGCAAAAACAGCGTTACTCTCTACTTTTTGAGTGATTTGTACTCCCGGTAAGTTGCTGACCTTGTCTGCCAAATAACGAGCCATCCGGTTGGCGTGCTGAGCGTTTTCCAGCCATAGATCGTTTTTGAAATAGGCCAGGTACTGCGCTGCCACAAAACGGCTTTTAGAAAACAACTGCATAGATTGTTTTCTGACATACAAGAAATCTTGACTGAGTTTTGGGTCAAAAAACAAAACAGCTTCTCCCAAAAGCATACCGTTCTTTGTTCCCCCAAAAGAAAGTGCATCTACTCCAACATCACAAGTAAATGCAGAAAAAGGAAGGTCCAGGAAAGCGGCCGCATTGGCCAAGCGGGAACCATCCATATGTAAGTACATGTTATGGTTGTGCGCTAAATCTGCCAACTCCTTGATTTCTTCCGGAGTATAAACGGTACCTAACTCTGTAGACTGTGAAATGGATATAACCTTCGGTTGTGAATGATGTTGAAACCCAAAACCGGTCAGGTGCGGTTTTATATGGGCAGGAGTGAGCTTGCCGTCCCCGGTATCTGCCGTAAGCACTTTACAACCGGTAAAACGTTCGGGCGCACCACATTCATCCTGGTGTAGATGGGCTGTTGTGGCGCATATAATGGAGTGGTGCGGGCGGGTTAGCGCCTGCAGGCAAAGGACATTTGCCGCCGTTCCGTTAAAGACAAAATACACCCGTGATTGGTCTCCAAAAAAGGATTTGAAGACTCTCCCTGCCTGTGCCGAATATTCATCCTCTTCGTAGGAAAGACAGTAACCTTGGTTAGCGTCTTCCAGTGCTTTCAGCACCTTGGGATGTACCCCGGAGTGATTGTCACTTCCGAAGCTCGTTTTCATTATGCTTTACTCAGAAATCAGATCCAAATAGGCTTTGGCATCCAACAAGTCGTCAATTTCCTGGGAATTGGTTATTTTGATCTTAATCATCCAGCCTTCGCCATAAGGATCTTCATTTATTTTCTGTGGTTCATCTTCCAGTATGGGATTTACTTCCTCAATGGTTCCGGACAGCGGCATAAAGACGTCTGCTACCGTTTTAACGGCTTCCAGAGCTCCAAAAACCTCGTCCCTGTCTAACGTTTCGTCCAGTGTTTCAATATCAACAAAAACAATGTCTCCCAATTGGGATTGAGCATAGTCTGTAATGCCCACGGTGGCTATCTCTCCTTCAATTGAGATCCATTCGTGTTCTTTGGAATACCTAAGATTTTCCGGAAGGTTCATAGTTGTAAAAATTTAAAAGATTAGGCACAAAGATAAATAATAAAGAGAAATTACAAGAGTTTAAGGGCTTGCCTTATCAAGTCTTCAAGATTGCACGACGGATTTTCCTTTTGTAAACGAGAAAGCACCTTATCAATGGCAGCTTTTTGAAAACCAAGATGTAACAAAGCCGAGGCCGCTTGTACGCTTGTCTTTGAAGAAGGCAGGGTAGCAGTTACTTCTGTATCTTCCAGTCCTACCTTACTCATTTTATCGCGCAGCTCAAGGATCATTCTTTCTGCCGTTTTTGTTCCAATCCCTTTTATGCTTTTCAGACGAACAACGTCTTCTGTTACCAGGGCATCCCTTATTTCTATATTGCTCATAGCAGAAAGAATCATGCGAGCAATGCTTGGCCCAATACCGGAAACGCCAATGAGTAAACGAAAAATCTCACGTTCATCACGCGTTGCAAAACCGTAAAGCACGTGAGCGTCGTCCCTCACTTGCAGGTGAATCCACAAACTCACTTCTTTTTGAGTGTGGATGGCCGAGTAGGTTTGCAAAGAGATCAATATGTGATATCCTATACCGCCGCTTTCAACGACGGCATAAGTAGGGTCGACAGAAGTAAGTGTTCCTTTGATATATTCGTACATTTGTAGAATGTTTTTTGCATACTGCAAATATACATTTATTATCTTTGACTTATGAACACATCGCATATAAGAGACCAGTTTCCGGCGTTAAAAACAAAAGTGTACGGCAAGCCGTTGGTTTACTTAGACAACGGCGCTACGGCTCAAAAACCCATAAAGGTACTGGACGTTCTAACAGAAATGAACCGGAGCCTTAATGGAAACGTACACAGGGCTGTCCATTACCTGAGCATTCAATCTACAGAAAGATACCATAGGGCACGTGAAAGCATCAGAAACTTCATCAATGCATCTTCAGAAAACGAAATTGTTTTCACTGCCGGAACAACGGGATCTCTTAATTTGCTGGCTTATTCTTTTGGTCAAACGTACATTAAACCCGGTGACAGAGTGGTCATTACAGAAACAGAACACCACTCCAACATAGTCCCCTGGCAAATGATGTGTAAGCGTACGGGAGCTTTGTTGGAAGTGTGGGAGGTGGACGAATCGGGCGCACTCGACCCTAAAAAACTAGAGAAGATTTTTGATAGCTCGGGTCCCGTTCCTAAATTGCTTTCGTTACCCCACATTTCCAATGTATTGGGACTTATTAACCCCTTAGAAGAAATCATTACCATAGCCCATTATTACGGGGTTCCCGTGGCCGTTGACGGAGCCCAGGGCATTGTTCATAAAAAAGTAGACGTACAGGCGTTGGATGTAGACTTTTACGCCTTTTCCGGGCACAAGCTCTACGGTCCTACCGGTACGGGAGTACTGTACGGAAAAGAAAAATTCCTGGAAGAAATGGTGCCTTGGCAAGGTGGCGGAGATATGATAGAAAGTGTTTCGTTAAAAAAAGGCACTACGTATGCCCAATTGCCATTGAAATTTGAAGCCGGTACCGCCAATTACATAGGAGTGGCCGGGCTTGGGGCTGCCGTAGAATTTATGCAAGAACTGAACACAGAAGCCTTGGAAGCCTATGAAGCAGAAATTACAAAAAAAGCCTTGCAAGAGCTAAGTACCATTGAGGGCTGTATAGTCTACGGACAACCAGGAACGTATTACGGCCAAAATTATGAAAAAACCCCTTTGTTCTCTATGGCCATAGACGGGGCTCATCCTTCCGATATAGCTCAATTGTTGGACAGGATGGGTATTGCCGTTCGTTCTGGCATGTTGTGTGCAGAACCTCTGCTGGAACGGTATGGACAGACGGCACTTTTAAGGGCTTCTTTTGCCTTGTACAACACCGTGGAGGAACTGGAGTTTTTTATGGAAGCATTAAAAAAAGCCCTTTGCATGCTTCGTTAAGAGAAAGAAAATGACCATAAAAGAAAAACAAGAAAAAGTCATAGAAGAGTTTTCCTTTTTAGAAGACTGGATGGATAAGTACGAACACTTGATTGAATTGGGTAAAACATTGCAGTCGTTACCTGAAAACGCCAAAACAGAAGACAATTTGATTCAGGGATGTCAGTCCAGGGTATGGCTAGATGCCCGCTTGGAGGGAGGAAAGCTGATCTTCAGTGCAGATAGTGATGCGCTCATTACCAAAGGGATCATATCGCTTTTAGTGTACGTTTACTCGGGGCATACTCCGCAGGAAATTGTAGAGGCAGACATGACGTTTATAGAAAAAATAGGATTGAAAGAACACCTGTCGCCCACTCGGGCCAATGGATTGCTGTCTATGATCCGTCAGATTCGGATGTATGCCGTGGTGGCCAATACACAAAAAGCCTGATAAGCAGCAAAGCCATGGCAGTTACGCATACCACATACCTTTTGTTGGGTAGCAACCTGGGTAACAGAGAGGCCCTACTGGAGCAGGCCGTCCAAGAATTGGCCGGCCTGGGAAAAATCGCAGCCCTTTCTGCCGTAAAAGAAACAGAGCCTTGGGGTTTTGAAGAAAAAGTGCCGTCTTTTTTGAACCAGGCGGTACGGCTGGAAACCACCTTGGGGCCGGAAGAACTGCTGCAAAAATGCCTGGAAATTGAAAAAAAACTAGGAAGACAAAGACCCGAAAACAACGCGCAAGGCAAATCCGGCAGCAACACCGATAGCAAGAGCGGTATGAAGGCGTACAGCTCCCGATTGATAGACATTGATATTCTGTTATTTAACCAATTAAAACACAAATCTAAACAATTAACCATCCCCCATCCAAGGCTTAGGGAAAGACCGTTTGCCATAGCGTTGTTACAAGAAATACTCCCAAAAAACATATCTTTACAAGATTTTTACTAGAAGAAAATGCAAGAAGCTTTATTTAAAAACATCATTGCTCATGCCAAAGAGTATGGGTTTATTTTTCAATCCAGCGAGATTTACGATGGCTTAAGTGCTGTTTACGATTACGGACAAAATGGTGTAGAGTTAAAAGAGAACATTAAAAAATACTGGTGGGATTCGTTGGTTAGGTTGCACGACAACATAGTAGGCCTGGATTCGGCTATTTTTATGCACCCCAAGACATGGGAGGCCAGCGGACATGTGGCAGCCTTCAATGACCCTTTGATTGATAACAGAGATTCTAAAAAAAGGTACCGGGCAGACGTGTTGCTGGAAGAGTACATAGCCAGACTAGAAAGTCGCATAGAAAAAGAGGTAGCCAAAGGCAAAAAACGTTTTGGAGACAACTTTGATCAAGATCAATTTTTAGCTACCAATCCCAACGTACTCAGAGAACAAGCTAAAATAGACAAGGTGAATGAAAGGATGTTCAAAGCCCTTGGAGAAGACAACCTGGAAGAGCTTCGACAGCTGATCCTGGACTGTGACATTGTATGTCCTGTATCGGGGACACGCAATTGGACAGAAGTACGTCAGTTTAATCTGATGTTCAGCACGCAAATGGGAAGTACGCACGAAGGGGCTTTGCAAATTTTCCTAAGACCGGAAACGGCGCAAGGAATGTTTGTGAACTTCTTGAACGTGCAAAAAAGCGGACGAATGAAAGTGCCCTTTGGGATTGCGCAAATAGGGAAAGCGTTTAGAAACGAGATTGTTGCACGTCAGTTCATTTTTAGAATGCGCGAGTTTGAGCAAATGGAAATGCAGTACTTTGTAAAGCCCGGGGAAGAAATGAAGTGGTACGAATACTGGAAGGAGTTGAGAATGTGCTGGCATCGTTCGCTGGGGCTGGGGGATGAGAAATTTCGTTTTAAAGACCATGAAAAACTTGCCCATTATGCCAATGCAGCTTGTGATATAGAATTTTTGTTCCCGTTTGGATTCAGAGAACTGGAGGGCATACACTCCCGTACAGATTACGACCTGGCTCGCCACGAAGAATATTCCGGACGTAAGCTGCGGTACTTTGATCCGGAAACCAACGAAAGGTATATTCCCTATGTGGTGGAAACTTCTATAGGTTTGGATAGAATGTTTCTTGCCGTGCTTTCTGCCTCTTATACGCAGGAAAAACTGGAAGGGGGTGAAACCAGGATAGTTATGAAATTTCCACCGTGGTTGGCTCCGGTAAAACTGGCTGTTTTCCCCCTTGTGAACAAAGACGGATTGCCTCAAATCGCACAAGAGGTTCTGAGTAAGGTTCGCTTAGACCATTACTGCTTGTACGATGAAAAAGACAGCATAGGAAGACGCTATCGCAGAATGGATGCTATAGGAACGCCTTTTTGCATTACTATAGACCACCAAACAAAAGAGGACCAGACGGTAACCCTAAGAGATAGAGATACCATGTTGCAAGAAAGGGTGTCTATAGAAGAGTTGCCTAAAATATTGGATAACAAACTAAACAGCAAACAGTGGCTACAAAAACTAACATAAAAAGAACAAAACCACGTAAGAAAAGCAATAGCAAGCTTGTGTTTACACTCTTGTTTTTGTCTTATTTGGGAGTGAGCGCATACCTGCTGTTTGCTTCCGGAGAACATTTGCCCAAATACAGAAAGTTGGGGTTTTTATCGCAAGTGGCTGCCTACCTGCAGGTGGAGCCCGATAAAGTGATGCACACCCTGCTTTTTGTACCCATCATTCCTCTTGCCTGGGCAGCCATTAAACCGCGCAGCTTTCCGGCAAAAATGGCTGTATTATGGTCGGGCCTTCTTTTTGGAGCCCTTACAGAACTGGTTCAGCACTACCTGCCGTACAGAACCGGCGACATTGGCGATTGGGCAGCCGATGTAGTAGGAAGCCTGTTGGGGATTCCTTTTCTGATATTTTTCTACAAGAAGGGGAAAAAATAAGATCACACGTATTGACACACGTGGTCTGGATCAGATAATTCCCTGTATTTTAGCACCACGTTTTTAAAGTCTGTCCATGTGTCACGCTTTAAGCCGGGATTACGTAGTAAAGCAGACGGATGGTAAACGGCCATGGTGAGCCGCCGGTTGCAATAAAACCATTTCCCGTGATCACGGGTTATTTTGTAGGCAGGCCCTGCCATGTAACGCAAAGCCGTGGCACCTAAAAGTATGACAATTTGTGGATCAATAAGTTCCATTTGCCGATAAAGCCATGGAATACACAACCCCGCTTCCTGTAAGGAAGGCGTTCTGTTCCCCGGCGGGCGACATTTAACTACGTTGCTAAGAAAAACGTGCTGCTGCCTGGTAAACCCACAGGCGGCCAGGATTTTATCAAGCAGTTGCCCAGAGGCACCCACGAACGGTCGTCCGGCAAGATCTTCTGTGTGTCCCGGAGCCTCGGCAATCAAAAAAATATCGGCATTAGGGTTGCCTTCGCCAAAAACTACGTTTTTCCTGGTTTTGGAGAGTTCGCAACGTGAACAAGCAATGGTTTCTTGTTTTAGCCGAAGTAAAGAATCTGTTATTTCCGCAGGTTCTGTCATTCCGGTCCCATGACAATAATGTCTTCTGAATTGCAACTCAAACATCGGTCTGTGGGGTACCTTGATGCATGAACTTGGTGGCAGCGGCGGCAGCGATACCAGTGATCTTCAAGACTATAGTGGCCTCCTCGTATTTCAATGGCTTTGCTTTCCACAAAGGCACGAGCAACCACTTTACGGGCTTTATCATACAGCCGCGTAAACGTAGGACGTGAAATATTCATACGTTTGGCTGCTTCTTCTTGAGTAAGGTTTTCGTAATCTGCCAGGCGAATGGCCTCGAATTCTTCAAAGAGCATGACAATGGATTCCCGTCTTCTGCCGCCGGGAACCCCGTAAGGCCGGTATCCTTCCATAGGAGGAAGGCCCGACATACGACGTCTTCGTCTTTTTCTGTTTGGCATGGTCGGGGTGGCCCGGCTCGAACGGACGACCACCTGCTCCCAAAGCAGGTACGCTACCAACTGCGCTACACCCCGATGGGCTACAAACCAATAAGGTTTGGGCTGCGAATATACGGATTATTTTGAATTGTACGGGTCTTATTTTGAAATGTTCAGGTCTTATTTTGAAATGTTCAGACCGTCGAGGGCTTTTTCGTAGCGCCTTCCCACTTCTTCCCAACAGATTACGTTCCAGAACGCTTCTATGTAATCTGCACGTTTATTTTGGTACTTCAGGTAGTAAGCATGTTCCCATACATCCATAGCCAGCAGGGGAATGCCTTGCCTTTCTGCAACATCCATCAAAGGATTGTCTTGATTAGGAGTGGAGCTAACAAACAGATTCCCTTCTTTATCAACACTTAACCATGCCCAACCGCTACCAAAACGTGTGGCTCCGGCTTGTGAGAACTCTTTCTTTAAGTTACCTAATGAACCAAACGTGTTATCAATTGCTTCCGCTATTTTACCTGAAGGTTTACTACTTGTATTGGGCGACTTTCTGCTTGTATTGGGCGACTTTCTGCTCGTATTGGGCGCCATGTTTTCCCAAAATAGTTGGTGGTTGTAGTACCCGCCTGCATTGTTGCGCACGACTGCCGGATAACGGCTTATGTTGGCAAAAATTTCTGTAAGGGACGCGTCTGCCCCATCGTGACCGAGGCTTTCAAGGGCAGCAATAAAATTGTTGTAATAGGCTCGGTGGTGACGGTCATAATGGATCTCCATGGTTTGAGCATCTATGTACGGCTCCAAGGCATCGTACGCATAGGGCAGGGCCTTAAAAACGTAAAGGTCTGCCGGGGCAGCTACTCCTGCCAGCAACCAAGTGATGGTAAGTAATAATGTTTTCATAATGGTATTCTTTTAGCTATTAAAGCCCGTTTCCGGATTCCTTTCGCTGAATTTTTCAGTGAGTGTAGTTGATATTTCCGATCGGCTTTTGTTCTTTTTTTCCAGGTCTTTAATCAACAGGTAGGCTTTAAACAAGGGGGAGGCTGCAATTTCCGATGAAAAGTGACCAATTCCTTGGTTCCAAACAAACAAAGCAAAGATTTCGTCAAACTCTTCTGTAGTAACTCCCAGGTGGTAAGCTTTTATCAGCTCCCGTGTGGCTTGTTTTATACGCCCGGCACCTACGGCATTGGCTAACGATAGCAAGAGTTTGTGTTCCAGCTTGATGGCCGGATTTTCTTTGTTCCAGATGTGGTCCCAGAAATTAACAGTCAATTTGGCCACGTCCGGATCAATGTCTGCGTATCTGGGCATCACAATGGGCTTAAGAGGCAATTCCTGTTGGTCGTCTTCCTTTATTTCTTTTCTATAGAAGTGAGCATGGTACAAACCCTCTTCAATTTTCTCTGTGCAATGCGTAAAGCCCAAGTTCTTCATGGTTTCGTAGAGCGGAATGGGCTCAAAGTTCTGGATGATGGTAATGCCTCCCTTTACCGGAAGGTCTTTAGCCTTCTTGACAATGGCCGGCAGGAAATTCCCTTTGATGGGACGCACGTCAAACTGAAGAAAATCTTTTTTATTTTTCAACCAGTCTATGGTTGCAGAGATATCTTCTTTTTTCATAAGCTTAGGATTAACTGTATCGCATTGTTGCGACACAACGTAACAGCATCAATTACAAATAGTCTGCCACAGCAATTTCACCCCTTTACGGGGCTACATTTGTGGTTTTCTGCAATGCATTGGCATGCCGTTATGTGCCAATATGGCATAAACGATACAATTCAACATTACCATACCTGATTCTCCGGTTAGAATTCCCGTTTACTATTGAGTTTACTTCCTGAACTTTTCCAAATTCAAAGTTCTCTTGCTTAAATAGTCAGAAAGCTCTATCTCACTACGGTCCAAATCACAAGAAATGGAGTATGAGCACTCAGAATCCAGTGAAAGAGAGGTACATTCAAATACCAGCGCAGTAGTTTGCACAAAATGCAAAAATATTCATCGTAAGTGGCTAGTGCTGTAAAGGTGGGAAGTGATAAAAACAGCACGGGCACTCTTAGTTGCTCACACACAGCAGATTATACGGCTTTTACAAAAAATAACGACTTCCTACCTTTACATAAAAGCCACAAATATTGTAAAGTTAGGAGGTTACGGAAAATAAAACAATGCCACAACAGGCTATGTTTCTGTGCGTTATGCGAAAAGCGCCTCTTTTTGTGACTTCCTACCTTTACATACAATTTGCTCATGACTTACAGGTATCGTATATTCGTGATTCAAACTCTTATTTGTAACTCTAATTCTTAGATTGAAGGGAAGGCATGAGGAAGAAACTTTATCATTTATGTATCAGTTCGCCGGAAATTATGTTTCGTGTTCCGGCAGATTATTACCAAGGTATAAACAGGGCATGTTTGGCTGCCCATACGTATGAAACCGAATTACTGGCATATGCCTTTATGTCAAACCATTTCCACATAATTGCCAAAACAAATAATCCATCCGGATATATCAGCTCTATTCGGAATGGCTACACTAAATGGTTCAATCATAAATACTGCAGAAAAGGAAGTCTTGGAACCAGGAGTTTTCACGCAGTTACACTTGTTGGTTATGAACATACTTTAGAAGCAGTTACCTATGTTTTGAGGAATGCAGTTCATCATAAAGTAAACTCGTATCCTAGTGGATATCCTTTTTGCTCGGCCAGATACTACTTTATAAAGGAACTAGGTATTCAAAATCAGTACGTTCCAATTAACGGATGGGATGAACAACGTAAAGTTCTTAGTATCAAAAAGAAACTCCCCAAAGGATATATTCTTGATAAAACAGGACTACTTGTTCAAGAAAATATATTGAAGACAAAAATAGTTGAGCAGCTTTACGGTTCTCCAAGAAAGTTCATGTTTTACATGAACAAGTTGTCGGGAGAAGAAAAAGTGCTTTTGCAGGTAGAATCCTGGATGGGAAAGAAAGCACATGAACTGCTTGAAAATAATAAGCTAGCGAATAGTAACCGGATAAGCGATGTTGATGTTTGTCAGTACATTGATTTGTGGCTTAAGAAAAACAAGAAAGGTGCACCCTACACAGCTTTGTCGGTACAGGAGAAATTAAATTTAGGTCGGCTATTAAAACGTAAAGGAGTTGGCTCAACGCAAGCTGCCAGATGTTTGGCACTGGATCCGGTATCTAAAATAAAAATACTGGCGGTAAATGCTTAGTACGGTAAAGGTAGGAGGTAACTAAAAGCAGCACTAGGCTTGCAAAGCGCTTACAGGCAGCAGATTATGCGTTTTTTTGTTAAGTTGAGCAACTTCCTACCTTTACGTAAAACAGCAGAAGTCAGTAAAGGTAGGAGGTAACTAAAAGTGGCGCCGTTCTTGTAATATGCATATATACAGTGAGTTAGGCGTTTTTTGTTAAGTAGTGCAACTTCCTACCTTTACGTAAAACAGCAGAAGTCAGTAAAGGTAGGAGGTAACTAAAAGCAGTACTATGCTTGCAAAGCGCTTACAGGCAGCAGATTATGCGTTTTTTTGTTAGTAGTGCAACTTCCTACCTTTACGTAAAACAGCAGAAGTCTGTAAAGGTAGGAGGTAACTAAAAGCAGCACTATGCTTGCAAAGCGCTTACAGGCAGCAGATTGTGTACTTTTTGTTAAAAATAGCAACTTCCTACCTTTACGTAAAACAGCAGAAGTCAGTAAAGGTAGGAGGTAACTAAAAGCAGCACTAGGCTTGCAAAGCGCTTACAG
>JAAZIA010000051.1 GCA_012510445.1 Bacteroidales bacterium
ACGTATATCAATACGTTGCAACCGGGTGCGGACATTAGAGAAGCAGTAAACGGACAAGAAGTGTTGGATATTGTTTTTAAAGAAGAAATAGATTTGATCATAATGGACGTGCAAATGCCTACTATGGACGGATTGGAAGCCACAAAAGAAATCAGACAATGGGAGGCGGCTACAAACGACGGAAAACATATTCCTATTGTGGCGCTTACGGCCGGAGCATTGAAGGAAGAAGAGCAAAGAGCAATGGATAGCGGCATGGACGGTTTTATTCCAAAACCTATTGAAAGAGAAAAATTGGAAGGATTTTTGGAAAAATATATTGGAAGAGCCAGTAAAGAGTACGAAGAGAAAGAGAGAGACCAAAAAGACGTTCATTTTAACTACAAGGCATTTTTGGAATCGTTAGGGGGTGATGAACAGTTGGCACAGAAACTGTTATCCATGTCTGTAGAAGATATTACCAAAAAACTTATAGAGCTGGAAATGGTCATTGCGTCTAGGGAGCAAAAAGAAATCAAGTCTGTGGCACACTATATTAAGGGAGGAACGTTGACGGCTCGGTACAGTATCATGGCTTCCATAGCCTCGGAGATTGAAAAATTGGCCATGGAAGGGGTTCTGGACGGTATGAACAAATTGCGGGAAGCCTTACAACAAGAGTGGGAAGTAGTTGTTCCTTTGGTACAAAAATACTTGCAATAGTGTCAATTATCTGATTTTCTTGTAGGTAGTCGGAGTAAGACCGGTATGCTTTTTAAAATATTTGCTAAAAAAAGATGCATCGGAAAAGTGCAAAATACTTACAATTTCCTTGATGCTTTTGTCTGAATACTTGAGCAGACTTTTGGCTTCTAGAATCAAATATTCGTCTATCCACTCTGCTGCCGATTTGCCACTATGTTCTTTTATTACTGTTGAGAGGTATTTTGGGGTTATATTCATTTCGTTCGCGTAAAATCCCACGTAATGTTCGCGGCAATGGTGTTCATGCAACAAGTTCATGAATTGTCCAAAGTGTCTGGCTGTTCTGCTTTTAGGCACAGCTGTGTCGTTGGCTATGTCGGACTCTCGTTTCCAAACATTAATAAATAAGAACACTACAGATGATATCAAGCCACGGATGATTTCCAGTTTGTAAGATTTTTCCGGTAAACTGTAAACCGATTTGATCAGACTTACGTATTTATCAATAATCTCTCTTTCCTTTTCCGTTAACATCCAGCACGGTGATTCTTCGGATGAGATAAGCGGGGCAAAAATTTCTTTAGGATTTGTATGGATCCCTTGTAAGAAAGAGTCGCTTATGGCTACGGTGCGGATGACGGCTTCTCCGGTTTTGTGCAATTGAACGATGCATTCAGGCGTATAGAGCATGGCCATACCTTCATGTACAGTAAAATCTCTCAAGTTCAACGACACCTTGAAGGAACCTTTCAGGCAAATAATCAAGAAATATACATCCAGACGTGAAGGGTATGGAAAAACGTTGTCTTGCAGCTCAAGTTCTTCTGTAATAAATAAATGGCCGTCAAGGTATATTCCTTCATACTGCTCTTTCAAGCCAAGCAGTTCTTGTTCTGAAAAATGTTCTAGTGTTCTTTTCATAATTTTGAAGAATATGTGCAATATTACTAAATATTCGACTTTTATACAATATTTCCCTCCATTTTTGGCCTAGGAATGGCCTGATTATTGTACAATTTTGCCATGTGAGCAGATCAGAAATATATTTAGTAACAGGAGCGGCCGGTCACTTAGGATATACCATTGTATCTCAATTGGTTCTGGATGGCAAAACCGTTCGTGCGCTCGTTTTGCCCGATGATAAACTCTCCTCACGTTTACCAACAGGAGTAGAGTTGCATTACGGCAATGTATTGGATCCCGACTCATTAGATGATTTTTTCGCTTGCTCTGTACCGGATACGAATGTTTTTGTTATCCATTGTGCAGGAATCGTAACTACATCTCTCAAGCACAGTCCGATTGTATACGATGTAAATGTGCAGGGAACACGGAATATGATTGAAGCGGCTTTAAAGCATAAGGTTGAAAAATTCGTATACGTCAGCTCCGTCCATGCCATTCCGGAATTGCCTAAAGGGCAAATCATAACAGAGATCGATCGTTTTGACAAAAACTTGGTCTACGGCATGTACAGCAAAACAAAAGCCGAGGCCACACAATGTGTATTGAATGCAGCAGAGAGGGGGTTGGACGCTACGGTAGTACATCCTTCGGGTATTTGTGGCCCCAACTCACATGGTTACAACTACGCTACACAGTTGGTCGTCGATTGTTGGAAAGGCAATTTGCCCATGGGCGTTGAAGGCGGTTATGACTTTGTGGATGTACGAGACGTCGCATCCGGAACCATTGCCTCGTGCCGGAAAGGTGGAAAAGGCCAATGCTATATCTTGGCCAATCGGTACATATCCATCAAAGAATTCTTCAGCACCTTTCAACACGTTACCGGTAAAAAGCAACCCAAGCTTATGGCTCCCATCTGGCTAGCCAAAGCCGTATTGCCTTTTTATTCTGTATACTACAAAATCAAAAAACAATTGCCTCTTTTTAATTCTTATTCCTTATACACATTGGATACCAATTCTAGTTTTTCCACAGAAAAAGCACGCCTGGAATTGGGTTATGCTACCAGACCTTTTTCTGATACTCTATCAGATACCATATCCTGGCTAAAGAGTCAAAAAAACATTTACTAAGACGTCCCTTACCTTTTTTTTGCTTACTTTTGCAGCTCCTATCAGGAGAGATGGCAGAGTGGTCGAATGCGGCGGTCTTGAAAACCGTTGGCCTGCGAGGGCCCGGGGGTTCGAATCCCTCTCTCTCCGCCACAAAAAACC
>JAAZIA010000014.1 GCA_012510445.1 Bacteroidales bacterium
AGCAAGTAACCAGCAACAGAAAAACGGTTAATTTTCTCGTAATTTTCATATAGCTATTTCATCCTAAAAACAAAGCACAATGTACTGCTGTAACTTTAGGAGATACGTGTTTGGTTTCAGGGTCATTAGATAATACAAAGCTATGGATTAACGGTTTGTCCAGTATTTCTTCTAGCCCTGTAAAATGCCTCGCATCATTTTTAGTTACCTTATCAGTCATTTTTATTTCAAACGCAACGTAACCTTCACCCAATTCTAGTAATAAGTCAATTTCTCTCCCTCCCTGGATACGCAAATGGTGAACATGGGCAGGAATTTGCAACGCGTTCAGCTGTTTGTATATCTCTGCAACAACCAAACTTTCAAATTCATACCCGGTAATTCCGCCACGTTTATGCAAAACAGCCTGCAAAACGCCGTTGTCCAAGTAATGCACTTTAGGGGCCTTCATCAGTCGCTTTGTCTTATTTCTGCTCCAGGCAGGTAACGTAAGGGTCTGGTAACTAACCTCCAGGTAGTGAATATAACGCTGTGCCGTCTTAACACTCACTCCGGTATGGTTAGCCAGGGAAGAAGCATTGATTACCCTTCCGGTTTGCGTAGCAAGAACACGCTGCAATTTGACAAACGGTTCCAGATCCCTGAACAATGCAAGGTCTCTTACATCTCTTTCAAGATAAGTTCGTACGTATTGCTGCAACCATATATAACGTTCTTCGTCTGTGAGCGTAGTATCTGTTAATGCCGGATAACCGCCAAATTTCATATAATAGTTCCATGCTTCTTGCTTTTCCGGCATCTCTTTATCCAGAAGAAAAGAGGGTATAACGTTTATCGTATGCTCGGGATCTGCTATAAAACGCTGAAACAAGGAGGGTTTTACTTTTTTCTCTAGTCCATTAGTTTTCAGCTCAGGAAGTGTAAGCGGATACATCTCTACAATTACACAACGTCCTGCAAGGCTTTCTCTGACTTTGGATAAAAGCAACAATTGACTTGATCCCAACAACACATAACGCGGCTCTTGCCATTGATCATAGACTGCTTTAATGCTTTCAATTAAAACAGGCTCTTTTTGCACTTCATCCAGAATGGCCTGCGGATACATCTTCTGCCATTGAGCCGCCGTAAGTTTCAAAAAAGCACCAACAGTTACAGGGTCTTCAATGGTGATGTATTCATAATCCGGAAACAGATGCCTTGCCAATGTGGTTTTTCCCGTTTGACGGGCACCGGTAAACACAATAATACGTCCGGTTTTACCGGCCGCTATATTTGAAATATAAGAGGAAAGGTGCCTTGCCTTCATGTTTTTTTCTTTTTACTCCAAATATAACTGTATTTTTTGGAACACCATTCCAAATTTGACTGTATTATGTGCCTACACATCGTAAACCTCGTACACCGAGTTATGACTCTTAAATTCCGGTACATATTTTTTTAACAATTGTACCGTTTCTTCTGCGTCCATTTCTTTGGCACAAGCGACCACTGCCAACGCGGCTTTGTTCACTGCTGCGTAATTATTGGAGCGTACCTGCGCAATGCGGATGTGCGGGTGGACCGTAGCCGTAGAGTTTTCCTCGGTACTTAGTACTTCTTCGTACAGCTTTTCTCCCGGGCGCAAGCCCGTCTCTATAATCTCAATTTCTTCGCCCGGGGTAAACCCGGCCAGGCGTATCATACGCTCGGCCATATCCCATATGCGGATGGGTTCTCCCATATCAAAGACCATAATCTCGTTATCTGTACTTATGGTGGCCGCTTCCATAATCAGTCGGCACGCTTCGGGGATACTCATAAAAAAGCGAGTAATGTCGCGGTGCGTTACCGTAAGCGGACCTCCGCCTTTGATTTGATAGCGGAAATACGGTATCACAGAGCCGCTCGATCCCAGCACGTTCCCAAAACGTGTAGTCACAAACTGTGTGACTCCCTGATCTTTACCGTTGGCTATGGCCAACCCTAGGCTTTGAACGTACATTTCTGCCAACCGCTTAGAGGCTCCCATAATGTTGGTGGGATTAACGGCTTTGTCTGTAGAAAGGAAAATAAATTTTTCTACGCCGTGGGCTACGGCTGCATCGGCCACTATGCGCGTTCCCTCTACGTTTACCCCCACGGCCTCGCAGGCGTTAGATTCCATAAGCGGTACGTGCTTGTAGGCAGCCGCATGAAATACCACACCGGGTTTATAGCGTGTAAAAACGTCTTCAACGGCTTGTTTGTGGCGGACATCTCCTATAATGGCCACATAATTCAGGTTAGGAAAGTGCTCATCAAGCTCCAGTTGCATGGTATGCATGGGAGTCTCTGCTACGTCTAACAACACCAATTGCTTTACAACGCCCATACCGGCAACCTGACGGCAAAATTCACTGCCAATGGAACCGGCAGCCCCCGTCACCAATACTACTTTGTCGCGGAATTTATCTACCACAACCTCCATATTGATATGGATCTCTTCCCTGCCCAACAAGTCCTCAATGGCAATGGGCCGCAGTTGCAGACGCATTTTGCTTGCATTGCTAAACTCGTCAACGGGTGGCACCATCATAATATTGATCTTTTCTTGCTCACAAAAATGAATCAATCGGTCTTTTTCTTTTTGAACGTCCTTGTACATAGAAAAAATAACAGACGTTACGCCCAGCTGTCGTGCTATTTTCTTTACCTCTTCTTGCGTTTCAAAGTGATATACCCTTAGATCGTTTAGCCTGTATTGGCGATTAATACGGTCGTGCATAAGAAAGCCTACGGGACGGTACGTAGCGCTTTTTTGAAATCGCAACAACAACGAGGCTGATTTTTCGTCTATGCCATAAATAAGCACCTTCTGAGAACCGGTAGTTATTTTTTCGTTTACTATACCATACACAATAAGCATGATAATCCTTACCCCCGATAGTACCGCCAGCGTAATAAGCAGGTCCATTAAACAGAATTTGTGGTAAAGCCCTGGTTGCAGAAAACGAATACTGAAAAGCATAAGGGTAAGCAAACCCGATTTTAGGACGACGGCCAGCCCAATGGGCAACAACCCTTTTACCGTCATATACCTGATGATGATACGGTGCGTTTTAAACGCATAAAAGGCTATTACACTAGCCACCCCCGCCATCACAAACATAAACAGCAAGTTTAGACGTCCCATGGGCCCGGTAATAGGAGCGTACATCACAAACACCAATCCGGAAACCCCGGCTGCAAGGCCTACGTCCATAGCGGCTATCACCCAATTTTTCAGATAATTGTACCTGTAAAAATTAACACGCGACAAAAGCCGTTCTTCTAACTTGGCTATACGTGTTTTTATACGTGATTTCTTTTCTGTCTCCATAATCGTCTATTTTTCCCCCAACCAATACATACCCAACATATGAAACCGGACGGCCTGCAGCAGGTGAGCCTCGTTGCATTTGTTCGTTTTCCACGCGCTCTGCTCTGTCTGCAATGCTTCGGCATTTCCTTCGTAGACAAGATCATCCTCAATGCCCACTATATGGCGCATATTTACAAAATCTCCCTCTGTTAAGTTGAGTTCCAAAGCCTCTTCCGTAATCTCTTTTATACGTTCTTTGTACGTAGAAAACATCCCCGCCTGTACGGCAATAAGTAGAAAACGCACCTTGTTTTCCAAATCCTCTGTCCGGCTAAAATGGTGGATCAACGTGTCTGTCTGTTTTTTATATACCTCATGATCTGCCGTATCGGCAAAAAGTGCCATGGCTTCCAGACGTTCCAGCGAACGTGCCGGCGTAAGGTCTTTCCACAAGCCGTCTGCCGACAGCTCTTGTACCCAGCCGTCTATCATGCCTCGGGCCTGTTTTAAAGCTTGGCTGTCTGATCTAAAGTAGTATTGGTAACACAACATCTTACAAATATCACCCTCTAATTGCTGCTGCTGCTGCTCTTGTTCTTGCTGCTCTTGTTCTTGTTCTTGCTGTTCACCTTTCCGGGTGCAGAAAAAATCTTGCATGGCGTTGCGAGCCACCAACATATGCTTGCCTCCGTACTGGAAGGTAAGCGCTTCCAGCAGGTACACAATGTTCCGTGCCCATTCTCGGGGCACCAATTCCTGATTTAAATTTTCCGCCAATTTGTCAAGTACCTGTAACATAATACCGGTGAGCGACAAAGGCTGCGCTTCTTCACCAAAATCAGAGGTAAAGCCGGGGTCTGTATAAGACAAAAGCAACAATTGTCGGTACCCAAAACACAAATAAGCCAAAAAAGGGGCACATGCCGTATCTAACGGCAACATCCGAACTTTTTTGAAAAGCTCTATATACTTGGTTTTAAGCATGATACTGCTATTTATTATTTTTCTATACGTTCCAGAAACACGGCCGGAATGAAGGCCGTAACTACGGCAGCAATGTTGACCAGCCGCACCAATACGCGTTTGTGACCATGCAAGCGTATGAGTTCGCCCTCTATGCCGGCGAATGTGCCTTGTTTAATGCGTACCGGATCTCCTTTTTTAAGATCGCACGGTACCAGTTGAGCCTGATCTTCCGGTAAACTAAGAAGCGTAATGAAATCTTGCATCTGTTTTTCTGGAATGATTACCGGAGTGTAGCTGTGAGGTTCTTTCAAATACCTCATACCCAGTCCTAATTTTTGAGTAAGCTCCCGACTGGTCTTGTTGTCTGTATAGATGAAAACGTAACCGGGAATGACCAGTTCAGAGATTTTGACCTTTTTCCCCTTTCTTTCTTTCACTACCTGCCTGAAAGGAACAAAGTTCTGCACATTAATTTTGTCCAGTTCATTTTTTATTAAACGCTCCTTGCGGTACGTTACGGCAACATACCAATACTTGGTAGTAGAAGACATAGGTTTTCAGGTTAGGCTTCAAAAATACTGAAAAAAACCAAGTTTTCAAACTACTTCTTTCCCGCTACTACATTACGTTTACTGGCACCAAACGAGGCTTGCTTTTGTCTGTTTTTTTGACTCAAGCAGCTGTTTTATAAGAGTTTAAAGAGTTTTCTCTTGTGTTTAGAAAGAAACGGTGCTCTTAAACAGAGTTACGTTTTTTCATCTATTTTAGGTACACAAATTTACAATTATTTATCAATAGAAGCAACCTAAATAGTACGGCTGGTCGCTCTCAGTTCACAAACGGTCGCTTTTCCTCTATGAACGGTCGTTTTCAGTTGACAATCGGTTTTCCACTGGCATCATAATTGCACAAAACGTATTACAATATACATAACTACAAAAAGAGCCTTTTTATTAAAAAAGGACATGAATTGCCATGAAAAAAGATACTTTTTCCTATATTATAAAAGATACATTTACTGTTCTGGACATGACGTGCGCCGGCTGTGCCATGAACGTAGAGAAAAATGTCCGCAACATCCCCGGCGTAAAACACGCCTCTGTCAATTTGGCGGCCGGAACGTTGCTGGTAGAATACGACCGTGAGAAGCTCAGCCCGTATCAGATCCAATCGCACGTGCAAGCCATAGGCTACCGAGTAATCGTTCCCGAGGAAAACACAGAAGAAAGACAGGCAGCCGAGCAGAAAAAGCTCTACCGCAAAATGAAAACCCGGGTGATTGTAGCCTGGATCTTTGCCATACCGCTCATGATCCTATCCATGGGCTTCATGAACTGGAAACCGGCCAACTGGATCATGCTGGGCCTGGTGACCCCCATCATGTTTTATTCGGGCCGAGACTTCTACACCCGAGCTTGGCGCCTGCTGCGCCAACGGAGCTCCAACATGGACACACTCGTGAGCCTGAGCACCTTGGTAGCCTTCCTCTTCAGCCTGTTCAACACCCTCTTCCCCCATGTGTTAGAAAGCCGAGGCATAGAGGTACACGTCTATTACGAGGCCGCGGGCATGATCCTGGCCTTTGTACTCTTGGGCAAATTCCTGGAAGAACGCGCCAAAAACAGCACCGGCGCCGCCATCCGCGGCCTCATGGGCCTCCAGCCCAAAACCGCCCGCATCCTCACC
>JAAZIA010000015.1 GCA_012510445.1 Bacteroidales bacterium
GAATTTGTCACTTTTATGTAAAGGTCGGAAGTCGTTATTTTTCATGAGAGGAGTGTAACTAACTGTGAACCTGTGTGTAACAAGGTTTGTGGCATTTATTGCTACTTCCAACCTTTGCAGTGCTATGTATTAGCAGCAGATTTTTTTTGGTGATGGGATTTGAGTGCGTCGCACTCGGAGGTTAAGTTGCTGATTGGGTGTGAGTTGCTGAAAACGTGCCCCTGGGGGACGTTTTTAGTAACTAGCTATAGCACTGTAGGTTGAGTGCTTAGTGCGACGCACTAATTTCTAGCAAAAGCCAGTGCCGGATGTCGGATGCCATATGCTGGATGGCGGATGCCGTATGGCGGATGCCGTATGTCCTATGCCGGATAGCGGATGGCGGATGCTGAGTGCTAATGCAAATGTTAATGCAAATGCTAATGCTAATGCAAATGCAAATGCAAATGCTAATGCAAATGCTAATGCAAATGTTAATGCTAATGCCAATGCCAATGCCAATGCGGGATGCCAAAAGGGCTAGTCTGCTTTGATCAGCGTTTTGAGGTTGTCCGGAGTGAGTTTTCCGGTGAGGTAGATGATGGCGAGTTCGTCGTAACTGTCTGTGCAAATGTAAATGTCTGTGATAAGTGTATCTTGCTTTTGAATGTACATGACTACTTTATCGTCTTCGTCTTTAATTTCCATAAGAATTTCGAACTCACCGGATTTGATCTGCTTTTCAAAATCTTTTCTCATCTCGGCAATCACCTTTTTGTCAGAGCTGGAGAGGATATACAGGCCGTTCAAGTTTCGAGTTATTCCGGCTACATTGATTTGTGATGATATTTCTAATTCTGAATTGTCGCCCATCAGGGAAAATAAAGAGGAGGATATATAAACTTTTGAAACCTCTTTGTACTCAGAATATTTTTTATAAAAGCTACTCTGACCCCATGCGGAAATAGTCAGTAAGCAAGTGATAGTAAGTAATATAAACTTTTTCATTGTTCTTTGATTTCAATATATTTATGAATAGTTTGCAGAGCAGATAAACTGTTTTGGGTCTCGGACACTTTGTTTATCCCTTTGTTCATCAGGCATGAAATGTATTCCAGTACCTCTTCTGTTTCCAAGTATGCTTCACTTACCGTTTTACAGGTATCTGCAGGCTCAGTATGATTTTCCTTATTAGGCAGAAATATAGCAAGGGTAATGATAAGAATGGCAAGGGCTGCAATGCCGGCAATTCTGCGTGCCGTAGGGGTAAGCATCCGAGAGCCAGTAAAATGAGACCTGCATTTTGCTTGCTCTTGCGCAGTCAGTTGTGCAGCTTGTTGTTCTTGCGCATCCGAATGTTCTTTTGCGGCCAGGCGGTCAATGGTGGCGGAGAGTTTGGCTTCCAGGTGTTTGGGAGTTTCTATACCGTTGTAATGCCGATCAAGGATTCTTTTGATTTTATTTCTTTTCATGGCTGTTCTGTTTTTCAAATTGTTCCTTTACGTTTTTTAGGGCTCGAGACAACTGAACGCGAATGTTTACCGGATTTAATCCCGTGAGTTGTCTGATTTCCTCCAGCGATAATTCATTGAAATACCTCATTTTAAATAGTTCTTTTTGTCTTTCAGGTAAGGTCTCAACTAGTTTTACAATCTGGTGTAAAGAATCTTTATGATCCATATACTCAGTAGAAGTTCCTGCAGTAGAGAGCTCAGAAACAGAGACTCCGTTAAGAGATGCTTTGTAAGCACCTGAGCGTAAAATGTCAAGGCACAAATTCCGTGTGACAGTGGTGGCATAAGCTTCCAGGTTTTTGACCGTTCCAAGTTTATCTCGCATGCTCCACAATTTCACAAAAACATCCTGAACCACATCTTCTGCATGGGAGCCGTTGTTAAGTAGCCTATATGCAGTACGGTACAGGTGACCGTGGAAGGGCAGAAATAAGTCTTTGAAGCGCTGCGGATCAAACATGTTACGTTGAAAATATTAAGTGTTGTCAGATACCAATTTTTCCATATAGGCCAGATCAATTAGCCCTTTGATTTGTATCAGACTAGGGTTTTCTCCTACACTAACCACTACAAAATTCCTGATTTTGTCATTGTGTATATCTGCAAAAACACGCACATGATCCTGATTTTCTGCAACCTCGGCAAGAAGCTCCAGGCCGCTTTCAGAGAGCAGGAGGGCTTCTCTTCTGAAAGCTTCTTTCACTTGAGGGTCACACTCATCCAGCGAAAGTACGTTAATGGATCGGATTCCTCTCATAAACGCAGCTTCTTCTCGTGAAGCAAACACACGGGCCAGTTTTAACGCAAAACTCCCTAACCGTACGTACTCTGCCCGAGGTTGTGAAGCAAATTGTTTTACTATATCGTCGTAGCTTTTCTGTGCCAGAGATATCGTTACCGTTCCGAACAGAAAAAGAAGTGTTGTGCAAATTGTTTTCATAGTGTTTTTATATGCGTTTCATCTATAAGACGAAACCAACCACGAATTGTTACATGGCTGCAAATGCACAAATCTAAGAAGAAAAGGTTTTGTGTCTCTTTCTTTTTCCTTTATATTTGTTAGCTTTCACGGGGGAATTATGAAAAAGATCCATTGGTTGCTTGTCTTAATCTTTGTGGCAATTGCATTTGCTGCATGCAGTACTACTTCAGTACTCAAACGTGATACGCTTCCGTCTATTGACAGCCTAATGAACGACTATCCGGACAGTGCCTACAAAGCCTTGATGGACATACCTTTAAGCAAGATCCATAGTCGTAAGGATAGAGCCTACTATGCCTTGTTGATGACGCAGGCACAGCATAAAAACTACCTGCCTCTGGAAAACGATTCCCTTATTAATATTGCGGTACATTATTATCGACCCCGCAAAGACTATGAAAAATACGCCAAGGCTTTATTTTACAAAGGCGTTTGCATTGAGGAAACAAACGATCGGCAAAAGGCCATAGAAATTTATGCGCAAGCAGAACAAATAGCCTTGCAGACAGATGATTACCTGACCATTGGCCTTATCAATTCACAGATGGCCTGGCTCTACCAAAAGATTTATATAGAAAATCAGGTTGATATTGAAAGGTACACAAAAGCCATTGACTATTTTAGGAAGGCTGGACATAAAAGAAATGAATATTCAGCAGTTAGTTTATTAGGGCAAAAGTACCGTGTAACCTCACAGCTGGATAGTGCTTACCATTACTTGGAATTGGCCGTTGAACTGGCTCGGGAAATGAAAGACAGCGTGGCATTATTCCATAATTATTCTTTACTGGCCAACACTTATTTTGTTGATGACCAATATGAAAAAGCCAGGGATATGTCGCTATATGTAGTGAGGAATCATGGGGGTATACCTATTGCAGATGAAACGTACCATTGCCTAAGTAGAACTTATGCACGAATGGGCAAACCGGATTCGGCCCGTATCTATTTTAACAGGGTTAGCCATGAAGCCGTTCATTCAAAAAACCACAGAATAATGCTTACGCTTGCCGAGGTGTTAAAAGCCGAGAAAGACTTTGAAGAGGCGCTGCTTTATACAGAAATTTCTCACGCCCTGGCCGATTCCATTATTGACGCATCGAGGCGAATGGACCTTTATGAAATTGAAAACAGGTACAACAACCAGCGTCTGGAGAACATCAACCAGCGTTTAAGGTACCGCACGCGAATCAATAACTTTTTAATTGCAATCATCAGCCTGGTAGCCGTGATTGTCATCATTGTTTTTTTAGTGATTATTGATCGCAAACACAACGACATCAACGAAAAGATTGCCTTTATTGAACAGCTTAAGACAGAAACATCTCTTTATAACAACACTTTGTTAGAAAAACTGGACAAACAAAGCATGGTAGAAACTCAGCTGAAAGAGGCTTTGGAAAAAAGGATTCAAACCATAAGAGAATTGATTGATTTGTCTTACAGGTACGGCGGCTTACCGGATACGTTTGTTAAAAACTTTAACAAAACAATGAACATAAACCGTCTGAGTGAAGGGGCTCTGGACGATTTAAGCGATGTAGTTAATGCCAAGTACAACGGGGTGGTGGATTATATGATAGATAAACACCCCGATTTGACCGACGACGACGTAAACTTAGTTTGTTTGCTTTGCTGTGGTTTCTCTGCTACAGAAATGAGCGTTTTCTATAATCACAGCAACGGGAAATCTATTTATTCGCGTAAAAGAAGGTTGGCTCATAAGCTAAATTTAGATACAACTTTAGACGAATATGTAGCCAATAGTTTACACCTTTGCCAAATCCAAAGCGAGTTGCATTAGAGTGGGTGAATTTTTAATTGCCTGAAATTCAGATAAATACGACGTTGCTGTTGCGGTTGTTTGCAACTTGCTGTGTTTCAGCGAATTAGCGAGTGTTGACTTTCTGCTGACTTTTATTTTTTTCAGAGTACTGATAATCAATGCTGTACAGAGGTGGTGCTGACTTTATTTATGATTACTTTTCTGTGATTAACGGTCGAAAGCCGTTATCTTTGTTCAGATGCAAACGAACTAAGAATTGGTATTATGAAAACACATCACATTTTAATTTTATCACTGGCGTTTGTCATTGGACTTTCCGGAACAATGCATGCGCAAAACCACAGCATTATTGTTGATTTAAGCGAAACAGGTGCAACTACTCCTAAGCCCAGAAGTACCACTCCCGGTTTTTCTTTGTCAAGTGTTAAACAAGAAATCTCGGCAAACTTCAAGGAAGTGCCTTTCGTGGAAGTGGATTTGGGAAAAAAAGAAGTCTGTGTGCGGTACAAAACCAAAGACAAAGAAGCATATGGTGAAATGGAAATCGTAAACGCAGACGGAACGTTCCGTTTCAGGACTCGTATCAATACCGGTAGAACAACGAACATGTACTACCTGAAAGACATGAAAGAACCGGGAATCTATTGTATAACCATCCGCGTTTCCGGTAAGAGTTATACGGGGTTTTTTATGTACTAACATCCATGTCCGGCACCTTCGATTTCCAGTTAAGTCCCTATGTCTATCCTTTTGTGAAAAACAACAACGTACTGCTGTTGAACACAAAAGATATGAATGCTATGATCTTCAATGAAGAAGAACACGTAGCCACATTCATGCGAGAGCTGCTGAAACCGTCCTCTTTTGGGGTTGTCCGACTGGATACCACAACAGAGCAGTATAAAAACTGCAAAACTTTTATAGACAAAGTATGCGAGATGGGTAACGGCAGCTTTCAAAAAGTCCGGCAGAGATCAAAGATTTCTCCTGTACTGAACCCTTATCTGTTAAAAATCCGCACCCCGGCACCGGGAGCCGAAAGAGGAGAAAATATCACACTGGTACTCAACCACGATTGTCCTCACAACTGTTCGCAATGTGACGAGTATGCCCGGCAATTTACCAGCTGCTCTAAACGTAACAGCAACGCTGTTATGGATCCGGATTTTGTGAAAAGTTTGTTCCGGAATTTATCCAATCCGGAATCGTGTACGCTAGATGTTTGTGGAGGAGATTTGTCATTGCACCCCCATTTGGATCGGATGATAGAGTTGTTTTCCTCATTTTCCGGCTTGTGCAGGTATCACATACATTGCCGTCAATACAGGAGCAGCGCTTCTAAATTGCCGGAAAATGCAGGGAAAGTGATCATTGTGGATTTTCCTGTGATGGATACCCTATGCTTTGAACATCCGGAAAAATATACGTACAACTTTGTAATTTCTCAAAAGGAAGACCTGACGTTATGTCGCGATTATGTAGAATCTTATAACATCCCCAATTTCTATATTTCCATAATGGATGCTAGCCGGTCAAACGGGTTTATGAAGAAAAGCATATTCCTTCTTCAAGACGAACTGGAATGTAGTTTGGGGACTTTTCCTTTTAAGGACAAAGTACGCATTATCAACAGCCATTACTTTTACAAGACCTTTATCTTGCCCAACGGAGATGTTTATGAATCTTCCGTAGGTGGCCCTATAGCCAACTTGTACGAAGAAACTCCTTCGAACGTTATGGATTTTGTCCGGTCACTCCATATTCAGTCTTGGGAAAAAGCACGTAACGCAAACGAAAATTTCAACGTTTGTACCGATTGCTTGTTTTACGACATGTGTCCGGGTTTGTGGTAAATAGAATTCCTGCTACTTTTGTACTATGAGAATTCTGGTCTTAGGTTCCGGTGGTAGGGAACATGCGCTGGCTTGGAAGCTGGCTCAATCGTCTTTGGTACAAGCTCTTTTTATAGCTCCCGGAAATGCAGGTACGCAAAGCCTCACGTTGGCAAACGGTAACAAAGCACAAAACATTGCTCTTTCTCCTAATCACTTTCCTTCTGTAAAAGAAGCCCTTATACAGCACCGTGTGGACATGATGGTAGTGGGACCCGAGGCACCTCTTGTGAAAGGCATTACAGATTATTGTAGAGAGCAAGAGGAATTGAAAGATCTTTTGGTGGTTGGACCGGACAAAAAAGGCGCTCTATTGGAAGGGAGTAAAGACTATGCAAAGCAATTCATGAATACGTATGGGATCCCAACGGCCTCCTCTTGCACTTTTACGGCAGACCAATACAACCAAGCCAGCCAATACTTGGAAACGTTACAACCACCCTACGTTCTAAAGGCAGACGGACTTGCTGCGGGAAAAGGAGTAATTATTGAGCCTGACAGGAAAACAGCCGGCAAGAGCCTGAAAGAAATGATGAGTGGAAAATTTGGCGAGGCCGGTGATAAAGTAGTGATAGAATCTTTTCTGGAAGGTATAGAGGTGTCAGTATTCATTCTTACAGACGGGGTTCATTATAAAATCCTGCCCAATGCAAAGGATTACAAAAGAATAGGCCACGGCAATACGGGATTGAATACCGGAGGCATGGGGGCCGTTTCGCCTGTTCCGTTTGCAGATGCCCTTTTTATGAAAAAGGTAGAAGAACGTATCATCCGCCCCACACTCAAGGGATTGCAGGCAGAAGGCTGTCTTTACAAGGGATTCCTGTTCTTTGGGCTTATGAATTGCAACGGAGATCCCCATGTAATTGAGTACAACGTACGGATGGGAGACCCGGAAACGCAATCGGTGATGATGTGTTTGCAAGGAGACCTAGCAGCTGCCTGTATGTCTTTACAGACAGGCACCTTGCAAAATACAGACCTAACAACGGGAACAGACCATTGCGTAACAGTAGTTGCCGCTATGGAAGGGTACCCCGGATCGTACACAAAAGGCCACCTGATAGAAGGCCTTTACAAGGTGAAAAAAGCCGAGGTATTCCATATGGGAACAGCAGAGGCATCTTCAGGAAGGGCAGAAGCATCTTCAAGCAGGGTGGTGACTTCCGGTAGGAGGGTGGTGACTTCGGGTGGGAGGGTGCTGGCTGTGAGTGCCGTAGGGAGCGGGCTTGTGGAGGCACGAGAGAGGGCATACGAACAGCTATTGCAGGTGAAGTTTGAGGGTATGTACTACAGGGAAGATATTGGCTGTGATCTTATACAAGAATATGACCTTATTCCTGAAGAAAAGAGCATGTTATGATGATTACAGACTATATAAAACGTAGCGGTCCGGGAGCAGCTTTTTTCTCCCTTTTTATTTTGATTGTGTTCCGGGTTGTTTATCTGGTTGTAGGGCATACAGAGATTTCGTGGGCATTGGCTTTACCAACCCTTGTTCCCGTTTTGGGAACAGGAATACTACTGTCTGTCTTTTGTGATCGTTTTGATTTGTTACCGGAACGGACACATTGGACTCTTGTGACGTATGTGTGGCTTATGGCCATGTGTCCTCAGACATATGTGGAATGGGAAGCCGTATTGTCTTCTGTTCTTATAACAGCTGCTCTTTACCGACTAATTGTTGCTTCCTTGGATCCCCACGCCCGTTCCAACCCTTTTTTGAGTGCTTTTTACATTACGTGTGCCGGATTGTTGTTTCGTCCGGCTTTTTTATTTTACATCCCTCTGATCATCGGTTTTTTATTGATGACAGAAACGTCTGTTAAGAATTTATTTGCCTTTGTAGGAGGAATAGTAGTACCTCTCTTATTGCTTATTGCAGGTCTTTGGTTTTTAGGTTATTCTCCCTATGAGTTTGGTTTACAGAGGATACAAGAATTGGGATACCCCAAACCGGTAGCGTTTTGGAAATCTTATTCTGTTCTGCAGCTTGTGCCCATACTCGTTTTGATAGTATTGGTTTTGCTGGCGTTATTTGCCAGGCTCTTACGTCGTGAGTCAACTACCACTATCTATGTGTGGAGGTTTTACAACTCTATGTTTTTGTTTTTTGTTTTTGCTGCCGCCGTTTTCTTGCTCTATCCTAACCATGCCAACGGCGTGATTGCTTTATTTATGATACCAACCTCGTTTTTAATCACCTCTCTTTTCTCGGAAAAACGTTTTTTTGGTTCTCGCGTGTGGTTGTCTTTGTTTATTCTTTCTTCTCTTGTATACTTTGTGGCTCGCTTGGATGTTCTCCCGTTAACGTTTTAAGAAACTCAAGAATACAAGTAAGCTCCTTCGTATTCAGCTTTTTGTTTCTTTGGTGGTAAGCCATGGCTCCTACGGCAATCCTCAGGTTTTGAGCAGCAGCATCATGAAAATAAGGATACGTAAGATTGATGTTTCTTAAGCCGGGAACTTTAAACCTATGCATATCCATAATATCTCCCGTTACCTGATAGTGTCCCATATCTTCCACCACCAGCTTGGAAGGGTCGGGATAGTAGGTGTGGGCCGTCCCGGTGTATTCTACCGATAGGCCTCCGGCTCCTACTCCGGCGTGACAAGTGGCACACCCCAAATTTTTAAACAACGCATATCCTTCTTTTGCTTCGGGGCTTATGGCATTTTTATCTCCTTTAAGATACTTGTCAAATGGAGCATTTGGTGTAATTAAAGTCTTTATATATTGAACCAAGGCATCTGCCAGGGAACTGTCTGTCAAGCCCGTGGGGTAGGTTTCAGCAAAACGATCTGTCAGTTCCTTGTCTTGGGAAAGCACCTGAATAATGCTATCTAACGAATTTATATTCATTTTGATCGGATCTGTAAGGTGATCAAAGATCACATCTTCCAGTGTAGCACTACGCCCATTCCAGAAAAAAACAGAGTGCAAGGCGGTATTAAAAGTACTCAACGTATTGGCTGCTACCGGTTGGTTATAAACTCCTATGGAAAAAGGAGCATGGTCAGTTCCGGCAGTTTCTGTATTGTGACAAACCATACAGGACAAAGAGTTATGGGAACTCAAACGAGGGTCATGATACAACAAGCGTCCCAGCGCTACTTTCGCAGGATGTGTTTCTAGGGAATCCGGAACGGGAAGGATGGGTTCAAAAGGATGTTCTTTAGTAGGGTAAGGATACCCGTAGTTTCTTTCCAAATAATGATGGGTCCAGTTAAGAAAAACCTCTTGTTTCCCTTTGGTTATGGGTGATTCCCAAAAAAACACCCTATAGATGATCGGTGGCATGCTACGTTTTGTCAAAACGTTTTGCATCTTGATGAAAACCACTTCATCTATGTGCTTTTTGCTATAATACCTATCTAATACCTTAGAAACGTTGTAGAATTTTAAGGCTCTTTTGGCTTGATTCTGAATTATAGTACCTACAACAGGCAATTGAGCATGAGTATGCATATACTCCGGACCGGCATGACAGATAAGACACCCTCCCTGGTCTATAATAATTTCTATTTGCTCCGTGGACGACAAGGTATCGGGCGGCGTCTTATTTTTAATCCTGGAAAAGAAAATACCCATTCCAATCAACATAATTAACGTTGCAATAATTTTCCAAAAGATGGATAATACTTTTTTCATAATGCGTAATTATGAAGGCTGGTTTGGGCTCCGGGCAAATATTGGAAGCCGTACCAACAAATTTGCAAAGACAAAAAAGCTAGAACCAGAACAAGATACATTTTTTTTCTTGCTTCCGGTTGAGATTTCCTTATGTGAAAAAATAACAGGTACAAAAGCCATGTGACGGCAGCCCAAGTTTCTTTGGGATCCCATGTCCAATAATCACCCCACGCCAGTCGAGCCCATATGGATCCCAGCAACATCCCTATGGTAAAGAAAGCAAAGCCGGCACGTGTTAGTTTGTCAATGGCAGGCATAATAGGGTCGTTAGGGCGAAAAAAACCAACTACGGCTAGAAGGAAAGAGCAGGCAAGTAAGCCATAAGAGAACATGTAGACGGTAACGTGTGGAATAAACCAGATGCTTTGCAATGCAGGCATAAGTACATGGCTGTGAATCTGAGGACGCAGTATGTTGAGCGCACTAAATACAAGTGCCATTACCGTAGACAAAGGAAGAATCCAGGGGAATTTCCATTTCATATAGGTAATTAACCCTGCAAACGACAAAAACAGCGTGTACCACAACCTTACTTCTCCCATGGTAGCTAAAGGCGGACGCTGTTGTGAAACCCAAAGGCCCCCAATAAAAACAGCGTAAACAACAATACCTGCCGCATACGTAATGATGGTCCACAGATAATATTTTCGAACTCGGTTCCAGGCCGGAATGATACCCAGAATCCATAAGACGGCAGAGGCAAAAGCAAAACCTGTATGATGGTCCCACGTCATGTTATGAATCTTTTAACGGCTCCGGCCAGCATAAGTACAATTCCCAACAATACCAGCCACCTCCATGGCTGGTAAGTTATCAATACGGTACAATAGGGAACGTGTCCCCCGGTTGTTTCTACGTAATCCAACAGGTAAATCTGATGGTGTTTATGGTACACCGGATGGTTTACCCTCAATTTTTTTCTAAAGGTTGTTTCATTCTTTAGACTCAACTCTGCAATGAATTCCATAGGTTCCCCCGTAGGGTAACGATGGACAGAAAAACGATCCAACCGGATTTCAAAAGGAAGAGCCGTTTGAACGTATTCCTGACTGGGAAGAACAAGCTGCATAGACAAACTGTCTGCACTTCCCAACATGCCGGCCCACAGAGCCAGCCACAAACCGGTCCCTGTAAGTGAAAATCTACGGAATAAGCGCGACCCAAGAACGGTCAGAAACCAAACCAAAACCAGCACAAACGGCCAGCTGCTTGTAAAAGAAAGGTAAGGGGGCAGAACTCCTTGAAGGATGGCTGCCGCAATCAAAAGTAACAACGCTACTGTAAAGTGCCTATCACTGGAGAGCCTGCGGAATTTCCATCCTGCAAACACCATGCATAGACCTATGATAAGGTTAATAGGAAAAGAAAACAAATACAAATCTCTAATCATCTTTCAAGAGATAAGGAGTCAACAAATATAATCAATATCTTTGCAAATTCTTTTATTTCTGTTTATGAGTAAACTTACCATTACCAAAGGAGAGAATAAAGATTCTGTCCTTATAGAAAAACTTAAACGTTCCCCTTTACCTATAGTCTTGTACGGAGTAGGATTGATTGCAGACACTGCAGAACTCTTCCTGAATGAAAACGGCCTGCACGTTTCTAATCGCACACTGGACGACAAATACATGACGGACCAAAAATACATGACCGATGCACAACAACCCGGCACCGTGCTGTCCATTTCACAATTGCAGCAAAAGTACAGCGCCTACCACTTGTTGCTTTGTTTTTTTAGAGGATACCGAGAAGATTTGACGGAGTTCACCTCTCTTTTCCCCGGCGCTCAGACGGTAGATTACCTCTCTTCTATATACGATAGAGGGGTGCTTGAATCTATGGACCAAGCGTATCTTTTAGGACGTGTAGATGAATTTAATCGAATTTACAACTTGTTGGAAGACAGACTTTCCAAAGATAGTATGCAAGCCTATCTGAATGCAAAAATCAATAAAGATGCCCGATACCTCTTTCCTTACGTGAGAAGGCCACAGTATTTTTCAGAATCGGGAACCGTTAAAGACCTTACGTTCCATAACAGCGAAGTGTTGGTCAACTGTGGAGCTTTTACAGGAGACACGCTCAAAGATTTTCTGAAAATAAGCAACGGCCAATTTCAGAAAATTTACGCCTGTGAACCCGATCCTGTAAACTTAAAAGTATTACAGGATTTTATCCACAAGGCGGGAATTGCAGACAGGACAAAAGTGGTGGACAAATGTTTGGGCGATAAAAGAGAGGTAGTGCATTTTCTAAGCCAAGGCACCATGCTGTCCAGAGTGGTGCAGGCCGCCGGTGGCGAAACGACGGTTGCCGCTGCCGGGGATGTGACCGCTGCTGCTGTTGCTGCTGCTGGCGGTGCCACTGCCACTGCGCAGCTTTTCCAGGCCGATACGCTTGACAACCTGCTGGACGGAGAAAGAATCTCGGCCCTTGTGATGGATGTGGAAGGGAACGAGCTGAAAGTATTGCAGGGAGCACAAAAGACTATTCAAAGAGATGAGCCACTGTTGGCACTAGCGGCCTACCATAAAAATGATGATTTGTTGGTATTGACAGATTACCTTAGGGAGCTGGTTCCGGATTACCGGTTTTACTTTCGGGTGCACAAGCCCATGGCCATAGATGCCGTGTTATATGCCAGTAAAAGGGGTGGCTGAGCAGAAAGCAGAAGTGGTTGAGCAGAAAGCAGAAGTGGTTGAGCAGAAAGCAGAAGTGGTTGAGCAGAAGTTATCAGCAGCAGAAAATGCTAAAGGAGTTTTTTGAGGTACCCAGCGGATTCGAACCGCTGTACTCGGTTTTGCAGACCGATGCCTAACCACTCGGCCAGGGTACCTTTTCTTTAAAGGACTGCAAAGTTAGCAAATCTTTTGAATTAGTAAAGATTTTTAAACAGCCTGCAAATTTTTTCCAGGTATTTTTTATCTAAGGTATCAAACGTGTTTAGCCTATCGGAATCGATATCCAGCACGGCGCGTACTTTTTGCTGGGCATCAAAAACAGGTACCACAATTTCTGATCGCGAATAGAGGCTGCATGCAATGTGTCCCGGGAATTCTTCTACGTTAGGAACAATTAGTGTCATTTGTTTTTCCCAAGCGGTACCGCATACACCCCGTTTGTACGGAATGTGGGTACAGGCAGGAGGACCTTGGAACGGACCCAGTACCAGCTCTTTGGGCTTGCCTTGAACGCGGTAAAAGCCGACCCACCAAAAATTAAATTTTTCTTTTAACAAGGCACTTACGTTGGCCATCGCGGCAATAAGGTCCGTCTCGTCTTTCATAAGTCGTGTGGCCTCTTCCAGCACCTCTTCGTACATTCTTTGGCGGGGAGATTTTTTTTCTTCGCCATGTTCCATGAGCACATGGTATATTTGGTGGCAAACGTATGCGTCTGTAGCTGCATACATGGCTTGGGCCGTGCTTAGGGGATAGGCTTCCCAGTTGCTGATCTGTTGCGATTTACTTATTCTTTTACCCAATACAATGGCAGTCAACTTCTTTAAGCTCTTTTCTGCAATTCCATAATCTTCTGCTATGTCTTGCAAGTCTACAAAACCTGCCGGATTGAAAGAATCGTATCGCTGTAGCCCAACAATGTCGTCTCTTATGGCAGCTCCTACTTTTACAAGGTCTTTGCGCGACAAGATTTCCCTCAATACCGAAGGAAATCCTGTTTTTTTCAAATGAAAAAGGTAGGAACGATCTTTTGTGCTTAGCTGGAGCAGCGCCGGCTTGAACATTTTTCCGGCAGAAAAACGAGGCTTGGTTTCTGTATCAAATCCCAGAACGGATTGCTGAGAAAGCCAAGCAGCTGCTTTTAGGGTTTGTTGTTTTGTAGATATTCGGTGGATTTCTCCCTTAAAAGAAATAAAAGGAAGTTGGTCCATTTCGTTTTTTTCAATTTTTGATACAAACATAGGGTGCTTATTGTGTCTTACGTTTAAGATTTCACATAGGTAAATGTGCCGTTGGGGCCGGACAGCGTCACGCGGGCAGGGGAGGCGGCTTCCACACGCCCAATGACTTGAGCATCCAGCCCAAAGCCTCGAGCTATATCAATAATCCGGGCCGAGGCGTGCGGTGGTACGTACAGCTCCATACGGTGTCCCATATTAAAGACGGTGTACATTTCTTTCCAAGGAGTACCGCTTATTTCTTGGATTTCGGAAAACAATGGGGGTACGGAAAATAAATTATCTTTGATGATGTGCAGGTCATTTACAAAGTGAAGGATTTTTGTCTGGCCTCCACCGGTACAATGAACCATCCCGTGGATATCGTCTCTACAAGCCTTGAAAACAGCCTTTATGATTGGGGCGTAGGTACGGGTGGGCGAGAGCACTAATTTTCCATACGTAAGGCCCGAGGAAGGGTGTATGTCTATCAGCTTTCTGGTTCCGGTATATACCACGTCATCGGGGGTTCCGGGATCGTAACTTTCCGGAAAAGTACGGGCCAGTACCTTAGTAAACACGTCGTGACGGGCACTCGTTAAGCCGTTGCTTCCTATGCCGCTGTTGTAGGTGTCTTCGTACGTAGTTTGACCGTAAGAGGCCAATCCCACAATGACGTCACCCGGTTGAATGAGGGCGTTGTCAATGACCCGATCCCGTCTTATGCGCGCACATACCGTACTGTCCACAATGACCGTACGCACCAGATCGCCTACATCAGCCGTTTCTCCTCCTGTCAGCTCCAGGTGAATGCCCAGGTCCTGCATTTTTTCACAAAACCGCCTGCTGCCTCCAATGAGCCGGGCAATCACTTCTGCCGGTACTAGGCGTTTGTTTCGTCCAATGGTGGAACTGAGTAGGATGTTGTCCGTAATACCTACGCACAACAAATCGTCCAGGTTCATAACTATGGCATCTTGTGCAATCCCTTCCCATACGCTCAAATCACCCGTTTCCCTCCAATAACAATAGGCAAGAGAAGATTTAGTTCCCGCACCGTCTGCATGCATGACCAGGCAGTATTCCGGATCATGGGTAAGGATATCGGGGATGATCTTGCAAAAAGCCTGCGGAAACAACCCTTTTGAGGTACCTTCCAAGGCGGCATGCACTTCGCTTTTAGACGTGGAAACTCCACGGCGGCTGTATGTTTCTGCTTCCAGACGGTTCATTATCTCAGATAAAATAAATCTTTGTATTTAGGCAATTGCCACAAGCTGTGATCCACAATCATTTCCAGGTGGTCTGCCCGTTTACGGATCTCTTCCATGAGGGCAGGTATCTCTTCTTTTGTTGTCTTAGGACCGTTCCACGCATCCAGCAGTTGGTGGACCAGGTTACGCAATTCGTTCACGTACCGTGCCGTAATTTCTACGGCTTTGAACTGTGTAGAGGCCAGCTCTTTAAACGTTTCTTCGGGGAACGCTTCTTTCAGGCCTTGTATGTTTTTCAGCAACAGGTTCTGGTGGCGTACGGCTGCAGGCACAAAATGGTTGATGGTCATCTGGCTAAGTACATGCACTTCCCGCTCCAGTTGCATGACATTCTCTTGTTCCCGGTAGGTTTGCACCTCGGCAGGTACGTCTTTGCTTGCTGCGCAATGCAAAGTAGCTGCCGTTTCTGCCAAAGATACTATCATTTGGTTGAACGTGCCCGTGTGTTCTTGTATAAACTCAGCTGCCAACCTGTTAAAGTGCAAGAGCGTGCCGGTACATTCCAAAGGGAAGCGAATAGGTGTGGTAAGCGGAGCACCGTCTGCCATCAGGCTCCAGTGACAGTACTGTGCCGAGGCGGGGAACCCTGCAAAAGGCCGGGGGTGGAGGAGCACTTTAATGCCTTGGTCATCCTCCGGACTCAACAGAATTTTCAGTAGATTCTGCCTTTCTTTTGGTGCGTTTGCAGCGTTATCCACATCTAATATCACCGCAAGCTGTGTGGGAACTCCTTTGCCTCCCGAGAACGTTATAATCATGCCTTCTTCTTCTGCTGTTTCCTGTACTTCTGCTATGAAGGCCTCTGCACTGTATGGAATCAGAGGGTAGCCCGGGGTATGGGGATAGAGGTGTTTGCTGGGTGAAAGTCCTTGCAGTGTCCGCCCGCACAACAACAGATCCGGGCGGGATTGGTACATGAAGCGGTCTGTCAGGTAAAATTCTATTTCCAGGCGGTACACCAGCTGTACTGAATTTTCAAATTCCGGTTCATGCTGTTCCATCCATTGATGCAAGGCCTGTTCTACGGCCACCACAGAGTCTGCGTGTTTTTCTACGGGAAAATGAGCCATATTGTTTTAGTTTAGTCAGACAAAAGTAGGAAAATAAAAGATGTAGGAAAAATAAAAGAAAACCGTATCTTTGTTGATTAAATTTTAATAAATAACTAGTTACTATGTTAGGTATATCTGAACTGTCAAAGAAAATGCCGGCTTCTCCCATCAGAAAGCTGGTTCCTTATGCCGAGGCGGCAAAAAAGCGTGGAATCAAAGTGTATCATCTGAACATTGGCCAGCCCGATGTGGAATCTCCAAAAGAAGCACTGGAACCTATCCGTAATTTTGATCTGAAATTGATTTCGTACCCTCATTCGGGAGGTATTGAGTCGTACCGCAGAGGATTGGCAAAATATTACGAAAGTGTAAATATTAAACTGTCCTACGAACAGATCATAGTAACCATAGGCGGATCGGAAGCGTTACACATGGCATTGAACGTATGTTGTAACCCCGGAGACGAGGTGATTGTCTTTGAACCTTTTTACACCAATTACAACACGTTTGCCCTTATGACGGGAGTGAAATTTATCCCCGTTACCACCACCATTGAAGACGGTTTTGCGCTGCCCCCCATGAGCGAGGTTGAAAAATACATTACCCCAAAAACAAAAGCTATTCTGATCAACAGCCCCGGTAATCCCACCGGAACTTTATATACAAAAGAAGATATTTTGAAATTGGGAGAGATTGTCAAGAAGCACAACTTGTTCTTAATGAGTGACGAGGTATACAGAGAATTCTGCTATACAGACGAACCGCATTTCTCTTGCATGCATATCCCCGGAGCAGAACAGCACGTCATTTTGATTGACTCGGTCTCTAAACGTTACAGCATGTGCGGTGCACGTGTGGGCTGTATTGCTTCCCATAACAAAGAGGTGATGGGTGCCGTTATGCGTTTTGCACAGGCTCGCCTTTGCGGACCGGCTATCGGCCAAATGGCTTCTGAAGGAGCACTCAACACGCCGCAATCCTATTTTGACAGCGTGAAAGAAGAATACATCAGCCGTCGCGATTTGATGATTGAAAGACTCAACAAAATGGAAGGCGTTTATTCCCCTATGCCCAAAGGTGCTTTCTACACCACGGCACGTTTGCCTGTTGACGATTCAGAAAAATTCGCACAATGGTTGCTGGAAGAGTTCAGCTACGAAGGACAAACCGTAATGGTAGCTCCGGCCGCCGGATTCTATGCCACGCCGGGTAAAGGTACCAATGAAGTCCGCATTGCTTACGTACTTAAAAAAGAAGACATAACCAATGCCATGGATTGCTTGGAAAGAGCTTTACAAGAATACCCGGGAAGGGTGCTGTAAACAGCAACTAAATAAAGTACGCGAAAGCGTATAGATAAAAAACGCAGTAGCAGATAAAAAGGCTCCTGCGTTTTTTTAGGTCTTGTCTAAATCTTCAAAAGTGATGTTTGAAAAATCTGCAGGACGGGCTTCCACTACGGGAATACGCTCTTTGATAAAAGCAATCACTTCTTCCAGTCCTTCACTAAACTTTTCAAAATCTTCTTTGTATAGAAAAATCTTATGTTTTTCGTAAGAAAATCGTCCGTCTTTATCTACACGACGTTTGCTTTCCGTAATAGTTAGGTAATAATCGTTTCCCCTTGTTGTCTTTACATCAAAGAAATACGTTCTCTTACCGGCCCGTACGGGTTTGGAAAATACATCATCTCCACTATGTTCCACTTTTTGGGAACGGCCGCTATCTTCAGAATACATAACTGTTATTTGTTTATATCTACGCAAATATAAAATATATTTACTTTAAATGCTGTATATTTGCAGAGATTCTTTTTGATTTAGACAATATGCTCAACCGGCGAATCATTCGTATCAAAGTTTTTAAGCTTTTATTCAGTAGTGTTCACTCACAGAATTTTGACCTGTCACTGGCAGAAAAAGAACTGTTATTAAGTCTGGACAAAACACGTCAATTGTACTTTTTGCTGCTGAACCTTCCCGATGCGCTCGTTCGCTTTGCTCAAGAAAGGATTGATATAGGATTGCAGAAATACCATCCTTCAGAAGAAGAAGCCAACCCCAACCTGCGCTTTGTAAACAACCGCTTGACCGCTTTTTTGCAAAAAGACAAAGAGCTGGGTTATGCCCGGGAGAGAGGCCTTAACTGGGGGGAACACAGAAGCTACATCCGAAGGATCCATGAACAGCTGAAAGAAGAACCTTTCTTTATAGACTATATGACTCAAGCACAAGAACCCGGTTTTGAAGAAGACGTAAAACTGTTTATGGACTTTTACAGCTCGCAACCGGCAGCCGATCCGGAACTGTACGGTCTGTTGGAAGATATGAGCCTGTATTGGGCAGATGATGTGGCGTATGTATGTGACGTTGTTTTGTCGCAGCTGGAAAACTTGAAAGAAACTACCCGTCAGCTCAGGCATCCGGAATTGTTTTACAACAACGACGATAAAGAATACGCCTTGGGCCTGCTGCATCAATCCCTCATTCACTACAATACATATATAGGGTACATAAAGAAATTTGCAGAAAACTGGGATCCGGAACGGATTGCGGCTACAGACAATATACTTATTGTCATGGGGGTAGCAGAAGCAGTGGCCTTTTCCAGCATTCCCGTAAAAGTGACCCTGAACGAAATGGTAGAGATATCAAAACTCTACAGCACAGAGAACTCCCGTGTTTTTGTAAACGGCATCTTAGATAGAATCTTAAAACACTTGTTGCAAAAAGGTGACATTGTTAAAAAAGGCAGGGGTCTGGTAGAGAATTAGACAGAAAACTTTTTAAATTTGAACAATATTATGCAAGCTTTATTTTTTATTTTACAGGCAGAAAGCCAAGGGAAACTTGGAAACTACTCTTTCTTAATTATGATGGGCGCTATTTTTCTGATCATGTATTTTTTGATGATCCGCCCTCAGAAAAAACGTCAGAAAGAACTGCAAGCTTACCGTGATAACCTTAAAAAAGGTGAAAAAGTAGTTACGGCCGGCGGCATTTACGGAACCATTGCAGAAGTAAAAGACAATTACGTCCTCCTGGAAGTAGATACCAACGTTAAAATACGTGTAGACAAATCTACATTGGTAAAAGATTCTTCTGATCTGCAACAAGGCAGCTGATACCCTTTGACCTATGAAGAGGAGGTCCAGACTGGTTTTATTGCTTTGTATTCTCATTGCTTTTATTCTTTGGGTAGTGTATACGTTATCCAATGAATACACCTCTTATTTTCGTTTTCCGTTAGAAGTAGAAACCAACCTGGACGGTCGCACCAATACGTCCCAGGCAGACAACACACTCTTTTTAAGAGGTACGGCCAGGGGGTCTTACATTATCCGTCATACGTGGAGAAAGAAAACTCCGCAGATCCGCATTTTTGCAGACAAAAACCTGCTACGCATGTATCCGGAAAAAGACGGAGAGTTTTACCTGTTGGCAGACAACGTACACAACCTGGTAAACGATGCGCTGGGAACAGACTTACAGTTGGAAGTGATCCTTACCGATACCATTCGATTGGAATACAAAGCTACGCACCACAAAAAAGTACCGATAACGCTTGTTGCGGACTTGTCTTACAAGGCACAACACATGTCTTTTGAACCCATAAGGATTCAGCCGGACAGTGTGCTGGTCTATGCAGAAGAATCCACTTTGGCTCTTATAGACGAAATTCGTACCCGTAGGATCTCCCTTACGCATCTGGACAAAACAGTAGAAGGCATTGCGCGTTTAGAAGTACCGGCCAACACGCGCCTGTCTTATACAGACGTGAACTACGAAGTGATGGTTAAGCGGTACATAGAATTAAGCTTTCAGGTACCCGTTATGACTGCCAACGTGCCTCCTCGTGTAGATTTGCTCCTTTTGCCCGACAAGATTACCGTTCAGTTTCGTTGCCCGTTTGAAGACGCTGTGGGTATAAAAGAAGACGACTTTGTACTGGTTGTAGATTACAACCGGTTTGTTACTAAAGATAGCGGCAAAACCATTCCGGAACTGCAACAGGCCCCGGCTGTCGTCAGCCACATTCAGTTTATACCGCAGTTTGTTGACGGAATCATTCAGAACCGCTATTAATTTCTGCAACGCAATGATTATCTTGGGTATTACAGGAGGTATAGGCAGTGGGAAAAGCTACGTTACCAAGATTTTTGGAGCTTTGGGTATTCCTTATTACGATTCCGATGACCGTACAAAACAACTGTATATAGAACACCCAAAATTAAAAAAAGAACTTTCCGCCCTGTTGGGAACAGACGTCTTTAAAGACGGTACTCTGGACAGGCAAAAGATGGCAGATCTGATTTTTAACAATGCAGAACTGCTAAGCCGGGTGAACCACCTGGTACACCCCTACGTGGTGGGGGATTTTTTACAATGGGCCAAGCCTTTGAGGGCTCCGTACGTAATCTTTGAAAGTGCCATCCTGTTGCAGATGGACCCTCCGTTTCACACCACGCGGGTGTTGACCGTCTCGGCAGATAAAGAAATCAGGCTAAGCCGGGCTGCCGGGCGCAATGAAGTACACCGCCAATCTGTACTAGAGAGGATGGACAAACAATGGAGCGATAAACAGAGAGAAGCGGGGGCAGATTTTGTGATAGAATCCAACAACCGCAAGGCGCTGCTTCCCAGGGTGCTGGAGGTGCACCAAACGATGTTAAACTTGAGAACAAACAATAATGAAAACAGATCTTACGAAAATCCTGTCTATTGGGGGACAACCGGGACTGTACCTTTACCTGACATCAAGTAACGGTGGTGTGGTTGTAGAATCCCTTACAGACAAACAGCGCAAATGGATGGGTCCCAGCGCACGTATGACGGCGCTCTCGGATATTTCTGTATATACACAAACGGAAGATGAACTGAGCCTTCAGGAAATCCTTACCCGCATGAAAGATCACCTGAAAGGCGGTCCGGCCCCCAATCCGCGCTCCAAAGACACCAATATGCCTGCTTTTTTTGAAGCGGTAATTTCCGAATACGATAGAGAGCGTTTTTATACCTCGCACATGAAAAAAGTGCTGGAATGGTACAACGTGCTTCAGGAAGCCGACGCCCTTGAATTTGAAGAGCCGGAAACCGAGGCATCTGATGCAGCAGCAGAAGCAGAAGTAGCAGCAGCAGAAGCAGAAGAAGCAGCATCCGACACTGAAGAACAAAAGTAGTGAGGAACAAACCACCGGCAGGCAGTCGTGGGGTAGCGGGGGTGTATACGCTGGGATGCTCCAAAAATAGAGTAGACAGCGAACACCTTATGCGCCAGTTGGAACACGGCGGCTGGGAAGTAATTCCCGATGCCCTGGAAGAAGACTACCCGTTAGACGTGTTGATTATCAACACATGCGGCTTTATTCATCCGGCCCGCGAAGAATCCATTCAATACATACTGGAAGCCTTGCAAGCCAAAGAAGAAGGGCGGTTGGGCAGGGTGTTGATTATGGGATGCTTGTCTGAACGTTATAGGGCCCCATTGCAAAAAGAACTCCCGCAGGCCGATGGTCTGTACGGCGTTAACCACATTCCCGCCCTTTGTGCTAGTATGGGAGTGCCGTACGTACCCCACCTAGACACGCAACGCGTATTGTCCACCCCGGCCCATTACGCCTACCTGAAAATCAGTGAAGGATGCGACCGCGGCTGTGCTTACTGTGCCATCCCCCTGATTCGCGGCAATCACCTGTCGCGCCCTAAAGAAGCTTTGCTTGCCGAGGCCCGTTTTCTGGCGGCTCAGGGAGTAAAAGAACTGAACCTGGTAGCGCAAGACACCAGTTTTTACGGAATGGACCTAACGGGCAAACGAGAGCTCGCAGGATTGATGGAAGATTTATGCCGGATAAACGGTATAGAGTGGATCCGTTTGCTGTACACCTATCCGCAGGGATTTCCCACCGATGTACTTCGTTTGATGGCCGGCGAACCTAAAATTTGTCACTACGTAGATATACCGTTGCAACATATAGCAGATAATGTATTGGAGGCTATGCGACGGAACACAACGCGGGCAGAAACACTCCGTTTAATAGAAGATTTTCGTACATTAGTACCGGACATTTGTCTGCGCACCACCCTTATGGTAGGCCATCCGGGGGAAGACGAACAGGCATTCCGGCAGTTGCTTGACTTTGTGGAACAGACACGTTTTGAGAAGCTGGGAGCTTTTACGTACTCAGAAGAAGAGGGCACGTACGGAGCGCAGTTCTTGAAAGACAGCGTTCCGGAAAAGATAAAACAAGACCGTTATGAAGCGCTTATGGAATTGCAAAAAGGCATTTCTTTTGCATACAACCAATCGCGCGTAGGGAGCCCATGCACCCTTTTGGTCGATTACGTAATTACGGCAGAAGGTCGGGATCCTGTGGCACTGGGACGCTCCCGTTCAGAAGCACCGGAAGTAGACGGATACATAGTCTTGGAACAGGCAAAAAACACGGAACCGGGAACGTTCTTAAACGTGCGTATAACACGGGCAACAGCCTACGATTTATTTGCAGAATTTTAAAATTTGTTAACATGCAATTACTTAGAAACAAAAAAGTATTGATTACCGGAGCCGCTCGCGGAATTGGCAAAGCGGTGGCTCTGGCTATGGCAGAGCACGGCGCAGACGTAGCTTTTACAGACTTAGAAATAGACGAAAAAGCAAAAGAAACCCTAAAAGAAATAGAAGCCTTTGGAGTAAAAGCGTTGGCCTATGCCTCTAACGCAGCCTCGTTTGACCAGGCGCATAAAGTAGTAAAAGAAGTCATCCGTGAATTTGGACGCATAGATGTCTTAGTAAACAATGCGGGCATCACGCGCGATACCCTTATGTTGCGCATGACAGAACAGCAATGGGACCTTGTTGTGAATGTAAACTTGAAATCTGCCTTCAACTATATACATGCCGTTACCCCTTTTATGATGAAACAAAAGGCAGGTAGCATCATAAACATGAGCTCTGTGGTAGGGTTGTCCGGAAATGCAGGACAAGCCAACTACGCTACTTCTAAAGCCGGCATGGTAGCCTTGGTGAAATCTGTGGCTAAAGAGTTAGGACCCAGAGGAATCCGTGCCAATGCCATAGCTCCCGGTTTCATAGTCAGCGAAATGACAGACCAAATACCGGAAGCGGCTCGCAAAGCATGGATAGATACGATTCCGCTCCGCAGGGGAGGTACCCCCGGGGAAGTAGCTAACGTTTGCGTCTTCTTGGGCTCGGATCTGTCTTCTTACGTAAGTGGACAGGTAATTCCCGTTTGCGGTGCCATGCACACATAAAAACAAATACCATAATCTTATGAAAGCCATACGTACTGTAATTTTGATAACGTCTCTTATGCTGCTTGGAGCGTGTGGACCTGTAATCAATATACTGGAAGTGGACGTGAGGCTTCCTGCAGCCAAGCCTCTTACTTTGCCCGGAAAAGAACTGGCTGTATTTATTCCTCAATACGACTCGGTATCCATTACAGATTCCATCTTGCTCGCCAAATTTGCGCAATCTCTTGCCGGTGAATTGGCGTTGCAAGCCCACCTGCCGTCAGCATCCGTTCCTCTGTTCAACCATTATACCGGAGATCAGGTGCTGGGTACCTTAGACCAACCCGACTATGCCTACCGACTGGCCATGGAAACGGAATCGGATATGATTTTCATGGTCGACAGCGTTTTTATTGGCGGGTTCGATACCAGAAACATAGCGGGATCTTTTGGTAATTATAAAAAGCAATTCTTAATAGTGCCTTTTCATGCCGTAGTTCGCATATTTGATGCCCACCAATTTGTTTTTCAAGAGTACCTGAGCCTGAGCGATACACTGGCTTGGGAAGTTTGGGTACCGGATGATGCAAAGGCGGTAAGCATTCCCGAGAGTGCTTTTGAAGACATACAAAAAGCAGCTGTCATTCTGGGGCAGCGTACGGCACGCTCTTTCAGTGATCAGTGGGAAACACAAGACCGGGTTATTTTTCACTACTCCAAAAAAGATTGGAACCGCGCCTATGACCATGCGCTGGCCTTTGAATGGGATAAAGCTATGCAAATTTGGTTGAGAATGGTAGAGGGTGACAATGCAAAAGAAGTGGCTTGTGCCGCTTTTAACATAGCGTTGGCCTGTGAGATGCAGGGATATTTTGACCTAGCAGAAGAATGGCTGGAACTATCTGCGAAAACTTTTAGTATGCCGGAAACAGAATATTATTTAGAGTTGCTGCAAGAACGCAAAAAAAATGCAGCCTCCATTTTGATAGAAAAAGAACCGTTTTGAAAGAAAAGAACCTTCCCCGTGTCCACAAAACCGTAATTAGCTTTAACGACCGCGAAATGGCAGTCATTGATCATTTTTGCGAAAAATACAAAGTGAAAGTACGATCGCGCATGTACCGTGAAGCCATTATTACTACCATTTTAAGACAGCTGGAAAAAGATCATCCTCGGCTTTTTTAAACCGAGACTGTTTTGAATAAAAGAAAGCGGAGGGCCTGTAAGCCGGGTTCTGTCCAACTCCCATCATTTGTCTAAGCGGCCTACCCCCCGGCACAGAACGGGCCGCTCTGATATTGCCGGTATACTTGGCCTTGCAGGGGGCCGGTGCCTGCGTCAACGGCCGTCGCCGACCGTTACGGTGGGCTCTTACTCCACCTTTTCACCCTTACCTTCAGGTCCTAAGATCTGTAGGCGGTTATTTTCTGTCAAGCGCTCCGTAACCTTACGGCTACCTGTGCTTTCCACAGGACCCTTGCCCTTTCCTGCCCGGACTTTCCTCCCTTTTCCATAGGGAAAAGAGCGATGGGACGTCCCTCCGCTTCTGCAAAGTTAAAAAAAGTCCTTAAATTAGCGGTTTGAAAAAACTATCTTATGGCTACAAAATACGTCTTTGTTACCGGCGGGGTAACCTCTTCTCTGGGAAAAGGAATCATTGCCGCCTCTCTTGCAAAATTGTTGCAAGCCAGAGGATTAAAAGTAACCATCCAAAAATTTGATCCTTATATTAATGTAGATCCCGGTACGCTTAACCCTTACGAACACGGCGAGTGTTACGTTACAGAAGACGGTGCAGAAACAGACTTAGACCTGGGCCATTACGAACGTTTTTTAGGGATTTATACCAGCAAGGCCAGCAACGTAACTACGGGAAAAGTGTATCAAACGGTCATTGACAAAGAACGTGCAGGAACGTACAGAGGGAAAACAGTACAAGTGATCCCTCACATTACAGACGAGATTAAGCGCCGCATGTTGTTGCTGGGCAAAGGGCGTAAATTTGATATTGTCATTACAGAAATTGGTGGAACGGTTGGCGATATAGAATCACTCCCCTTTATTGAAGCCGTACGGCAAGTGCAATGGAGGCTCCCGGAAGAAGATTGCGCCGTCATTCACCTGACTTTAGTCCCTTACCTGGCGGCTGCCAAAGAATTAAAAACTAAACCCACGCAACACTCGGTCAGGCAATTGCAGCAAGAAGGGGTAAACCCAGATATTATTGTATGCCGTACAGAAAAACCGCTGCCTTTGGCCTTGCGCAGAAAGGTAGCCTTGTTCTGCAATGTGCGCCCTTATGCCGTTATTGAAGCCATAGACCAAAAAAGTATATACGAAGTACCGCTCAACCTGCAGCGCCAGAACCTGGACGGTATTGTATTGAATTTGTTGAAACTGGACAACACCATAGAACCCAACCTGGATGCCTGGAAATGTTTTATTGACCGCATCAATAACCCCTCAAAACAAATAGATGTAGCCCTGGTTGGCAAATACGTAGAACTGCAAGATGCCTACAAATCCATTTTGGAAGCTTTCATTCATGCCGGAGCTGCCAACCATACCCGAGTGAGGGTACATCCGATTCAGAGCGAGCGCATACATGAAGAAAATGTAAAAGAACTGCTGGCCGGTATGAAAGGAATAGTAGTAGCTCCCGGTTTTGGTTCCCGCGGAGCCGATGGTAAAATCCTTGCGAGCCGGTATGCCAGGGAACAAAAAATTCCTTTTCTGGGTATATGCCTGGGCATGCAAATGGCCATCCTGGATTTTGCCAGAAACGTTGCAGACATCCCGGAGGCAGATACCACAGAGTTTGTGCCGGAAACGGAGCATCCCGTAATAGACCTTATGGAAAAAGAAAAAGAAATGATGGGCATGAACAATACCATGCGACTGGGGGCTTACCAGAGCAAGATTTCACGCGGTACGCTAGCTTATAAAGTGTATGGAAAACAAACCGTTAGAGAAAGGCACCGTCATCGTTACGAACTCAATGACAAATACATACCTGCCCTGGTAAAAGCAGGATTGAAGATCTCGGCCAAAAATCCCAGAACGGGATTTGTAGAAATAGTAGAACTTCCGGACCATCCGTTTTTTATTGGCGTTCAATTTCATCCGGAGCTGAAAAGCACCCCGGAAAAGCCGGCTCCGCTCTTTACTTCGTTTGTAGAGGCTGCGTTGGCTTACCGTGGAACGAAAATTGCAGGAATAAAGTCATTATGAAGAGAACCATTCTTAACTTTCTTTTATTTTTTGCCGTATTCCTTACGGTACCGGCAACGGGTACACAACCCACCGGGCAGCAAACTACTGTTGCAAAGCAATACCGGTATAAGATAGAGGAGGTACTCCCACATAACACAGGATCGTACACCCAAGGATTTTTCTTTCACCAAGGTTTTTTTTACGAAAGTACGGGTCAATACGGAAGCTCCATGATGGCCAAGGTAGAGGTTCAATCGGGACGGATTTTAACTACACATGCCCTGGATAGAAAATATTTTGGAGAAGGCGCCTGTTTTCACAACGGGCTTATTTATCAGCTTACCTGGACAGAGAAAACCTGTTTTGTGTACGATGCGGCTACCCTCAATCTGTTGGGAACGCAGCGGTACAACAGGGAGGGTTGGGGATTGACCACCAACGGAACAGACCTGATCATGAGCGACGGAACATCTACCCTCTATTTCCTGGATCCGGACACCTTGCTGGACAGGCGCTCGTTACCGGTTACAAAAAATGGGAAACCTGTTGATAATCTGAACGAACTGGAGTATATTGACGGCAGCGTTTGGGCCAACATATACCTGAGCAATGAAATAGTCATTATCAACCCTACTACGGGGCACGTAACCGGAACGGTAGACTTGAGCGGTATATTACCGATTACGCTGCGTACCCGCACTACCGATGTGCTAAACGGCATTGCCTACGACCCAGAAACAAAAAGCATATGGATTACGGGGAAATATTGGCCCCGCGTTTATAAAATATCTTTACAATAACTTGTTCCCGGGGTGCTTGCTTTGCAGGCTGAGAACACACCCTTAGAACCTGATCCGGATAATACCGGCGGAGGAAAACAACATGAAAAAATTTGTATTCACTGGCCTGCTGCTGGCCTCACTCTCTTTAGCAGCGCAAGACCACACGCACACACAAGAAGTACGGAACCTGGATTCCATTGTTATAGTTGCCACACAGGCAGCCAAGGATTCTCCTGTGGCCTACAGCCGGGTCACCAGAGAAGACCTTATACGTACGGCTCCTACACAAAACTTGCCCTTTGCCCTGGCCCTTACACCGGGCGCCGTAGTTGTGGGAGAGAACGGAACCGGCAGCGGTTATACCTACCTGCGTATCCGCGGCTCTGAAGGAGCGCGCATTCAGGTGAACCTGAACGGGATTGCCATAAACGATGCCGAGTCGCAAGAAATCTTTTGGGTGAACCTGCCTGCCTTGAGCGGTTTCCTAGAGAACGTACAAGTACAGCGCGGGGTAGGTACCTCTGTAAACGGAAGCGGGGCTTTTGGCGCTACGGTAAACATGCGCACCTCTTACGTCAATCCTGCTCCTTATGCACAAATCCAGGCCTCGTACGGCAGCTTTAATACCTGGAATTTTGCAGTTGGTGCCGGAACGGGAACCGACGGCAAGCAGGTTCTACCGGAGGGTTTGGGTGTAGACATACGGTATGCGCACAACTGTACAGACGGATACATTGACCGCGGTCACGGTACCATGCATTCGCTCTTTGGGCGCGTGTCCTGGATCCGTCCCAAATACGCACTCAAGCTGTATTACATTTATGGAGAACAACATACGGGTATTACGTGGCTGGGCATTCCGCGCTCCCAATTGTTGGTGAACCGTCGCTACAATCCGGCCGGAGAATATACAGATGCTGCAGGTAACCTCCGTTATTACCCCAACGAGACAGACAACTACATTCAACATCACATACAGTTGAACCACTCACAATACCTAGGCAGCCGTTTTTCTTGGAGCAATACTTTTCATATGACCAAAGGCGACGGGTATTATGAGAATTATAAACAAAAAAAATCGGGAGACTACATAGTACGTCGCAGCATGGACAACCTCTACGCTGCGTTCAGCTCTCTGGGTACGTGGACCTTTGGCTCTGCCGGAGAGGTTATCTTGGGGCTGAACTATTCGTTTTACGATGGGCAGCATTTTGGGCTGCGCACCTACGACGTGGCCAACCCCAATTTTGCCTCGGCTCCGGAATATTACCGCAACCTGGGAGTGAAACACGACGGCAGTTCCTTCCTGAAAGGGAGCTATTCCGTTCCTCTGAGCGCCAGTGGAGATCGAACGGTCAGGTTTTTTGCCGATATGCAATACCGCTTCGTTTCCCTGCGTATGGACGGTGTTGACACAGATGGTATTTCTATGGCACATCAGGCGCCATGGCACTTCTTCAATCCCAAGGCGGGGGTAACGTTTGTGCCGGCCAAAGACCATCAGCTGTACGCCTCGGCTTATACAGGCAGCAGGGAACCTTCGCGCAGCGACATTAAAGAATCGATTAAAGCCGGAAGAACGGCCGAGTTGTTCCCCGAGAAAATGCTGGACTTTGAGGGCGGATACCGCTATACCGGCAGCCGCCTGTTGGTGGGTGTGAACTTGTACGCCATGGAATATAAAAACCAGCTGGTGCCTACGGGAAAGCTGAGCGATACGGGGTACGAGATCAAAGAAAACGTGCCGGTATCGTACCGCCGAGGCGTGGAAATAGAGGCCGGATGGCAGCCCATCCCGCAGCTGCGCTTGGAAGGAAACGTATGCCTGAGTACGAATAAAATTAAGGACCTTACCCTGTACCTGGATACGTACGATAATTCTGCCAGTTGGAATCCTGCAAGCCCACAAGTGACCGAATATTATGAACTTACAGACCTTGTCTATTCACCATCGGTAATCGGGGTGGCTCAAGTAGGGTACAAACCGTTTGTTGCAAGCGCGGGGTTGTTCAGGAATATGGAAGCTGTTTTTACGGCTCGTTTTGTAGGAAAACAATATTTTGACAACACCGGTTCACCGGAACGTACGTTGCAGCCGTACCAAGTGCTGGGCTTGACCTTGTCGCAGCCCTTTGCTACGCGGCGTGCCGGAACGTTTACGGTAACGGTTTTTGCAGACAATTTATTAAACAAACATTACTGTGCCGGAGCCTGGGCCTACCGTGCGGCTTTCCGCGATACGGGTACCGTAGAGGTAACGGAAGGATTTTTTCCGCAGGCCGGGTTCCAGGCGATGGTGAAGTTGGGGTGGGAGTGGTGAATGGGTGAGGGGTGAACAGGTGAGCGAGTGAACAGGTGAGCGAGTGAACAGGTGAGAAGTTATGGGTGAATTATTGCTAGAGGTATTTGGGGCGGTAGCCGGGCTGGTGTATGTCTGGCTGGAGGTTAAGCACCGCCGTGCTATGTGGATAGTGGGCTTTATCATGTCTGCCTGCTACGTGGTTGTTTTTGGCCTAAAAGGGCTGTATGCCTCCATGGGGCTGTACGTGTATTACTTGGGGATGAGTGTGTATGGGTGGAGGAAGTGGGGTGAGCAGGTGAGGGGTGAGCGGGTGAGGAGTGAACGGGTGAAGAGTGAGCGAGTGAAGAGTGATGGGGAGTTGCGGGCGGTGCGGATGACGAGGAGGCAGGCGGGGGTGGCCGGGGGGGTGCTGGTGGTGAGTTTTGCGGTGATGTGGGTTATTTTGCGGTGGTTTACAGACCATCCGGCACCGGCGACGGATGCTGCCATAACGGCACTTAATATTGCGGCTACGTGGTTGCTGGCGCACAGTGTGCTGGAACAGTGGCTGTTGTTGATTGTGGCTAATGCTTTGGCCATTGGATTGTATGCGTGGAGCGGGCTGTGGTTTACTACGGCGCTGTATGTGGTGCTGCTTGTGTTTTCTTTCATTGGGTATGGAAGCTGGCGAAGAAAAATTAACTAACTTTGCCAAAATATACCCTTATGAAAACAATTCTTATTTCTAACGTATTGCTGTATAAAGAACGGAAAGACGTTCTGATTGAGGGCAACAAGATAAAAGCCGTGGAACCGGCCGGCACCTTTGAAACAGATAAGACAAACGGTAGGGAAGGTAAGACGAGCGGTAGGGAAGGTAAGACGAGCGGAGAGACAGAGCTTGTGAGCCGTGTGGCAGATCGGGCAGGCCGTGTGGCAGACAAGGTGATTGACGGGGCCGGGAAGGCGATTATTCCGGGGTTTGTGAATGCGCATGCGCACTCGGCCATGACCCTTTTTAGAGGGGTGGGTGAGGACGTTCCTTTGGACCAATGGTTGCGGGAGCGGATTTGGCCTTACGAAGCCAAACTGGATGAAGAGATGGTGTATTGGGGAGCCAAATTGGCGTGCGTAGAAATGATTCGCACCGGGACCACTACTTTTAACGATATGTATTGGCATCTGAACGGTTGCAAGCGGGCCGCCGAAGAGATGGGCCTGCGTTCTGTGCAGTCGTTTACGTGGCTGGATCATTTTGACGACCAAACCATAGAAGAAAATAAAAAGCAGCTGAAGCTGGCGCATAAGGAAAGTGCCCATTGGAGCTCGCTTACCACGTTTGCCATCAGTCCGCATGCGATTTATACCGTGGCAGAAAAGTCGTTCCGCTACATCAACAGCTATGCCAAAGACAACGACCTGCTGGTGCATACACACCTGGCAGAAACGCGTGCAGAAATGGACCAGGCCGAGCGAGAATACGGCATGAGCCCCACCGAATATATGAATAAGCTGGGACTGATGAACCCCAACCTGATAGCGGCGCACTCGCTCTGGTTGAGCAGTGACGATATTAAAATATTGGGAAGTAACGGAGTACATACGGTACACAACCCCAATTCCAACTTAAAGCTGGCCTCGGGTTACAAGTTCAAATACAACGAACTGCGCGATGCCGGGGCTAACGTGTGCCTGGGAACGGACGGCTGTGCCTCTTCCAACAACCTGGACATGATCGACAGCATGAAAGCGGCAGCGCTGTTGCAAAAAGTGTGGAGAAACGATCCGGGAGCCACGCCTTTGAAGGAACTGATGGATGTGGCTTCTTTGAACGGGGCCAAAGCCTTGCGCCTGAAAGCAGGAAAAGTGGAGCCGGGGTATTTGGCAGACATAGCGTTGGTAGATATGGAAAGACCGTCTTTTGTACCCAACCATTACTTCTTGGCCAACCTGGTGTATGCCGCCAACGGAGAGTGTATAGATACTGTTATTTGTGACGGAAAAATCATTATGGAAAATCAGTACATTCCCGGTCAAGAAGAAATTTTTAGGAAAGTACAAGAGGTGGCAGACAAAGTAGTAGATTATAAAAAAAGAAAAAAGAAATGAAAACAGCTCTTTATCAGGAATCAGCAGATTATATACTCCAAAGGATTCCCCAACGTCCTCAGGTGGCCATCATTCTGGGCAGCGGTCTGGGAAAACTGGCAGACAGCATAGAAAATAAAGTAGTCATACCGTATGTGGAAATCCCTAATTTTTTGCTTTCTACGGCTCCGGGACATAAAGGAAACCTGATTGGCGGAACGTTGGGAGGCAAACAAGTTATATGCATGCAGGGACGCTTTCATTACTACGAAGGCTATGGCATGGATCAAGTGACTTTTCCCATACGTGTATTTAAATTGTTAGGAGCAGAAGCACTGTTTGTATCGAATGCTGCCGGCGGGATAAACCCCAAATTCAAAGTAGGCGATTTGATGGTTATTACAGACCATATAAACCTGCTGCCCAATCCGTTGTTGGGCAAAAACAACCCCGATTTTGGGGTGCGTTTTACCGATATGACACGCGCTTATGACAGGGAGCTGGCCACAATATGCAATGATATGGCAGACATTCACGGCATTCCTATAAGGTACGGTGTATATCTAGGCAATCCCGGTCCCACGTACGAGACGCCTGCCGAGTACAATTACTTTCAGACCATTGGTGCAGATGCTACCGGTATGTCTACCGTTCCGGAAGTAATTGTGGCACGACATTGCGATTTGAGGGTGTTTGGCATGTCTGTTATTACTAACGAAGCCTATGACTTTGCCGACGATTTTGTAAACGACGGCATGGACGTAATCAAGGCAGCCGATGCAGCTGCCGATAAAATGACACTTCTCTTTACAGAAATCATAGCAAATCTGCAATAAATACCTTAAATTCGCAGTTTTAATTCACAAATGGTATAAATATGTCAAAGAAAGAAATTAAGTTTTGTCTCCTGTACAGAGATATGTGGCAATCATCGGGCAAGTACGTCCCTATGGTCCATCAGTTGAAGCAATTTGCCCCGCTGGTTATTGAAATGGGATGTTTTGATAGGGTAGAAACCAACGGAGGTGCTTTTGAACAAGTAAACCTGCTGTTTGGCGAGAACCCCAATATAGCGGTTAGAGAATGGACCAAACCGTTGCGTGCTGCAGGCATTCAGACACAAATGCTGGAAAGGGGATTGAACGGAATAAGGATGTTTCCCGTACCGGCAGACGTACGTCAACTTATGTTTAAAGTCAAAAAAGCGCAAGGCGTGGATATTGCCCGCTCTTTCTGCGGATTGAACGACGCGCGTAACTTGGAACTTTCTGTAAAATACGCTAAAGAAGCCGATATGATTTCTCAGGCTTCCCTTAGCATCACACATTCACCGGTACATACCGTAGAGTACTATCTTTCTGTGGTAGACCAGCTGGTCAAATTTGGAACAGACGAAATTGCTCTAAAAGATATGGCCGGGGTAGGGCGTCCCACCATGTTGGGAAAACTTACGTACGAAATCAAAAAGAAATATCCTCATATACTGGTACAATACCACGGTCACTCGGGACCCGGCTTTTCCATGGCCTCTATGCTGGAAGTAGCTAAGGCCGGAGTAGACGTGGTGGACGTAGCCATGGAACCTTTGAGCTGGGGAATGGTACACCCGGACGTGATTACCGTACAAGCTATGTTGAAAGATGCCGGATTTAAGGTAAAGGAAATCAACATGAAAGCCTATATGGAAGCGCGTTCTATGACACAATCGTTCATAGATGACTTTTTGGGCTTTTTCATAGATCCGGGCAACAAGGTCATGACCTCGTTACTGGTGGGCAGCGGCTTGCCGGGCGGTATGATGGGCTCTATGATGGCAGACCTGAAAGGGTTCCACAACGCCGTGAACATGACCATGAGGGCTGCCGGTAAAAAGGAACTAACGCTGGACGATCTGGTAACAAGCCTGTTCCAAGAAGTGGAATACGTATGGCCCAAACTGGGGTATCCACCGTTGGTAACGCCTTTCAGCCAATATGTGAAAAACATTGCGCTCATGAACCTTATGCACATGTTAAAAGGCGAGGAACGTTGGAAGACCATAGACAAAAACGCTTGGGATATGATCCTGGGATATACCGGAAAATTGCCGGGTGAGCTGGCACCGGAAATTTTGGCGCTGGCTAAAGAGCAGAACAGAGAATTCTTTACAGGCAACCCGCAAAGTCAGTTCCCCAATGCACTGGACGAGTTCCGCAAAGAGATGAAAGAAAACAATTGGGACTTTGGTCAAGACGACGAGGAATTGTTTGAATTGGCCATGCACGATCGCCAGTACCGTGATTACAAGAGCGGTATAGCCAAAGAACGCTTCCAAAAGGAACTGGAAGCGGCTCGCGAAAAAGCCAACGCTCCCATAGTAGTGGAACGTGCTGTGGTAGAAATGCCAAAAATCAACGTGGAACAAGTGATGGAACAATACCCCAAAGCCCGGCCTATTCAGGCAGTTGCCAAAGGTCAAGTCATTTGGGAAATGGCTGCTGCCGGCGACTCTAAAGAACCGGCCGTAGGTACTGCAGTGAAAGAAGGACAAATCCTTTGCTACGTTCAAGCGTATTACGGACTGGAGCCTGTTCATGCATTGGCCAAAGGTAAGCTGGTGGTGATTTCTGCAAAACAAGGCGCAATGGTAGAGAAGAATGAAATTATTGGCTTCGTTGCGTAAATTCAAACTGGCTCTTCACTGGCAGATCCTCATTGGTGTTCTGCTGGGAATCCTGTTTGGAATTTTTGCCCACGACTACATTGCTTATACCAAATGGGCAGGAGATTTATTCCTGAGGGGACTGAAGATGGTGGTTATTCCACTAGTCTTCAGTGCCCTTGTTATGGGAGTAAGCAGTGTAGGGAAAGCAGCCGATCTGGGGCGCATTGCCGGGAAAACGTTTGCCTGGTATATTGTAACCACCTTGTTGGCCTGCGTGTTAGGTCTGGTTCTGGTGAATTTTTTCAAGCCGGGATTAAACGTTGCCTTGCCTCTGCACGAAACAGTTACAGATATTGCAGCCTCGGAAAATTCATTTATTGACCAGATTGTAGCCATTGTACCCGACAACATATTCCAGGCTATGGCAGACGGGAATATGCTTCCGGTGATTTTCTTTGCCATATTGTTTGGTTTTTTTATAAACACAGCTCCCGAAAAAACACACAAACTGCTGGGTGACGTATTTAACGGCATATACGAAGTCATGATAAGCATGACGTTCCTGGTCATACGGTTTGCTCCCATTGGACTGTTTGGGGTAGTATCCAACATGGTAGGAGAACAGGCAGGCAATACAGAGGCTCTGGCCACTTTGTTTGGCAGCCTGGGTATTTATGCCGCCATCATTGCCGGCGGTTGCATTTTGCACGGGTTGCTTACCATTCCCGGATTGTTCAAGGTCCTTACCCGTAAAAACCCGTTCACATTAATGAAGATGATGGGAACGGCACTGCTTACAGCCTTTACTACGGCCTCTTCGGCGGCCTCGCTGCCCATTGCCTTGCAGGACATTCAAGAAAAAGCAGGCGTGTCGCGCAAAATTGCCGGATTTTCACTACCGTTGGGTAATACGGTGAATATGAACGGTACGGCCCTGTTTGAATGTGTAACGGCTATTTTTATAGCGCAAGTGTACGGCATTGACCTGAGCCTGGGGCAACAAGTTATTGTTATCCTTACCAGCCTGTTGGCTGCTGTTGGCTCTGCCGGAATTCCTCTGGCCGGACTGGTGATGCTGGCCGTAGTGCTGCGCGCCGTGGGCTTGCCTCTGGAAGGTATTGGACTGGTACTGGTAGTTCAGCAACCGCTGGATATGATCCGTACGGCTGTAAACGTGTGGGGTGACATGACCGGTGCCGCCATTGTAGCCCACAGTGAAGGGGAAGAACTGAAGTTTTAAGGAAAGCGTTATTTACATACCATGAAAGGTCATCTATTATGTCCGGCTTGCGGTACGTTGTACCCTCAGAAAGAGGCCGCCTGGCAATGTTCCTGCGGCAGCTATCTGGACTTGGCCTATACATTTACCCCGCGCCCGGAAGACTTTTCAGGCCCTCAAGGGTTCTTGCGTTACTGTAGCGTATTGCCGCTGGAGCATCCGGACAAAGCCTTCACTTTTAATGAAGGCTTTACTCCTTTGCACCTAACAGAGTTGTTAGGCCAAAAGGTGCTTGTAAAAATGGATTTTCTGCTCACCACCGGATCGTTTAAAGACAGAGGAGCTTTTGTGCTTATTAATAAATGCAGGGAACTGGGCATCCGCCACTTTGTAGAAGACTCGTCGGGAAACGCGGCTAGTTCTATGGCTGCCTATGCTGCGCCGGTGGGTTTGGAAGCACATATTTATATGCAGGCAGGGATCTCCTCGGCAAAGACCATGCAGGCAAGTGCGTACGGAGCCCGGTTGTACAAAATACCGGGGAGCCGTGAAGATTGTGCCCGTGCAGCAGAAGAGGCGGCCAAGAGCAGCTATTATGCGGCCCATACGCGCAACCCGTACTTCTTGCACGGAACAAAGACGGTCATTTATGAAATGATGGAACAACTGGGCTGGGAAGTCCCCTCGGCCCTTTTTATACCGGTAGGCTGCGGCTCCCAGCTCTTGGGCATTTGGCTGGGGTTGCAGGAAATGAAAAGAGCCGGCCTGATAGACCGCTACCCGCGCTTGATGGCCATTCAGAGCGAACATTGCAGCCCGCTGAAAGACCATTTGGAAGGGAGGGATACTCCCCACTTACCCAAAGACCCCATACTTGCCGAGGGCATTGCCATACGGCGCCCGCCGCGCCTGAAGCAGATCCTGCAGGCGGTGCAGGAAACGGGCGGCCGCACCCTAGTAGTACCGGACAACCACATAATGGAGGCACTGAAAGCCGCCGCGGCCAAAGGCCTGTACATAGAACCCACCTCTGCCGCCGCCGTAGCAGCGCTTAAGCAGTACAAGGCCCCGAATGTGCGACTATCGGTGGTGGTATTGACGGGGCACGGACTAAAATCAAAAGTCTAATGGAATCTTTTTCGTTTATCCAGTGGGCACTGGAACATTTAAATTACGGAACGGTGGCACTTCTGATGACCATCGAAAGTTCGTTTATTCCCTTTCCCTCGGAAATTGTGGTGCCTCCGGCAGCGTACATGGCTGCGGCCGGAGAGCTAAATGTGTTTTTGGTGGTATTGTCTGCCACGGTAGGGGCTTTAGCCGGGGCACTCATCAATTACGGCCTGGCCGTATGGATAGGTCGTCCCATTGTATATAAATTTGTAAATTCGCGGTTGGGGCGAGCTTGTTTGCTGGATGAACCAAAAATGATCAAAGCAGAAAATTATTTTGTGCGTTACGGTAATCTCTCTACGCTGGTAGGACGTCTTGTACCCGGTGTGCGTCAACTGATTTCCATTCCTGCCGGATTGGCCAAAATGCCCATGGGACGTTTTATCTTGTACACCAGTTTGGGAGCCGGCGCATGGAACGTAATATTGGCTGTAATAGGATACTCGCTGCACAGTGTAATTCCCAAAGACCTGCTTATGGAAACCGTTCACAAGTACACCACACAAATTTCGTGGGTTATGATTGGATTGGGGGTATTGGTGCTTTCTTACATTATTTGGAGGATGGTATGGAAACGCTGATTATTTTCTTGCTTATCCTGTTCAACGGGATTTTGTCTATGACAGAGATGGCTTTTGTAAGTTCTCGCAAATTCAGGCAAGAAGCAGACGACCATTTTCTGTCCACCACGCAAGTTGGGATGACACTCATTGCCATATTGGTAGGTATGCTTTCTGCGGGAGCGTACTCGGCAAACCTATCGGCTTTTCTGGCCCGTTGGGCGCCTTTGCAACCTCACGCACATTGGATAGCCAACGTGTTGGTTGTAACCATAGTCACTTACTTGACCCTAGTGTTTGGAGAAATTGTACCTAAAAGGTTGGGTCTGCTGGCCGCCGACAAAATTGCCAAAAGCATGTGGGGTTTTATGCGGCTTATGCGCAAAATCACTTACCCGTTCGTGTGGTTGCTTACTAAAAGCACGCATGCCATTATGGTGCTGTTTGGCCTCTCTGAACTGAAAGAAGCCCGCGTTACGGAAGACGAAATCATAGCACTTATTGAAGAGGGAAGGGAAGGAGGCGAGATACGCGAAGTGGAACAAGATTTGGTGGAGCGGGTATTCAACCTGGGAGACAGAACCATTGAATCGGTCATGACACACCGCAGCGATTTGGTGTGGTTGGATATTAACGATCCCATAGCAGAAAACGTAGCGATAGTTAAAGAAAACTTGCACGGCATTTATCCGGTGGCAGACGAAGACCTGGACGAACTGCTGGGCGTAGTGTACTTGAAAGATTTGTTTGGAACTATAGATAAAAAAGGGTTTGACTTAAAATCTGTTATTCAAAAACCGCTCTTTTTACCGGAAAACGTAAGCGTGTATACGGCCATAGAACAGATCAGGCATCAATACAGCAAATACGCCTTGGTAACGGACGAATTTGGCAGCATTCAGGGGATGGTTACCCATTCAGACATTATGGAGGCACTTATTGGGGAACTGCCCGAGAATCAGGAAGACCACGACATTGTGGCCCGCCCCGACGGATCGTTTCTGATTGACGGTCAATGTGATTTCTATGATTTTCTGGAGCACTTTGATATGGAAGATCTGGCCGTCCAATACGATTACAACACCCTTAGCGGCCTAATCCTGGACAAACTGGAACACGTACCCGTCACAGGAGAAACCTTGCAGTGGGAAGGGCTGCAGCTGGAGGTCGTAGATATGGACATCGCCCGCATAGACAAAGTGCTGGTCTACCGCTGCCCAGACCAAGCAGCAAACAGCAAGGAGTAGCAGCCGCTGCAGCAAGCAACAGCTGCAGCAAGCAACAGCTGCAGCAAGCAACAGCAAGCAAAATCACAGTAGTGCTAAAACTGCTTGCCCAAGTTCACAAAGAATCCAAATCTGGAGCCGGGATGGACTCCGTATTCAATCATGACGTCTATAGGCCCAATGGGGCTGTCGTAGGAATAGCCCAAGGCGGCCCCGGCTAAGTATTTTCCGGTGCCCCATTCTATCAAATCTAACGTGGCGCGGCTCACGCGCGCGGCGTTAGCGACAAGCCATACATAATGATTTTTTTGTACGCGGTAGCGTGCTTTTATGCCTGTTGCTACCAGCTTATCGTCTACAGAAACTACGGGCTTAAACCCATAGAGGGGCATTTGGTGGTCCAGGTAGTGACCGCCTACGGTGCCTCCTACCAGGTTTCTAAGTTGGGGAGCAAACTCTCGTCCGTATAAAAACCGTCCGTAAAGAGAGGGGATGAGGGTAAACCGCGGTTTTATGGGAATGGCTGTAGAGAGAGAAGCGGTAAGGACAGAGAACGGAGGGCCGTTTTTATAGCGTGACAAGTTGTCTGTATAGAGAGCATATTCTGCCATAAATTGTACTCCCTCTGCGGGGAAATAAGCATTGTCGTAATTGTCAAACCTCACGCCCGTTCTGTAGCTTATCAAATTCTCTTCTACTCGTATGCGTTCCTGTGTTTGTATACTGGGCCTTAGAAAGTTGCGGGAGCTGAAATTTTCGTAGCGTGCTCCCAGGTAGATATTTAAGTTTCTGTAGTAGAAGTTGGCCAGGTCCAAATCTATTCGGCTTTTGTGAAAACGAACGTTATAGTTGGTGGTATCGTTTTGCGGACACATGTTTATGTTGCCGTATCGGTACGTGTACGACAACCCAAATTTTCCGAGCCATGCGTCTTGGTAGAACAATCCCAAACGTACGTAGGGATTGGTAGATATGCGACTGTCCAGTTCCAACATGCCTCCTTTTAATTCCCGGGGCGCAAAGACGGCGTTAATATAACCGCTGGCCACATCGCGTGAATCAAGACGCAGCCCCAGGCTTATGGCACTTCTGGCGCGTTCTGTACAGTGAAAGCGTAAGTTGTATCGGCCTCCTTCTTCTTGTAATGTGTAGAACAAATTGGAGAAACTACCCGTACCTTTTAGCTGACTAATGGTTTCCCTAAGGGCCATCACATGAATGGTGGAAAATTCGCGAAAGCGAATCATGCGCCGTAAATTTTTCTCGTTCAAAGAAGTTAGTCCGTCAAAAATAATATACCCCAATTGTATGCTGTCTTCTATAGGTACGTTTGTTCCCCGGGGACGGTTGGTGGGCACTTGTAAGTCTTCTGCCGGATGAATACCAATGAGCTCCTTAAAAGCCAATATGTTATCCCATGCATTGCGTGCTTCTTGCTCGCCTCGTTCCAGTAGCGCTTCTATGGCCGGAGTGGTAAAGCTGGCTGTATTATAAGGTTCAACATTGGGATTAATGTACAGGTCTGTAATAAGGATGTTTTTGTCAAAGTTGTCTTTTCCAATGCGCTCCATCATGTGGTTGAGAATGAACATGAGGCTGTTGGGGTCCCTTTCGCGCAGGGGGTCTTTGGACAAACCCGTACGGCGGTCTGTTTGCATCCCCACATTAACGCCAATGATGATATCGGCTCCCATCTGACGGACTACGTTGGCAGGAAAATTATTGATAACGCCACCGTCTATGAGTATGCGGCCGTCTCGCTCTACCGTATTAAAAGCTCCCGGAATGGACATGCTGGCACGGATGGCAATGGGTAGGCTGCCTTCGCGCATGACAATCTCGTCTCCTGTAATCAAGTCGTAGGCAATACAAGCAAAAGGGAGGGGCAGGCTATCAAAAGACGGCACATGGTGGTAATCGCGGGTAAGTTCGCTGAGCATGTCTGTAACGGAACTACCGCTTAAAATGCCGGTAGAAATATGAAAGCGCTCCCTGTCAAAAGGTACGGTAAAAAGGGCTTTATCGCTCACGTCTTTTTCTGTGAAAAACAAATTGTCGCGAGGGATCCTGTCGGCCAACAGAGCTACCCAGTTTTGGCTCCGCACCAGGCTGTCCAGCGCTTGCGGGCTGTACCCTATGGCGTACAAGCCTCCCACTATGGCACCCATGCTGGTGCCGGCTATGTAGTCAATAGGTATGCCGGCCTCTTCCAGCACCTTAAGTACTCCAATGTGCGCTACGCCTTTGGCTCCGCCTCCGCTAAGCACCAGACCTACTTTTTTACGTTGCGGCTGCGGCTGCGGAGCAGACGCCTCGGCTTTTATTAAAAAGAAGAGGAAAAAAAGAAGGAGGGCACAACGCAGGAGAGGTCTCATGAACAGTGGCTTTATGCACAAATTTACCAATTTTTAGAAAATTTCATACATTTGCAGCTATTATGATGTATAAAATTGGGGATGGAATCATTTCCCCGTTAGGTGCCACCACCGAAGAAAACTACCAAGCCGTGCGGTCGGGCCTGACCGGAATCAGGCAATTTAAGGCAGGATTTAGGGATTTGCCGTACGATCTTTTGGCTTCATTAATAAGTCCTAAAGATTTGGAAAATCTGGCGGCGCCCTTCTGCGGGGCCACTACTCACATGATGTCGCGCTACCGCCAGGCCATGTCTGCCGTATTTGAATCTGCCGTAACGCATACGGTTCCCGAACTTTATCGTCAAGAGCTTTTTCAAAGCCACAAAGTGGCGCTCGTTTTTTGCACTACCAAAGGCGATGTAGATTCTTTCCGAGAATTGACAGAGCAGGCGATCAAACCTAAATTGTACCCGTGGAACGTGCCTCAGCGCATGATGGATGAGCTGAAGCTTAACGGGAAACCTTACGTGGTTTTGAACTCGACCTTAGCAGGTATGCAGGCCATGATGGTGGCCAACCGTTTGCTGTGCAAAGGCAGTCCGTACGATTTTGTAGTGGTGATTGGTGTAGAACTGATTAGTCCGTTTACGCTTTATATCATGAAAGAACTAGGCTTGATTGGTGAGCAAATGTTGCGGCCTTTTGATAGTACGTGTGATTCTACGAATCCCGGAGAATCGGCTGCTTGTGCTATTTTTGTTAGGGAAGAGCGTTTTCTTAAAGACAGGCAGCAGTTGAAAATGCCGGTAGCTATCAAATTCAAAAAAGGAGCGATAGCCACCGACCCATGCGGAACGTTAAGTCCTTCTGCCGAGGGGAACTCCGGTAGGCAGGGAAAAGTTAAGCATTCGCAGGGAGAAGCCAGACATCCACAGGGAGAAGCCTTGCAGCGAGCCATACGCAGCGTACTTACGCAAGAGAGCTTTCGTAATTTATCTTTTGTAAATATGCATGGAGTGGGGCAGCGGGCGTTTGATAACGTAACGTCTGTAGCCATTGAAAAAGCCGGATTGCGCAAGGTGCCGGTCAATTGTTTTGAGGCCAATTTTGGGCACAGTTCCGGCTCTACCAGTTTGTTGGACAGCCTGTTGTGTGCCAAATCATTGGAAAAGAGAGAAGTGTTGCCTACGTTAGGGTACAAAGAACACGGTGTAGAAGGACAAATACAAGTAGTTACGTCTGTGAAACCGTCTGTGAAAAACAGTTTTATTGCCGTTTCGTCGGGATTTAGCGGTGTAAATGCCGCCGTTTTATTTAGCAGAGAAAAATAATGATTATTCAATCGTATTGCAGGATAACCAACCACTCTATTGTGCTGGACGGAGAGCGTCAGCTCCCGCTAGAGAAATGCCTGGAAGGTAACAAAGTAGAAGAAGACTTGAACGCCGTATTTGAGCTTTTGGAAGTAGATTATTCGGAATTTTACCGGATGGACGAGTTTAGCAAACTGGGCTTTATAGCGGCCGAGCTGCTGATGCGTCACAACGGATCTGACCCTCATACTTTCAAACCCCATATGGGGGTAGTGATTCATTCGCGTTCCGGAACGTTAGGAGCAGATTACCGTACGCTGCAAGCCCTGCGAGGGGAAAGCGATGATCCTCATGCCTACAAACGTTCCATTCCCAATGCCATTTGTGCCGATATTGCTTGTCGTTTTAAGCTGGGCGGCGAAATGGGCCTGATTCTTGCAGACGGATTTGTGTACGAGCATTTTTTCAGGACCAGTTACGGTATGTTTCAAACAGATCCCGACCTGGACACGCTGCTAGGCGGTTATGTAGAATGTTACGGAGGGTATGTATCTGCTCTGTTGTGCCTTCTCACCCGCACCAAGCAGCCGCTTGAAGAAGATTACGACTTAAACGAAGAACGCTTTTGTATTGATTTGTTGCGGATCCATTGAGCTTAGGTGCCTAAAAAACATTATTTTGATTGAAAAATTTCCTAAAAAACTAAGACCTTACACAGATAAGGAAATCCCCGAAGCCATGCAGCGCATAGCTGCTCACCCCTATTTTCCGGCCATTGCACAGTTGATTTTTCCGGATATTTCGTCGGAAGAAGCCATTCGTCGGTTGTTATCCCTACATAGCATTGAGGAGTTTCAGCTACAATGGATGTACAATTTTAACCGCCGGGTGATTGAAACTACCATGGATACGTTTACGTACCACGTGAGCCCCCACATACAGCCCGGCAAAGGATACTTGTACGTATCTAACCACCGGGACATTATATTGGACTCGTCGTTATTGCAAATGGTGTTCGTGGAATCGAGGCTGCCCACCAGCATGATTACCTATGGCGATAACCTGATTATAAACCAGCTGGCCCGAGACCTAGCACGCTCCAACAAAATGTTCAAAGTAGTACGCCAAGGAAACAAACGGGAATTGTTTAAAAACTCGATAGTACTGAGCGATTTCATACGCACTTGCATTGCAGAAGGCCATTCCTGCTGGATTGCCCAACGCAACGGCCGCACCAAAGACGGCCTGGACCAAACCTCCCAAGCCCTCGTAAAAATGCTAGCCATGAGCGGCTCCCGCAAAGACCCTTTGGCTAATTATGCCGAGCTTAACATTGTGCCCGTATCCATCTCGTACGAATACGAGCCCTGCGACTTCCTAAAGACCCGCGAACTCCTGATGGGACGCCTGGCCGCCGCTGCCGCCGCTACCGCCGCTCCTGCTACTGGTGGTACTGCCGCTGCTGCTGGTGCTGCTGGTGGTACTTGTGCTGGTGCTGGTGCTGGTGCTGCTGTTGTTGCTGCTGGTGTTGGTGCTGCTGGTGGTACTGCTGCTGGTGCTGCTGCTGGTGCTGCCTACGTAAAACAGGAAGGCGAAGACCTATTGAGCATTGCCACCGGCATCACCCAATGGAAAGGCAATGTCCACATACACATTGGCGACCCCATTACAAAAGAAGAGTTGGAAGGATTTTATGAGGAGGCGCAATCCGGAGGAGCGAACAATGAAGATTTCAATGCTTTTGCGGCCCACGTTTGCACCCTTATAGACAAAGCCATTGCCAAGGGCTACAAAATTTTTCCTACCAGCCATATAGCTTATGATTTGTTGCACGGTGCCGGTGCAAGTGCAGCTCTGTTAGGTTCCGCTGCAGGTTCCGTTACCGGTTTCGCTGCAGGTTCCGCTGCGGGTTCCGCCTCGGTTTATACCCCAGAGCAAAAAGCCGAATTCATGAAGCGGTTAGAAGTTCTTGAAAGCGGCAACATCCCGCTGATTCCGGAAACAGAACTGGCAGCCTCCATTCCTTTTGACGAAGATTTCCCCGGAGGCAAAACAGAAGGACTTCTAAAGAAACAAGCTGAATTAATCCAAAAACACCACGATATAGTCCGGGAACTCTTCTTGGGGATTTACGCGAACCCGCTTATACAGCAGAAGTAGCATTCAATGCGCAACAAATGCTGCAGCGCTAATTTGTGACAACTAAGATCTTATATTTGCAATGGCACTAGCAATTTCGTCTAATCCCGGTCGCTCAGACATATGTACGGCCGGCACTTTTGTTTCACGAATAATACGTGCCACGTTCTGCAACGTAACGCCTCTGCCCGCCATGATTTGAATCTTTCCTTGGGCCTGTTTAACAAGCTGTGCCAGTAGTGGAATTCCTTCTTCTGCCGTAACCCCTTGCCCGGAAGTGAGTACAGTATGGAACCCCAGCTCAATAATCTGCTCCAGTAGTTCCTGCGGGTTAGCACATACATCAAACGCCCGATGAAAAACAAGAGTAAGAGGTGGCAGTAGCCGGGCATTGGCCCCGGCAGCAGATTCAGAAGCACCTTCGGTAATTTCAGGATCACTCTTGGCAGCTTCCGAATTGCCATCGGCAGTTATAGAATCGCTGCTTGCAGTTGCAGAATCGCCATTTTCAATTGCAGAATCGCTGCTTGCAGTTGCTGTGTAAATCATTTGCTTGATAGCGGGAACGTCCAGATGGCCTTCGCGGGTGAGTGCACCAATGACTATCCCTTTCGCACGTGCCTGGCGGCAAATCCGGATACTTTCACACATTTCATCTATTTCCGATTGTGTATAAACAAAATCGCCCGGACGGCATCTTATAAGAACGTGCGAGCGGTCTAGAAAAGATCGGTTTTGCAGGTGTAGGTGAGGGAGCCAGGTGGGGGTCAGGCCTCCGTGTTCCAGCTGCGAGCAAAGTTCTACCCGATGGGCGCCTTGATCCATGGCAGATTGAGCACTTTCAATAGTAGTGCAACATACTTCAAATAACGTAGTCATTGGCCAAATTTATGAGTGCTAAAACCACAAAATTAAAAAAGATCTTGGTTTTTTTGCAGATAAAAAATTAATGCCTATTTTTGCA
>JAAZIA010000016.1 GCA_012510445.1 Bacteroidales bacterium
AAAGAGGGTTCTCTCGCATTATGATGAACTATTGCTCCCTGTTGTTAGCAAAGCAATCCACTATACAGACAGCCTGTTTATAAAAAATACAAGCCGTGAGGAACTCCTCCGTTTGGGACGTAATGTGAACCTGTATTTTTACGTCCGATCTGCCTTTACGCACGTTGCCTATGGCCCCGAAATTGCACAAGTGGCAGCCCATCTGGCCCAAAATCCTGCGCAGGCCTGGAAAGGAGCATCGGTTATGGAAAAAGCCTACCTGGCCGTAACCTTACAAAGGTGGGGAGAGGTGCAGGCGCTCAAACCGCTGCTGGCTTCTCTAAGGGAGTTTGCCGTCTGCGACAAAGAAGCAGGATGCTATTTTCCTAATGCCGTCTCCCATACAGATCCCATGAGCTCATCCATGAAAGCCCATGCCCTGCTGCTTAGGATCTTTGCCGAGGACTCCATCCTGCACGAAGGGATTATCCGCTGGTTTCTTGACAACAAGCAAAACAATCTTTGGACTTCACGCACAGAGACCTCGGACGTAATCCATGCCCTGCTTTATTCCGGAGAAAGTGTTGCAGTAAATCCTGTCCAATACGAAGTCGTACATCGAGGGACTACCTATACCGTAAGAAATCGCACAGAAACTTTGTTGTACGTAACTCTTTATGAGCATATTACAGAAGATCTGTCGACAGCCCTCCCGTACGCCAACGGCCTGGAAATCACACGCACATGGCATAGGACAACGGATCAATCTCTTATTGGTGAAGAAGACATCCTCCGTCCCGGAGAACAAATCTTTGCACGCTACCTGCTGAACAACAATAAAGACCGCAGTTTTGTACACCTGAAAGCCTCCCGGCCTGCGTGCCTAATGCCCGTAACGGAAACTTCCGGATACCATGGGAGCCTTACCTGCTTCTGGTTCCGGGAAGTAAAACAAGCCTCTACCCAATATTTTTTCCAAAACCTGACCGCAGGAGAGCACAAACTGGAAGAACATTTTATAGTAACTCAACAAGGCTCATTCCATCAGGGAAGTATCAAGGTACAATCGCTGTATGCTCCTCAATACGCCGGTTTCTCCCTGGGTGAAAAAATGCTTGTTAAAGAATAAAGAGTAAAAAAAAGTAATTATTGGAAAATTTGCATATCTTTGTTGCCCCATTTGGGAATGTTGTTTTTTATTAACCACTTAAAATCAATTGCTCACACATGGCTGATTATTTAAATGCCCAAAAAAAGCAAGAGATTTTCGGACAATACGGGACGTCTAATAAGGATACAGGATCTGCTGAAAGTCAGATAGCCTTGTTTTCATACCGTATCGCCCATCTTACCAAACATATGAAGTCCAATAAAAAGGACTACGGCACACAGCGTGCATTGCTCCGTTTGGTAGGTAAACGTCGCCGCCAACTGGATTACCTGAAGGCAACCGACATTGAGCGATACCGTTCCATCCTTAAGGCGCTCAATCTCCGGAAATAGCTGACACATGCAGTGGAGCATCTGCTTCCTTGCATTCACCAAACAAAGGCTGCACTCTCTACATGGAGATCAGCCTTTTTTTAGAAATTTTTGCAAACGAAATAATACATGAAGATAATTAAGAAGGTCATCACTATGGATGATGGCCGAACCATCGAAATCGAAACCGGAAAATTGGCCAAGCAGGCCGATGGTTC
>JAAZIA010000017.1 GCA_012510445.1 Bacteroidales bacterium
AATACTCATCCAACCAATTTTTTGTCCCAGAATAGGTATGGAAAGAAGTACCAGTAGCAGAGGCCAAATCATATTGAGTGCCTGCGCCACCTGAGCAGGCAGCAAACTATAAGCCTTAAACAAAATCAGGTAATACAGAAAGGGATTTATAAATCCCAGAAAAGCGGCCCGGTACCAAGCACTGCGGGGAATAGAAGAAAAAAGACCGCCACGTTTTTCCGTAGCAAAAAGTATTAGGAACAACGTGGCGATCGCAGAAGTGGTAGCAATAAACAGTAAAGTGGCAGGGGTAAAACAGGCCAGGGCCCATTTAAAGGCAGTAGCTACGGTTGACCAGCATAGAATGGCCCCTGCAGCGTAAATGCCGGCTCCCCTGCGAAGCTTCGATGTTACTTTGCCACTTTTTCCAACCATTTAACCATAGACATCATGGTAATCATGGAAATAAGACATACTCCCACAAATACAGACCAAGTGAGCCAAATGGGGATGTTCTTATACATCATGGCTCCAAGGAACAGTAATTGGTTTCCTACGGCAGTAGCTGTGAGCCATCCGCCTTGCATAAGTCCTTGCATATGCGGGGGAGCTACTTTAGATACAAAAGAAAGCCCCAGAGGACTAATAAACAATTCTGCAATGGTTAGTACAAGGTATGTGACAATCAAAAGGGCAGGGCCTACTTTCAATGCCTGATCTAAACCTCCGGCCGCTTTTACGTCGTTTAGCAAGGGGAGATTGAAAGAGAAAATGGCCATAATCAAGTATGCTACTGCGGCAATTCCCATCCCAATAGCGATTTTCCGAGGAGTGGAAGGCTCTTTTCCTCTTTTATTGAGCCAGGCAAACAAACCTACTATAATAGGAGTAAGCACTACCACAAAGAAAGGATTCGCAGATTGGAAGATTTCTGGTCCAATAATTCTTGTGAATCCCAGATTAATATCGAACATGCTCAGGTCTGTGTAGTCCTTGGCAAAGAAAGTGAGGGTAAGGCCGTTCTGGTGGAATGAGAACCAGAAGAAAATCACAATGCCAAAAACAGCAAACAGGGCAAGTACGCGTCTTTTAATTTCGGCAACTTCCATTTTTGTTACCTGAGGGGCATCCTGAGCAACCGTTGCTTCTTTTGTTCTTACATCGGGTAATTTGTTTTTATTCACTAGGAAAATGACCAGCGAAATACCCATAGCTACAATAGCCACAAAGAAAGCGTAGTGAAAGCCCGTATTGAACACATTCAGGTATTGGTTTGCAAACGCTCCCAAATCGGCTACAGGGCCCTGATTGGCTTGCTCTGCCAATACTCCAAAGTTTTGCAGAGCATCTGCTTCTAAAGTGTTTTTAAGAAATCCGTGACAGAGTTCGGGCAGTTGTTCGTTGTAAATGAGTCCGTTAAACTGAACCCACCAGTTACGCACGGCAATGGCAAAGAACGGAGCAAATAAGCCTCCTATGTTAATAAACATGTAAAAAATCTGGAACCCTCTGTCGCGTACGGCTTCGTATTGCGGGTTGTCAAACATTTGTCCTACAACGGCCTGTAAGTTTCCTTTAAACAGTCCGTTTCCAAACGCTATAACAAAAAGCCCTACACAGGTAATACCCAAGTAAAGTCCCATGTGAGGTACCGGGGTTTCTGTGGGGAATCCTATGATGACATAGCCTACGGCCATCATAATGATACCCGTTAAAATAGTGCCCTTATAATTTTTTGTTCTGTCTGCTATTATACCACCTACCAAGGCAAGTACGTATATAAGGGCATAAAAAATGGAATAGATGATTCCCGTCGTCGTTTCATCCAGGCCAAATTTTGCCGAGATAAACAAAGTCAGGATGGCCATCATTGTGTAAAAACCGAACCTTTCGCCCATATTGGCGAGTGCGGCGGAAATCAATCCTTTTGGTTGTCCTTTGAACATAGTTATTAGGTTAATTTTAATTAGTATCCCGCAAAAATAAGATAATTTTGGTAACTTTGTTTGGTTATGAAGACCATTTTCATGCGGATTGCCTGGATTATCATGTATGGTTTAATCTGCCTGGTTAGTATTTTACCCCTGCCTGTACTGTACGGTATC
>JAAZIA010000018.1 GCA_012510445.1 Bacteroidales bacterium
CATATTTACCGGTATTCATAGCTAAAGAATTTAATTTTAGCTAAAATAAAAATTCAAATCGACACGGAGATAAAAAGCTTGTAACAGGCTTAATTATAATGATTTCAAAGAACGAAAAATTAATTTAAGTGGACACTAATGGAGTTTTATCAGTAATAACATTTATTCCGTCGGGACGACGATAGCTCATCCCGGTTCCAGTAATGATATTCAGCGTCTTTGGCAACTCCAATACCGGAACATCATTCAATATTTTTTCGTAGTTTCGTAATAGCTAAACCATCATGAACAATTTTGATATAACCACCCGCACATCTTCCCCACGCATAGACCAACTAAGGCCGGACGAGATCTTCGTCTTTGGCAGCAACCTTTCCGGAGCCCATGGGGGTGGTGCTGCCCGGCTGGCAGTAAATAAGTTTGGAGCCGTATGGGGTCAGGGCATCGGCCTGCAAGGCCAATCTTATGCCATCCCAACCATGCACGGCGGCCCCGAGGCCATCAAACCCTATGTGGATAAATTTATCCATTTTGCCCAACGTCACCCCGACCTGACCTTCCTAGTCACCGAAATCGGTTGCGGTATTGCCGGCTTCACCCCCTCCCAAATAGCTCCCCTTTTTGCCCAAGCCACACACCTTCCCAACATCTACCTTCCGGAGCGCTTCTGGGCAGTACTACGGTAACGTACCGAATCAGCTTTCCTCGGCAATCTTAATTCTCGCAAACTTGAGCAGCAAGGTTTTTATACCGCCAAATTCAAAATCAATGACTGCTTTTGTGTTGGGCATTTCGCCTTCCATAGATACTATGCGGCCACGTCCAAAACGGTTGTGTTCAATGGTCATTCCCTGTTGCAAAACAGAAGGGTCTGCCGGAACAAAATCTTCCGGGGATGCTCCGGATGAAGCAGGTATGTGTTGACGTGCTGCCGCGGACGGTGGACGGGAAGAAGAAGAGCCGGAGTGCCCCGGACGGAAAGAAGCTGAGTCCGAACTTGGACCAAAGCGGGTGTAAGAAGCAGAGCCGGAACCAAAGTCCGGACGGGAACGCGAGCTAAAGGTGCTGCGGGAAACTGGGATTCTGGTGGGAGTATCGGAAGTGCCCATTTGGAATGGTCCTGCCAGGCCGGGTAAGGGGCGGGAGAGAAAGGCCGGATCAATTTCGCGCAAGAAGCGGCTGGGCGGGTTGGATTCTGTTTGCCCCCACCGCCTGCGAGTGTGAGCATAGGAAAGGGTAAGTGTTTTTTTGGCGCGGGTCATGGCCACATAAAACAGGCGGCGTTCTTCCTCTAACTCTTCCAGAATATTGGAAGAAAGAAGCGAGGGGAAGAGCCTTTCTTCCATACCTGCTACATAGACATGTGAAAACTCCAATCCTTTTGCCGAGTGTGCCGTCATCAAGCTCACTTTTTCCCGATCCGAAGTTTCTTGCTCGTCTGCCTGCGTAAGTAAAGTGATGTTGTTTAAGAACCTCTCCAGCGTAGGTTCGCCTTCTCCGGGCTCGGGAACAGACACTTCTGTTTCCAGTTCTGCGTCTTCTCCCCTGGTATCGCAAAAAGCTTGTAAGCTGTTGAATAGTTCTTCTACGTTGCTCAATTTAGACATGCCTTCAATGGATTTATCCTCTTTTAGCATACGCAGGTAACCGGAAAGGGTGGCTATTTCCATAGAAAGTTCAAAGGCATTCTTGCCTTCTTCCCGCTTAAAGAGTACCGTTTCTATAAGCTCGGCAAAGGCTTTCAATCGTTCTGCTATGTTACCCCTCAGCCCGGCCGCCTGAAGGTCTCCGTTTTGAATGTAGTCAAACGGGGACATCTCTGCAAAAGAGGCAGCAGCGCTCAGTTTTTGTAACGTAACTGCTCCAATACCGCGAGGAGGTACGGCAATGACCCTGCGAAAGGCTTCTTCATCGTGCGGGTTGACTACCAAGCGCATGTAGGCAAGCATGTCTTTTACCTCGGTTCGTTCGTAAAAAGAAAAACCACCGTACACTTTATAAGGTATATCTCTGCGACGGAGTGCTTCTTCAAAAACGCGGGATTGAGCATTGGTGCGATACAAGATAGCAAACCTTCCGTAACCCCCTCTGCTTTTATACATCTTATCCTGAATGGATCTAATTATAAGAGAAGCTTCTTCCAAGTCTGTGAAGGCTTGTATAAGATCTATCTTTTCTCCCTGAACTGATTTAGAGAAGCATTCTTTACGCATACGGCGTGTATTATGTCTTATGAGGCTGTTTGCCGCATCTACTACGTTTTGTGTAGAACGGTAATTTTGCTCTAAACGAAATTCTTTAACCTCGGGAAAATCTTTGCTAAAGTTGAGGATATTTTCTATACGGGCACCGCGAAAAGCATATATGCTTTGAGCATCATCTCCCACTACTGTAATATTTCGGTTCTGCTGTGCCAGGTTTTTAATAATAAAATACTGAGCCAAATTGGTATCTTGGTATTCGTCTACCAAAATGTACGTGAATTTGTTGCGATAATATTCCAATACCTGCGGGTTTTGTTGCAGTAACAAGTTAGTATAGAGCAACAAGTCATCAAAATCCATAGCTCCGGCCAGTTTACACCTTTTTGCATACAAAGTATAAATATCGGCCATGAGCGGTTTGCGTGTCTGCTCGTCCTGCTGCCTTACCTGAGCATTTGCTTGGTATGCAGCTGCTGTAAGTAAGTTGTTTTTGGCCCGCGAAATACGCGAAAGTACTACGGCCGGCGGGTAGATCTTCTCGTCCAGCTCCAGCTCTTTTATGCATCTTTTTATAGCCGTTTTTGCATCGGTTTTATCGTATATGGTAAAATAGCGGGGGAAACCCAGCGATTCGGCCTCTCTTCTTAAAATACGGGCAAAAACAGAATGAAACGTTCCCATCCACAGAAAGCGTGCCCTGTCCGGTCCCACCAAAGTGGCCAACCGTTCCTTCATCTCTTTGGCTGCTTTGTTAGTAAAAGTAAGTGCCAGAATAGAGGAAGCAGGAATTCCTTGCTCTAACATATGTGCTATCCTGCAAGTTAAGACTTTTGTTTTCCCACTTCCGGCCCCTGCTATAATAAGGGAAGGCCCTGTAATATTTTCAACTGCCTTCCTTTGAGCCTCGTTTAACTCCTCCAAATAATTCTCCTTCATGCCGACAAATATAGGGAAAAGCCGTTGAAAATTTTATCTTTGTAACTGCTAAAAAGTGCTTATGCGTACTACGTACAAGTTAAAAAAAGGGCTGAATATTCCGTTGAAAGGCTATGCTGCCATGTGCTCGTACTTGAATGAAACCGGTACACTTTACGAAATAAAACCTACCGACTTCCATCACATTACCCCAAAGCTTCTTGTGCGTGAAGGAGATGCCGTTCTGGCTGGCAGTCCAGTTTTTTGTGATAAGAGCTATCCTCAGATGGTGTGCACTTCTCCTGTGAGCGGAACAATAAGTTCCATTGTGCGCAAAGAGAAAAGAAGGCTTGCAGGCATCCGTATAGTTCCGGACAACAAAGAAGAGAAAGTCACGTTTGCCGTTGTCAGTCCGGAAAGTTTGGATCAGGAAAAAATAAAGGAGCTGCTGCTTGCCAGCGGATGTTGGATGTGGATTACACGTAGGCCGTACGGCACACCGGCTCGTCCCACAGAACAACCTCTGCATATATACATAAGTTGCTTTGATACAGCTCCGTTGGCTCCGAATTACGACTATGCCTTTGCAGACGAAGAAGAGGCTTTGAAAATGGGGTTACGAGTCATGGAACGCCTTTGTCCCGGACGAGTCCATCTGGGGTTGTCAGACAAAACTTCTGTCCATAGTGTATTTCGTCGTCTGACAGCAAGAAAACATATTTTTTCCGGTCCCCATCCGGCAGGCAACCCGGGAGTACAAATTCATCACGTTTGTCCGGCAGGTAAGGACCGCGTAGTATGGACACTTACCCCCCTAGGGCTTACGGTCATAGGTAGGCTCTTTCTGTACGGCACTTACGATACCACAAGGCAGGTTGCCGTAACAGGACCAGCTCTGGAGAAAACCGGATATGTTACCTGCCAGGCAGGCACTGCCATAGCTTCATTTACACAGTTTCCACGAAAACAAGGAGTAGAAATCCGTGCCATAAGCGGGAATCCCCTTACAGGCGACTCTGTAGGAGAAGAGGGATTTTTAGGGTTTCATCATCAACAAGTTACGTTTTTATCCGAAGGATATCACAGGGAGCTGCTGGGATGGGCACGACCTCTGCGGTTTCACCGTTTTAGCGCTGCACGTACGTACCTTACGTTCTTATCTCCGCTCCTTGGAAAAACAGCACAATTTAATCTGGACACCAATACCAACGGAGGACAGCGAGCTTTTGTAATAACGCGGGATTACCAAAAGGTAGTACCTATGGATATATTCGTTTCGCTTTTGGTCAAAGCAGCCTTGGCAAAAAACGTAGAAAAGATGGAAAACCTGGGAATTTACGAAGTGCTTCCGGAAGATTTGGCCCTTTGTGAATTTATTTGTCCGTCAAAAATAGAGATACAGGATACTCTGAAACAAGGAATTGAACTGATGATAAAGGAGATGCAATGAGACGCCCCAGAAACATAAAATTTCCGGAAAAAATACTCCAAAAAATCAAACCGGTCTTTATTCAAGGAGGACGTTTGTCTTTTCTACAGTCAACCTTCGAGGCTTTTGAGTCCTTTTTACTTGTGCCGGGAAGAGTGACAAAAAAAGGTTCTCATATACGAGACTGCAACGACCTTAAGCGGGTAATGATTGTGGTAGTCGTTGCCCTCATACCCAGCCTGCTTTTTGGTATGTACAACACCGGATGGCAGCATTACACAGCTATGGGAACACAAGCAGCACAGGTTGATTTTTTCCGGGTATTCTGGTATGGGTTTCTGAAGGTTCTTCCTTTGCTGATAGTTTCCTACGGGGTAGGACTGGGCATTGAGTTTGCCATAGCTCAGATCCGCAGACAAGAAGTAAACGAAGGATACCTGGTAACAGGCATGCTTATTCCCCTGATAGTCCCGGTAACTATTCCTTTATGGATGTTGGCCGTAGCCGTTGCATTTGCTGTCCTTATTGGAAAGGAAATCTTTGGAGGCACGGGTATGAACATTTGGAATCCCGCCCTATTGGCTAGGGCGTTTCTGTTTTTTTCCTACCCGGGGTACATGACCGGAGATACGATTTGGGTAGACGGGGTGAGCGGTGCCACCCCTCTTGCACAGCTGGCAGAAGCAACAACCCCGCTGGCACAGGTGACAAATACATTGACTCAAGCTGCGGAAAGCACGTCGTGGCTGGGACGGATGGCAGAAAGCGTTGGGTTGACAGAAGTGTTCAGCCACATCACAGAAGTTTTTGCATCTTTGTCACAGGCAGGGACCATACCGGGATTGCCATCTTGGACAGATATGTTCTTGGGTTTTGTTCCGGGCTCTGTAGGAGAGACTTCTGTTCTGTGTATTTTATTGGGAGCAGCCATCTTGTTGTTTACAGGAGTGGCCAGTTGGAAGGTGATGCTTTCCTGTGTAGCCGGAGCCTCTCTTATGGCACTGGCAGGGAATATCCCTATACATTACCACTTAGTCATGGGCGGGTTTACTTTTGGCTGTGTTTTTATGGCTACCGATCCTGTTACCGGTCCTCAGACAGAGACGGGAAAATGGATTTTTGGGTTCCTAATTGGCCTGCTTACTATACTTATCAGGCTTTTCAACCCGGGCTATCCGGAAGGCATGATGCTTGCTGTATTATTAATGAACACATTCGCTCCCCTAATTGACCACGCCGTGGTTGCTGCCAACGTCAGGCGCAGAAAAAAAAGGATAGCTGCTCATGGATAAGAAAAAAAGAAACGGGAGTTTGTATACTTTTCTCTACGCCGCTATTTTAGTTACAGTAACGGCCGCGTTGCTAGCTTTTGTATCTGAAGTACTTAGACCCAGACAAACAGCTAACAGAAAGGAAGAAACACGGCAAAGCATTTTGCGTTCTGTGCACTTAGAAGGAAAAACGTATGAAAAATACATAAAAGACACCGTTGTAGGCCCTCAGCAATTACCTTTATACATTTGTACCCTGAATGACGGCAGCCGTAAATACATTGTACCGCTCCGTGGCAAGGGGCTCTGGGGGCCGCTGTGGGGATACATGGCGCTTAATGCAGACGGACAAACTGTTTATGGAGCCGACTTTGACCATCAGGCCGAGACGCCCGGGTTGGGAGCCGAGGTGTCCAGTCTTGACTTTAGTGCTCCGTTCAGTGGAAAATCCCTGTACCGTGACAGTGTTTTTGTATCCATTGCTGTACGTAAGCAAAGTGGAAAGGCCAAAGGAAACCCCAACGCAGTAGACGGCATTTCCGGAGGTACCATTACCAGCAGAGGCATTGAAGACATGATAAGAGAAACTTTGGCAGTTTATCTGCCGGTATTAAAGACCATACTACAGGAGAAAACAAATGAAAAAACGCACCTTCCTTGATCCACTGTTCAAAACAAGTCCCATTCCCGTACTTGCTCTGGGGATTTGTTCAGCTTTGGCCGTAACGGTAAAGCTGGAACCGGCTCTTGTTATGGCTCTGGCAGTCACTCTAGTAACCGGTTTTTCTGAACTTATCCTGTCCCTTTTACGCCATACCATCCCCAATCGAATCCGTATTATTGTACAACTGATGGTAGTAGCCACCTTAGTTATTTTAGTGGACCAGGTACTGAAAGCGTATGCTTGGGAAATAAGCAAACAACTTTCCGTATTTGTAGGGCTTATCATTACCAACTGCATTATCATGGGGCGCATAGAGGCTTTTGCTCTGAAGAACAAGCCCCTGCCCTCTTTCATTGATGGTATTGCGAACGGTTTAGGATACGGGATGGTGTTAGTGGTAGTAGCCGTTGTCCGCGAACTGTTGGGAGAGGGAACGCTGCTGGGCTACTCCGTTGTTCCTGAAAAGTGGTATGTGGCTGCAGGGGGTTTTTATGAAAACAACGGATTTTTTATTCTGCCCCCTATGGCGCTTATCGTAGTAGGCTTAATGGTATGGATTTATAATGCTAAAAATGCCAAAAGCGTATGGAACAACTAGTGAACATATTTGTTAAGGGCATCTTTACAGAAAACATGATTTTTGCCTATTTCTTGGGCATGTGTTCCTATCTGGCTGTTTCTAAAACGGTAAAAACAGCTACCGGTCTGGGCGTAGCCGTACTTTTTGTACTGGTCATCACACTGCCTGTTAATTACTTGTTACACAGGTATGTACTGGCTCCGGGAGCCTTGGGGCAAATCCACCCGGCATGGGCAGAAACAGACTTAAGCTTTCTGAGCTTTATTTTGTTCATTGCCGTGATTGCAGCTATGGTACAACTGGTAGAAATGATCATTGAAAAGTACTCTCCGGCCCTGTACAACAATTTGGGTATATTCTTGCCCTTGATTGCCGTAAACTGTGCTATACTGGGGGCCTCTCTTTTTATGCAAGAACGTGAATACGAAAACATTTCTCAAGTTATAGCCTACGCTCTGGGATCGGGACTCGGCTGGCTACTGGCCATAGTTTCTATTGCTGCCATAAGAGAAAAATTAAGCTATTCTAATATCCCGGCTCCCATGCGGGGACTAGGCATATCTTTTATTATTACAGGTCTTATGGGCATTGCCTTTATGAGTTTTATGGGAATCCGGTTTTAATATGTTTGTACTTTTATCCGTTACAGTCATTCTCTTGGTTACCCTTGTTCTGGTAGCTTTACTACTGTTTGCCAAGAATAAGCTTCTTCCTTCGGGAAGCGTAACCATAACTGTAAACACCAACAAAGTCTTACAGACAGAGCCCGGTGACACTTTGCTTTCCACCTTGGCAGAACAGGGAGTTTACCTTCCCTCTGCCTGTGGAGGAGGCGGAACGTGCGGGTTGTGTAAATGCCGTATTTTATCAGGCGGAGGATCCATTTTAGCTACAGAAACGGGATTTTTCACTCGCAGGGAACAGCAAAGCCAATGGCGCTTGGCTTGTCAGGTAAAAGTAAGGGAAGATATGGAAGTAGAGTTACCGCCGCAAGTGTTAGGGGTGAAAAAATGGGACTGCACGGTAGTAAGCAACCACAACCTTACCTCTCTCATTAAAGAGCTGATAATCAAACTCCCGGAAGGAGAGACACTTGACTTCCGGCCGGGAGGCTACGTACAAATTGACGTTCCGCCTGTATTAGTAGATTTTTCCCGGGACATTCAAATAGATACTCCCTTTATGGACGGTTGGAAATCCTTTGGTTTTACGAGCCTTAAAATGGTAAATAAAGAATATGGATTCCGAGCTTATTCCATGGCCAACCACCCGGCAGAGGGCAACGTAATTGTATTGAACGTACGCATTTCTCCTCCGCCCTGGGACCGTTCACGAGGCACGTTTATGAAAGTCAACCCGGGAGTATGTTCGTCTTATGTGTTCTCTCTTAAAGCAGGGGATGCGGTAAAAGTATCGGGTCCTTACGGTACTTTCTTCTTGAAGGATACCCAAGCAGAAAAAATATTTGTTGGAGGAGGGGCAGGTATGGCCCCCATGCGCTCCCATATTTTCCATTTGTTTAAAACGTTAAAAACAGGTTGTAAAGTATCTTTTTGGTACGGTGCGCGCTCTAGAAAAGAGGTCTTTTATGAACAGGAGTTCCGAGACATAGAAGCTGTCTTCCCAAATTTCTCATTTCATATTGCGCTTTCGGACCCGCATCCGGATGACGGCTGGGAAGGATCTACAGGTTTTATACATAAAGTACTCCTGGAAAAATATCTGCAAACACACCCCCAACCGGAAGAAGCAGAGTATTATTTATGCGGGCCACCTTTGATGACTTCTGCCACCATAGACATGCTAGACAACCTGGGTGTTCCGGAAGATCATATTCTATTTGACGATTTCGGAGGCTAACGTTTTCTGAATCAACAGCCTAATAGAAGCATAACAATAGGGAAGGTGGGATTTTAACTCCTTACGCGGAACCCATGCTACCTTTTCTATACCTTCTTCTGTTTGCGGTATTAAAGAGGAATTGCTCCCATCAGTCATCCGGAACCACGCTGTCATTTTCAAAACTTTGCTGTTTTTGTATAGGTAGCAATGGTACGTCTTTTCATACCTATCCTCTACTACCTGTAGAGATTGTACACCTGTTTCTTCGGTCACTTCCCTTACTGCCGTTTCTTGTAACGACTCTCCGTTTTCCTGTTTTCCTTTGGGTAAATCCCATTTCCCGTGGCGGTAAATCATAAGCAAGTCGCCTCCGGAATTAGTTACCAACCCTCCCGCAGCCTGTATCACGTTAAGCTTGTTGCAAATTTGTGTAAACGACGTATGAGGATCTTCTACCGGAATAAGCAAATGCTGCAGGTTGTTTTGGCATTGGAAACAATCCAGCAAATTTTCCCATGAACTATATTTTTCTAAAGATTCTACTACGGTGGCCGGATGAGAACAGAGCTTACTGCTGTTTTGGCAAAACTGAAGTCGCCTATTATTGAAGAAAATACTGTACATTTGTACAAAGATATGTGATTATTATGGAATCTGTTGAAAAAAAGGTTGCACAAAAATTATTAGAAATAGAAGCTGTGCAGCTGAATATTGAAAAACCTTTTGAATGGGTATCCGGATGGAAGTCGCCCATCTATTGCGATAACAGGAAAATCTTGTCTGTTCCCCAAGTCAGGGGTTTCATACGGAATGCCATGTGTCAATCTATTTTACACAATTACCCTTCTGTGGAAGTGATAGCCGGTGTAGCTACCGGAGCCATTGCCATGGGGGCCTTGATTGCAGATAAGTTAAACAAACCTTTTGTGTATGTACGCCCCCGCAGAAAAGAACACGGAACGGGAGCACAGATTGAAGGTTCGTTTCCCGCCAAAGCAAACGTGGTTGTAGTAGAAGATCTTATCTCTACCGGTCATTCCGCCCTTTCTGCCGTTGATTGCCTGAAAATGTCATATGCCAACGTATTGGGCGTTAGTGCTATTTTTTCATACAATTTTGATATCGCACGCAGGGCTTTTGAAAAAAGCAATTGTGAACTATATACACTTACCAATTACGAAACCCTTATAGAAGAAGCGGCTTCCAAAAAATTCATCAGCCCAGAGCAGATTGAAACGCTCAAAGTATGGCGTCTGACTCCTAATACCTGGGGACAATAAGTATGTCAAGAACACACGTTACCGGAGAGCCCCGTTTTATAAACAAACCGGCTCTTACCTTATTTGAACTTTTTTCTGATTTTTCACTCCTTAAAGACAAGCTTCCCGAAGAGCAAAAAGATAAAGTGGTTATTACAAAAGATACCATTATGGCAGAAGCGCAAGGCATGCAATTGGGTGTTAAAGTGGCGGAGCGTCAGGCTCCCTCACTCATTGTCATGGAAGAGTACGGGAACGTACCTTTTTCTTTTACCCTAAAAGTACACTTGAAGCCGCTTGAAGAAGGCTGTGAGTTACAATTGGAGCTGGACGCCCGTCTGAACATGATGATGAAAATGTTGTTGGGCGGGAAACTAAAAGAGTTTGTAGATCAGTTTTCGTCAAAGCTGGCAGAAGGGCTTAATCAATAAATTCCCAAAACAGGGAAGACCATGAGGGAAGATTTTAGAAGCATGCTGGAATCATGGCTACCTGCTGATGAAGCAGCACGTCTGATAGCTCAACTGGACAGTCCTTCCCCTGTGAGCATCCGCCAACATGCCATAAAAGCCAAAGGAGAACTCTTTCCCAATTCAAAACTCGTTCCCTGGTGTCCACAGGGAAGGTACCTGGACAAAAGACCTGTCTTTACATTGGATCCTCGTTTTCATGCAGGAGCGTATTACGTTCAAGAGGCATCGGGCATGTCTGTATGCCGGCTAGCACCGTATCTATCTAATATACAAGAACCTCGTATACTGGATGCCTGTGCTGCACCGGGTGGAAAAAGCACCCTGCTGCTGGACCTGCTTCCCCACAAAGGATTTTTAGTATGCAACGAAACCATTCGCTCAAGAATTCCGGCCTTAGTAAACAACATAGCACGATGGGGGTACGGCGCAGTTGCCGTAACCGCAAACGATCCTGCAGCTTTTCAGAAGTTGGAAGGTTTTTTTGATGTGGTTGTTGCCGATGTACCTTGTTCCGGGGAAGGTCTCTTTCGTAAAAACCCTGCTTCTAGAAACGAATGGTCTCCTGCACTTGTGGATCTTTGCGTTGCCAGGCAAAGACGCATTCTCAAAGATTTGTGGCCCTCTTTAAGACAAGGGGGATTTTTGCTCTACAGCACCTGTACTTTTAATACAAGAGAAAATGAAGACCAAGTAGCTTGGATTCGAGACACTTTGGGGGCATATTCAGTTCTTGATCCTCAGAAATACCTTCCTCACCGGATACAAGGAGAAGGATTCTTTATGGCATTGCTAGAAAAAACGGCCCCTGCTACAAAACATAAAAAGATAAAGGCCGGTACCGGAGCAAAGAAGAACCATCACCCACAACTATGGAAAGGCGAATCGCTACCATTGGATGACGAATACCTGTATACTATGAAAGGGCCGTTGCTAAAAGCCATTCCTGCGTTCCTGAAAAACGAAATAGACTTCTTGGAAACTCGTTTGCATGTAGTTCATTCCGGTATTGCCATAGGAGAAAAAAAAGGGAAAGACCGGGTTCCTCACCCCGATTTGTCACTAGCCGTTGATTTAAAGCAAGAGGCTTATCCAAGATGGGAAGTATCGCGTACAGAAGCCCTCTCTTTTTTACGTAAAGAAAACATAACCTGTCCTACAGGAATGGAAAAGGGCTATGTTTTGATTACCTTTGAAGATTACCCCCTGGGTTTTGTCAAAAACTTGGGAAATAGAACCAACAACCTGCATCCGCATTCGCGCAAAATCCATATGAAAAAAACGTAATTATCTGCATATACTATGAAAATACTAACTGCTGAACAGTACCGGAAAAAAGGCAAACGGTTTCAAAAATTGGAAAAAATCCTGTCAGGCCCCATGTATGCCTTAATGAAAAGAAGAAATGCTTCTTTACGAAAAGAGGTATTTATAGAAACTCCCTTTGGAAGAACAAGAACCGTATGGTATGGGTTTGAAAATCCTTCCCCAAGCCCGTTACTCATTGACTTGCATGGTGGAGGTTTTATTCTGGGTAGTCCGGAAATGGATGAAGCCATGAACATAGAATGGAGCCGACTTTTTGGGTGCAGAATAGTAAGTATAGATTACCCAAAAGCCCCAGATCACCCTTTCCCGGCAGCTGTTAACCAGGTATATGCCATTGTAAAACATTTGTTTGATCAGGCATTGGAATACGGTATAAATACAGAAAAAGTAGCCATTGGAGGGCACAGCGCAGGAGCCAACCTGGCTACGGTAACGTGTATGAAAGCGCAAAAAGAAGGAGGTTTCCGTCTTGTATGTCAGTTTTTGAATTGCCCACCCCTGGATTTAGCCACTACTGCTATGGAAAAACCACATCCTAAAGGAAGTATCCCAAAAAAAATGTCTTTTATTTTTGACAGTTGTTATGTGGGAGAAAACAAAGGGCGGGATCCTTACATATCGCCCGTGTATGCTACGGAAGAAGATTTGAGAGGCTTACCGCCGGCATTACTGATTGTGGCCGGAAGGGATTCTTTACACGACGAAGGAGTTCTGTATTATAGCATGCTTAAAAAAAGCGGAGTAGATGCTCAATTGTTGGATTATCCCCAAGAACGTCATTGCTTTATGATCAAAAAATCTGAACCGGGAAAAGATGCTTTTGAAAAAGTCACAGCATTTCTGAAGAAACATCTGGAGTAAAAAAAGCAGAAGGAAAGGCAGAGAGAGTTTTAAAAGTAAGTATCTGTATAGTATATTCAGCCCCGTCAGATAGGCCGTAGCGTATAAACCGAGGTTGCAGCCCGTCTGTTTCCAGCTGAATGATCACGTAAGAAAATACAGAATTCGTACTGTGCGGAACTAAAGTAAGCTCCCATAAGGATGTATTGTCCTGCCCTTCTTTTTGTATAGAAACCGGTGAAAGATAGAAGTCATCACGCAACCGCAAGAAAAAAGCTCCGGGATTATCTAGAATGTCTGCAGAGTTTTTATCGTGAGGCACCATCTCCCATTGATCTATGCCTTCGTTATAATACCATTTCTCTTTACCGTTACAATACACATGGAACTCGTCCAGATGTACCACAAATAGGTTGCCTTGCAGTACCATGGTTCCTTCTACCGTTTGGTTCCATAAGAAATCCATTTTCATTGCCGGAGCTTCTTTAACATGGTCTAAGAAACGATCCAAAACCCGAGCCGGACTTTGATCTTGTGCCGGTAGGATTCCTACATACAGAAACAACAGTCCTTCTAATAACAAAACACGCTTCATAACGTTTTTAACAGATCTTCTAAAACATCTACATTTGAAATTAGCAGTTCTCTTGGGCTGCTTCCTCTGGGTGGTCCTACAATGCCGGCTTCTTCCAGCTGGTCCATAATCCTCCCGGCTCTGTTGTATCCCAAACGAAATCTTCTCTGCAACATAGAGGTAGAACCTTCTCCGTTTTGCACAACTAGTCTGGCTGCTTCTTCAAACAATTCATCGCGTCTGTCCTCCCCCGCAGAGAACGTTTCTTTTCTTTCAGATTCTGCGTATTCCGGTAATTCAAAAGGTCCCGGATACCCCTGCTGTGCAGCAATAAATTCCACCATCCTTTCTACTTCCGGGGTGTCAATAAAGGCACATTGTACACGCAGCAAGTCGCTACCTGCCGAAATCAGCATATCTCCCCTTCCCACCAGTTGATTGGCTTCAGATACATCTATGATGGTCCTTGAATCAATTTTAGAGGCCACACGGAAAGCAATTCTGGCGGGGAAATTAGCTTTGATAGTCCCTGTAATAATATTGGTGGTAGGTCTTTGAGTAGCAATTACCAAATGTATTCCCGTAGCGCGCCCCATCTGAGCCAAACGTGTAAGAGGCCCTTCTACGTCTCTGCCTGCTGTCATAATCAAGTCTGCAAACTCATCAATAATGACCACAATAAAAGGCATGAACCTATGCCCCTTATTGGGATTCAACTTTCTTTCCTTGAACTTTTTATTGTACTCCTTTATGTTACGAACCCCAGCTCTGTTATACAGGTCCAAACGTTCATCCATTTCCAGACATAAGGAATTTAAAGTGTAAACCACCTTTTTTGTGTCAATAATGATGGGGCTTTCTGCATCAGGTAATTGTGCAAGAAAGTGCTTATCCAGTTTTGAGTACAAGTTCAACTCTACGCGTTTAGGATCAACCAGTACTAGTTTTAGATAGGCCGGATGCATCTTGTAGAGCAAAGAGGCCAGGATGGCATTCAACGCCACAGATTTTCCCTGACCGGTAGCTCCTGCTACCAGTAAATGGGGTAAGCGAGCCAAGTCTAGCATGACTACCTCGTTAGAAATGCTTTTCCCCAATACAATAGGCAGGTCTTCTCTTGACTCTTTATATTTTTTGGTTTCTAAGACGCTTCGCATAGGTACCAGAGAAGGTTTATCGTTAGCTACTTCAATGCCTACCATATTGGTTCCCGGAATGGGAGCAATTACACGCATACCCCTGGCTGCCAAAGAAAGCATGATATCGTCTTCCAATCGTGTAAACTGCGAAATCCTGATCCCCGGAGAAAGTACAATTTTGTATAAAGTAACTGTGGGTCCGGGAGTTGCCACAATCTTTTCTATTTGTATGTCAAACGTTCTAAGACATTCTACAATTTTTTGATTGTTCCTCTCCAACTCTTCCTGTGGAACTTCTGTAATACGGTCTTCGTAATATTCCAACAATTCCAAAGACGGTTTTTTATACCGCGATAAGTCTTGCTTAGGATCATAAAACAACATCTTCCCAGACGTGGACTCTTCTTCTGTTAGTTCTATTTCAAAAGCAGGCTCGGCTTTTCCTGTACCTGCAACTGTTATTGCCGGCACACGCGGACTGCTCTCCAGGTCAATTTCCTGTACGGGCAAATCCTTACTTACAGGTACCTCTGTTTTCGTTGGGCTTTCATCTTCTTGTTGTAAGTCTTGCGTTTGTTTTTGTTTTCTCTTTCTGATCCTGTGAACAATAAATGGCAAAGGGAAAGCCGTTAAAACAAAAAACAAAAGCAAGCCTGTACCTACTATTCCCAACATGCTTATAAGCCATTCGTTAACACGATAACCGTACGTTCCTCCCACCCCCGATCCAAACACATACTGCAAAGAAGTAAAACTAAAGATATAGCCAAGAGTGATGGAGAGGATAATGCAAGCAAACGCTGTAACAAAGAATAAGGGAACAATTTTCACCTGACGAATCCTCATGAGAAAAATAGAGAACCCTATCAGGAATAAAGGGATAATAAATGCACTTATACCAAACAGTTTTCCTATGAACAAGTGAGACCAACGTACTCCAATAAGTCCGCCTTTATTAGCTGCGTCTATTTCTGAAATAAGTATATTATCACGGCTCAGCAAGCTTTGATCAACCGTCCAGGTGAACAAATACGATACAAACGTAATGAGCAAATAAATCCCAAGTGCCAATACAAGCCAGCCTGCAATTATGCGAATGTTCTCCCTGCGTTTGGGCTTTTTATCCATGGAATCAATTATTGGATGCTGTTCTTTTCTTCTTCTTGCCTTTATGCCACTGTCCCTGACGTTGTGTTCTGGAACCCGGTATATTGGGTTGCCTGAACTCTCCCTGAATCTCGGAAAGTTTTGCACCTTCAGGAACAGTCAATTTTCCGTTAGAAAGTTTACGAATGTCATTAAAGATGGTTTCGTCTGCAACGGTGTCTTTATTCCAGATGAGGTATTGCTTACGCATGTATGAGGCCAGTGCCATCGTCATCTGTTCTCTATCTTCTCCGTCAGGTTTGGAAGCTATGGCCATAACCATGTTTTGAATATTCCTGCCGTAATGCATCACTTTTACGGGTTCTCTTTCTGCGTCTATTTTATGCGGTTTGGCCGTAAAGCTTTCTTTCTCGGGAAGCGGGAAAGGAGAGTCTACATCCAACCCGAAATCTGCAATGATATGAACGTGATCCCATAACTTATGGTAATGGTCATTCATTTCTCGCATATGTGGGTTTAAAGCGCTCATGGCGTTTACAATAGCCTTGACCTGTTTTGTGCGTGCTTCTTTGTCCTGAATTTTCTTTGCGTCTTCTACCATTTCTTGTATGTAACGCCCGTATTCAGGTAAAATTAATTTTTTTCTTTGTGTGTTATAATCCATTTATCAAAATTTTCAACTTACTAATATACAAAAACAATCTCATGAAGTAATACCCATCCCTGCCTGCCGTCTTCTAGTTCAATACGTACCCATTCTCCCATTTCCTCCAGCACACGAACACGGGTCCCTTCATGCAAGACCAACAAATCCTTACCTTGTACTCCCGGTGCAGATTTTATAGGACATACTGCAGAAACAACAATGGCAATGTCTTCTCTTGTTGCTTCTTTTTTTGATTGCCATGCAAATACAGTAGAAGTAACAAAGAAAAGGAAAATTAGTATGGATAAAATAAAAGACATTTTCCTGAACCTAACCCCACGTGCAAAAAGAAACAGTAGGAAAAAAACCAGCGCCATAACTAATAAGATCGAAGAAAAGGCAGCCCATATTCCTGAAGGCAATGCTTGATGGCTTTTACGTAACCATTCGGATACAAAAAAATGCGGAACCGGTTCTATCCTGTCAATACAATGGTCACGAGCTACCGTAAGGTTATAGGATATATCGGGGTTTTTTGGATCCAAACGTATGGCTTTTTCATAATACAAGATAGAACGGGCCAAGTAATTCATTTTAAAATAAGCATTGCCCATGTTATAATATAAAGCAGCGGATTCTACACCGGACTCTTCTATTTGCTTGTACAACTCTAAAGCTTCTTGGTATTCCTCATTCGAGTAAGACACGTTTGCCCTTTCCCATAAACTGTCAATCTGGGCAGGGGCAGCAAACGTTATAACCGGTAGTATAATGGCTATGAGAAGAAACTTTTTCATAACAATTTCTATTTTAAAGCTTGTTCCATTTTACTAATCACCGTAACGGCTCTTTCAAAAATTCTTTCTTTCTCTAACTGGCCCGGATCCGGTGCGTAACGCGCAAACTCACAAGACTCAATAAGGCGTGTATAGTCGTCAATCAGCGACTCATCTACCTGGCGTTCTCTTAGTATTTCTTCTATACGTTCTCTGGAACTATCCGCTTGCGATAAGGCCAGCTTATCGGCTATGTATCCCCACAACGCCCGGTTTAATTCTTCATAATACCCTTCAAACCTTTGTTGTTTCATGTATTCTCCGGCTGTTTTTAACCGTGCCCTGGCCACCTTGTTCGCCCTGCTGTTTCTAACCCTTACTGCATCGCTTCTGCGTTCCCTCCTTTTGTTCAGCCCCAGGTAAGCCATACCGGATCCCACCAGAATCGCAAACAAGGCAAGGTAATAGTACATACTCCCCGTATAACAAGAACCTTTTTTGTTCCATACAGGCCGGGAGGTGTAAATATACCTGATATCTTGCCCCAAACTTTCTACACTTCTTCTGTGAGCAGTAGGAGGATACATACCGGTATACACTCCGATTTCCGTACTCTTGCTCACTTCTATGACTAAAGGATTGCTGCGAAGCGTTTTATACTGTCTTGCTGCAATGTCGTAATACGTAAATTCAACGGGACTGATGGTAAAGGCTCCGTGACTTCTGGGAATGACCGGATATTCAAATGTTTTTGATCCGGAAAACGTACCTTCTGTACTACGGAAATTGTCGGTTATTTTAGCATCATACACTTCAAAGTCGGGAGGAAATTGTACCACAGGCGTTTCCAACAAATTGATATTGCCTTCTCCTGTAATGGTAACATATAGAGAAACGGCATCATGAGCACTTACAGAGTCTTTTCCCAACATGGTTTGTAACGAATACTTACCTACTGCTCCCTTAAATGAGGCCGGTGCTCCGACAGGTAAATCTCTTACGGTTACTGTTACCGGTGGTGCCACCACACGTTTTCTGACCGTCTGGTAGGTATCAAAAAATTCATCCAGCAAAGATTGACCTCTTCTGGTATTGCGAACCTGAATAACACAGACAATCTCTGAAGGATCAATGCGGATGTTACCGGTTTGTTGTGGCAATAGCACATAACTTCTTAATGTAGCCGTTTGGTAAATTTCTCCTCCTACATTTTCACGTTGCCATTCTATTTGATGAGGTGCATATACTTCTTGGCTCCAGAATCCGTTGAATTCCGGAAAACGAACATCTTCAGCTCCCGCCACGTTTACACGTGTATACAATTTAAGTGTTGCCGTTAGCGGTTCTCCTTTTACAACTCTACTTTTGCTCACCGACAAGCGTAAAAACACGTCTTCATCGGCTATACTCGCAGTGGCTGTTGCAGGCTCTTCTTTCCGTTCACGCACTGCTTTATCTGCACTTTGTATTACCTCTACGGTTACCGGACGTGTTTTATAGGTTACGTTATCAGAAACAATAGAAGCTTCATCAATAGTAAATTTCCCCGGTTCCCTAGCCTCCAGAATATACGTATAACTAATGGAACGACTTTGTGTTCGGCGTCCATTGATATATTCCATCCTATTCATGGTGGATGTAGTAGGCCCGGCTAAAACAGTGAAATTTTGAATTTGTGGCGGATGGAACGTCTCATGAGGCAAATCCGTGGCTGTAAAAACTAAGCGAAACCTCTCGCCCGTAGCAACCACCCCGGGTACCTCAATAGTAAACTGACCTTGTGCGTGGGCTTGCACAAAGCTTAAAACACTCAATATGGTTATGACAATTCTTTTCATGAACACCTTTGTGTTTTACCAATTTTTTCCTGACCGTACCGGAACGGCAATCTTTGCTTTTTCTTTTTGAATTTTTTCTTGTGTCTCTCTTTCTTTCTGTTGCATAGCTTCCAGGATTTGTTGAGCCGCTTGTGGGGTAATGGCAGGTGGGTCTTGATTTTGATCTTGGTCCTTGTCCTGATCCTGATCTTGATCCTGATCTTGATCTTGATCCTGGTCTTGGTTTTGGTCCTTGTCTTGGTCCTGATCTTGGCTCTGGTCCTGGTCCTGTTGGTTTTGTAGCATCTTCTGAGCGTATGCCAGGTTGGCTTTCGTTTCCATATCTTCCGGCCTTTGACGTAAAGAGTTTTTGTAAGCCTCTATGCTTTGTAAATATTCCTGGTCGCTCAGGTGAAAGTTTCCGGAATTATGCCAGGCATCTGCCTTCTGTGTTACTTTCTGCAAGGAATCCGGGACGGTTTGCATAACCGTGGCTGCCTGCTGATGGTTACCTGTCAGATGAAGCGCATTTGCCATGTTGTACCTTGCTTTTAAAGAAGTCGTGTCTTTCGTTATTGCTCGTTGGTAATCCAATAATGCTTTCTCTAAATTATCTTTACGAAATGCCTTGTTTCCGGCACGGATGTCTTTTTTGTCTGCCTGAGCAGCAGCTGTCATAGAAAATCCTGTGAAAACCAGAAAACACACCACAGTTTTTGTAAAGATATCAAAACTTTTAAAGCGCCTTCCTTTGCGCTCTCCAATCCACACTTCCAGCAAAAAGAAAAACAGAGCTATTCCAAAGAAGTACATATACTGTTCATTAAAATCCTCAAAAATCACAGATTGAAACTCTTGTTCATCCATTTTCCTGACTTCGTCTATAATTCCTTGAAGACCAAAGTCTGAGTTACCTGCCCTTACATACAAACCTCCTCCTGCAGCAGCTACGTCTATTAGTGTTTTTTCATCCAGTTTGGTTACTACGGTATTTCCCTCTTCATCTTTAAGCAACAATCCGTCTGCCATAGGTATAGGTTTACCCGTTTCCGAACCAATGCCAATGCAGTGTACCGTAACTCCCTGTCCGGCAGCCTCTTTAGCTGCTACAACGGGATCGTCTTCATGGTTTTCTCCATCCGATATAATGACCAACGCTCTGCTATGGGGAGCATCCAGACTAAAGCTTCGTATAGCAGTAACTATGGCCTGTCCAATGGCTGTCCCCTGTCTGGGAACAGAGCCTGTGTTGATAGTATTTAAGAACACTTTGGCACTCACATAGTCTGTGGTAACCGGTAACTGTACAAAAGCTTCTCCTGCAAAAATAATCAACCCAATCCTGTCACGACCCAGATTATCTACCAGACGCGATACGGCCAATTTAGCCCGCTCCAGCCTGTTGGGAGAATAATCCTCGGCCAGCATAGAATTAGATACATCCAGCGCAATGATAATTTCCACACCAGTACGTTTCATTTCCTTAACACGCGCACCGGTTTGTGGCCTTGCCAAGCCCAAAGCAAAAAAGAGCAGACCTAAAGCAAACAAAGAAATTTTCAGCCATCCTCTACGAGGCGAAACGGTAGGCATAAGGGGTTTTAACAACCTTAGATCTCCAAATTTCTTAAGCATCCTTTTTCCGTAACTCCTATACAATCCATACAGTACAAATAGTAACGGAAGGGTTGCAATAATCCATAAATATTGTGGCTGAGCTATTTGTATCATAGACAATTAAGGTATTCTTCTTAAAACAATCCAGCGTATCAAAAATTCCAGAGCTAGAGCCAATAACGCAGTCAAAGCAAAAAACATAAATAATTCTTTATAAACGGGAAAAGAATCTACCAACGTTTTGCTTTTTTCCATTTTGTTAATCTGGCTGTAAATAGACATAAGCTTAGTATTATCGGTTGCCCTAAAATACTCACCTCCTGTCATCTCTGCAATCTGTTCCAACAATTCTTCATCAATCTCTACCGGCATTTGTTGTATTTGTACTCCATAGGGAGTCATGACCGGATAGGGAGCCATTCCACGTGCGCCTACCCCAATGGTATACACCCGTACTCCGTACGTGCGAGCAATTTCAGCCGCTGTTAACGGAGTTACTTCCCCTCTGTTATTTACTCCGTCTGTAAGTAGGATGGCCACCCGGCTTACAGCATCAGAATCTTTAAGACGAGCAACGGCTGTTGCCAGCCCGTTACCAATAGCTGTTCCGTCTTCAATCCATCCCGTCTGCACCTCTTTCATCATATTTATTAACGTAACGCGGTCTGTGGTAAGCGGACATTGTGTATAAGATTCTCCCGCAAAGACCACAATTCCCATCCTGTCTGTAGGTCGTTCTGCAATAAATTGAATGGCTATATCTTTTGCTGCCGCAATTCTGTCCGGATGAAAGTCACGGGCCAACATAGAAGAAGACACGTCAATGACCAGCATGATATCAATTCCCTCTGTAGTAGTAGTTTCGTAATCGGAGGAAGAACGCGGACGTGCCATAGCCAGGATCAAAGCCGCCAGTGCAATCAACCGTAAAGCAAACGGTACATGGTTTAGTACTTTCTTAAAAGATCCCTTAGTTGTCTTAAAAGGAAGCAGGGTGGAAACCTGAAGCGAAGGGGAACTCTTTCCTTTCCATTCTTTATAGATATACCAAGCCGCTAAAGGGATCAGCAACAATAATAAAAACAGAAGCCGCGGATATTCAAAAAACATAACGTGTTTACTTATTCTTCTTTAGTTTCTTCCTCTTCCTTCACTACAGTATGAACTACAAAATGTATGGCTTTTAATAGCGCCTCTTCATTTTCATCATGGGAAGGAGTGTATTTTGCAAATTTGGCCAAATCTCCTGTTGTAAGCATAGAGGAAAGCTTGCCTAAGACCTCTTCCGTAAGCAAGGCATCTTTGCTTTGTTCTGACCGTAAAGAAGCAAGCATTTCTGCCGAGGTTTGCTCCATAGCCTGTATCCCCCACCTTCCTTTCAGGTACAATCGTAAGGTATCTGTAAGGAGAGTATAGTATGGTTTTGCCTTTTGTTTCTTCCAAAGTTCCTGTTCTTTGATGGCCTTAAGTACTTTAAGAGCCGCAACGTGCGGTGGGTCTTTAGGTTTGCCGAGGCCAAAGATGGGTAAATTGTCCCTGCGCCTTTTAACAATCTGGATTAGCAACAAAACAACACCTGTCAAAACCAACAATCCGGCTGCCATAGTCAGCAGCTCTGTCCATGTAACAGGATAGCGCATTTGCGGCTTAATCCCGTAAGGTTCATAAGAGGTAGTATCTATGGGTATGGTATTTACATACAAATCCGGTCCCTTGAACCATAACGTATCTGTTGTACCGTCCTTTTTTGTAAGGTAAACAGGCATATGAGGCAACTGGTAAGAGCCACTATCAAAAGAGGTTATGAGTATTTTTGCAGTAATATTTTCCACACGCCTTCTGCGTATTACAGAATCCAACTTCAACCGTGAAAGAGCCTCTATACCTTCTGTAACATCAAAAGGAGGATCCGGAAAAGTAGCAGTTTCAATTTTTTTATCCTTCCAGCTGTCTTTTGGCAAACTCATCTGCCACCAAACTTGATCTCCAATAAGGATGCTGTCTTTTTCCAAAACTGACTCTAGGCCCACTGCCCCTTCTTTTTGGACAGGCTGCTGTGCAATAACAGCTGCCGGCCAAAGTATAAAAGATATGGTGCATCCCAGAAAAATAAGTAGAAGTTTACGTTTTCCCATAATTAAGCCCTGCTTTTAAAAAGTCGGATTAACGGTTGCACATAATCCTGATCTGTTGCAATCTTAACATGATCTACTCTATATTTTGTAAGAAGTTCTTTTATACGCTCCTGCCCTATTTGGTACCATTGCGCATAGGCTTCTCTCACTTTTTTCCGAGAAGTATCTACCCACTGTTCTGCGGCTGTTTCTGCATCTGTCATTCGTACCAACCCTACGTTGGGAAGCTCTGTTTCTCTAAAATCATAGATTTGTATAGCCGCCAGATCGTGTTTGTTGACAGCAATTTTTAATGCTTCCTCAAAACGCGGACGGTTATCGGTGCCTACGTCCACCAGATCTGACAGAAGGAATGCTGTACAACGTTTTTTTATGGCATTCGTTAGAAAACGAAGGGCTTCAGAGATATCGGTTCCTTTGCTTTCCGGCTCAAATTCCAGCATCTCGCGTATAATACGCAACAAGTGAGACCTTCCTTTTTTAGGCGGAATGAATTTCTCAACCCTATCACTAAAAAATAAAGCACCTACTTTATCGTTATTTATTGATGCTGAAAAACTTAGTACAGCCGCTACTTCTGCCAGCAGCTCTTTTTTCAATTTTTCCCTTGTCCCAAACCAGCGGGAACCACTAACGTCTATGAGTAACACCACTGTCAGCTCTCGTTCTTCCTCAAAAATTTTTATATAAGGAGTATTCATTCTGGCAGTAACGTTCCAATCCATATTCCTCACATCGTCTCCAAACTGATATTCACGTACCTCGCTGAACGCCATCCCTCTTCCTTTATAAGCAGAATGGTATTCTCCTGCAAAGATCTGACGGGACAGTCCCCGGGTTTTGATCTCTATTTTTCGTACGTTTTTGAGTAAATCGTTAGTCATGATAGTCTCTACGGCACTTCAACGGCATTTATGATGGAAGTAATGATGTCCTCCGAGACTATATTTTCTGCCTCGGCCTGGTAGGTAAGCCCAATCCTGTGACGCAATACCTCATAGGCAACGGCGCGAACATCTTCCGGTATTACATAACCACGACGCCGGATAAAAGCATAAGCTTTAGAAGCCAGAGCCAGGGAAATGCTGGCTCGTGGCGATGAACCGTATGCAATCATGGGTTTGAGTTCGGCCAATTGGTAATTTTCCGGCTCACGGGTAGCAAATACAAGGTCCACAATGTACCGTTCAATTTTTTCGTCCATGTAAACTTCTCTTACTACTTCACGGGCTTTTCGTATATCTGCCGGTTTTAGAACCTGAGCTGCTGTAGGAAACTCCCCGGAATTGTTCATGCGAATGATCAATTTTTCCTCTTCTTTTTTAGGATAATCTACAATGACCTTAAGCATAAAACGATCCACCTGAGCTTCCGGTAACGGGTACGTTCCTTCTTGTTCTATGGGGTTCTGTGTGGCCAGCACCAAAAAGGGCTCCGGTAAAGGGAAAGTGTGTTCTCCAATGGTGACCTGTCTTTCTTGCATAGCTTCCAGAAGAGCCGATTGTACTTTTGCCGGAGAACGGTTAATTTCGTCTGCCAAAATAAAATTTGCAAATATGGGTCCCTTTTTCACCTGAAACTCTTCCGTACGCTGGCTGTAGATAAGCGTTCCTATCAAGTCTGCCGGTAATAAATCCGGTGTAAATTGGATGCGGCTGAAATCCGCATCTATAACACTAGCCAATGTCCTTATAGCTAAGGTTTTAGCCAGCCCAGGCACGCCTTCAAGCAACAGGTGGCCGTTTGCCAGAAGGCCTATCAGCAGGCTTTCTACCAGCTGCTTCTGTCCAACAATTACTTTACTCATTTCCAGAGTCATGATATCAACAAAAGCGCTTTCCCGCTGAATCCTTTCATTCAACTCTTTAATGTTTACGGTTTCCATATTATTTGGTTTACAATTCGGTTTTGGTTTTTTCAATTATATTTGTCAAAGATACATCCTTTATGCGTTATTTTATTCACTTGTCCTTTAACGGCACACATTACCACGGCTGGCAAATTCAAAAAAACGCACCCAGTATACAGGCTTCTATTGAAGAAGCCCTTAGTCGTATATTGGGCAGTGCCACTGTTGTAACCGGATGTGGCCGTACAGACACGGGTGTTCACGCTAAAGATTTCCGAGCACATTTTAATTACTCCGGAAACTCCCTTGACTGCGAAGTATTAACCTACAAATTAAATGCCATATTACCCCGTGACATTTATATTTTCAACATTTTCCCCGTTCCGGAAGATATGCATGCCCGTTTTCATGCCACCGGCAGAACGTACAGGTATTTTGTCCGACAAAACAAAGAGCCTTTTCTAAATAACGTGTCGGCAGCTCCAGGAACGTATTCAACCCCACAGCCCAATATGGAGCTTATGAACCAAGCCGCTGCAGCATTGGTGGGAACACACGATTTCACAAGCTTCTCTAAACTTCATTCCAAAACGGTTACCAACCTATGTACAGTAAAAGAAGCTTTCTGGTTTACCGAAGTTCCGGAATTTGCCCTGGAGCCTTTCTTTGTTTTTCAGGTTACTGCCAATCGTTTTCTTAGAGATATGGTTCGTTGTATGGTTGGAACACTTCTGGAAATTGGCAAAAAGAAAAAACCCGTGGAATGGATTTTGCAGTTAATGAAAGAAAAAAACCGTTCCTTTGCAGGTCATTCCGTACCTGCTGAAGGCTTATTCTTATGGAAAGTTACTTATGATAACCTTAAAACAGTAAACTAATATGTTGCAAATTGTACTTCAAACAGAGGCCATTGCAGATGCCTCTACCTCTATCTCGCTGTTGTCTATGGCAGCAAAAGGCGGTTGGCTTATGCTTGTTTTACTTGCCTTGTCCGTTGTGGCAGTATATATTTTTGGAGAACGCTTGGTTGTGTTAAGAAAAGCAGCCAAAGTAGATGAGAACTTTATGAACAACATCAAAGAGCATATATACGATGGAAAAGTCCAGTCTGCCATTCATTTATGTGAAAACAAAAATACCATTACAGCACGACTCATTGGAAAGGGTCTGCAAAACATAGGTCGTCCCCTTGCAGACATTAAATCTGCCATTGAAAACGTAGGAAGCATAGAGGTAGCACGTCTTGAAAAAGGGCTTCCCGTATTGGCTTCTATTGCCGGAGGAGCTCCCATGGTTGGTTTTTTGGGAACGGTTATTGGTATGATAAAAGCCTTCTATAATATGTCTATGGCCGGCAACAACATTGATATCACTCTCCTGTCCGAAGGGATTTACATTGCTATGGTCACAACGGTAGGAGGATTAATGATAGGTATCCCTGCCTATTTTGCATATAATTATTTAGCTTCACGTATCGGGTCTATTGTCAACTCTATGGAAAAAAACACCTTGGATTTTCTGGACCTGCTGCAAGAGCCTTTAAAGTAGAAAAGAATGGCCATAAAAAGAAATACAAAAATTCAGGCCACCTTTACTATGGCCTCTATGACAGACATTGTGTTTCTGTTGCTCATATTTTTTCTGGTAACCTCAACGCTTATCAATCCCAACGCGCTTAAATTGTTACTTCCCAAGAGTACTAATCAAATTTCTGACAAGGGACAAGTTAGTATTTCCATTAAGCATTACCAGCAAGCCGGAATTTTTTCTTACCATATCAACGGAAACCACAACGCCGTTCCTTTTAATGAAATTGAATCTCGCATTCAGGAAATCCTGCATGACACCAGCGATCCCACCGTTTCTTTGTACGTAGACAAATCTGTTCCTATGGAACAAGTAGTCCAAGTTATGAATATAGCAAAGCGTAACCAATACAAAATAGTATTGGCTACTTCGCCTGAATAAAAGAAGGATATTTTAAAGTCATGTTTGAAAACCGGGGAAATAAAACAGGTCTTCTGCTTACTGTAGCATTTCATCTGCTGCTGGGTACTGTTTTGATGTTTTCCGGGATGCGATTTTCTCCGTCAAACAATCCGGATCCGTTACAGATTGAAATTGAACTGGAAGAAGAACGCCCACCCCGGCCTATAAGGTTGCTTGCAGAACACGGTACGGCTCCCAGGTCTCCCCAGCCCGTTCCGGAAGAAGAGCCCCAATTCGTACAACAAGCTGTTGTGCCGGAAGAAATGCCGGGTGAACAGCGTACTACTGAAAGTACCCCCGGTGACCAAGGAGAGGTAGAGATTCAAGATCCCGACCCTCCGGCCATCAACGAACGAGCTTTGTTCCGCAGCCGAGATACCGATACACTTAGGGCAGAGCAGACAGGGATCACAACTTTCCCCACACGACAAGCCGGACATGCAGCCGGAAATACAGAGGTGGGGGACCCGTCCGGGCAACCTACTGCCCAATTGGAAGGGCGTACCGTTGTTGGAAAGCTGCCTTTGCCGGAATATGCAGAAAATCTTTCGGGGAGGGTAGTTGTGAGGATTCTGGTAGACACATACGGAACCGTAACTTCTGCTACACCGGGAATGGAAGGTACGACCGTGCAAAACAGAACACTCTGGGAAGCTGCCAGAAAAGCAGCCTTACAAGCCCGCTTTAATGTAAGTGGTACAGCTCCGGTAGTTCAGGAAGGGAAAATCACTTATGTATTCACCTTAAAATAGAGCTCTATTCGTAACGCAGAGCTTCAATGGGATCCAACTTACTGGCACGGACTGCCGGTATATAGCCCGATAGAATACTCACCACAAAACAGACGGTAACACCCAGCAACATCCATAGCCAAGGTATTATAAAAGCCGTTTTCATTCCTAAGGAGGTTAGGTTACCTGCAAAGATACCCAACAAAATACCTCCAATCCCTCCCAACTGTCCAATAACAATAGCTTCAAACAAAAACTGCTGCTTAATCACTTTAGAGGAAGCTCCCATGGCTTTTCTGGTACCTATTTCCCGTGTACGTTCATTTACAGAAACCAGCATGATATTCATCAAGCCTACTGCTGCGCCCAGCAACGTGATGAAACCAATAATAATGGCAGCAATGGTAACAATCCTCATGGTTTCCATGGATCGCTCCAACATATCGTCGCTGCGGTCAATCCTGAAATCTGTCTGATCCGAGGGAGAAAGCCTTCTTACAGTTCTAAAATGGATTTCTGCTTCTTCATACGCGTTTTGGCTATTTTCTCCCGGAACCGGCTGAACTTTTATTTGAAAATTCATGTTTTCTCCACCGTACGCACTACGCGCATTACCTAAAGGAATGAAAATTTGTTTATCTACTCCACCTCCAAAGGAAGCGCCTTGGGAACGAAGCACACCAATTACCTGATAACGTCTGCCTTCCACACTTATAAATTCACCTATCGGATCTTTTCCTCCAAAAAGAGGGAGCAAACCATCCCCAATGATGGTAACGAACCCCGAAGATCCCATTTCAAATTGTGAAAAAGTACGTCCGGCGAAGAGATCCAATGCATTCACAGGAAAATAATCGGGATTTACCCCCATCACTGTGATATCAGGATTCGTTTTTTCAGAGCCGTAACTCACCTCCAGCATACTGCGCGCCGTTGCATATACGGCTATTTTTGAGGGTACTGGATAGGCATCCATAAATGCCATGGCCTGCCGGTATGTAATATGAGGTTGATTGCGCACCCTCCTCCTTGTCTCTGTAGATTGCCCTCTGAGGGATTTGGAACGGATGGTAATGGTACTAGCCCCCATTCGATCAAAACTATCTGTAACAGAGCCTTTTATGGCATCTATGGCCGTAAGGATACCTACCAACGCCATAATGCCTACTGCAATCATTAAAATGGTCAGCACAGAGCGTAGTTTATTAGTTCTAACAGCAGTCAGAGAAACATTTAAATTTTCACGAAGTAAAGGAGATACTCTAAAAAAGGGAGGACGCTTCATAATGCAATATTAAGAAATTTCACGTACATTTGTTGCTCATAAACAATAAAAATGCAGACAAATAAGAATTCCGGCAGAAAGGGACCCGAAGGACGCCCAAGGCGTAAGCGTATTGCGGTGTCTAACAGGAAGGAATCAGACCAAGACAGACCACGCCGTGAAGGCGGTTACAGTAAGCCTCGCCACGAAGGCAGATACGGCAAACCTCGTCATAAAGACGACTCCGACAGGCCACGTTCGCGAGGCACAGCTCCCAGGAAAAGGTCGGCACCGCAGCCTAAACAACCCAAAATTCAAGGAGAAATAAGACTCAATAGGTTTATTGCCAACTCTGGGCTTTGTTCGCGAAGAGAAGCCGATGTTTTTATAGAAACAGGACTCGTATCTGTGAACGGAAAAACAGAGACACGTCTTGGGGTAAAAGTAACTGCCTCTGATGACGTACGTGTAAACGGCCGTCGTATAAAACCGGAAGTCAAAGCCTATCTGATCATGAACAAACCCAAAGGGTTTGTAACTACCATGAAAGACAAGCACGCAGAAAAAACGGTTATGGACCTTATTGCAGGACAGTGTGAACAACGTGTTTACCCGGTAGGCCGGCTGGATAAAAATACCATGGGCGTTCTTTTATTTACGAACGACGGAGAACTTGCAGAGAAACTTACGCATCCTTCTTACGACAAGAAAAAGATTTATCAGGTGAAGCTGGATAAAAATCTAAAAAAAGAAGATATGGACAAATTGGTAAGAGGAGTAGAGCTGGAAGATGGCTTTATGCAGGTAGATATGATTTCATACTTGAACAACGATAAAAAAGAAGTTGGAGTGGAAATTCACTCGGGAAAAAACAGGATAGTACACCGCCTTTTTGATTCGTTGGATTATAAGGTAAAAAAACTAGACCGTGTTTATTTTGCCGGACTTACAAAAAAGGGCTTGGAACGCGGGCAGTGGCGATTCTTAACTCCGGAAGAAGTAAGCAGGTTAAAAACAGGTTTCTATCAATAACCTATGAAAGACTCCCAGAAAACAAACGTACATAAAGCAGGATTTGTCAACATTATAGGAAACCCTAATGTGGGTAAATCCACGCTCATGAACGCCTTGGTTGGTGAAAAACTTTCCATCATTACCTCTAAAGCACAAACCACTCGTCACCGTATTATGGGTATTGTAAACGGTCCCGATTACCAGATTGTGTATTCAGACACTCCCGGTATCATACGTCCACACTACCTGCTACAAAAAAACATGATGCAATTTGTAGATACGGCCATGACAGATGCAGACATCATCCTGTACGTTACAGACGTTGTAGAAAAACTAGACAAAAACCCGGAATACATAGAGAAGCTGGAGCGCATAGAGGTTCCTGTCCTTATAGCTTTGAACAAAATTGACAAAAGCTCCCGAGAAGAAGTGTTGACCCTACTGTCTCAATGGCAGGCCTTGCTACCCGGTGCACAAGTTTTTCCCGTAAGTGCATTGGAAGGTTTTAACTTAGACTCGCTTTTGCTCCATATCCTGGAAAACCTACCTGCAAGTCCTCCCTGGTTTGATAAAGAACAGTTGACTGACAGAAGCCTCCGCTTCTTTGCTTCAGAAATTATCCGGGAAAAAATCTTCAGTAACTACTCTCAGGAAATACCTTACTGTACAGAAGTAGAAGTGGAAGCATTTAAAGAAACAGAAGAAAGGTATAATATACGGGCCATTATATATGTAATGCGCGATTCGCAAAAAGGTATCCTTATAGGTAATCAGGGCAAAGCCCTCAAAAAAACAGGAACACAGGCCCGCTTAGATATGGAAGATTTTTTTCAAAAGAAAGTGTATCTTGAATTATTTGTCAAGGTCTTGCCCAACTGGAGGGAGAACAGAAGCAGACTCCGTCAGTTTGGCTACTGATTCCTCTTCCATAATTTGTAAAGCTTTTTCCAACACGTTATCAATCCTGCCCAAGTAAGGATAATACCCTCTGTCTTCCAAGTATGTATTCCTTCCTATATACGCTTTGATCTGCGTTAAGATGATGTCACCGCACTCTTCCCATTCTTTTTTCACCGGCTGTATGCCTTGCTTGCGAATGTAGGTCAAAAATTCCGGTTCCGGTTTATGTATTTCAAAAAACTGTTCCAGATCTTCAAATTGATCTATGGCAGACAATTCTTTTCTGTTGCGGTCTGCAAACTCCATACTAAAGCGGATAGGTAGGTTCTGCCTTGACAAACGTAAATACAAGTCATTTACCTTAGTTGTATCTAAGGGAACAAACACATCTGGGATTATGCCTCCTCCCCCGTAGAGTATTTTTCCTGCAGGAGTTACAAAGCGTAACGAGTCGTTCTTAGGTATGGAGTCTTCCTGCAATAGCTCTCCGTGCCTATACCTATCCAACAAATCAAAGGCGTACTCCCGAGAACTGTTCCCATAAGGTTTCTGAATGGACCTGCCCAAAGGAGTATAAAAGCGAGCTACGGTAAGCCTAAGCCCGGAATTATCAGAGAAATAAACGGGTTCCTGGACCAATCCTTTTCCGTAAGACCGCCTGCCAATAATGGTTCCCCTGTCGTTGTCCTGTAAAGCTCCTGCCATAATTTCAGAAGACGAGGCCGATGATTCGTTAATGAGAAGTGCCAATGGCATGTTGTAGCAAAAACCTCTCTTACGGGTATAGAAGTCTTGCCTTTTTCTATGTACCCCTTCCGTATATACCACTAATTTATTTTCGTCTAAAAACTCCCCGGTAATTTTGAGCGCTTGATCTAAGTAACCGCCTGTATTGTCACGCAAATCAAAAATCAACTGTTTCATCCCTGACTTCATTAGATTGGCAAGTGCTCCCAGAATTTCTGTATAGCTGGTCATAGAGAAACGGGACAGTTTAATATAACCTGTCTGAGGAGTTACCATATACGCTACATCTACGCTGTTAACCGGAATTTTATCCCGGGTTATTGTAAACAGAATAAGGTCTTTTTCTCCGTATCGTTTTACTCCTACCTCTACTTGTGTCCCCTTAGGCCCCTTAAGAAGTCTAACTATAGAATCTTGAGGCATTTGAACACCGGCCACCGTTTGCTCTCCTACCTGAATGATTTTATCACCGGCCTGTAAGCCCATTTTTTCAGAAGGACCGCCAACTACTACATTAATGACCGTTGCTGTATCGTTAGGTACATTAAAGACTATGCCAATCCCCTCAATATTTCCTTGCAGTTCTTCATCTGCCGTTCGCAATTCTTCAGGAGGTAAATAAAGGGAGTGTGGATCCAGCTCTTCCATAATGGCCGGAAGCGTTTTTTCAATAAAGGCTGCAACGTCTACAGAGTCAACATAGTTATGCTGGATTTGATTTAAAATAAGTTCCAACTTAGTCCATTCCCTGCTTAAATATCCTTTCCCCGGTTTGTTTCTGTTTCTATAGCTGTTCAGCCTCAAACCTACAGAAATAAGAATAGCACAAAGTACCACCAACACCACAATTCCGGCTTTCCGGATTCCACGCTGTTCTTCCATAATTAATTCAATATTTAACTACCTGAATACCGGCTTTTTTTAACAACTCAATTCCGTCTTGCAACCTGTATTCATCGCTGTACACCACCCGAACAATTCCTGACTGGATAATCAATTTTGCGCACTCAATACAAGGTGAAGCCGTAATGTATATAGTAGCCCCTTCGCTGCTGTTGTTACTGCGGGCTACTTTAGTAATGGCGTTTGCTTCTGCGTGAAGCACATAAGGTTTGCTTGCTCCGTTTTCGTCTTCACAAACGTTTTCGAAACCTCGCGGAGTCCCGTTGTACCCATCAGAAATGATCATCCTGTCTTTGACCATCAGGGCTCCTACTTTTCTTCTTATACAATATGAATTTTGCGCCCATATACGGGCCATCTCCAAATAGTGGAGGTCAAACTGGGTCTGTTTATCCATTATACAGGAAACGTTTGATACTTCTTTTTGGGGTTTTCTCAAATTCTTCCGGAACTATCCTGATTTTTGCTATCTGGCAGTATTTGGGCAATTCTAAATTGATTTGTTCACGTAAAGATTCCATGGTGGTTTCCATAACCGTATCGGGCAATCCATTGGCAGCCGCTTTTTCAAAATCGGGATAAATAAGTGCTACCAGCTTCTCGTCTTCCATAATCACCAAACTTTCGTTAACGTAAGCCATGTTATTGATAGAGCTTTCAATCTCTTCCGGGTAAATATTCTGTCCACTGGGCCCCAGGATCATGGTTTTAGAACGGCCTTTAATGAACAGGTTGCCGTTTTTATCTACGGTGCCCATATCTCCTGTTTTCAGCCATCCGTCTTCTGTAAACGTTTGCTTGGTAGCTTCCGGATTTTTATAATATCCTAACATCACGTTATCGCCTTTCAGCTGAATGTCACCGGGGATATTTATAGGATCCGGGGACTCAATACGTATTTCCATACGCGGTGCAGCTTTTCCGCATGAAAAAAGAGGTCTTTCGCTCCAGGGAGAATAAGACACAATGGGGCCACACTCGGTAAGCCCGTACCCTACCGTGAATGCCAGGCGTATTTTTTTCAGAAACGGTTCTACCTCATGGTTCAAAGGAGCTCCGCCAATAATGATTTCCAAGAACTCTCCTCCAAAAGCATTTACCAATTCATCGTGTATACGCCTTTTAATTTTTTGGTCTATAAAAGGCATTCGAAGCATTACCTTAATAGAAGGCCTCTTAAGAAGCGGCAGTAGCTTTTGTTTATAGATTTTTTCTATAATCATGGGAACAGCTATGATCACCTTAGGTTTCACGTCTTGAAAAGCCTCTGCGATAACTTTTGGTGAAGGGACACGAGTAAGAAAATGTACATGAGCTCCGCTAGTCATTTCAAATAACAATTCAAACATCAGTCCGTACATATGGGCAGAAGGAAGCATAGATACCACCTTGGCTCCGTTACTAACCTGCGGTAATACTTCCCACCCAAAAAGGATGTTGGACAGCAAGGAACGATAAGGCAGCATAACTCCTTTCGAAAAGCCGGTAGTTCCGCTTGTGTAATTGATAAGAGCCAGTTCTTCTGGTTGGTCCTTAAAATAACTGATATCTTCCGGCTTCATACCGTCCCGGTACAATTCTCTAAAGATCTTGTCAAGGTTTTTACGAATGTTAATGATTTCTTTGTCCGGCGTGTACAGAATATCAAAATTATTTAATCCTACAATGGCCTCTAAGTTAGGCATTTCAGCTTCGTTCAAACTTTCCCACACTTGTTCTCCCACAAAGAAAATACGCGAGTCTGAGTGATTTACCAGATGCTGTATATTGCCCGGTTTAAATTCATGCAAGATAGGAACTATGACAGCCCCATAAGTAACAGATGCCAAAAAAGCTATAGCCCAGTTGGCCTGATTTCTTCCACATAATGCTACTTTATCGCCTTTTTTTAATCCGCATAATTCAAACCCCATATGGATGGTACGGATACGAACTGCCACGTCTCTATAATAAAACGTATCACCTTTAAAATCTGTGAGCGCTTTGAAGTCCCAATATTTTTTAAAGCTCTTTTCAAAAAGTTCATTCAGGGACTTTGTTTTCAAAATGTCCTGATTCATATTTGTAGTTTTTTAAGTTCAATTCATTGTATGTACCACGTTCTACAATACATCCTTTATTAAGTACTATAATTTCGTCTGCCTTTCTAATGGTAGAAAGCTTGTGCGCAATAACCACTGTAGTACGATCTTTCATAAGTCCGGCCAACGCCTCTTGCACCATTTGCTCATTTTCCGGATCAAGCGAGCTTGTTGCCTCATCCAGAATCAGAAGAGACGGGTTCCGTAAAACAGCTCGCGCAATGGCTAGTCTTTGCCTCTGTCCGCCGGAAAGTTTCTCTCCTCTGTCACCAATACCCGTTTGGTAACCGGCCTCCATTTCCATAATAAAATTATGGGCATTGGCTATTGTGGCAGCTTTTTCTATGGCTGTCTGCGGGACATTTTTCAAGCCAAAGGTAATATTATTTGCTACAGTATCATTAAAAAGAATAGCCTCTTGTGTAACAATACCCATCAAACGTGCCAGGTCCTGAGGACAATATTCTTTACTATTTATCCCGTCCATCAAAATTTCTCCTTCTCTAACGTTGTAAAACTGCAGCAGCAAATCTACCAGCGTGGTTTTTCCTGCTCCTGAGGGCCCCACCAAGGCAATTACTTTTCCTTTAGGGATGGTTAAGTTAATATTTTTCAGCACATATGGATGAGACTCACTATATCTAAAACTTACGTTTTTATATTCAATGCATTCTTTGAAAGCTTGTAAAGGCAATTTGCCTGCTTCTTTTTCTGTTTTTTTTGGTACATCCAGTATCTGAAAAATACGTTCTGCAGAGGCCATTCCCTTGCGTATGGTAGCATATGCTTTGGTAATGGACTTAGAAGGCTCCAACACACGCCAGTAAAAGCCAATGTAAACTACAAACACCGGCCAGTCCATACCCAGTTCTCCTTTACTTTGAAGCCAGCCTCCATAAAAAAGAATGCCTGCTGCTATGAAAATCCCAAGAAATTCGCTCAAAGGCGAGGCTAACTCCTGCCTGTTATACAGTTTTTTTACTTCCTTACGGTGGCGTTCATTAACGCGTTCAAAACGTTGAGTAACATACCCTCTTGCATCAAAAGCCTTGATGATCCTGCTTCCGGAAACTGCTTCTTCAAAATGGCTGAGCAGCCTTCCCAACAGCCCTTGAGAAACCTCTGCCCCTGAACGCAAAGCCCTTGTCATTCTGCCAATAAGCAAAGCCGATACAGGTAAGGTCAACAACGATACCAAAGTAAGACGAGGGCTCATATAAAACAGAACTGTTAAAAAGCCAACGACCAGAAGAGGGTCCCTGAATAAGATATGAAAGGAACTGGCAACAGAATATTGCACCTCATTTACATCATTGGAAACTGCAGACAGAATATCACCTTTTCTGCGCATATGAAAATACCCTAAAGGCATTCGGGTAATTTCCTCAAAAAGATGATCTCGCATATTTTTCATGAGATTCACGCGTACGCTCACCAAAATTCTTTGGGACAAGTAATGCATGAGGTTAGAAAGCAACGAGGCTGCCACCAAACATAATGCCACGTAGGCCAGCGCCATCATTATCCCCTGGTCAACTTTAATGCGTATCAAATGATAGCGGAACAAATCCATGATACCGGAAAGCGAGAACCCCTGTACGGGGTACGCCGGAACAACATCCAGAGTATGAGGCTGGAATAGCACCGTAAGTAAAGGAGCTATGAGGGCATAATTGGCAATACCAAACATAACCCCTAACGCAGATAGCAGCAGGTAACCCGGCCAGTATTTTCCGTAAGGTTTGCCATAAGCCAATATGCGCAAAAAAGATTTCATCAATCTTCTATTTCTTCAAAATCCACGTACTCTCCGGCATGTTTACCAATGATTTTCTGCTTAGGTTTCTTTTTCGTTACTTTCTTCTCAGAGGTTTGTTTCTTGTACATTTTCTTTACTCTCGCAGATAACATCACAGGTATCATGCGCATAAAAAAATATACAACAAGAACAGTAAAAAGTATAACCAGAATATTCATCTCATTGCAACATTAGGGTAGAAGGTTTCCCCTCAATAGTTGTGCCGAACAGTTCGTAAGGACCGGAAAGTTTCACTTCTGCACGCGGATCCAGACAATCTTGTTGCCATGCCACAGCACAAATTTGACCGGTTTTAGAAAGAATCAACGTTTGGTTATCTGTGTAAATTACCCAATACTCTTTGCCTTCACCGAAAACATATCGCGGTTCTGCAGTCAGGTAACCGGGAAGCAGCAATTCGTCCCAATCCTTACTTAAAATGCCGTTTTTGTCGTAACAAATCAGCTTGTTATCCTTATGTACCAAAAGAATCAAGTATTCTTTGTTTCCTTTTGGATCAAAAACATACGGACCGTACAATATGCTTGTTGTATAGGCCTTGGGGTAAGGAGAAACGTTGCGACCCAAACGGTCAATAAGATACAACCTGTTCCCAATGGCAAATAGCATTTGTAATTTGTTGTTTTTTAAAAAATCAATTTGTGCCACCTTATCCTGAACAGGTCCTTCCATATTTTTCTCCCATAACACCTTGCCGGTATGATCTCTTACTATAAGTCTGCAATCCGGCCAGGGGGATTGAAACAGCTCGTTATCTTTTCCCGTAAAATGATTCTTTATCTTATACGGAGGTTTTTCTTGTGCCAGCGTATCACGGACAGGACCGGAGCGCTGGCGAACTTCCCGTCTGCGTGGGATAAGAGGCGAGGCCTCCAAAGAATCTCCATACACCACAAAGTGCGTGTACATTCTGTCTTCCAGCGAGGAAAACTGCATGAAAGCATACTGTGCATTATAATTCCTTAGGGAATCCATACGCCCTACGTATCTTTTATCTAAGAGCGGTTGTATAGGGTCGGGCCCCGCAGAAAGCTGAAGAAACAGTGTCAGTCCTGCGCTATTCATAACTCCTTTAGCAATCTTTGTTTGTAAAACAGCCGCAGAAAAAGTGTGGGCAATACCTGTACGGCTGCGGTGCAACATATCATTCAGAAGTTCCCGGTCACCCATAAGTATGAAAGACCCCTGATAACAATAATGAGTAGCCGGACAAAGTTCAAATACAGAACCAAAAATATCCGATAAAAGGTTAGGAAGCGGGTTTTTCATAACCTTGTTTTCTTCTTGCTTGTTTAACAAGGCAAATTGAATACGTGCCTGTTGAATGTAACTGGAATGGACAACAGCTATCCAATGATACTTCCCTCTAAAAGGCACACAAACAAGAGACACCTCTGTGGGATACAGCAGATTAAACCATGTAATTGTTTCTTTGTCTGTTTTTTTTCTTTTGTTTTTTTTGAGTTCTCTATATGTGTTCATGTTCTCTGCAAACACATTCATGTCTGAAATCCCCAACGAAAACCCGGCCAGCGTAGTGGCAGGAATGACTTCCTGAGCCATCCATTTTTGTGGTTGTTGTTCCAGAAGTACAGAAAAAAAATGTTCGCCGCCCTTATGCGCTAATGTGTACCCGTTTACCTGCAATTCATTGTTTGTTATAAACCCATCCAAGACCGTCCATTGCCCGGTAGTTCTAAGAAAAGCAGCGTATTTTTGCATGGGGACTCCCAGGTAAGCAGCCACTAACGACGGAATGCGGTCATGGGGTATAAAAATACGTGTGGGTTTAGAAACAGAAGTTTGTTCTACAAGACGGGCAAAGCCTGCATTGTCCAAAAGTGAGCTCTCCCTGTCCAGATGACGTATAGACGATTCAAGAACCACCACAGATTCTGAAGCTACCAGCAAACTACCTGTCTTAAATGCATACACTGCCTCTTTATCTTCCGTTCCGTACAGATTGTATATGGTCTGCCCATTGTATTGACGAACTTTGTGCTTGTTTCCGCAAAAAACAAGAAGTTCTTCCCACCAGGTTGAATCAGAGTCTTTGTCTACAGACATACAAAAGAGCAAATCCAGTGTGTTTTTTGCGGAAGGATGCAAAGAACAAAGTGCCTCGGCACTTTCCATCATAGGATCAAAAGAGCGGATAAAAGCAGTTAGATGGGTCCAAAAATAACTCAAACTCTGCCCCGGATTAAAAACACCCTGTAAGTAGCCTCCCGGTACTATTATTTCTTTAGTTAGCGTTTCCAGTTTGCTGAAATGCTGTATGTAGACGGCATCTACCGGTACGGCCGAATAGGTGTTGTTACTAACCTTGGGTGCAGAAGGAGTACGAAACAGTACAAAAAAACCTAATGCAGCCGCAGTTATCATCAATACAGATAAGAGTACAAAAAATATGACCGTACGTTTGCGCATATAAAAACAAAGATAAAATATCAGTTGGCAACCTCAACTAAAAATTTGATACGGACCAAACGGATTTCATCTTCCGAATAGTCCAATCCCAGTTCTTGCTGAGCTTCATCAACAGAGTCGGAAGTGGCTTCGTAACGGAAATAGCTAAAAATATCTTCCAATTTATCGTCGTCCATGAATTGACGTAGATAGTAGTCAATATTCAGTCGGGTTCCCGAATTAACAATGGCTTCTATTTCACCCAACAGTTCGTCCATAGTAAGGCCTTTTGCATCTGCAATGTCTTCAAGATCCAACTTTCTATCTATGCTATGGATGATGTATAATTTGTTGGCAGATTTTTTTGGCGGAGATTTAACTACTATATCTTCCGGTCGGATGATTTCGTTCTCTTCTACATATTTTTCTATAAGCTCCAGAAAAGGCTTTCCGAATTTTTTTGCTTTCCCCTCTCCTACTCCCTGGCACTGAGTTAATTCATCTACAACAATAGGGTATATGATAGACATATCTTCCAGGCTTACGTCTTGAAAAATAACATAAGGTGCCAACTTTAATTTATGAGCCATTGACTTTCTAAGGTCTTTTAACATGGCCAGCAACGTTTCATCTCCTCCACCGCCTCCGGTTTTAGAACCAAATTCCATATCTGCATCTGTTTCCTCTTCTATCTCTCTGTCTTCATACAACATAAGGCGTTGTGGGTTTTCCATAAATTCTTTTCCTTGCGGAGTTATGGACAACACGCCGTATTGTTCAATGTCCTTGTTCAGGAAATGCAACAGAACTCCCTGTCTGATTATGGCGTTCCAAAAAGAGACGGTTTTTTCCTTACCCATTCCGTAAACTTCCAGTTTGTGATGGTTGTAAGACTTTATTAAGACATTGGATTCTCCGGCTATAACAGAGGCTATATGCTCTGTATTAAATTGTTGCAAAGATTCCAATACCGCCTCCAATACCAGACACATTTCTTCTTGTCCGTCAAATTGTTTTTTTGGATATAGACAATTGTCGCAGTTGTGACAATTGGAGGGTTTGTAGTTTTCTCCAAAGTAATGCAACAAGATTTTACGCCTACATACGTTGGTTTCTGCATAGGCAACAGTCTCCATAAGCAGTTGCTTACTTATTTCTTGTTCTGCTATAGGCTTACCTTGTTTAAATTTTTCCAGTTTCTGTATGTCTTTATAACTGTAGAAAGCAATGCACTGTCCCTCACCCCCATCGCGCCCGGCTCTTCCCGTTTCTTGATAATACCCTTCCAAGGATTTGGGTATATCGTAATGGATTACATACCGAACATCAGGTTTGTCAATCCCCATCCCAAAGGCAATAGTAGCCACAATAACCTCTACGTCTTCCATCAGGAAAAGGTCTTGATTTTTAGTACGTGTTGCTGCGTCCATTCCTGCATGGTATGGCAGAGCCCGTATGTCATTTACCTGTAAGAAAGAAGCCACTTCCTCCACTTTCCTTCGGCTAAGGCAATATACAATGCCGCTCTTTCCCTGATTTTGTTTTATGAACTTAACCAGTTCTCTGTTTACACTTACCTTGGGACGAATCTCGTAATACAGATTTTCTCTGTTAAAAGAAGTTTTAAATACCCGGGCATCGGGCATGTCCAAATTCTTTTGGATGTCTTGTTGTACTTTGGGAGTTGCAGTAGCCGTCAGGGCAATGATAGGAGCTTTGCCAATTTCTTTTACCAACGGACGAATTCGTCTGTATTCCGGTCTAAAATCATGTCCCCATTCAGAAATACAGTGAGCCTCATCAACGGCATAAAAAGAAATATGCAGTCTTTTAAGCAACTGAATATTTTCTGCTTTAGTGAGTGATTCCGGTGCTACGTACAACAGTTTTGTTTTTCCTTGTAAAAGGGCTTCTTTAACTTCTGCTAATTGCGTTTTGTTAAGGGATGAATTTAGAAAATGTGCTACCCCAAAATTGTCACCGGCAAACCCGCGTATAGCGTCTACCTGGTTTTTCATCAAAGCAATCAAAGGTGATATAACAATAGCTGTTCCCGGCATAAGCAAAGCAGGCAACTGGTAACACAAAGATTTCCCTCCACCCGTTGGCATGAGCACAAAAGCATCATTCCCACCCATCAGGTGGGAAATTATCTCTTCTTGTTGACCTTTAAATGAATTGAATCCAAAATGCCTTTTTAGCTGAAGGTGCAATTCGGATGAAGTATGCATATTTTATTACCTTTGTCCACTAAGTTATACGTTTGTTTTGTTCTTTCAAAATTAAATGAATATACCACTTACCGACATACATAAAACTGCGCTTGAAGTTATTGAAAAAGAACAGAATGCCATCAAGGCCTTGCGCCACTCCATTGATAAATCCTTCCTAAATGTGGTTACTGCTCTGTATACTTCCAAAGGCCGTTTAATTGTTACCGGTATTGGGAAAAGCGCACTTATTGGACAAAAAATCACAGCTACTTTTAACTCTACCGGAACGCCCTCAATTTTCATGCATGCTGCAGATGCCATTCACGGAGACTTGGGCATGATTCAACCCTCGGACATTGTGCTTTGTTTGTCAAAAAGTGGAGAAACGGCAGAAATAAAAATGCTGGTTCCCTTGATTAGAAATATGGGTAATTTGTTGGTAGGTATGGTAGGAAACAAAGATTCTTACCTGGGCCGTTCTGCAGACCATGTGCTGTTAGCAGCTGTCCCCGAAGAAGCTTGCCCCAACAACCTGGCCCCCACATCTAGCACTACGGCACAAATGGTACTGGGGGATGCTCTGGCCGTTTGTCTGTTACAATTAAGAGGGTTTACTCCTGCAGATTTTGCCCGGTATCATCCCGGAGGGTCTCTTGGAAAGAGTCTCTATCTTAGGGTTTCAGACATTATGGACTCCTGTTTACGACCGGTAGTTTTGCTCCATACGGGAGTGCGTGAAACGCTTTTTACCATTTCTGAAAACAGGTTGGGAGCCACCGCTGTTTTAGATGAAAAGGAAAACTTATGCGGCATTATAACAGACGGAGATATCCGTAGGATGTTGGAAAAGAGTGACAATCCGTATGCACTTACTGCCTCGGGCATGATGACTACTGCCCCAAAAACCATTCTATATCATGAGCTGGCAATACATGCGTACAGGACTATGCAGTCGCATAAGATTACCCAGCTTATAGTCCTTAAAGACAGCCGTTACGTTGGGATGGTACATATTCACGATATAATCAGAGAAGGAATTGTATGAAAACATTTGATCCCAATTTGCCGGGAGTGGCAACAGGCGGCTATTTTGCCCTACCGTTTACCAGGGAAGAAGCAAAAATTGTTCTCATTTCCGTTCCCTGGGATGTAACTACGTCGTATCGCCCGGGAACTCATATGGGTCCCTATGCGATGATTGATGCTTCTGTTCAAATTGATTTGTTTAATTCACGTGTCCCGCAAGCATGGAAAATTCCCATAGCAACCCTGCCCGTTCACGAAGAGCTTCCCATTTTGAACCGTTCTGCCAGAAAAATGGCAGAACAAATCATTGAAAGTTGGGAAGAAGGAATAGACCCGCGTGAAAACAAACTGGAAGATGTGTTGGAACAGGTGAACGAAGCTTGCTCACGTATGAACAGGATTGTATACCTTCAAAGCTCAGAGCAACTACGCCAAGGGAAAACCATAGGATTAGTAGGTGGAGAACATTCCGTACCCCTGGGATTTTTGCAAGCTCTGGGAGAACACCACGACTCTTATGGAATCCTTCACATAGATGCTCATGCAGATCTTAGGGAAGCTTATGAAGGTTTCACTTTTTCACACGCCTCTATTATGTACAATGCCCTAAAGAGCATTCCTTCCATTTCTTCCCTTACTCAAGTAGGGGTAAGGGATTACTGCCAGGAAGAACACGAACGAATTGGCAACGACACGCGAATTTCTTTTTTCTCTGACGACTCTTTACAGGAAGGACTGTTTGAAGGACTTACTTGGAGAGAACAGTGTCAAAGAATTATGGAAAGTCTTCCGGAGTATGTCTATATAAGCTTGGATATTGATGGTCTTTCTCCGGATCTTTGCCCAAACACAGGAACGCCTGTCCCGGGCGGACTCAATTTTCAACAAGTAGATTATCTATTATACCTTTTGGCTTTCTCTCATCGAAAAATCATTGGTTTTGATCTTTGTGAAGTAGCTCCCGGAGAAGAAGATCCGTGGGATGCGATTGTAGGAGCCAGGCTGTTACATAAGATTTGCTGTTATTGTTATGCGAATAACAAGAAATAAAGCGTACATTTGTGGTTTACTATTTTGTATTCAATACTTATAATAACCCTATTTAGCTATGAGAACTTTAAAGATTTTAACAATCGCCCTGATGGGTGGAATACTACTTATGGGCTGTAACGGAAGTACCTCAAAAACATCCGATGATTTTTCCAAAGGTGCCATTGATTCAGTCAGCAGATCTATTGGGTATTCTCTTGCCTCTATGGTCAAGCAATCTAATTTTGGAGAACTGAACCAAGCCATGGTAACAAAAGCCTACAAAGAAATGATGGCCAGAAAAGAAGAACCCAGCCAAGAAGAAATGATGGAATGGAATAATGACATTACTTCTTTTATGCAAAGAAAGAACATGTTGGAAGGAGAACGCAACCTGAAGGATGGAGAAGCTTTTTTGGAAGAAAACAGCATTAATGAAGGAGTGGTAACATTACCCAGCGGATTACAATACAAGATCATCAGAGAAGGAAATGAAATTCGTGCCACACAGGAAGATACCATAGAGGTACACTACATTGGCACATTGATTGACGGCACAGAGTTTGACTCTTCTTATTCACGCAACGAGCCGGCAAAATTCCCGCTTAATCGCGTTATACCCGGCTGGACAGAAGGTATGCAGCTTGTAGGTGAAGGCGGTAAAATTATTCTTTATGTACCTTCAGAATTGGGATACGGTCCCAACGGTGCAGGAGGTATAATCGGCCCCAACTGTACCCTTATTTTTGAAGTAGAAGTTCAAAAAGTATCTCCTGCATCTGAATAAAACCTCTGAACATGGAACTTCGTGGGACAATACTTGAAAAGTTACCGGTATTCAAAGGTACCAGCGCCCGAGGTGAATGGGTGAAACAGGAGTTTATCCTGGAAACCGGAGAGTCTGCCTACCCGCGCAAAGTATGTATTTCTGTATTTGGAGACGACAGAGTAAAAGAACTGGAAAATTATACACCCGGTCAATCCGTTAAAGTATCTGTAAATATTGAGTCCAGAGAGTACAACGGACGATGGTACACAGATGTACGGGCGTGGCGTTTGGAAAAAGAAACAACCGCTGCAAGCACAACAAAAGACTTGCCATCGGACATACTTCCTCCCGGCCCTATTATAACACAGGAACCGGACGAAGGAGCGGATGATCTTCCTTTCTAGGTACGCTTCTCCAATACGTTAGCTGACGTTTTGCATACCTGCGTGTATTACGTTGTATTAGAGATACAGCCTCTTCCAAAGAAATTTTCCCTTCAAAATGATCAAACAGCTCCCTGTACCCCACTGTCCGGAGTGCAGGGAGTTTTCTATAAGGGTACAACCCCCGAGCTTCTTCCATAAGGCCTACTTCCATCATTTTTTCCACTCGACTATTAATACGATGATAAAGTTCTTTTCTAGGCCTTTCCATTACAATGTGTTCTATTTCAAACGGCCTTTTTTTAGGGTTACGGGTTAAAAAAGAATGATACGGCTTTCCTGAAAGTATACAAACCTCTACGGCCCTCATTACCCTACGTTTATTAGATAAATCAATGCGGTGGTACGTTACAGGATCCAATGTAAGCAGTTGGTTGCGCAGGTCCATCAACCCTTGCACGTCTTCTGCCTGCTTCATCAGTTGTTTTCTTAATTGAGGATTGGGAACAGGCAAAGGGTCAAAACCCTTTACAAAAGCATCTGCATACAACCCCGATCCGCCGACTATCAAAAGATATGGGTGGTCCGGTGCCAAACGCATAACCAGCTCCCAAGCCTCGCGTTCGTAATCCCCTGCAGAATATGGTTTATGTATGGTATGGGTGGCAATAAAATGGTGTGGAACGGCAGCCAACTCTTCCGACAAAGGACGTGCTACTCCAACGTTCAGCTCTTTGTATATCTGACGGCTGTCACAGCTAATTACAGGAGTCTGCAACAAACGAGCAATGGCCAGTGCCTGCTCCGTTTTTCCTACTCCGGTAGGGCCTGTCAATAAGATAATTTTTGTAGCCATTCCAACGTATTTAATCCATCTGCGAAATCTGTAAAAAGAGGAGTCTGTGTTTGGCCAAAAGGAGTTTTCCCTTTACCAACAACACATTGAATCAGATCCCGGTTTTTCTTTATAAAATGTTCAGCAACGGCTGCCTCTTCATACTCCAGGTAATGCAATGTCCCCATGGGTGGAGCCAGAGTAGCGTTATTCTCCAGAACAAACAGATCCCAAGCAACGGCCGGTACCGGATTGGCAGTCAGCGCCCCTTCGGTAGTCAGCGTCTGACATGCCCTGGCATGACGCAGCGCATTCATGTACCCCTTATGCCCTTTTAACAAAGAGCCAAAGTGTGCTTCCACTTGACGGGCAAACGGTTCAAAATCATAACCGGGCGGAACAAGCAACAAAGAAACGTTCCTACACCCCAACCCAAAGTAAAGAAAACAGTCCTCTGCCAGACCGTACAGCTCTTCTTCAGACTCGTCTCCGTTTAAAAGCGCCAAAGAGGTTCTTCCCGTACGCATTAACAGAGGAACCCGAGAAAAAGTAAGGCTGTAATATGCCTGTGCCTGAACACCTCCCGTAAACAAAATGGCACCGGTATTGTGGCTTATATATTTTACAAATTGTACAGGAATCCCTTCCAGACAAGATTTTTTCTGTGCAGCCAGCGCGTTTATAAAAGCGGGAAGCAACACATCGTCTTTAGAAGAAAGTTTTATTTCCACCGTTACTTCTTTTGGATGTGCCGCTGCATAAGCTAAACAACATATCAGGTCATGCCAACAAACTAAGGGAAGGTTTCCTGCCGCTACGATGGAAAGCAGGCAAGGTGCATGGGGCCCGATTTCCATAGAGAACAAGTGCACTAAAGTATCTCTTTCTTCTTTAAGTCCTTTCTGTAATGAATCCAAGCGATGTTTTACAAAAGGCGGGGCAAACCAAGGGTTTCTTTTCTCCGTTTCTTGAGGGAGGAATTCCCGCAGATGAAAAAGAACCTCGGCAGCCTGCTTTGTAAATTGGTATGCAAATCCCATCTTTTATGGTTCTCTGTTTTGCAAAGATACACAAAAGACGTATTTTTGTATGATGTCCTCTGCCCAGACATACAAAACGTTGAAAAGTTCCTGCACAGGCCAATATAAAGAGAAAGGCAGCAAGTTTCTGGCATTTGGATTTCCTGCCTCATCGGAAGAAGCCATTAAGGAACGGCTGGAGACCATGAAAAAAAAGTTCTTTGACGCACGCCACATTTGTTATGCATACCGGTTAGGGCCGGATGGAGAAACCTGGAGAGCAAACGATAGCGGAGAACCATCGTCTACCGCCGGAAAACCCATCTTGGGACAACTGCTTTCCTATGATCTCACTAACGTACTAATGGTTGTTGTCCGTTACTTTGGTGGGGTCAAGCTGGGTACCGGAGGCCTGATCAACGCGTACAGGTCTGCTGCCCGGGATGCGCTGGAGCAGGCCATTATTGTAGAAAAACGAATACTGGAAACACTTGAGCTGCAATTTACTTACGAACAAACAGACAAGGTCATGAGAGCCATACACGATACCGGAGCTCAAATAGTTGAACAATCTTATGCAGACGGATCCCTCCCCTGCCGATTGACCGTCCGGGTTCCCCCCACAGAACGCCAGACGCTTTTATCTGCCGTGAATCCCAATAGAAATTGAACTTTTCAGCTTATGAAATCTCTTATTTCCATTAACGACTTCAATAAAGAGGAAATGTTGCAGATACTGGATCTTGCGGCAGAGTACGAAAGCAATCCCATCCATCCCATTTTTAAGGATAAACTCATAGCCTTAATGTTCTTTGAGCCTTCTACACGTACCCGACTGAGTTTTGAAACAGCGGCAACGCGCCTGGGAGCCCGGTTTGTAGGTTTTGCCTCTTTGAGTCATACCAGCATAGCCAAAGGAGAGAGCCTGAAAGATACCATAAAGATGGTGTCTAATTATGCAGACATGATTGTCATGCGTCATCATTTGGACGGAGCAGCGCGTTATGCATCAGAAATTGCCGGTTGTCCCATTATTAATGCCGGAGACGGAGCTAACCAGCATCCCACACAAACGCTGTTGGATATGTACTCCATCCGTAAGACGCAACAAACACTAGAAAACCTGTCCATAACCATGGTTGGAGATCTTAAATATGGGCGGACCGTTCATTCTCTGCTCCAAGCCATGAGCCATTTTAATCCTCGTTTCCACTTTGTTTCTTGTCCAGACCTGGAAATACCGCAAGAATACAAGAACTTTTTAGATTCACGAAACATTCCTTATACCCAACATCACAAACTGGAAGGACAAATACAAGATGCAGACATCTTGTATATTACTCGTGTACAGCAGGAACGTTTTCAGGATCCCATGGAATATGAGCGGGTAAAAAATTTAATGAGACTGGAAGCTTCTATGCTCACCAATACACGTCCCAACCTACGCATATTACATCCTTTGCCTCGTGTCAACGAGATTGCCATTGAAGTTGACGATAGACCCGAGGCTTATTATTTTGAACAAGCCAAAAACGGTGTGTATACACGTATGGGACTCATCACCTATTTAATGAATCAGTAATGATAGCTAAGAAACAACTGAAAGTCAGTGCCATCAGAAATGGGACGGTTATTGACAGGATTCCGGCAGGGGAATTATTCCACGTTATTGAAATCCTGGGACTTGCTAAAGGAAATCACCAGATGACCTTTGGCACCAATCTGGAAAGTAAAGTTCTTGGAACGAAGTCTATTATTAAAGTCACAGATAAATTTTTTGAAGAAGACGATGTGAACCTCATTGCCCTGGTAGCTCCGGACGCCGTACTAAACATCATCAAAGAGTATCAGGTAGTAGAAAAAAGAAAGCTTGTTATTCCTTCAGAAGTACGTGGTCTGGTACGTTGCCTGAACCCAAGGTGTATTACAAACCATGAACCCGTCAAAACGCGTTTTAAAATCATTATTATACTGGAAGGACTCGTTCTCAAATGCCATTATTGTGAAAAAGAGACAAGCCAGAAAAACTTACAGATTATCAGTTCTAATTAATTTCTAATTATACATTTTTACTTTATATTTGTATTTGCAAAAAATCGTAACCAAAAACAGTATTCAATATGAAAAAAGCACACAATTTTAATGCAGGACCCTGTGTTCTGCCACAAGAAGCCATTCAAGCCGGAATAGAGGCTTTAAAAGATTTTAACAACTCCGGACTCTCTGTCATAGAAATTTCACACCGCTCCAAAGATTGGAGTGCTGTTATGGAAGAATGCCGTAGTTTGTGGAAAGAATTGTTGCAAATACCGGATGATTATGAAGTGCTCTTCCTTGGTGGTGGAGCCAGTCTGCAGTTTTGCATGGTTCCCATGAACCTTATGAAGACAAAAGCAGCTTACCTGGAAACAGGTGCTTGGGCAAAAAAGGCCTTGGCAGAAGCCAAGGGTTTTGGAGAAGTAGTTACCGTTGCCTCGTCTGCAGAAACTACCTTTAATTATATTCCAAAGGATTATACCATTCCGGAAGATGTAGATTATTTTCACATTACAACCAACAACACCATTTACGGCACCGAAATTCATACAGATATAGACAGTCCTGTTCCCTTGGTAGCAGACATGTCATCTGATATTATGAGTCGTCCGGTTGACATTTCAAAATATGCCCTTATATACGGAGGCGCACAAAAGAACGTAGGTCCTGCCGGCGTTACCTTTGTCATTGTAAGAAAAGACATTTTGGGCAAAGTGGAACGCCACATTCCCTCTATGCTTGACTACCAAACACACATTAAAGGCGGTTCTATGTTTAACACTCCTCCCGTCTATCCCATTTACATTATGACACAAACGCTTAAATGGGTGAAAAACATGGGAGGATTGGAAGCCATCCAAAAAATCAACCGTGAAAAGGCAGAAATGTTATACGCAGAGGTGGATCGCAACCCACTATTCAAAGGTACAGCTGCCAAAGAAGACCGTTCCCTCATGAACGTTTGCTTTGTTATGGCAGAAGGCTATGAAGCCTTAGAGGCAGAGTTCCTAACGTATGCACAAGAACGTGGTATGGTAGGAATCAAAGGACATCGCTCCGTTGGCGGCTTCCGTGCTTCTATCTATAATGCCTGTCCCATGGACAGTGTTAAAGCATTGATCAATTGCATGCAAGAATTTGAAAAACTTCACAAATAAAAAACTATGAAAGTACTAATAGCTACAGAAAAACCTTTTGCTAAAACAGCCGTTGACGGTATTCGAGAAATCGTAGAGAATGCGGGAATGACTTTAGCTCTACTGGAAAATTACACAGAAAAAGAACAATTGTTGCAAGCCGTTGCAGAGGCAGATGCCCTTATTGTCCGGTCAGACAAAGTAACTCGTGACGTGGTAGAAGCGGCTAAAAACCTAAAAATCGTAGTACGTGCAGGAGCAGGTTATGATAACCTGGATTTGGATGCCTGTACAGAACATCAGGTAGTGGCTATGAATACTCCCGGACAAAATGCAAATGCCGTGGCAGAGCTGGCTGTTGGCATGATGATTTATATGGCCCGTAATCAATTCCAACCCGGTACAGGTACAGAGTTAAGGGGAAAAACGTTAGGTGTCCATGCTTTTGGCGATATTGGACGCCTGGTGGCCGGGTTGGCAACGGGCTTGGGAATGAAAGTATATGTATACCACCACAGGTTTAAAGGTTCAGAATTACAAACAGATACCATAAATGGAGTCGATTCTCCGGAAGAATTGTATAAAGTAAGTGATTACTTGTCACTGCACGTTCCTGCCAGACCACAATCCATTGGTTCTATAGGAAAATCCTTGCTCTCTCTGCTACCCACAGGTGCCTGCATAATCAATACGTCACGTAAAGAGATTATGAACGAGCAAGAACTAGAAGAGATTTTGGCAGAAAGAACAGATTTGAAATATGCCTCGGACGTAGCCCCCGACAACCAAGCTGTATTGAAAGAAAAATTTGGCAACCGTGTTTATGCAACCCCTAAGAAAATGGGAGCACAAACAAAAGAAGCCAACGTCAATGCCGGTGTTGCTGCAGCACATCAGATAGTAGCCTTCCTGAAAGAAGGTGATAGAACGTTCCAGTTGAACAAATAAATCAAAAAGTACCTAAAATTATCACATATGGTTAAAATCAAACCTTTTGCAGCCCTCAGGCCGCCTAGAGAATTTGTGCAGGAAGTGGCTGCACGTCCTTACGATGTATTGAATTCAGAAGAAGCCAAAGCAGAAGCCTCTGAAAAATCGTTGCTTCATATTACTAAACCGGAAATAGACTTTGATCCCATTATTGATGAACATTCCCAGCCTGCTTATGACAAAGCCGTTGAGAACTTTCGTTTATGGCAGGACCGTGGATGGCTGGTACGTGATCCAAAGGAAATGTACTACGTTTATGCTCAAACCATGGATGGACGCACACAGTACGGTCTTGTGGTATGTGCACATGTTCAAGACTATTTGGACGGAAATATCAAAAAGCACGAACTTACACGTAAAGACAAAGAAGAAGATCGTATGATTCACGTGCGAATTCAAAGCGCCAACGTGGAACCGGTATTTTTCACCTATCCGGACGTTCCGGAAATAAACAGTCTGGTAGAAAAAATTGTTCAACAGGATCCGGAATACGATTTTGTAGCCGATGACGGTTTTGGCCATCATTTTTGGCCAATATCAGACTCCCTTGATATTGAAAAGATTACAAAACTGTTTGAAGACATCCCTGCTTTTTATGTAGCAGACGGACATCACAGAACAGCAGCTGCTGCTCTGGTTGGAGCGGAAAGAAAAGGTAAGAATCCCAATCATACAGGAGAAGAAGAGTACAATTATTTTATGGCCGTTGTATTCCCACAAAGCCATTTGAAGATCATTGATTACAACAGAGTAGTTAAAGATTTAAATGGAATGACACCGGAAACTTTTGTACAGGCTTTGTCTAAAGATTTTCTTGTAGAACGTCTTGCCAACAGAACAGAACCTTATGTCCCATCCGTTCATCACAATTTTTCTATGTATATAGATGGGTGCTGGTATTCGCTTACAGCTAGAGAAGGAACGTATGATGATAGCGATCCCATAGGCACACTGGATGTTACCGTTCTTTCCAACCTTGTGTTTGACAAATTACTTGACATTAAAGATTTAAGAACAAGCACACGCATTGATTTTGTGGGCGGCATCCGAGGTCTTGACGAGTTGAGAAAACGTGTAGATTCCGGTGAAATGGCAGCCGCGTTTGCATTGTATCCCGTTACTATGGATCAGTTAATTACCATTGCAGATACCGGGAATATCATGCCTCCCAAAACTACTTGGTTTGAACCCAAACTCAGAAGTGGCTTGGCCATACACACCTTCTGAATGCAAAAGAAAACCAACAGTTTTGTATAAAAAACGTTGATAAAACCTGCACAATAAGTGCAGGTTTTTTAATATTTGTTATC
>JAAZIA010000019.1 GCA_012510445.1 Bacteroidales bacterium
AACCGATACCGAGCCTTTACAAGACCTTTTTGATAAAACAAAATTCAATAATGTCAATGAACTTAATGGTTCTTGTGAACCGTTATTATTTAATTTTTAAACTTTTTTAATCGTCCATATTTTAAGTGGACACTAGTGATATAATATATATTTACAGCAGAATTAATATCATCAACTATGAAAGCAACAACAAGAAAGCTAATAGACCTTCCCGATATAACTCTTAAAGCACTTCAATTAAGAGCAACTACTAATGGTCTATCTCTAAAAAGGTACATGGAAGATGTTTTAATCAAGAAGAGTAAGGAGCATTTGACCGATGAGCAACTTTATGAATTGATGCTGATGATGTACCCTGATGGTCAAGAAAAGGCAACAGAGAAAGCAAAAAAGGCGTTTGAAGACATGTTAGAGACATGATAGTAGATTATCCGGCTATAAACATCGGAATAAACGCCTAATTACCACCTAAAATTTCGGCTTCTCAAACATCATAGCAGCACCATCAAGCAGGCATCCCAATATGATCAGTATTACCATCAACATAACAGACAATTGTTTAATGAATTAGCAATTGCCCCTAAAATAAGATAGCACTACGTCAAAACACGACGTAGTGCTACAAATAATCCGTAAATTTATTACCAGCCTACACTCTCTTAACGCTCCCGGGCGTAAGGCCAGGCCATAAGGCCGCCTTCCAACACCTTCACGTTCGTATAACCGTGTGACTTGAGGATAAGCGCAGCTTCATACCCTCTCAGGGAAATCTTACACCAGGTGACAATGGGTGTGTCTTTGTCTTTAGGTAGTTCGTTCAGGCGTGCACGCAGTTGACCCAGCGGGATAAGCACCTCGCCAATACCCAGTCGCATGGCTTCAAACTCTTCCGGAATCCGAACGTCCAGCAGCAGCATCTTCTCTTCTTTCTTCAGCTTCTCTTTCAGCTCAAAAGCGTTGAGCCCGTCCATGATTCCATCCAGTTTGTTCTGCATGACATGGGCCGAGGCAATGCTGTGGTCAATAGCCAATGAGAACGGCGGTGCGTACGGCAGGTCTGCGTTGGACATTTGATCTACCGTCATGTTGTTTTGGATAGCCATGGCCCAGATGGCAACTTGTTTGCCTACGTCGCCGGGGCCCAGTACCTGTGCACCCAGGATTCTGCGGGAAGTTTTGTCTGCCAGCAATTTGGTAATGAGTAGTCGTCCCTGCATAAAGCCGGGCTTGTCTAAACTGGCGTTGTAGATGGTTTCGTAATTGGTGATGTTGTTGCGTTGGGCGTTTTGTTCGGACAGGCCGGTAGAGCCTACGCCGTAATCAAATACCTTGCATATACCCGTTTGTATGGTGCCGGGGAATTCTTTTACGTTGCCACAAATAACGTTCTCACCAGCCACACGTCCTTGCAAGTTGGCTAAGTCTCCAAACGGAGCATGTACTTGTACGCCTGTAATCAAGTTGTTGGTTTCTACACAATCACCTACTGCATAGACATCTTCCAAGTTGGTTTGCATGTATTTATTTACCACAATACCTCCGCGCTCGCCAATGGTAATACCCATATCGCGGGCTAAACCTACGTTGGGAATCACACCAATGGCAACCACAGCCAGCTGGCATGGTATTTCAGTACCGTTTTGCAGTTTCACGCCGGTCAATTTACCGTTTTCACCTAAGAAAGCCGCCACACCGTTTTCCAGAATTACGTTGGCTTTTGTCCGCACGTACCCTTCAACCAACATGGCCATCTGCATGTCCAAGAAGGTGAGCAACTGGGGCAGCATCTCTACCAGGGTGATATCTATACCGGCTAAGTGGAGTGCTTCGCACGTTTCTATACCAATTAGCCCCCCGCCAATGACTACGGCTTTTTTGATAAGGCCATCATCCCTGATTTTTCTTAAGAAATCTGCGTCTTGCATAGATTGCAAGGTGGTGATGCCGTCCAGTTCAATACCCGGTACAGGTGGTTTGCGCGGGGTAGCTCCGGTAGCAATAACCAATTTATCGTAAGGAAGTGATCCGGTTTCTCCGGTGTCCAAGATTTTGTAGAAAACTTCTTTGGCTACGGGGTCCACTTTGGTGACTTCTGTACGTACTTTTGTTTCTATGCGTTTGGCATTCCAAAAGTACCTGGAGTCCCGTACCACGCCGGCCGGGGAACAAAGCAACTGGTCTCTGTCATCAAAAAATCCGCCTACGTAGTAGGGATAGCCGCACGAAGCCATGGACAATTCTGCCGATTTTTGAATGAGTGTAATATGGGCATGTTCATCCATCCGTCTGGCCCTGGAGGCCGCTTTGGGACCGGCTGCCGATCCACCAATGACTACAATTCTTTTTGTATCCATAATATATAAGGGTTTGAAAGGTATAAAAGTAGGTTTTCTACACAAGTTATCCAAAAAACAGATCTGACAAGGCACTACAGCAAATGCTCCAGAATGTCACTGACGCACTCCAGCTCCAGAAAGCGTTCGTGTTCCGGGGTGTAAGGGAGCTGTTCGTGAGCCCAGGTGACGTGGTAAGGGATGTAGGCGGCGTAGGCACCCAGCTCCAAAACGGGCATGATGTCCGATCTCATAGAATTGCCGATCATCAGGAAATTGTCTGCCGGGCAATCCAGATGGTGCAGTAGTTTGGTGTACTCGGCGAGGGTCTTGTCGCTCATGATTTCAATGTGATGGAAATACCGTTCCAGCCCTGACTTTCTTAACTTTCGCTCCTGGTCCAACAAATCGCCTTTGGTGGCTACGACCAACCGGTAGCGTCCATTCAACCGCTCCAGGGTTTCTTCTACACGCGGGAGCAGTTCTATGGGTTTTTGTAACATATCCCTGCCCAGTTTCATAATATCTTGTACTGTAGCGGCCGGCAAAGTGTTGTTGGAAATACGGATGGCTGTATCTATCATGCTCAGCACAAAGGCTTTTATACCGTACCCGTACCATTCCAGGTCCTGCATTTCTGTCTTGTACAACTCCTCCATGACTTGTTCTGCCGGTAGGTAGTCACTTAGCATGTCGCAGAGCTTTTTTTCTGCTTCCCGGTAAAACGGCTCGTTCACCCATAAGGTATCGTCTGCATCGAACGCTATGGTTTTAATCTTTTCTTTCATAGTGACTGCAAAGATAAGAAAATGGCGTGCCGATTGGCATGACAGATCGGAACAGTTAGACTAAGATTATTTTATTTTTCTATATACCTCCCAATATTCCGGTTCATTGGGGTCAGAGTGAAATTTAATTTTAAAAGAAGACTTTGATAGAAGTACAAAATCATATTTCCAAAAAAGGAAAATGATCCGATCTTCAATTTGAGCTCCTACAAAAGTCAGTGTTTTCCCATCTTCAGAAATTCTAAAATAAGGGAAATTATACTCTTCATCCGGAAAATGTATACGACCGTGCACTTCTGCAGGGACTAGATTTTTTAAAGATTCATCAAGGTTATCCAAATCAATATTTGGAAAATCGATACCATAGACAATTCTAGGCTTACTGAAACTTTCAAAGGTTTCAAATCCTGAGTATCCATCCGCTCGAAACTTTCCGTTTAATACTTGTAAAACCTCTTTTTGGATTTCTGTATAGCCTTTTAAGTTCTGAGCATCTTGTTTGCTACATGCGATAAACAATAAAGTGAGACCAAGAAAAAGAAAGATGGCTTTTTTCATAATGGTGTGGTTTAAGATTATCCATAAAAATAGTGAAAATAGTAATGCCATAATTAAATCTAGCAGACAATGCACAGACTGCGACGCCTAGAACGCCTAATTATATTCTAGGTTTCAAAATAATCCGCATAATCAGAGACACCAGGTAGATGAGCCCGCCGTAAATGGTGGGTATTAAGGCAATCTTAACGCCCGAGGCTATAAGATCCATAGAAACGGCACCTGCCTTGCTTATGGCATCTCCGGCTTGAGCAAATCCTAAAAGTGTAGAGAGAATTCCTACTATAAGTGCTATATGTCCTATCTCTCGCACCCAGGCAGGAGCTTTCCATACGGCTATAAATAAAAAGACCAGGATTATGGTCAAGAGTCCCATAAAAAGAGGACCTCCTTCAATGAAAAAACGTAGCATAGTATTATTGTTTTAAATGGTTACTGCAAAAGTACACCACCTTATGGTTACGACAAAGGTTGAATCCGTCTGCCAAGATGTCATAACCATCTCTTGAGAAAAATCCCTATTTTTGAATATGAAAAAGCATTTCAGCCTGGCGTATTGGTTTGGAGTAGTGCTGGTGATGAGCCTGGTATTTACCAGTATAGTAAACGGGTACTCCAAAGCATTATTGCTGGCCATCATGTTCCTGCCCGGAGCGTTATTGGCTAAATACCTTATGAAAGATCTGTCCTTCAAAAACAGACGCAAAGGTATATTGCACAGTTTCTGCCTGGCCGCTTCTACGTTGCTTACAGAATACCTGTGTATCATCTTTACCAGCTGGTACCTGCTAAAACTCTACCCCCACACCCTGCCGGGTCTCATCTTTAATCCCATTCTTATCTGGTTGCTGTTGGCTGTGTTTGTAGCCATGGAGCACCTCCTGCAACGTTACCTGGTGAAAACCGTACCGCCCAATGAATACATCACTTTTACCTCGGATCGTAAAAAAGTCACTCTGCGAATTGACTCCATTCTGCTGGTAGAATCATGCGATGCCGAGGTCTGGATACGTACCGAAAACCAAACGGACTACCGTACCAAGATGAAAATCTCGCAATGGGAATCGGTTCTGGACAAACGATTTATCAGGGTACACCGCTCCTACCTAATCAATGTGAACCACATGACACACTCCACCGCCAACCAGGTAACCGTAGGGCCTTATACCATAGAAATTTCCAGAAAGTATAAGGATGATTTTAAGAAATGGGTGCTTGGTGCGTGACTCGTAAACGCGTCTCTAAAAAACAAGCATTTCCGTAACACCTACTCAAGTTTTTTTTTACCTTTATACCAACTTATTTTTGCACAGTAATGAGATCAAAAATTCAATTTCTTTTGAATGGTAATCCTGTAACACTGGATTTCTGTGAACACGGCACACCTGACCCCCAGATTACTGTATTAAAATACCTGAGAGACCACAGAAAGATGACAGGAACCAAAGAAGGCTGCGGTACGGGAGATTGCGGTTCCTGCATGGTGGCTCTGGCACAAAAAAATACAGAAGGCTATACCGTATTGTACGCTGTAAATTCCTGCCTGATGTTGCTGGGCATGCTGGACGGTAAGCACCTGATAACTATTGAAGGCATTGCAAAAAACGGGAAATTACACCCCGTACAAGAGGCCCTGCTGCACAGAAAAGGAACACAATGCGGGTTCTGCACTCCCGGAGTTGCCATGTCTTCTTTTGCAGCGTACGAGAGCGGGAGAAAATTCACGCCCGAAAGTATAAAAGAAATCCTTTCCGGCAACTTGTGCCGTTGTACGGGATACGAGAGCATAAGAGAAGCCCTCATAGATCTGAATAAAACGGCACAGTCCCTTACAGAGCCGAATATTGAATTGCCCCCTGCCCTCCCCGGGGAGTTCTTTTGGGAAGGAAGCATGGGGCCTTATATTAAACCACAAACGGTATCCTCCCTTCTGGAATACAAACGCAAATACCCCGGGTACCCCATAGTATCGGGAGCCAGCGATTTCAGTGTGAAAAACATCCTGGAAGAACCTGCCAGAAGACCGTTGATTGACAGTTCAGATCTGGAAGAACTCAAACATATCCAAACGGAAGAAGGATGTATAAAAATAGGTGCGGGATCTTCTGTGGAAGCTTTCAAAAATGAGCTGGTCCCCTTATACCCTGCAGCGGAAGAATACCTGCTTTCTTTTGCCTCGTTACCCGTTAGAATTAAAGCCTCTATAGGTGGCAGCCTGGCCGGAGCCTCTTCTGTGGGCGATATCATGCCTTTGCTGTTGGCCCTCAACGCGCAACTTGAACTAAGAACTTCCGGCGGCAACCGTACGGTATCTTGTAAAGCGTTTAACACCGGCTACCATGCCCACCTGTTAGAGCCGTATGAAATCATTTATGCTGTCCGTATCCCCCTCCCTTCAAAAACCACAAAGTTCTTTGCTCATAAGCAATCCAGAAGAAAAGACATGGACATATCCACCCTCACCTTTTGCATGGGCTTTGAGGTGGTAAACGGAACTATTTATCATGCATCTACCGGGTTTGGGGGAATGGCTCCTACCCCTGTCAGTTCCGGGGAACTGGAGGATTTTTTAAACGGCAGGTCTTTTTCGGAAGACACATTCGCCCGTGCCTCGGCCCTTATACCGCAACTCTTTTCTACCATAAGCGACGTAAGAGGCTCTGCCGACTATAGGATTACGATAGCTTCCCATTTGCTGGTAAGCTGTTTTTTAGAAACACAAGGCAGAAATAATGACGGATAAAGGATTGGAAACACACGTTCTGGGGACTACCCGGTTTCTGGACGATTTGGATAAGCCGCACAACCAGGTTGGCGGGTTTGTGTTCCCCAGCCCGGTAGCTCACGGGATCATCCGTGAAATAGATTTCACAGAAGCTTTGCAATGTCCCGGAGTACATGCCATTCTCTCTGCCAAAGACATTCCGGGAGTGAACTCCATGGGACCGGCAGCTGAGGACGAACCCGTGCTTGCCACAAGTAAGGTGGAATATGCCGGGCAAGCCGTTTTATTGGTAGCTGCAGACAACAGAGCCTGTGCCAAAAAAGCCATGGAGAAGGTAAAAATCCGGATAGAAGCACTTCCTCCGGTACTGGACCCGGAGGTGGCTTTTAAAAACCGAGATTTTCTTTTCAACCCCTTACATATAGAACGAGGCGAGATCAACAGTGGTTTTGACTTGGCTGACCACCTCTTGGAAGGGAAGCTGGAGATTGGCGGACAGGAACACTTTTATCTGGAAACGCAAGGTTCCCTGGCCACTCCCCTGCCTGATGGCAGCCTGCATATTGCCTCGGGGACACAAGATCCCACGGCCAACCAACATGCCGTTGCCAAAGCGCTGAACATAGAAGCCTCTAAAGTAGAGGTGACGGTGCATGTGATTGGAGGAGGGTTTGGAGGCAAAGAGACACAAAGCACTTGGTGTGCCGTTTGGAGTGCTTTGCTTGCCACGGCCTGTCAGAGACCTGTGCGTATGGTGCTGGACAGAAGGGAAGACATGGTGTTTACGGGTAAAAGACACCCGGCCGTTGCGTATTACAAAGTAGGTTACACCGGCGAAGGAGTGCTTACGGCGTACAGCAGTCGTTTTCTGTTTGACTGCGGCTATTGTTCAGACTTGTCGTACGCCATACTGGAACGATGTATGTTGCATCTGGACAATGCATACTACCTCCCTGCCATCCAATCGGACATTTACCCCTGCAAAACAAACAAAGCTTCCAATACGGCCCTCAGAGGGTTTGGAGCACCGCAGGCCATTGCGGTGATTGAGCACATTATGGAAGAGGTGGCAGCTGCCTTGGATCTGGACCCTGCTTTGGTAAGGCAAAGAAATTTCTACGCACCCGGGAGCCGGAACGTTACGCCTTACGGGCAGGTAGTAAAAGACAACGTGCTGAAGGCCGTTTGGCAGCAGCTTCTTACTTCTGCCGATTACGAAAAAAGAAAGGCAGCAGCAGCCGATTTTAACAAGAGAAACAAATTTACTAAAAGAGGGTTGGCACTGGTGCCCGTCAAATTTGGGATTTCTTATACCACTACCTTCCTCAATCAGGGAGCAGCTCTTGTCAACCTGTACAAAGACGGGTCCCTGACCGTCCACCAGGGAGGAGTAGAAATGGGTCAGGGCCTGTACGACAAAATGAAAACGGTGGCCGGCCGGGAATTTGGGTTAAAAAAAGAGGCCATCCGCATCTATCCGGTCAACACCATGATCATTCCCAACACCTCGGCTACGGCCGCTTCTACAGGATCTGATTTGAACGGACATGCCATCAAACGGGCCCTTGACCGATTAAAAAAACGACTAAACGGGTTCATCTCTACCACGTACAACATACCTCTTAGTTCCATCGTTTGGGAAGACTCCCTAATTTACGATAAAAACAAACCGGACATAAAGCACCCCCTGAAAGACCTGGTGCAGAAAGCGCATGCTGCCCAAATCAGTTTGAGCGAACAGGCCTTTTATAAAACACCGGGGATTTATTTTGATAAAACTACAGCCACGGGAAAACCGTTCTATTACTTTGTGACCGGTATGGCACTCACAGAAGTAGAAGCAAACATGCTTACCGGTGATTACAGACTCTTAAGAACAGACATTCTTCACGATGTGGGCGATTCTTTGGACTGGGCCATTGACAAGGGCCAGATTGCCGGTGCCTTTGTCCAGGGAATGGGCTGGGTTACGTTGGAAGAATTGATTCACGACAACCGGGGAAACCTGCTTACTTCAGGTCCCGATACGTACAAAATACCGGGAATAGCCGATATCCCGGAAGATTTCAGGATTCATCCTTTTCCCGGAAATCCTTTTAAAGGAGGAATTCTGGGCAGCAGGGCCATTGGGGAACCTCCCCTTATGTATGGTTTATCCGTATGGTTGGCCATTAAAAACGCCCTAAGTGCTTATGCCGGCCGGGCGGTAATCCTGCATATACCGGCTACAAAAGAAAGAATTGTAATGTATGCCTCTGCTTATGGAAAAATGGTTTAAAAACACAAGAATTATGCTCCTGTTCGGTACCCTGTGGGGGCTAACGGAGCTTGTCTGTGGTTACATGCTCCATATAATAACCCTGCCTGTTGCCGGTGCTTTACTGATGCCCGTAGGCATCCTGTGTATGTACTATACGTATGGGAATACCGGGAAAATACGGCACGCTGTTCTTGTCTCTGTCATAGCAGCAAGCCTTAAACTGACTACTTTATTTTTTATCCCTGCTGGGGCTATACATCTGGTTATAAATCCGGTAGTAGCTATCCTCCTCCAGGGAGTATGCCTTATGCTTCCCATACGATACATGCACGCAAGAAAAGAGCAAAGCCGACCGGGATACCTATATATATTAATAGCTGTTTTCTTTTCGGGCATTTTTCTTTACAAACTGGCCTTTGCCCTGTTTCAACAATTTTTGAACTACCGGAGCGGAACCCCCGTTCTGGCCGGCTTAAACCTGTACCGTGAAAGTGCTTACTTCTTTGGAGAGACCCTGATAAGCACCCTCGTATTGAGTTTTATGATCTACTTTTCAAAAGTTAAAGAAAAAACAACGCGACCCCACCCACACTCAATAGGGCTCCCACCACCTGCTCCCAAGTAATCCTGCGCTTTAAAAAGAAATACTCCGGAAGTAAAATCAAAATGGGAACCGTTGCCATGATGGTAGAAGCAACCGCCGTATTGGCATGCTGAACAGCCATTAAAGACAACGTAACACCCACGTAGGGACCAAACACAGAACCTGTGACAGCACTTCTAATGGCCTTTTTGTCTTTAAAAGAACGAAAGAAAAGCGGCATATCTCCTTTTAACAAAATTATTAATGCAAACAACACCATGCCTGTAATTGTCCTTATTTGTGTGGCTGCCAAAGGAATATAAAAAGCGTTGATCGGCTGGTATACTTTTTCATACGCCAGCATCCCTTGCTTACTCAGTACAATACCAACCCCCTGCCCCAGGGCTCCTATCAAAGCAAACAGTACTCCTTTCACCGGAAGCTGCATATGCAACCTGTGGGTATTTGTTCCGTTTTGTTTTTTCATGATAGAAATGGAAATCCCCGTAAGGGTCAACAACATACCAGCCAGAGCTATCCACGACATTTTTTCCCCCAACAGGAAAAACCCGAAGACGGCGGCAAAAGGCGGTGCCAGCGTCATGATCAGCTGAGAGAAACGAGCCTGAATAAGGGTGTAGGAGGCAAAAAGAAAGTAATCTCCAATAACAAACCCTATAAGGCCCGACAAAGACATCCACCACCAGGTGGCCCTGTCGGCTCCCACAGGTAGGAAATTACCGTTGAAAAAAAGCAACGTTGTGCCAATCATCAAAAAGGCACAAACTAATCGAATCAGATTCAGGTTGCTAGAACCCAACCTTTTCCCGGCATGTTCAAAAAACAGGGCACTCAGTGTCCAAAAAACAGCTACTCCAAGGGCAATCGTTTCTCCTCTCATAAGGTGCAAATGTAAATAAAAACACCAGCAGATTGGTTTTTTTTTTATATATTTGTTCGTTGCCTTGGCTCTTTTTAGGAAACAACCTTATAACTTACTATTAACCAAAAAACTAAACGTATGAAAAACTATCTATGTAAACGTTTGTTTGCGGGGGTCATTCTGTTGCTTTTGGCAAGCGGAATTTCCTTTGCAGCATACGGGAATCTGCAGCAGGCGGGGCGTACGGTAACATGCGTTGTCACTGATAATGTAGGTCCTGTAGCAGGGGCATATATTGTCATCCGTGGCACCATGAACGGGGGAAGTACTGATGCAGACGGACGTGTTGTCCTGAATAACGTTCCGGACAACACTACTCTAGTAGTTACATTTCTTGGCTATCTTACACAAGAGGTGCCCATCCAGAACAACCAAACTTACGTGGAAATTGTTCTTCAGGAAGACGCACAGGCTCTGGAAGAAGTAGTGGTCGTTGGTTATGGTGTTCAAAAGAAAAAGCTCATTACCGGTGCTACCGTACAGGTACGTGGTGATGACATCGCCAAACTGAACACCATCAGCCCATTTACGGCCCTTCAGAGTCAGGCTCCGGGTGTAACTATTGTCCAAAATGACGGACAACCGGGGTCTGGTTTTAAAGTAACCATCCGTGGACTCGGTACCATTGGGTCTTCCTCACCTCTCTATGTAGTTGATGGTGTGGTGGGTGGAAACTTGGACAACATTAACCCAAACGACATTGAGTCTATTGATGTGCTGAAAGATGCTGCCTCGGCTGCTATTTACGGTGCACGTGCGGCCAATGGTGTCATCATGGTTACCACCAAACAAGGAAAATTGGGTAAAACTACCGTTACGTATGACGGCTTTTACGGACAGCAATTCCTTGCTAAAATGCCCGACTTACTGACGGCCCGGGAATACATGATTATTCAGGACGAAGTACGGTTCAACGAAGGAAATCCCGCATACGACTGGGAAGGACTTCTTCCGGCAGACCTGTATAAATCTGTAATGGACGGAAGCTGGAAAGGGACCAACTGGCTTAAGGAAGCTTATAATGAAGGGGCCCTCACACAAAACCATTCGGTAGGAATTACCGGAGGAAGTGATTTGTCCAGATTTTCTCTTGGATTTTCCTACTCGGGACGGGAAGGAACCATTGGAAAACCCGTACACTCGCAGTTTGAGCGTTATACTGCCAGACTCAACTCTGAACATGTGATCCTTAAAGGACGTGATTTTGATATCATCAAGTTTGGTGAAACCTTGTATTACAATTACATCACTAACAACGGGATTGCCACAGGAGATATTTATTGGAACTCAGTTCACAACCTGCTGATTGCCAACCCTCTGCTTCCTGTTTATAACAAAGAAGGAGATTGGTACAACTATTTTGACAAGCAGGATGACGGCTGGAAATTTGACGGAAATACAGGAAACCCCATTGGGGCTTTCTCAAACAGCAGCCAGGGATTGAACCAAAGTAAAAGTTACGCATTACGTGCTACTGCTTATCTGGAAATTCAACCTGTTAAACACTTGGTATTCCGCTCTCAGTTTGGATACAACATGAGTTCAGGCACGTACCGTTCCTACTCAGCCATGGCAGACTGGTCTAATAACTCCAGATCTTCCATTGATAATGTGAGCCAAAGTGCAAGTGCCGGTCATGACTGGAAGATTGACAACACGCTGTCGTATTCTTTTAACCTGAACGAGAATGCCTTTGATATTCTCATTGGTCAATCTGCAGAAAAATGGGGCATGGGAGAGGGCGTTAGCTCATCCGGTGCCAACTCCATTTTCCCGGGCTACATTTCACCTACTACCGATATAAGAAGTGTGATGAATTATGCCTGGGTAGACAATACCAAACCAACAGAACTCTCACAACGCGGTGCAGGAGGTTCTGTTTGGGGAAGCGGTGCCCTGGCCTCTTTCTTTGGACGTATCAACTACAACTACAAAGAAAAATATATGGCCACCGTGATTTTCCGTGCAGACGGATCATCCAACTTTGCCAAAGGTAAAAGATGGGGCTACTTCCCCTCTGCTTCTTTGGGATGGAACGTTTCTAACGAAGACTTTATGGCCGGTATTTCCAACGTCATAGATTTTCTGAAAATCCGTGCCAGCTGGGGTCAAAACGGAAACTGCAGTATTTCCAACTTCCAATACTTGTCAACCATTGCTTTTGACGTAAGAAACGGATACTATTTTGCGCCGGATAAAAAGGTTCAAACCGTTGGAGGGTATGCAGATATTCTGGCTAACCCCAACGTTACCTGGGAAACCTCAGAGCAGTTGAACGTAGGTTTGGATGCACGGTTTGCCCGCGGTCGCTTGGGACTGGCCGCTGACTGGTACAGAAAAATGACACGTGACTGGTTGCTTACAGCCCCCATCCCGGCCGTGTACGGTCTGAATGCACCGGCTGTAAACGGTGGTGACGTATTGAATACCGGAGTTGAACTGGCCCTTACATGGGATGATTTTGTAGGAGACCTGCGTTACGGCATTTCGCTGAACGGTTCTTATAATAAGAACGAAGTTACACGGATTGCCAATACAGAAGGTATCATTCACGGAGCCTCTAACGTACTTAGCGAAAGTACCGGTGAAATGTACCGGGCACAAGTAGGATATCCTTTGGGTTATTTCTACGGCTATAAAACGGCCGGTGTTTTCCAAAACTGGGAACAGGTCAACAATACGGCTGCTAAATACGACGGAGCAAAACCGGGAGATTTGATTTTTGTAGATACAAACGGTGACGGCAAAATATCAGAAGCAGACAGAACCATGATTGGTAGCGGACACCCCGATTTCCTGATTGGTTTCAACTTGTATTTTGCATGGAAAGGTTTGGATTTCAGTGTGACAGGAGCAGGAGCTTTTGGTCAGCAAATAGCCAAATCATACCGTTCCTTTGCAGACTCTCCCCTCAACAACTATACGACCGACATTTTCGGCCGCTGGACAGGTGAAGGCACATCCAACAAGCTTCCACGACTAACCACAGGAAGTAACATCAACTGGCAGAACATTTCTGATATTTATATAGAAGATGGAGATTACGTGAAGATTCAGAACATCCAGCTGGGTTACGACTTCAAACACGCGTTCCCAAGATTGCCTTTGGGACAAGTTCGCTTGTATGTATCTGCACAAAACCTGCATACGTTTACCAATTATTCCGGTCTTGATCCCGAGATTGGATTTGGTATGGGACTGGGCTGGGTACAAGGTATTGACCTTGGCTACTATCCGGCACCCAGAACTTATATGGTAGGTTTAAATCTTAAATTTTAATTGATTAACCGTATGAAAAAGATATTATTCTTAGTAATTGCTGCCCTGCTGTTTTCAAGCTGTGACGCTTTTCTTGATACGGAAAGCTACACAAAGAAGAATACAGGAAACTATCCGAAAACGGAAGACGATGCCATCCAGATGGTTACCGGGGTATATGCCACATTGAATCAGGCAATGGCAAACTGCGGTAATACCTACTTATTTGCCGCTCAGCTTTTGTCAGACGACATGTTCTCCGGAGGTGGTGAAAACGATAAGGACTGGACCAGTCTGGAGCATTTGATGTATGTTAACCTTGACCGTTTCCAAACCTTTTGGAAGGCCAGGTACGCAGGTATCAGCCGTGCCAATATGGCCATTGCCAACCTGGATAAGGTGGAAGATGAAAAACTCCACAACCAGTTGATGGGAGAAACGTTGTTCCTTCGTGCCCTGTTCTATTTTGAACTGGTACAGCTTTTTGGGGATGTACCCCTGATTACACAAGTTCCCCAAAGCGTAACAGAAGTATCTGAGTATCCTCCTCAGGCAACGCAAGAAGAGATTTTTGCATTTATAGCTGCCGACCTTAAGAAAGCGGCTGATATAATGCCTTCTGATACATGGAATGCTACTATTTCAGGAGAAGGCCATGCCACACGTTGGTCTGCTCAGGCTTTACTGGCACGTGTTTTCCTGTTTTATACAGGATTCTATAATAAAGCAGAAATGCCCATGATGGATGAAGAATTTAACATTGTGGGATCCGTTACCAAGCAAGACGTAATTGTTGCTTTGGAGGATTGTATAAACAATAGCGGACACGATCTGGTAAATGATTACCGCAGGTTGTGGCCCTACTCCAACTCTGTTAGTGCCAAAGACTACGATTATGTTGCCGACCTAGCAGCTTCGGGACAATATTGGGTAAAAGACGGGACCAGTCCGGAAACCTTGTTTGCCATCAAATGTTCACACTTGGCAAGCTGGGGTACGAACATTGGTTACGCCAACCAGTACTGTTTATTCTTTGGAATCAGAAACCCGGGAGATGACAATCAGTATTTCAATGTATTCCCCTTTGGTCAGGGCTGGGGAGCCGGTCCGGTAAACCCGCAACTTTGGGAAGAATGGAAGGCACAGGAACCTTCGGATGCACGTCGCAGAGCTTCTGTTCTGGCAGCTGATGACAGGGATGGTTACATTTACGGGGCAGATGCCCTTATGGAAGAATCGTCCTTCTGGTCAAAGAAAATCATTGCCACAAGAGCTGCTAAAGATTACAACGCAGACGGTTCCATTAAAAACTTATACAACGTATTCACCACTTCAACCGATTATTACGGAGATGGTGAATCTGATGATTTCCAACTGGGGAACTCAACAGATGTGATTTTAATTCGTTTTGCAGATGTGTTGCTTATGCATTCTGAGCTGACAGAAACGGCTACCGGTATAAACAGGGTCCGTGCTCGGGCCGGTTTACAGGAAGTAGGCTACAGTTTAGAAGCCTTACAAAGCGAGCGCCGTTTTGAACTGGCTTTTGAAGGCTTACGCTGGGGCGATATCCGGCGCTGGGGTGATGACTACGCCATCAGTGCTTTGGAAAGCCAATTGGGGCAAACCATCTGGAACCGTGGAGTAAAAACACTCATGAATGACCAGGGAGCAGGCTATGCAGCCAGGTACAGAGATACCCGTGGATTCATGCCCATTCCCTCTTCTGAAGTAGATCTCTCTGACGGAGTGCTTAAGCAAAATCCCGGCTGGGGTGTAGATGCACTATTTGTAAGCTGGAATTAGATTTTTGAAAACGTTAAAATGTATAATATGAAAAAAAGTAACCTTTTTGCAATTTTGACCGTTTTTATACTTTTTTCTGCCTGTGAGCCTGCAGAGCAAAGACAGGAATTAAAAGGTGGTATCACAGAGAGCCAGCTAAACATTTCAGCGGTTCCTCAGATTAGAGACGGAAAAAATTCCAATTATATTGATGTAAACAGCGATGGCAACGCCTGCCTCTCTTCGTGGGATTACGGTGTTGGCCTGTTTGTGGGTACAAAAGGTACCGTTAAGGTTATGAGCCGAGGTGACAATGACATAGTGTTCATTGGATTGAATCCGGACGGGACCACCCTATCAAAAACTTTGACCGTTCAGGTGGAAGAACTTTACGATGTGGAACCTGAATGGGCCCTCTTCTGTGGTGAAGATGGTGTAAAAACCTGGACTTGGGACGAAGACGGATCTCCTAACGGGCCATGGGGCAACGGCGGTTACCTGGGTAACGATTTCCCGGGCTGGTGGGGTCCCGGTATGGCAGGTCTTGACGGACAGGCTGCCGGTGAAGGCGAAGGTGCCTATATGACCTTTACCATCGCAGGAGCTAAGCTCATTAAACATTATACCACAGGAGGCACAACTGAGGGCTCATTTACCTTTGATATGTCTAAAATTACTCTGGATGACGGAGGAAATGTTTGGGCAAAAGGCAAATTGAACACCAAGAACGTAACCCCTCTGATAGGGGCTTACTGGGGTGACCCTGTATACAGTTATGATATCTTGAAACTTACAGAAGACAAAATGGTATTAGCCGTCGCGCTTCCGGGAACCGGTTCGTGGGGTGAAGCCATTTTCTGGATGTTTAGGAAACAATAACCTGGTAAACCTAGTGGAAAAAGAGTGGTTTTTTAGCCACTCTTTTTTGTTATATTTGCAGGGTATGAAAAAAATTTCTACGGGGTTCTTACTCGTATGGTTGTTCTTATCCTGCACAGCTGATAAGACGTTTGTAATTGAGGGTACTCTCCCGCATAGTAAGTATAACGGAGAACTCGTTTTTCTTCTTCCGTTTGCTGAAAAAGGCTCTGAACGGGTAGATTCAGTTTTGGTGGAAAACAAAACGTTCCGCTTTGAAGGGAAAGCAGATTCTGCAGAAGTATGGATTTTGCGGATGCGCCACCTCCTACGTATGGACATACAGGAGCACTTGATAATGATTGAACCGGGAAATATATGGGTACAATTGGACTCTGTAAGTTCCTCGGGAGGAACCCCTCAAAACGATAAACTGCAGGAATGGAAAGAAGCCAGACTCAAATCTCATAAAATCACACACCTCCTTTGGACCATGAGTAGGCAAGCAAGCCATGATTCCATAAAGCAACAAATCCGGAGCCGTTGGGAACAGGAAAACACGGCATTTAAAGAATTTAGCCGCCGTTTTGCCCAAGAAAACAAGGGAACGGAAGTGGCAAGGTTTGTTTTAGAGATAACAGATCCATGACACGCAAGTTTACCATACGGGAGTGGTTGCCGGCCGTGTTATTGGTCACCGGCAGCTTTCTTTTTTTCTTCTTCTTTTATCCATACCACAACCTGTTCAAAGAACAGATGACCCTTTTCCTTCACTCCGGTGATTATTTCTTCACTTTTATTGGAAAGCCGGCATGGTTAACGCGGTATATAGGAGAATTCTTAACGCAGTTTTACATTGTCCCTGCAGGCGGTGCCCTGATACTCACAGGAGCATTCCTGGCAGCCTGGATCTTGTTTAGAAGTTATTTAATCAGATGCGGGCTCCAAAGGAGCATAGCTTCTTGGATTGCCTTACTGCTCATCATTCCGGAATTTCTGTTCCATGGCAGCCTGTACTACCCGCTTAGCAGCACCTTGTCCGGATTAATGGCTTTGGGAGCGGTTCTGGCCTTTACCGGGCTCAGGCCATCTTTATATAAGTGGTTGTTTCTGCCTGCGGCTCCCTTGTTGTACTACTTGACCGGGCACGGGCTCTTTCTTTTTACTTTTTTATGGTTGGTTTATGGTTTCATAAGGAAAGATGGCAAAAGGTACTACGCCCTATTGCTTCTTCTGATAAGCCTTTCTTTTCCATTGCTTATGAGGTCTGTTTTTCAGCTCACCCCTAAGCAGGCTTACACGTACCCGCTCAAAGCACCGCTTTCTGCACGCATGGATTTTACGTTAGAAAAGATCTTGGCCATGGACTATGCGGCACAACAGGGAAATTGGACGCGCGTTTTGTTTCTTGCTCAGAAATACCAATTGAACAACAGTATGGCTGCTTACTATACTAACCTGGCTCTTTCCCAAACACGTTTGATGGGTGACTGGTTGTTCCAGTTTCACCAACCGGGACCCGGCGGATTGTTCCTCCCTGTTTCTCCTGAATCTACTTCATTGGCCATTGTCTTCAGTAACGAGGTGTTTTTTAGTTTGGGGGATATGAACATGGCGCAACACTCAGCCATGCTGGGAATGATTTTTTCTCAAGATCACAGGAGCGTTCGTCTTACCAAAAGATTGGCAGAAATTCATCTGTTGACAGAAGACTATCCGGCAGCAGATAAATATCTGGGTTTGTTGGATAAAACATTGTTCTACAGAAGATGGCCCAACGAACTTCCGGAACACATTACTTTAGAACACACTATTTTAAGAGAAAAGATACCCTCTGTAGAGGCCATACGGCATTCCGCAGATTACACAACTTCTCTGGAAATTTTGTTGCAAAGCCATCCGGACAATGCCCCTGCTCTTGATTACTTACTTTGTTTTCACCTGCTGAACAAAGACATTCCCGGTTTCCGCCGCACTTATGATACATGGTACCCTGCTGCAAAAAACAAAGTACCGGAAGTGTATGCTCAAGCTTTGTTGGTTTCTCTGTACAGAGAAGGAGCTTCCAGTAAAATCATAGAGCAATATGATATACCGGCTGCAACCGTAAGCCGTTTTATTGAATATACCAAAGCTTTTGAAAAGGCAGGAGGTATGTCGGCACCGCTCCAAGAAGAATACGGAAAAACATTTTGGTTCTATTACCATTTTATCCTTTTTGAATAAATGAAACGTTACCGCTTTTTATTTGGGCTTTTTATTTTTTTTCACCTGGCTGCCTGTAATTCTCTTTCCCACATTACGGTTACAGACACGTACCCTCCCCTTTATCCCGATTATTCAGACGTTACCCTTCCGGTAAACATAGCCCCTCTGAACTTTATGGTGACCGGAGCTACTGCCGTTAAGGCAGAGTTGCTGTTAGAAGACGAGTCTAAAACCTTTAGAGGAAGAAATAAAATCTCTATCCCAATGCGCACGTGGCGCCGCCTGCTCCAAAACTCGGCTTTGTTACAAAAAGATATAGTTGTTTCTGTTACAGCAAAAATACAGGGAACCTGGTACCAATACCTCCCGTTTCATTGGCATGTTACGACAGACAGTCTGGATCCCTACGTAAGCTATCGCCTGATTGAGCCGGGATACGAAGTGTGGAATACCATTCGGCTGGCAGAGAGGAATGTAGAGAATTTCCGTGAAAGGATCATAGCCGATAACCGCCAAACAGATAAGCGCTGCATGAATTGCCATACGTATGGCAACCAAGATCCTTCGCTGTCTTTCTTTCATCTTAGGGGACCGGGTGGAGGGACGGTGCTCAACAGGGAAGGAAAGCTCAGGAAGCTGGACCTTCATACAGAGGAGCTGCTCTCCCCTGCCATCTATGGGAACTTTCATCCGTCCGGTCGCTTTGCCGTTTTCTCTACCAACCTTATTGTTCCGGGTTTTCACACTAAAAAAGGAGAGCGCCTGGAAGTATACGATACAGCCTCTGATCTGATAGTGGCCGATTTTGAGGAAAACGTAATCATTCCTTTTCCTTCAGATTTTCCAAACGAGTTTCGGACTTTTCCCGTATTTTCTGCAGACGGCTCTTATATATATTATTGTAACGCGCCGCAAACAACACTCCCCGACAGTATTTTCGACGTAAGGTATGATTTGCTCCGCATTCGTTTTAATGAACAGGAAAGAACCTGGGGAACAAAGGCAGATACTGTTTTCTCTGCCTCTTCACACGGAGTTTCTGTTTGCCATCCTAAAACATCCCCTGATGGCCGCTACCTTCTTTTTACGGCTGCTTCTTACGGAACGTTTCCCATTTGGCACCAAGAAACGGATTTATGGCTCCTGGACCTGCAAGAAGAAGAAACTGTGATTATTGACCGTTTGCCGGGAGTGAACTCAAACCGGTCAGATACCTACCACAGCTGGTCTTCCAACAGCAGGTGGTTTGTATTTGCCAGCAAAAGAGATGACGGCATGTACGGTAAGCCTTATTTTTGCTACCTGGACAAAGAGGGAAAAGCCCATAAACCGTTTGTACTTCCTCAAAAAAATCCCCAAAAGTACCGTCATACCCTGGTATCGTATAACCTACCGGAACTTTCAACAGGCAAACTGCCTTTTGGCAGCTCTGATATTGAACGTTTGTATAGGAAAACAGCGGCAGAAAAAGTATATTTGAAAAAAACATCCCATGAATAAGCTGTTCAAAACCTTACGATGGCTTCTGCCTTGTCTTTTTGTTCCGGCCATATTCTTGTTTTTTGGCTGTCTGTATCCGCATCATTTACATTACCACGAACAATTCCAGCTCTTTCTTACTACGCCCGAGTATTTTTTTGAAATGATTTTACGTCCCGGTGGCATGGCCGATTATCTGGGAACATTCATTACACAATTCTTTCTATTTTCCAGAGTAGGCGCTCTTTTGATGGCTTTATTTCTGGGGGGTATGTACGTTCTTCTACGGGCCATCAGTCAAAGAATTATGACTTCCAAAGCAAGCATTGCACTTTCCTTCATACCGCCTTTTTTTTACTGGATTCTCCTGTGCAACGAAAATTTTCTGCCAGGAGGCATTATAGCCATTTTACTTCCTCTTGTTTTCTGGTTGCTTTCTCTTATTATTAAAAACAACAAGAAGCAAATGCTTTTTGTTTTCATCCTTACCCCCATTTTGTATTGGTTTGCCGGTGGTTCTGTAATACTTTTTACACTAGGTTATGCGATTACTCAAAGAAAGTATATTTTCAGAGGAGTAGCCGCTTTGCTTCTTACAGTTGCCTTGTTTTTATTGGCTAAAGTCCTCTTATCGCAATTTCCGCTGCCTCGGCTTATTTATGGAGCCGACTATTTTAGGTTTCCGGCTTCGTACCCACCGGCTGTATGGATTTTATGGCTTTTATGCCTGATAATTCCATCGGTATCGGCTCTGTTAACCAGGCTGTTAAAGACTCCCGTGAGAGAAACAATTGCCGCGGTGTTATTGTCATTGGCCGTTTTTATTCCGGGCACCTATATGCTTGCGGTAAATACAAACCTGCAAAAAGAAGAGATCATGGCTTATGACCATTACGTTAGAATGCAGCAATGGGATAAAGCCATTCAAAGGGCCGATAAAAAGATGCCCACATCACCGTTATCTGTGGCTTGCCTAAACTTGTCGCTGTGTAAGAGCGGCAAGATGTCTGATTATATGTTTTGGTACTACCAAAACGGCCCGGAAGGATTGATTCCCACATTTACCAGAGATTTTACGCTCCCCATGATTACGGGAGAAATATATTACCATTTGGGCTTTATTAATACATCCCAACGCTTTGCTTTCGAAGCTATGGAATCTTTGCCCAATTACTGGAAAAGCGGCCGTGCACTTAAAAGATTGGCAGAGACCAATCTCATTAACAGAGAATATAAGGTAGCTCAAAAATACCTGCATATATTGGAACATACTCTTTTTTACAAAGCTTGGGCCAAAAGAACATCTGAGTACCTTGGGAATGAGGAACTCATTGCCTCACATAAAGAGTGGAACACGTTAAGGAAATACCGCAGCAAAACAGATTTTCTGGATTCTGAGCAGGAAAAAGACATGATGCTGGGAATTTTGTTGCAACAAGACCTGAGCCATTACATGGCTTATGAATATTTGTTGGCTTATTGTCTGCTTACGAAAGACTTAGACCGATTTATGCAATACTTCCTGTTGGGAAGTGAACTGCGTTACGCACGGCTTCCCTACAGTTATCAGGAAGCCTTACTCTACCTCTGGTCACTAAGTCACGACAATCCGATCCAAACAGTTCCCTACCCCATTAGTGACCATATAAAACGCAATTTACTGTCTTACCAAAACACCTATGTAAATGCGTTGCGACCAGAAGAAGCCCTTAAAAAAAATCATGCCAATACGTACTGGTATTATTTACATTTCAGAAAATGAACAGATTTTTACCATATATGGCGCTGTTTGCCCTGATGTTAACGGGCAGCTGCCAAGAAAAGACTTCCACTCCAAAGATTTTGGAAGAAAAGCCTTCCCTATTTCCCGACTATTGCGGTGTGACCATTCCTCCCAATATTGCCCCTTTGCACTTCCAGCTGGATCATCCGGCAGAGCGAGTACGGGCACAGGTAAAAGACAGACAGGGAAACACGTTAACAACCACCGCTAAAGAAGTAATAGGATTCAAATCTGCTCCATGGAAAAAAATGCTCCTTGAAAATATGGACGATAGTCTTTTTGTAACGCTACAAGCCAAGTATAAAGATTCAGGTTGGGTTGAGTATGCGCCTTTTACCTTGTATATAAGTGCTGTTCCTGTAGACAATTACTTGGTGTACCGCTTAATAGCTCCCGGATACGAAGTGTTTAGTAAAATGGGAATCTACCAGCGTAATCTTACCTCTTTTAAAGAAACTCCTATCCTGGAAAACACACTAGTACCAGGAAATTGTATGAACTGCCATTCTTTTCCTTCCAACAGCCCGGAAGATATGAGCCTTCACATCCGAGGTGCCCTGGGAGGAACCATAATAAAGAAAGGATACCAAACAGAAATGATAAATACAAAAGCAGACGGGATAGAAGGGAATTGTGTGTACCCGTACTGGCACCCCTCCGGGGAGTACATTGTTTATTCCGTTAACCAAACAGTACAAGTATTTCATGCCATTCAGGACAAACGAGTAGAAGTAGTTGACCTGGCCTCTGACGTGGTGGTTTATCATCCCGGAAGAAAAGAAATAATCACTTCTCCTTTGCTGCAAACAGAAGATTTTGAAACGTTTCCATCTTTTTCTCCCGATGGGAAAACACTGTACTTTAGTTCTTCAAAATTTCAGAAAATACCTGAAAACTATCAAGAAGTCCGTTACAACCTGTGCTCTATATCCTTTGACCCGGAAAGTGGAACGTTTGGTAACCGGGTAGATACGCTCATAGATGCGGCTTCTATGGGGAAAAGCATTTCTTTTGCAAAGCCTTCTCCCAATGGAGAATACATCATGTTTACGTTGTCCGATTACGGGAATTTTTCCATCTGGCACAAAGAAGCAGATTTGTGGATGTATAATTTGAAAGAAAAGACCATGTATCCATTGACCGAGGCCAACAGTCCGGATGTGGAAAGTTACCACAGCTGGTCTTCGGAAAGTACGTGGTTTGTATTCAGCAGCCGAAGAATGGATGGGCTTTATACAAGGCCTTTTATTGCCAGCATAGACAAGAACGGAAACAGCACCAAACCCTTTTTACTTCCGGTACGTAACCCCTTGCGATTTTACAGTTTCAGTTTTTTCTCCTACAACGTTCCGGAGTTTGTTACAGATAAAGTAACATGGAACGTAGGCAAAGTAGAAAAACTCTTAACCTCTCCAAAGCGACAAAAAGTCACCTTATCCAACTAGGATCACCTTACCCAAGTAAGAGAAGGCTGACCGCCATAACGGCCATACCGGCTATAAAGCCACATATAGATAGATGATGTTTGCCAAAACGTCCCGCTGCCGGTAGCAATTCGTCAATAGAAATAAATACCATTATACCGGAAATAGACCCCATCACAACTCCTTCCATTTGCGGTGTCCAGAATGGAAATAAAACCAACATAGCTACCAGCGCCCCCAAAGGTTCTGCCAAACCGGAAAGAAATGAAAACCAGAAAGCCTTTTTACGACTGCCCGTAGCATGGTAAATAGGAACCGAAACGGCAATGCCTTCCGGAATATTATGAATAGCAATAGCCAGTGCAATGGGAATGCCTACGTCCAGGCTTTGCAATCCGGACATAAAAGCGGCAATACCTTCGGGAAAATTATGAATGGTAATGCTTAGAGCAATCATGATTCCCATTCTTTTCAGCCTTTTTCTTTCCTGCATGTCTTCCGACAAATGTATTTCATGAGGATTCTCATCTTTTGGAATAAGAAAATCAATAATGGCAATGAAAGCTATCCCCCCAAAAAAAGAAAGAACTAAATATAAATCACTCAAAACCTCTCTGGCTGTAGGCATCAACTCCATAAAAGAGATATAAATCATAACACCGGCTGAAAAACCCAGAGAGGCTGACAAAAAATTAGTATTCGTTTTTTTTGTCAACAAAGCAGCCAAAGAACCTATTCCGGTAGACAAGCCTGCGAATAACGTCAAGGCAAAGGCAATTAAAATCTGAGACTTTTCAAACTCCATAATTGAGGCATTTAATATTCAAAAATAATATAAATTCTTTTACTTTTAATTTCCAAAGGAAACTATTACCTTTGTCAATAATTTAACTCATAAACTAATGAAACACGTAATAATAGGCGGCGTTGCAGGAGGAGCCACAACAGCTGCCAGAATCAGGCGGATTGATGAGCATGCAGAAATCATCATGTTTGAAAAAGGAAATTACATTTCCTATGCCAATTGCGGGTTGCCATATTACATTGGCAATGTAATTCAAGACAGGGAAAATCTGTTTGTTCAAACTCCAGAAGTTTTTGGTACCCGTTTTAATATGGATGTTCGCATCAATTCAGAAGTAATTGCGATTGATCCCATTAAGCATCTTGTTACGGTTCGTACGTCTGACGGTGAAGAATACCAAGAAAGTTACGACAAATTATTGTTGTCACCGGGAGCCTACCCCGTAAAACCCCCTTTGCCGGGGATTGATTCTGATGGAATCTTTACCATAAGGAATGTGGATGACACAGATAGGATCAAGACTTATATAAAGTCCCATCCCATTCGAAAAGCCGTTGTGGTGGGTGCCGGTTTTATAGGCTTGGAAATGGCTGAAAACTTACATGCCCTTGGTGTCAAAGTATCCATCGTAGAAATGGCTGACCAAGTAATGACCCCCATAGATTTTTCCATGGCCGGTTTGGTCCACCAACATCTGTATCAGAAAAATATAGCGCTCTACCTGAACAATGCTGTCAAAGCCTTTGTGCCCATTCAGGGTCCGGATCCTGCTATCAAAGTAGAATTGAGCGATAGCAGTACGTTAGAATCGGATATCGTCATTTTATCTATTGGTGTGAGGCCGGAAACTAAACTGGCAAAAGAAGCAGGTATCCAATTAGGAACAACAGGTGGAATTGCTGTAAACGAATACCTCGAGACTTCAGAAAAAGACATTTATGCCGTTGGAGACGCCATTGAATACCCCCACCCCATTACGGGTGAGCGTTGGTTGAACTATCTGGCAGGTCCCGCTAACAGACAAGGACGTATAGCTGCAGACAATATGGTTTTTGGCAATAAAATCACCTACGAAGGCGCTATAGGTACTTCTATTGCTAAAGTGTTTGATATGACGGTTGCGGCTACAGGCTTGTCCGGTAAGAAACTCAAACAGTTGGAGATGCCATACTTGACAACGACTATTCATTCCAACTCCCATGCTGATTATTATCCCATGGCGCTTCCCATCAGCATCAAGATAACCTTCCATCCCACTACAGGACAACTGTACGGCGGACAAATTGTAGGTTTTGCCGGTGTGGATAAAAGGGTGGACACCGTTGCACGTATAGTAAAAAGCCACGGTACCATACACGATTTGATGACTTTGGAACACGCCTACGCACCGCCCTTCTCTTCTGCAAAAGACCCGATTGCTATTGCGGGGTATGTGGCCTCCAATATCATTACTGGAAAAATGAACCCGGTGTATTGGAGAAAAATGCAGAAAAGGAATCCGGAAGACGTATTCTTATTGGACGTACGTATTGAAGAGGAGTATATGATTGGTACCCTTAAAGGAGCTGTAAACATACCGCTGGACGAATTAAGAGACAGATTGGACGAAGTTCCCAAAGACAAGCCCATCTATGTATTTTGTGCAGTAGGAGTTCGTGGATATTTTGCTGCCAATATATTGACTCAAAATGGTTACAAAGAAGTCTACAATTTGAGCGGAGGCTATAAAACGTACGAAGCGGCAGCCGAATCTGAACTGGGATCCGTACCCATTCAACCTTCATTCTCCATTGCCTACAAAGATACCGGAGAGCCTGTGGTGCAATCGGAACCTGTAATGCCTCCCAGTCCGGCCAGCATACAAGTAAATACCATAACCGTTAACGCCGTAGGCATGCAGTGTCCCGGACCTATTTTGAAAATCAAACAAAATATTGATGCCATCAAACCGGGTGAAAGAGTGGAAATACATGCCTCGGACCCCGGTTTTGAAAGAGATGTGCAGGCCTGGTGTAGGACTACAGGCCACCAATTGATTGAACAAACAAACGATAAAGGAATATACAGAGCCGTGGTAGAAAAGAAAGACGACAACAAACCATCTGTACCTGTAACTGTGTCGGGTAACAAAGGAAAAACTCTCATCATGTTCAGCGACGACCTGGACAAAGCATTGGCTACATTTGTATTGGCCAACGGCGCAGCCGCTACGGGAGAAAAAGTAAGCATCTTCTTTACTTTCTGGGGATTAAACGTCATCAAGCAAGTAAAAAAACCAAAAGTTTCAAAGGATATCTTTGGGAAAATGTTTGGAATGATGTTACCTTCGCATAGCGGTTCTTTGAAGTTATCAAAAATGAACATGTTTGGTGCCGGTAGCCGGATGATGCGTCATATTATGAAAATAAGAGGCATCGATTCTCTGGAGAGCCTCCGTCAACAAGCGTTGGATAACGGCGTGGAATTTATTGCTTGCCAAATGTCTATGGACGTTATGGGCGTGAAAAGAGAAGAACTGCTTGACCAAGTTACCATCGGTGGCGTTGCCACTTATATGAGCCGTGCCGTAGAAGCAGATGTTAATCTGTTCATTTAATTAACAAACAGTGAAGCATGAACCATTCCATTTGCTTGATGAAAGATGTGCTGAAGGCTTTCAATGATTTTGAAAAGGACCTTCTGCAATTGCATGCTCTTTCACTGAATGAAGCCATGTTATTGTGCTTATTGGAAGATCATGCAGGAAGTGCCCTTTCTGCTTCTGAAATTGCTGAAAAGACGGGTTTTTCGGCTTCACATACGTCTAAAGTGCTGCGATCGGCAGAGTCTCATAAGTGGATAAGCCGATCGCTTTGCACCAAAGACCGTAGAAAGATGCATTTTGAGCTTACAGAAGAAGGAAAAAAAAAGCTGCGGCAATTAAAATCGGCACCTATAGAAGTCCCTGAGTTGTTTAAAGTGTTACTTTAACATTGCTGTATGGTAAAAAAATTATTCTTTATACCGCTGTTGCTGGCCGTATTTACTGCTTTTCTTGCATGCAATCCTTTCATGGAAACGCCTGCAGATTCAGAAGCAAAGGAATATGAACATTTCAGAGAAGTGCTAAAAGATAGCGTGTTTACTCTATCACAGCTCAAAGATGTTCTCATAGCCATCTATCCGGAAGAAGTGCTGAACAATCCCAATATGTTTGAGATTATAGATCTTCTTGACACCACTCGTACGGTTAAAAACACGGCTATTTCCTACGTGACAAAAGATCCAAAAGGCAACGACATCGTAGCTTCGGGCTTGATTATTACGCCTGTAGGCAGGTCTTCCAAAGGCGTACTGTATTTCTTTCCGGCAGCAAAAATCAACAAAGCCACGGTGGGCACGAAATTGATGCTCACGTTTGAAGGTGTTTTGGGATTTTTCGGCTATACGGTCATTATTCCGGATTTGCTTGGATACGGCCTAAGCGAAGACAAAGAATTCCCTTTTCTGTTTCCTGAAAATACCGGCCAAGTGGCTTATGACTTGCACTTGGCGGCCGCTGAATACTTTCATTCCTTGGGACAACCCTTTTCCCGTGAAGTAACTATTGCCGGGTACTCCATGGGTGGAATGGGAGTGATTGCACTACACAGACATATTGAAACAAAGGGAAAAGATGGCTTTGTGGTAAAACATTCCTATCCCGGTGGGGGCATATACGATTTGAACGAAACCATACGTTACTACAAAGATGAAAAAAGCCACCACCATCCTTTTATGCCGTACTTGTTTATTGCTTTGGATTATTGGTACGATCTGGAATTGGATTACAGCCAAATTTTCAAAGAGCCTCTGCTTTCTAACATGGATGACTGGTTATCACGCACTTATACTATACAAGACATAGAGAAACTTTTGGGAGATGATATAGCCTGGTATATGCATCCCGACTTTTTCACAGAAGAGGGAAATGAATCCTTACGTAAAATCTATGTGCATATAAAAGACCATTGTGTTTTTACCGGATGGCATCCACGCAGCCGCATGACGATCATTCATTCGTCAAAAGACAAAGTGGCCCCCTTCTCTATTGCTCGGAAAATGTATGATTCCTTTTATCAAAAAGGGAGTCCCGTCACTTTCCTCACTAGCGAAAAAGACCACTTTGCTTATGGGATTCAGTATTTTGGATCTTTGTTAATCTATCTGACCATAAAATAAGAATCCTACGATTATTTAATATCAATCGTATACTCTTTAGGAACTTCCGGAGTTTCCATGTCTTTGGGAATAACAATGTTCAGTACTCCGTTCTTCATGGTTGCTTCTATTTTGTCTTTCAAAATATCTTCCGGCAACAAGAAAGCTTGCTCGTAATGCGAGTATGAAAATTCACGTCTCAGGTATTTTCCGTCTTTGCTTTCTTCAGAAGCATCGTCTTTCTTTTCTAAACAAATAATCAGACGACCTTCCTGATCCAGACGAATGCAAAAGTCTTCCTTTGTCATGCCCGGAGCGGCCACTTCTACTTTGTAATCTTTCTCGTTTTCTATAACGTTGATGGCAGGTGATGTGCTTCCTGCAACCCTTCTGTAGCCATCGTTTTCAAATATCTCGTTGAATAATGAGGGCCACCAATTGGGTGTTCTTCTAATTATTGGTAACATAATGGTATCCTCCATAAATTAATAGTTAGTATTCTCTTTTCTAACCCTATCAATTACAAAAAGGATACCTTTTAGCACAACACGTCTTTATCCAGTCAAATTGACAGACTATCAGCCATTTTGGCAATTATTTCCAGTTCGGCAACCGCTCCTTTTACAGGTAGGGCTCCTACTTCAAAAACAGCTCTGGCCGGGAACGGTTCCTTGAAATATTTAGCATAAATAGTATTGAACAAAGGAAAGTCAGACATGTCTGTCAAAAAACCTGTGCATTTGACTACGTCTTCAAACGTACAACCTGCCGCTTCTAGTATGTAACCTGCGTTTTTAAAAATTTGTTCAATTTCTTCTTCTTTGGAGGGACCAGCCAGTTTTCCGGTAACTGCATCAATACCCAGTTGCCCGGATACAAATAAGAAGCCTCCCGATACAATGGCTTGCGAGTATGGCCCCAATGCAGGCGGAGCCAAAGGTGTGTGAATGGATTGATTTTTTTTCATAGCTTAAAACATATAATCCCAAACAGGAAGTAATACAGGCTTTGCTGAAAGCGCTTTTATCGCTTCCGGGGTAAGGTATTTTTTATGGATGACAAAACGAAACATATATTCATCAAACCATTTGTCTGTAAAGGTAAGATACCCTTTGTTGCCCGAAGCAGGTCCCCAGCTGTTCTCAAATTCCCATTTTACGGGGACATCATTTTCATCGGTATCACAAGCCATCAGCAGCATAGCATGCGCAGAACCGCTCTGTCTGGTAAGGATACGAGTTTTTTTATCCATAGCCAGGTTAATGCCCAATAAAGATTCGTAATCGTAGTTGTCCACATCAAGGATTCCCGTTTCACGGTCCATCTGTTTTCCTACATCACAGGAAGCATACATGGGTTCGTTATCTTTAATGGAAGCCAGGGCTGCTTGTTTGATCTGGTCGTTGGGTAAGTTCAGATAAATCCAATTGATACCCTCTAATGTATTCCTGTAGTTTTTGATCTCGTATACGCGGTAATACTCACGGGTTGGATCGTTCATGATCATAATGTAGTCTTGAGGCGTATAATCGCTTTTTATCAGACTCTTATAAAACTCCAAAGGGGTGGTTTGCAAAGTAACAATTTCTCCCTGCCTGTTTTTGTATCTGTACGAAAAGGTAGTAGGAGGTTCTCCCAGACATAAGGTCAGAACACGATATATGTCTTTTAAGACAATGTTCTTTTCTGCTCGTAACTCTTTTTCGCGTACTCCCTTCGCAGCCATTTCTCGTAAGGTGTACCCTCCGGCACGAAGGCGCTCATTGAGTATGGAAGCCATTTGACGCGTGTTTTTTGAATGTTCACTCTCGGGCATAGCCTGCTCGGGAACTACTCCGTATTTTTCTGCCAGGTTATAAAAAAGATTCCACACCCCACCGTCAGATACGGGAGAAGAAAAGAAAACAGTCACTTCCCTATCGTCCATATCTTTGTGAGCGGTCCCTATGATGTTTTCCAGAAAGAGGTTGGATTTTTCCAACATGTCCCAGAAATACAAATAGTTGTGAGAAAATCCAAAGGCATCTGTTTGAAGGATTTCTCTGGCTTCCGGACGCAGTACGTTTAAAGACGTAAACATCCAGCATCTGCCTGAACTGTATTGATTAGTAATGCCTTTAACATCCACCCTGTATTTAAAATAATGGTCTGTTTTTCCTACGTTTTCACGGCTCTTTGCATTTTTAGTAAGGTTGGCATCACCGGTCAGCACATTTTGAATAGCCACATCCCGGCTGTCTTTTATAAAGCTTTGACGCAACTCCTGAAGCAATTTGCTGTCAAGTGTCTGTGCATGAGTAAACAAGCTGATGATTATCAGCGAAAATAAAAGGAACGTTTTTTTCATATTGTTAATCTTTCAGATAATAGTTTATGGTTGTTACTACCCTTATATTCTTAATGTAGGGAGTGTTTTCGTCTCTGTTGGTTATGGTAAATTGCCCTTGCGATGCATTTTTTATTTTTCCCAACTTGCTTTCAGAGTCTTGAGCAAATTTTTCTGCAGCCGCTCTGGCATTCCGAGTAGCTTCTTCTATCATTTGAGGTTTGATATGGTTGAGCCCCGTATAAGTATATACTGTATTGTAACGGTACTCCCCTCCAATGATGGCAATACCCTGCTTAAGCAGCTCACCTTGGTCGCTTATCAGCTGCCTTACCAGGTCTACCTTAGAAGAGGTAACGGTAATTACAGAGGTCACGTTATACCTGTATGGCGGCGGCGAGGAAGCATACCGCTCTGCATTCATATCAATAATCTCCGGTGCATTAACGCTAATTTCTGCGGAATCTATACCCCTGGATATCAGAAATTCTGTCAAAGCTTTGTTGTTTCTGTTCATTCTCTGGTACAAAGTCTGCAGATTATTCCCTATTTCCTTGTAAACCAAAGGCCAGGTTACTTTATCGGCCGGTACTTCCATTTCTGACAAGCCTTTTACAGTAACGGTTCTTTCTTTGCCCGAAAAGCTGGTAAGCCCTTGTTTAAGTAGCAATCCTAAAATGACCAGAGCTATAGCCAAAATAAGGGCTTCTGTGCGTTGTGATCTCATAAAAACAAAATTACAAATTTTATCGTAGTTTTGTAACACAAAAAAATAATTATGGATACTATTGCCTTAGGCTGCGATCACGCCGCTTTTTCATTAAAAGAGAATATTAAAGAATACTTGACAGAGCAGGGATACAAAGTTCTTGACCTGGGTACTCACAGTACAGAAAGTGTAGATTATCCCGATTTTGGCATTGCTGTAGGAGAGGCCGTTGCCTCTGGAAAATGTAACAAAGGCATAGTTATATGCGGTACAGGAGTTGGTATATCCATAAGTGCTAACAAAGTCAAGGGCATCCGGGCGGCTGTTTGTAGTGAACCGGTTTCTGCCCGCTTATCCAGAGAACATAACAATTCCAATGTTTTGGCATTTGGGTCCAGAATAGTGGCACCGGAATACGCCAGAGTCCTTGTTAAAACATGGCTTGAGGCCACTTTTCAGGGTGACCGTCACAGCCGTAGGATAGACAAAATCTCGTCTTATGAAACAGAAAAGAACCATAGCTTGTTATGAAACTGACGCTAAAAGAAACCTAAAACCCTATGCCTTTTTGAACATAGTTCAGGAATTGGCCAATCAAGATGCCATTCACTTGGGTTTTGGGTACGAACAGCTTGTTGAAAAAGGAAGTATTTGGGTTCTTTCACGTATAAAAGTAGATTATATACGTCCTCCCGTATGGAGAGAAGAAATTATAGCAGAGACATGGCACAAAGGCTCTGAAGGTATTTTTTCTTTTAGGGATTTTCTTATACAAAGTGCAGATGAGAAAGAGTTATTGATACGTGCCACCAGCTCTTGGTTAATTATTGATTCCAAGACCCGTCGCATACAACGACCTCAGGCTTTTTTTGATCCTTCCGACGAAAGTATTCAAATTTACAGACATGCCATTGAGGAACCCTGCGACAAAATTCCTATTCCCGAGAAAGGGTTGCATTTGGCAGAAACAAGAAACGTTCGTTATTCAGATATGGATATGAACCTTCATATGAATAGTGCCAAGTATGTAGAATGGGCCATGGATTGTGTAAATAATAAACGACCTGTTCCCCAAACGGTATCTTCTTTCCAAATCAGTTTTAATGCCGAGGCCCGGTTTGCCCAATCTATAGATTTGTATACTGTAGAAACAGTATCCGGAACACAGTACGTAGAAGGGAAAAGAGAAGGAAAGAGCATCTTTCAGGCGTTCATAAGCCGTTAAGAAACTTGCCTTCTGCGTTTTCCTTTTACTACCTCTGTATACAAATACCTTTTGATTTTAAGGGTAGGAGTCTTTTCAAAACCGTCTTTTTGCTCTTGAATACGCGTAATCCGTGACATTTTACTTACCTTACTGTTCACATACTCCATAATCTCTGAATGTACCTCTGCTATGTGTTCTCTGAGCTCGTCTTTCAAGTCTTGCAGGTAAACCAAAGCCACTAGTTTCCCGTCTTGTTGTACCACTAAAGATTCCGTTACCAATTCATGTTGGTTGAGAATGCTTTCAATGTCTTCCGGATAAATATTTTCACCGGAAGATCCTACAATCATATTGCTCACACGGCCTTTAATAAAAATTCTACCGGTTTTATCTATCAACGCAAGGTCTTTGGTACTAAACCAACCGTCTTCCGTGAAAGCCTGGCTGTCTGCTTCGGGGTTCTTGAAGTATCCTTCCATAATGCATGGAGTTTTTACTTGCAATTCTCCTATACCTGTTTTTGGGTCTTTGTCTGCCAGACGAATAGCGATACCTTCCATAGGACGACCGGTAGATTGCAAATAGGTATTGGGATGTACCGCTCCTGCTATAAGAGGAGCTGTCTCTGTAAGCCCATATCCAATAGAGTAAGGGAACCGGGCATCTCTTAGGAATTTCTCCGTAGAAGCGTTGATTTTGGAACCTCCAATACCAAAAAACCGTATTCTTCCGCCAAAGGTGCTCATCAATTTTTTGCCGGCGATCCTATGTAAAAAACGTCGTACAAAACGAATTTTGTAGATAGCCTTCATAAGTTTTGTTTTTGTAAACTTGGCAAACACCTGTCTGGTATATATTTTTTCCATGATCAAGGGTACCGTAAGCATAAAGGTAGGTCTTACTTCTTTAAGTGCAGGCAGCATGCTTGTAGGGGTTGGAGGAACCCCCAGGTATACTACAGAGGCACCCAACATAAACGGATACAACATGCCTAATGAACATTCGTACGTATGAGAAAGTGGAAGTACAGAAAGAAAAATATCTTCTTTATAAACAGGGGCAAGGGTCTTAAGCATATGCAGCTGAGTAGTTAATGCCCTGTGCGTTAGCATAACACCCTTAGGAGAAGAGGTCGTACCCGAAGTGTAAATAATGGCAGCCAAATCTTCCGGATTAGGTACAGAAGGCTGTTCTATATGCATTTCTGAATGAGCTGCTTTATCTACAATAGCCTTTAAGTTGGCCAGACGTATAATAACTTCCAGTCCTTCTTTTGTTTTCTTAGATACCTTTGCAAACAGTTTGTCAGAAACAAAAAGTGCCTTGGCCTCTGAATGTTCAATGATGGCATTAACAGCATCGGATGAAAAATCGGGTAGTATGGGTACTATCACCACCCCCATGGTCACCGCCGCAAAATAAGAAATGTTCCAGTTGGGCATACTTCCCCCCAGCAAGGCAGCTTTGTCTCCTTTCTGCAATCCGGCTTGTTGCAATATTTGTTGTACCTGCTCAACTTCCCGGCCAAACTCTCCATAAGTAACACATTCGCCTTTATACAACGAAAATGCAGGTCTTTCTGCGTATCGGTTTATACTGTGGGTAAATATATGTTCCAGAGTAAGTAAAGTATCTTTCATAAATAAAAATTTTCAACAATCGTGTAATGATGCAATAATAATGCCCACAAAGGTATAATTTTTATTACATTTGAAAATATGAGAACATTATTAACTTTATTTACCTTGTTTTGCATGATTTTACCATCACATGCACAAGATGAACCTACTGTAACAAAGCGGGATACTTTACGTTCCTACAGTGTGAAGGTGGTTGACAGAAAAGGCAAACCCCTTTCCGGACTTGTAGTTTCAGATACAAGGCAAGGAGAAGTGTTCCTGACAAACGCGAAAGGGCTGGTAAACCTGGAAGCTGTAAGTGATGCTGACTCCATTGTTGTATTTCTTCCCAACATTGGTGAAACCCATATTCCATGCCGAGGAACCGACTCGCTTCTGATTACGGTAAGAAGCAAAAAACGATTTCGTGTGCAAGACAGAAAAGAACTGGTAAATCTTCGTACCCATCCCTCCAATACCATAGAAGATGTGCCGGAGTTGCTTAAAAGAAGGCCTGCCAGAGATCTGGCTGAACTGTTGAGCGGACAAATACCGGGTTTGTTTATTACTATGGGTGCCAACGGCATAACAGCCAATATCAGAGGAATCGGTTCCATTAACAGCAACACAGAGCCACTCATAGTAGTGGATGGAATGACCTACGATTCTTTTTCTGCAGTAAATTCGTTTTTAGATATTCAAAGCGTACAGTCCGTACAAGTTCAAAAAGATGGGGGAATGTACGGAATGCGCGGTTCCGGCGGAGTTATCATTATTACAACAAAAGGTGCATCTGCCAATCCTCTATCTTACTAATAGATCTAATCAACCGGACAAACAAGACTCGTATGTCCTTTATGACCGACTGTAGATACACCAAAAAAATAATTGTCTTTGCTATAGGGGAGGGTGATGGCATTGTCTGTAACAAAAATCTTTTTCTGCCATAGAGGTTGGTCTGTTTTGCGTAGGTGCACATAATACCCGGCTACGGGTATCGTTTCCGGCGGAATGTCCCATTGCAACTCTGTATAATTGCTTAAACTGCGTGTATTCATTTGTACACGTTTAGGAGCTGCCGGTGCGTTTGCCAGACTCATTACCACGGCAACATTCATGGCTGTAGTTTTTCTCACATATTCAAAATCAACTCCAGAAGGAAGATCTCCGTATGAAATGCCGTACTCTTCCCTTACCAGTTGGTGCGTTCTGTTGTAATTTTCATGGTATTCAGAAACCCTGACTGCCGTGTAACCTTTTGTCAGAAACGGAAGGTGATCTCCTCCCCTGCCATACCTGTCTGTACGGAATATTAGATGTACTTCTAAGTTCTCTACATACAGCTCTCCTATTTCTTTCATGTATCTTGCCAGTTCTCTGGGCAAGCCGTCCGGAGAAAAAACACGGTTTCCTGAATTGTCCCTATGCCCTGTTCCACAAGATTCTGTATTACCAATCATATCATAATTGATTACAGCTGTAACGTTCCATCCTTCCTTTTCTGCTATATCTGCCATAGCTGCAGCACCCAGTAATCCATGTTCCTCTCCCGATAAAAAAAGAAAACGCACGGTGGTATGCATAGGAATATCTACCATTACCCTTAAGCTTTCCAGTAAACAGGCAACCCCGCTCCCGTTATCATTGGAACCCGGTGCAAAAGAAGTAGAGTCGTTATTATCGTTTACCCGGCTGTCATAATGAGCCAACAGCCATATTTCCTGTGTTCCTGTCCCTTTAAGCACCGCCATCACGTTAGTCAGCTCTACCTGCCTGCTTAAACGCGTACCCGGTCCTCCTGCCGTGTACACTACATTCTCAACAGAAAGCCTTCCGTCAGAGGCAGGGATCCATTCAGACACTTTCCGGTAAAGCCATCGGGCAGCAGCCCCTATACCTGTTTGAGGATCCGTTTGAGTACTCAAGTTGTGACGGGTATGAAAATCAGTTAACGTATGTACGTAGGCCTCTATACTGTCCGAAGAAATACGTGATACCCTATGGGTAATGTCTTCAGATGTCCGGTTCGCAGTCCCAAAAACAAAAAAGTTTAGGATCAACAAGGAAAACAATGTTTTCATAATGAAATGATTCTAGAAAAACCAAGATAATACAAGGCTTTGTGTTAAATTTCTTACGTTATAATTATCAAAAGCCGATTTTTTAAAAAGACCTGTCACTCCCAACTTGCATTCATACCCTATATGAAAAGTCGCAGCCCTCAGCCCCATTCCAAAACCTATTCCCGCTTCGTGACTACGTAGCAAAGACAAGTAATCTATATCCGGTTCATGTGCTTTACTTGCCATATAATACCTGTAGTACAAAGAAGAAGAAGCATAAACGCCTACCGGCAGTTTATTAAATTCAGGAAAGTAAACACGACAGGTAAATGGAACGTTCAGCGCAAGAAACTGAAGCCTGTTTTTAGATGACCCTCCTACGGCAAATGCGTGACGTGCATTGATATGTTCCAGGTACAGACCGGGTCCCAGCTCAAGAAACCCTTTCCATAGCATCCGAAAATCGGCTCCTGCCGCTGAATAAAACGCCGATCTACCTTGTAAAGCTCCTTTTGAAGGTAAAAGTTGGTTGGATCCTGTTTGCACAGAAGAAATCACATGAAAAGAGCGATCCGGTACATGATGAATCACAGCAAACTTACCGGAAGGTTCCAAAAATGAATAATCTGCCAAAGCCACCGTAAGCTCTCGTGTATATTCTGCCACACCTGCCAGGCCATCGTAATCAATTAAATGGGCATGATCTGTTACTTTGTGATAAGGAGACACCATTCCCGTGGTCAGAAACAAAGTGGGTATCTCTTTTACGGCAAAAGAACGGGTATCTGTAGCACTAAGCGGAGATTGCTCAAAAGGAATATGTTTTACTTTGATTTTTCCGGAACGAGGCATCCATTTTTTTGCTTCTCTTAACGTTCCCGTACCCAACACCTTAAGCACCCCGGATTTTCTGTAATATCCCACCATATCCAAGCTTATCATAGCCCCTATTTTATCTTGGGGAAATAGGGCGTCTTCTAAGAATTCTTGTGATCCCAACAGCCCTTGCTCTTCCCCGTCAAAAGCTACGAACACCACCGTACGAGCCAAACCTCCCTGTTCTTTTAGTAAAGCGGCCAGTTCTATAAGTACGGCCGTGCCCGACGCATTATCGTCTGCTCCGTTATAGATGGAATCAACGGCTCCCTCTCGCCCTGTAGCTGTACCCAAATGATCGTAATGTGCCCCTATCACAATGTATTCATTCTTCAGGTAAGGATGAGTTCCCGGCAAAACGCCAATCACATTACATCCCTCAATGACCGTTAACGGTACATCGCGCACTGCAGAGGGAATGTCCACAGCAAAATAATGGAAATAACTGACTCCATTATACTCTTCCAGGCCAATATCTGCAAAACAACCGGCTATGTATTCTCCGGCAATCAGATTGCCTTCCGTCCCTATAAGTCTTCCACCAAGAGAGTCGGATGCCAGGAACGTTACGTGCTCACGTAACCTTATTCGTGACGCCGTATGGAGATCTTTTTCTTGTCCGGCAGTGCTCCCTGCACAGAACAAAAAAAGAATCATGTACAAGAGTTTATTTATCTTCATGACCATTCATTTGTACAAATATACAACAAAAAAAGGCTGTCGTCTTGCATTTTTTTTAACTTTGTCCAGATGAACAAGCAAAACATTTGTGCTTTTATCCTAACACGTATCATGGGTTGGAAGATGATCGGGCACGTAGTTCAAGAGCCCAAGTGCATTATTTTGGGGGCTCCTCATACGTCCATGTGGGATTTTGTTGTTTCCTACCTCTACTATACATCTCTTGGAGGAAAAGCCAATATCATAGTAAAAAGCGACGTCTTTAAATGGCCGCTAAAGTCTGTACTGTTGTGGGCAGGTGCCATACCTGTAAACAGAGGAAAAGGAGCTTCCTTTACCAGGCATCTGATAGAAGCCGTTCGCAACCAAGAACAAGTACATCTGGCCATGACACCGGAGGGTACTCGGAAAGCCACAAAAAAATGGAAGGCAGGCTTCCACACCCTTGCCAGAGCTTTAGATATACCCGTTTATTACGGGTACTTTGATTGGGGTAAAAAAGAGATTGGCATTGATAAACAGGTGCTCATCACAGACGATGCAAAAGAAGATATGAAGCGCATCAAGCAATGGTACATAGATAAAGGTGTGGTTGGTAAACACCCGGAACGCTTTGATCCGTACTAATGGTTTACATAAACAGCAATTCCGAAGCGTTGCTGTCAATCTGTACAGAACCTTCCGATGCTATGCTTCCCTCCAAGATTTTTTCTGCCAAACGGTTTACTACTTCTCGTTGCAACAACCTTTTTAGTGGTCTTGCACCGTAAGCCGGCTCATATCCCTTTTCTTGCAGGTAATCCAGCGCTTTCTCTGTTACCTTAAGAGATATACCTTTTGTAGCAAGCAAATCATTGATCAACCCAATTTGCAATTTTAAAATCTCCCTTACATGTTCACGAGTTAAGGCGTGGAACATGATGATTTCGTCTATCCTGTTTAAAAATTCGGGACGGATGGTTTTGCGAAGCAGGTCCATAACCTGTTCTTTTGTATTTTCGAACATTTCCTCACTGTGCATACCTTCCAGCAAGCTTTCCTGAATCAGGTGCGACCCCATATTGGAGGTCATGAGCAAGAGGGTATTTTTAAAGTCGGCTACACGGCCTTTATTGTCCGTAAGCCTTCCGTCATCCAGTACCTGTAACAAGATATTAAACACGTCGGGGTGGGCTTTTTCTACCTCGTCCAGTAAAATCACAGAATAAGGCTTCCTTCGTACTGCTTCTGTCAGCTGACCGCCTTCGTCGTACCCTACGTATCCCGGAGGCGCCCCAACAAGACGACTTACCGAGTGACGTTCCTGGTATTCACTCATGTCTATGCGAGTAATCAGGTGCTCGTCATCAAACAAAAACTCAGCAAGGGCTTTAGCCAGCTCTGTCTTCCCTACTCCCGTAGTTCCCAAAAATAAGAAAGAACCTATGGGTTTCCTAGGGTCTTGCAAACCGGCCCTACTGCGCCGTACGGCATTCGCTACGGCTGTAATGGCCTGGTCCTGACCAATAACACGTTTGTGTAATTCATCTTCCAAATGCAATAATTTTTCTCTTTCTGCCGTGAGCATACGTTGTACGGGAATACCTGTCCATTTAGAAACCACCTCGGCAATATCTTCTTCGTCAACGGCTTCTTTTATTAAGGTTTGAGTGAAAGCATCTTTCTGCCGGTTCAACCCTTCTACTTCTTTTTCCAAATCTACCAACCGGCCGTAACGAATCTCGGCCACTTTACCATAGTCGCCTCGCCTTTCTGCTTCTGCTGCAGCATAACGCAACTCTTCCATCTGTTTCTTTTTATGCTGTATCTCTTCTAGTACCAATTTTTCTTCTTCCCATTTGGTACGCTGGATATCGCATTCGCCGGACAACTCTTCAATTTCTTTGCTCAGGGTCTCTAATTTCTCTGTATCTTTTTCCCGTTTAATGGCTTCCCGTTCAATTTCCAGTTGACGGATCTTACGATCCAGTTCGTCTATACATTCTGGAACGGAATTCATCTCTATCCTAAGCTTTGCAGCAGCTTCGTCAACCAGGTCAATGGCTTTATCGGGAAGAAAACGCGACGTAATGTACCTGTGAGAAAGTTCTACGGCCGCTATAAGAGCGTCATCCTTTATCTGTACTTTATGGTGCTGTTCGTATCTTTCTTTCAAACCGCGAAGTATAGAAATGGCCTCGGTAGGCGACGGTTCATCTACCATCACTATCTGGAAACGCCTTTCCAGGGCTTTGTCTTGTTCAAAATATTTCTGGTATTCGCCCAGTGTGGTGGAACCTACGGCACGTAATTCTCCCCGGGCCAACGCCGGTTTTAGTATGTTGGCAGCATCCATGGCTCCTTCGCCTTTCCCTGCACCTACCAGCGTATGGATCTCGTCAATAAAAAGCACCACTTCACCATCACTGTCAATGACTTCTTTTATTACAGCCTTCAGTCGTTCTTCAAATTCTCCTTTGTACTTGGCTCCGGCAATAAGGGCACCCATATCCAAGGAGTATATCTGTTTGCTCCTTAGCATATCCGGGACGTCCCCCGTTACAATCCGCTGGGCAATGCCTTCTGCTATGGCCGTTTTCCCCACCCCTGGCTCGCCAACCAATATGGGATTGTTCTTAGTCCGTCTGCTGAGGATCTGAAGAACCCTGCGGATTTCGTCATCCCTGCCAATCACCGGATCTACTTTTCCTTTAGCAGAAAGATCGTTCAGGTTTACTGCGTATTTGTTTAACGCATCAAACGTTTGCTCTGCTGTTTGTGTATCTGCTTTTCTGCCTCGGCGTACGCCTTCTATGGCTTTATGAAGCACATCATCTTTTAATCCTTTAGCTCTAAGCAGTTTTGAGACATCATCCTTAACAGCTAACAATCCCGAAAGGATGTGCTCTGTGGTAACAAATTGATCGCCCATGGTATGGGCAATTTCTCTGGCTTTGTGAAGTACATTCTGTGCCTCTCTTGACAAATAAGTATCTGCGGTACCCTCTTGTTTGGGATACCTTTGGAGCACCATGTCAAGTTCTTGTTCCAGTATATTTGTGTTAACTCCTGATTTTTGCAGCAGAAATGTACCTATCCCCTCCTTATCTGCAAGGATGGCCTTGAGTAAGTGTCCGGTCTCTATTACTTGATTGGAGCCGGATTGCGCCTTATGTACTGCAGATTGTAGCAGTTCTTGCGCTTGAATAGTATATTTTTGTTCGTTCATAGTATCCTTTCCTTACTCAAACCTTAAGCCAAACCCGTTTCTCTGACAAAATGTCACAATTATTATTTACATTTGTACTATGAATTCGCTTTTGGATGAAGGATACATGCTTCCCTTGGCAGAAGATTTTTATACCATTCAGGGAGAAGGTTTTCACACAGGAAAAGCGGCTTACTTCATCCGATTGGGGGGCTGTGACATTGGCTGTTCCTGGTGTGACACTAAATATTCCTGGAATCCAAAGCTTTTCCCCCCTGTTCCCATAGATACCATTATAGCCCGAGCCGTTGCACATCCGGCACGTGCCGTTGTGATAACCGGCGGGGAGCCGCTTACTTACCCGTTGGGACCGTTGTGCAGCGGGTTAAAGAAAGAAGGAATGGAATTGTTTTTAGAAACTTCCGGATCCTACCCAATGAGTGGTACTATGGACTGGATTTGTTTATCTCCTAAGCAAAACCGCCCTCCTTTACCGGAATTTTATCCTTTGGCCCATGAGTTAAAGGTAATCATTACCGGTCCTTTGGATATGGAATGGGCAGAATTTAACCGAAGAAAAGTAGGCCCAAATTGCCATCTTTTTCTTCAACCGGAATGGAGCAGGAGTACAGCGGTACTTCCTCATATCATATCGTATATCAAAGCCAATCCGGTTTGGAAATTGTCTTTACAAACACATAAATACATTAACATACCTTAAAACACTAAAAATTTATGAAACGAATCTTAACTTGTATCCTAACCTTTACCTTGCTTTCTTTTGGTGCTATCGCACAGGAAAACAACAAGAAGGCAGACGAAGGTTTTCAATTTACCGTGGTCAAAGAAAATCCGATCACTTCTGTTAAAAACCAAAGCAATACCGGAACTTGCTGGTGCTTTGCTTCCTTAGGATTTATGGAATCCGAATTGCTAAGAATGGGGAAAGGAGAATATGATCTTTCCGAGATGTTCATTGTTTCGGGGACGTATAAAGAAAAAGCAGAAAGATACATACGCCTTGACGGATTTTTAAATTTTGCCCAAGGTGGAGCGTTTGACGATTACCTGCATATCATCCGTAAGTACGGCATAGTACCGGAAGAGGTCATGCCCGGACTTAATTACGGTGAAGAAATGCATATGCACGGTGAACTGGCTGCTGTATTGAAAGGCATGGTTGACGGAGTCAAAAGAAACCCCAACAGAAAATTGTCCACTGCTTGGAAAAGAGCTTTACAAGGAGCCATAGACGCTTATTTGGGAGAAATGCCCGAAACGTTCACATACGAAGGCAAAGAATATACTCCAAAATCTTTTGCGGCATCGTTGGGCTTCCATCCGGACGATTATGTAAACATTGCTTCGTTTACACACCATCCTTTCTACACACAGTTTGCTCTGGAAGTAGCAGACAACTGGCTGTGGGGCCAATATTGGAACCTACCTATGGAAGAGATGATGGAAGTTATTGACAATGCCATTATGGAAGGATATACGATTCTTTGGGCATCCGACGTATCTGAAATGGGTTTTGGAAGGACAGGTATTGCCATGTTCCCTACAACAGAACCTTCAGAAATGGTAGGCTCTGACCAAGCCAGATGGCTGCAAATGTCACCTATGGAAAGAAGCAATGCTTTCAGAAACCTGACAGGTCCCGTAGCAGAGATTAAAGAAGTAACTCAGGAAATGCGCCAAGAGGCTTATGATAACAAACAGACCACTGACGACCACGGCATGCAGATATACGGCATTGCCAAAGACCAAAACGGTACTAAGTATTATATGGTAAAGAACTCATGGGGAGAAACAGGAAATTACAAAGGGTTGTGGTACGTATCTGAAAAATTTGTGCAATACAAAACCATGGACATTCAGGTACACAAAAACGCCATACCGACGGCCATTCGTAAAAAATTAAATTTATAAGGACATGAGAAAAATGTTGACTCTGTTGGTAGCTTTTCTCCTCACAGGAGCACTGGCTGCACAACAGTACGAATTTACACAAGTTGTTAACAACCCTTATACAGAGCTCAAAAACCAGGGACGTACAGGAACCTGCTGGTGTTTTGCCACGCTGTCTTTTCTTGAGAGCGAACTTATAAGAATGGAGAAAGGAACGTTTGACCTTTCAGAGATGTTTGTAGTACGTGGTGTGTACAAAACACGGTTCTTTGACAATTACTTAAGAAGAGGCCGCGGCAATTTGGGCCCCGGGTCATTAAGTCATACGACAACACGGGCCATTGCCAAATACGGACTTATGCCGGAATCTCTTTATGGGGGGATCAATTACGATTCTCCGGGACACAACCACACAGAGCTGCAAGGATTTATCAATGCTATAGCAGAAGTTCCCATCAAGGTTAGAAGATTGAGCCCTCAAACCGTCTTGTTGCTGGATGCCCTTTTAGATATTTATCTGGGAGAAGCTCCGGAAACGTTTACTTACGAAGGAACAGAACATACACCGTTGTCTTTTGTGGATTATCTGGGGCTGGATATGGATAATTATGTAGAAATCACAAGCTATACCCACCATCCTTTCTATAAGCAAGTGCCTATTGAAGTTCCGGATAACTGGGAACACACCCTGTATTACAATGTCCCGCTGGATGAATTTATGTCCATCGCAAATCATGCCCTAAATAACGGATACACCATAGCTTGGGACGGTTCTTTAAGCCGTAATTTTTCACAGGAAAACGGAGTAGCTGTGGAACCGGGACGTGATCCTTCAAAAGACGAAATCAATGTTGATCAGGAAATTCGTCAGGAAATGTACCAGACTTTTCAGTCAGGTGATGATCACCTGATGCATGTAACAGGAATTGCCCGTGATCAGTACGGTGTAACCTATTATATTACTAAAAATTCTTGGGGAGAAGCCGGTAAACACAAAGGCTTTGTATACATGTCAGAAAATTATTTCAAAGCCAGATGCGTTGCTTATATGGTACATAAAGATGCCATACCCAAAGCCATTAGGAAAAAGTTAGGGCTTTGAAAAAAATCAAATTGCATATCCCCAATGTTATTACTTCGCTGAACCTTTTATGCGGGGCATTGGGGATTGTTTTTGTATGCAGAGGCAACCTGCAAACGGCTTTTTGGCTGTTGGCGGTTGCCTCTGTTTTTGATTTTTTAGACGGGTTTGCGGCCAGAATATTGAATGCGTATTCCCCCATGGGGAAAGAACTCGACTCGCTTGCTGACGTAGTCAGTTTTGGATTGCTTCCTTCTTTTATGCTCTACTATACATATATAGAGGCAGCCCCATACGAATGGATGACTTTTCTCCCGTTTGTACTCGTTGTTTTTTCTGCCCTGCGCTTGGCTAAATTCAATATAGATACACGGCAAACACACGGCTTTCTTGGACTACCCACGCCGGCTTGTGCCCTGCTGGTAGCAGCTGCCGTGCTTTACGCCCCTTACAGCATCCCATGGAGTATCCTCCTTTCCACCCCTTGGTTTATTCCCCTGTTGTCTCTGGTACTGTCTTTCCTACTGGTGAGTAACATCCCTATGTTCTCCCTAAAACTCAAGGGAATTGGTTTAAAAAACAACAAAGTCCCATACTCTTTTCTGGGACTTTGCTTACTTACCATAGCCTTACTGGCCTTGTTCAGACAACCCGTCTTTCTTATGCTACTTTGTTGCAGCTGCCTGTATATAATAATGTCCGGACTCCTTTGGGTATCCGGACATCATAAAGCAATCTCCTAACTGGAGGTTCGGTCGTTTTTATTCGAGTGCGGGCTGTGGCCCTATTCCAAACTTCTCTACCAATACATTCAGTACGTTAGGCGATACAAAGGCCGGCAATGTGGGGCCCAGATGGATGTTTTTCACACCCAGGCTGAGTAATGCCAACAATACAATAACCGCCTTTTGTTCGTACCAGGCAATGTTGTAGAAAATGGGCAGATCGTTCACACTATCCAAACCAAACGCCTTTTGCAATGCCAGTGCAATAACTACCAAGGAGTAGCTGTCGTTACATTGACCTGCATCCAGTACGCGTGGGATCCCGTTTATGTCTCCTAAAGGCAATTTATTGTATCTGTACTTGGCACAACCGGCCGTAAGAATAACGTTGTCTTTGGGAAGTGCCAACGCATAATCTGTATAGTACTCACGTGCTTTCATCCGTCCGTCACAGCCTGCCATAACAACAAAGCGTTTGATGGCGCCGGATTTTACGGCCTCTACTACCTGGTCTGCCAAGGCCAGTACCTGATGGTGTGCAAAACCGCCGATAATTTCTCCTTTTTCAATTTCTACGGGAGGTTTACACGTTTTGGCTTTAGCAATCAGTTCTGAAAAATCTTTCTTACCGCCTTCTGAACGGGCAGGAATGTGTTTTGCTCCCGGATAACCGCAAGAACCTGTTGTATAAATACGGTCTGTATACGTAGCGTCTTTGAGCGGAGGTACAATACAGTTGGTTGTAAAAAGAATGACTCCGTTAAAAGTCTCAAACTCTTCTCTTTGCTTCCACCAGGCATTACCGTAGTTACCAATAAAATGGGGATACTTTTTAAAGGCCGGATAATAATTGGCCGGAAGCATTTCACCGTGTGTGTACACGTCCACACCTGTACCTGCCGTTTGTTCCAGCAGTTCTTCCATATCTTTAAGGTCGTGTCCGCTGATAAGAATACCGGGGTTCTTGCCTACGCCAATATTAACTTTTGTCATCTCGGGGTTTCCGTAGGCAGAAGTATTGGCTTTATCAAGTAATGCCATAGACTGTACTCCGTATTCGCCTGTTTTAAGCACTAGAGGAATGAGCTCGTCTACCGTAATATCTGTACGGGATACCTGATATAAAGCCTCTTCCATAAAGGCATAGATACTGCTTTCTTCGTAGCCCAGGTTCATCGCATGCTCGGCATAAGCCGCCATACCTTTCAGACCATAGACAGTCAATTGCTTGAGGGATCGAATATCTTCGTTAGGCTCACTCAGTACACCAATGGCTTTTGCACTTGTCACAAAATCTGCCCTTTCTACATCCATAGTAACTTCAGGCATATCCGGAATTTGTACTCCTTCTTTAGCGGCTTTTTCCAGCAATTCTTTCTTTAAAGCAAATCCTTCTTCAATGCGCACTGTCAAAGCTTCATCATCAAAGTTAGCATTGGTAATGGTGCAAAATAAGGCATCCATAATATAGGTGTTAGGAGTATCATTGGCTTTTCCTTGCTCACGCAAAGCCTTCTGCACAATGGCTACGCCACGAGTTACATAAATAAGCAGGTCCTGCAACGCAGCAGTACCGGCTTCTTTGCCACAAACGCCTTTTATGGTGCAACCTTGGTTGCGGGCAGTTTCCTGGCACTGATAACAAAACATGTTCATAATCAACTAAAATTTAAAATATGATTAATAAATCTAATATAAGTTAAGCAAATCATTGTATCCATTCTTCCGATTGTATTTCCCCCTGTAGGTTGAGCACAATTCTTTTTACGGGAATGTACCGCTGTGCTTTTTCTCGGGCCATAGACACCAATTTCATTAACCCCGAACAACAAGGAACTGCCATCTGAAGTACCGTAAGGGTTTCTATTTTGGCCGTATCTATAAGAGTCGTCAGTTTGGCTACATAAGTATCCAGATTCCTGTCCAGCTTAGGGCAAGCAATGGCCAACACTTTGTCTTTCAAAAAGCGCCGATGGAAGTCCGGAATTATAAAAGCCGAGCAATCGGCTGCTACCAGCAAATGGGCACCGGAAAAGAGAGAGTTCATGGGATTAATCAAGTGCAACTGTACAGGAAACTGAGGAGCCTGCGCCGGCCTGCTTGCCGGTTGAAAAACATACGGCTGATGCCCTGCCTGCGGTTGCTCCGGTGCTTCTAACGAAGACAGATCTACCTTGATGTTGTGTTTTTTTAGAAAATCTATTCCCTGTTGCATAAACTCCAGTTCTCCGTGATCTTTCAAATGGGTAAGGTGAGCTAAAATCACTCTTTCACCTTTGGGAACAACTCGTTCCATAACGGCTTCTTCGTTGTAAGGTTCAGCCTCTCTTTCTTCCAGAGAAATAGCCCCTCTGGGGCAATCCGGTATACAAGCTCCCAGCCCGTCACAATACAAATCGCTTACTATAACTGCTTTGTCATTAATAAGTTGCAACGCTCCCTCGTGGCATCCCTCTACACATATACCGCAGCCGTCACAAAGGCCTTCATCAATTTTTATAATGGTTCTTTTCACGTTTCGTCTACATTTTTTACAAAAGTACGGTACACATGATAAAGGTTTTTGTAACATTTGTTACAAAAGTCCAAAATAAAGTATCTTTGTTTTATGAAAAAATTATACAGTGCTGCACTTTTTGAGGGTCTGGACAACGAGTTTATTGATCTACTGCTTGACAATAAGTATCGTATACGTTCCTATGCAGTGGGAGAGGTGGTAGCGTTGCAGGGGGATGTGTATAAATCTTTACTCATTGTTGAAGAAGGACTGCTTAAGGCTGAAATGATAGATATGGAAGGTACAAAAATGGTTGTAGAAGAAATAGCAGCTTTTCGCGCTGTAGCGCCCGCTTTTCTTTTTGCAAAAAACAACAACTTGCCAGTCAGCATTTTTGCTATTAAACCTTCTGTGATTGTATCTATTTCTAAAATGCACCTGGTAGAAATGATGCAAAAAAACCAAAGGGTACTTGAAAACTACCTTAGAGAAATTTCTGACAGGAGCCGATTTCTTTCAGAACGTTTACGACTTATGACTTTTGGTACCATTAAAAGCAAATTGATGAACTATTTTATATCATTAACCAAAGACCATAATTGCGAACCTTTTACCATTCCTCATACCCATCAAGAGTTGGCAGATATGTTTGGGGTAACCCGGCCGGCACTAACGCGTGCCATCAAACAATTGGAGGAAAGCAGTCTCATTAGCAGAACGGGTACCCGTACCTACCGACTACATCAATAAGCTTCATATTCTTCCCAAAGCTCAGATTCACGGGTATATGCATCTTCAAGAAATGCATCAAAGTTATCCTCGATAAAGTCTGCAAAATCATTCATTTCATTAGCTTTATCCCAAAGACCGGCTTTTTCTGCCATTTTTGCCCGCTTTCTGTAAGCCTCCATAATATGGCTGAGTTTATCCTGCTCCATAACTTCGTTTTATGGTATAAAGTTACGTATTATATTAGATTATTTTGCTATTTTTACTTACTTCCATCTTTAATTTTTTGATTGAAAACCTACACATATTAATTGACAATCGTCCGGCTCCGAATCAACCGGATTCCCTGCCTTTTTTAACAGAACACGGCCTTTCCATTTGGTTTGAAAAGGGAGGCGAGCAGTGGCTTATAGATACAGGTGCATCTGATGCCTTTATAAGAAATGCCTTGATGGCAGGAATCAATACATCACAAGCAGATTACCTGGTTCTTTCCCATAACCATAACGACCATACGGGAGGGGTGGAGTGGTTTCTGGAAATAAATAAAAAAGCGCAGGTTTACCTGTCTGAGTGGATTTTAAAGAGTACCTGTTACTCTTTAAAAGAGGGTATTCCAAAAAACATTGGAATGGATAAAGAGCTTCTTTCCCAATACGCTGACCGATTTATCCGGTACCCTCAAAAAAACACTTTTATAACAGAAGGAGTAGCCTTGCTAAGCGATATTCCCTCTGTACACCCATTGCCTGCAGGGAACCGTACGTTAGCCTGGCAACTGTATGATCATCAAGAAAATGAAATACTCCCCGATCCTTTTCACCACGAAATAGCTGTATTGGTACTGTCCGATGGAGGCAACACTCTTATTTCCAGTTGTACGCACAAAGGCATTCTAAATACTCTGAAAGCAGCAGTATCCTTTTCCGGAAGACCCGTAGCACGTTTTATAGGAGGTCTGCATCTGAAAGACAAAGCAGAAACAAAAGAAGAACTGATTCATCTTGCCGGAATCATTGAAAGAGAATACCCGGAATTACAGATTTACACAGGGCATTGCACGTCAGACAGTGCCTACGAAATACTCAAGCAAATCATTCCAAAACAAATACATCTGTTTCACTCTGGGTACAAATTCGGGCAGTTTTGCCAACAAATTATGTAAATTAGCTATTGCCGGGAACGTAAAAAACCCGGACCTTTGCCCTATGAAAACAATCACTACTTTTTTACTCATGCTGCCTGCTCTGTTTTTGTCTGCAGGTTGTAACGAAACAACAGGAAAAACAAAAGAAAACAAAATAATAGTTATGGAACTGACAAAAGAAGAATTCATCAAACGTGTTTACGATTACGAAAAGAACCCCAGCGAATGGAAATATGCCGGGGATAAACCCTCTATTGTAGATTTTCACGCTACCTGGTGTGCACCGTGTAAAATGCTGGCCCCTACTTTGGAAGAAGTAGCTAAGGAATTTAACGACCAAATTTATGTTTATAAAGTAGACGTAGATAAAGAGCCGGAACTGGCTGCTATTTTTGGCGTGCGCAGTGTTCCTACCCTCATTTGGATTCCTATGGAAGGAAACCCCAGCGTTTCACAGGGCGCACTCCCTAAAAATCAACTGGAGTCACTTGTTAAGAGCACATTACTGAAAGAAGAATAGGTTTCGTATATTTGCGCATATGGAGTATGCGTGTATAACCCCTATACGAGGAAGCCTGGTTGTTACGGATGAACTTCATAACAATCAGGCTCTTCTTAATAATAAAGAGCTCTATAAATTTATTTGGGTTCTTGACGGTACCATTGACCTTCAAGTGGACCATGCCAGGTTGCATTTAGAAGAAAACCAGGTCATTCCTTTTTCCAACATCCACAACGTACAATTCACGCATATTGCCGGAAAGTATATTTCCATTCTCTTCAACAGCAATTTTTATTGCATTTATAAATCAGACAGCGAAGTATCATGCAACGGGTTTTTGTTTACCGGGTATTCCAACCTGTTGCTTATGAAAATCAATGCCCCTCAGTTGGCCACTCTGGAACGGATCCTTTCAGATATGTTTTTGGAATACGAATCTGAAGATTCTCTAAAAGAAGAAATGCTTCGTTTACATCTGAAACGATTCATTATCACCTGTACACGTATTGCCAGGGTTTCGCTGGCCATTGACCCTTTGAACGAATCGGGCTTTTATCTGGTCCGCCAATTTTTCATTTTGGTAGATACGTATTTTAAGGAAAAAAAGAAAGTCAGTGATTATGCCCGTATGCTCAATCGCTCGCCTAAAACACTGACCAACCTGTTTGCTTTGTATAACCTGCCGGCTCCTTTGCAGGTGATACACGAACGCATCTCTTCGGAAGCCAAAAGGTTGTTGTTATACAGCAATAAAAGTGCTACAGAAATTGCTCATATTTTGGGCTTTAACGATCTTCCTTCCTTCAGTCGTTTTTTTAAGCGAACGTCGGAAGTAAGCATAAGTGAATTCAGAAAAGAACATCTGTTATCATGAAAAAATCAAAAAACCTGACTTTATTTTTTACAGTCGCTTGCCTGTGCTTTTTTTGTACAGGGTGTTTTACAGACACTCCGTATATTTCTTATAAAGACACAGTAAGCCACCTTGAAATTGAAAATCTTTTAGGTACCTGGCACGAGTTAGCCCAAATGGGAAGACCGGAAAACGAACAAATTGCTAAGGTTACCATAAACAGTCATATTAACGAAAAAGGCTTGATCAGAATGACTGCAGATCTTAGAAAATACACCTTATTCGGTCCATTAAACACAAAGAAAGGGACTATAAAATGGGACGAAAACCATCCGGGCGTTATTAAATATTCTTTTTTTCTAAACTTTTATACAGATTATTTCATACTTTACTTGGCAGACGATTACTCCGTCTTCCTGGCTTGTAATAACAAAGCAACCCGGCTTTGGCTGCTTTCAAGGGATCATAATGTGCAAAAAAAATATCTGGATCTGATGTATTCAAAGATTACCTCTTTGGGCTTTGATCCTTCAAATTTGGTATGGAACGAGAGTTATTTCTAGAGCAGGTTATTCATTTCCCCTTCTAAACTAGCCAGTTGGTTTTCCAACGTGGCATCTGCCTGTTCAAAATTATCTTCCATTTCTATTTGTGACCGTACTCCGTAATAATATTTAATTTTTGGTTCTGTCCCCGAGGGGCGAACCGTTACTATGGCATTAGAAGCAGTTATAAATTGAATTACATTGGACTGGGGCAAAACGGTCTTATAACGCAAGTCACTAACCATATCTATGGTTTCTCCTTTTTTGTAATCATGAATGAGTACAACAGGTGATCCCAACAATTGCTGCGGTGGCTGCTCCCTTACTTTATTCATAATGTTTTCTATTTCCTGCATTCCGTCCTTTCCTTGTAAGGTTACAGACACTGTTTTTTCTTTAAAAAAACCAAAGCGGATGTATATTTCTTTGAGCAAATCATGTAAATTTTTACCCTGATCTGCTGCCCAACAGGTCACTTCTGCCATCAACACACATGAAATCACAGCGTCTTTATCGCGCACTCGCTCTCCCACATTAAACCCATAACTCTCTTCACCTCCACAAATAAACACCTTACTCTTTTCATATTTTTTCACAAGCTCTGCAATGTATTTAAAACCTGTGAGCACATTGTAACATTCCACACCGTAATAACGGGCCATAGCCTGCAACAGATCGCTGGTAACTATGGTTTTCACAATGTATTCCCTTCCTTTGATTTTTTTGGCTGATTTCCATTTTTCCAGCATATAATACGTAAGCAGAACGGCTATTTGATTCCCGTTTAGAATCTTCATTTCTCCATCCCCATCACGTGCTGCCACACCCATTCTATCGCTATCGGGATCGGTAGCCATTACCAGCACTGCGCCTGTTTCCGCAGCTAAACCAAGGGCCATTTTCAAGGCTTCCGGTTCTTCCGGATTAGGAGATATTACCGTTGGAAAATTACCGTCTGCATTGTTTTGTTTCGGTACATGCAGCACATTGGTAAAGCCCATTTTCTTCATGGCTTTAGGTATGATATGAACTCCGGTTCCATGAAGCGGGGTATATACCATTTTTATGTCTTTATACTTTTCTATGGCTGCCGGGCTCAAGTTGATCAACTCTAATATGGCATTAAGATACAGTTCATCCATTTCTTCTCCCAAAAGAATCACTTGTCCATCGCCTCCGGAAAACCTAACCTGGTTTGGCGAAACAACCTTACGTACTTCTTGGATAATCATGCTATCGAAAGGAGGAACTACTTGCGCTCCATCGTCTCCATATACTTTGTAACCGTTATACTCCTTTGGATTGTGGCTGGCCGTAATCACTATTCCTACATTACATTGTAAGTGTCTTACTGTAAAACTCAGCTGCGGTGTAGGTCGTAAAGCGTCGTACAAATAAACGGTAAAGCCGTTGGCAGCCAAAACGCTGGCTACTATCTTTGCAAAATCGGGCGATTGGTTTCTGCAATCATAGGCAATGGCCACTTTATACGGTCCCTCCATGGTTTTTATTACATAATTGGCCAACCCTTGCGTAACCATCCCTACCGTATATCTGTTCATCCTGTTTGTTCCTACTCCCACAATGCCTCTCAGTCCTCCCGTACCAAACTCTAGATTTTTGTAAAAAGAATCTTCCAGCCGTGCCGGATCTTCCTTCATAAGCCTGCGTACTTCTATACGAGTTTGCTCGTCATACGATTCTTCCAGCCATTCCCTGGCCCTGTCCATAACGTTTTTTTCCATATTATATCAAATGATAAAATCAATTCCTTCTTCCCAATGAGGTACTTCAAGTCCCAGTTGTTTGGCTATTTTGTCCGGACTCATTACAGAATATAACGGTCTGGGCGCCGTTCCCGGCGGTTCCTGCCATTCCGGACCAAAGGGGATTACCGGTGCTAAAACGGCTCCCGGTTCCTTTTCCAGGATTTTGTCCCTAACCCTGCAAGCAAACTCATACCGTGTACATCCTCCTCCCGTATTGGTAAAGTGATACAGTCCCCTTCGCACGTTCTTTTGTACTAAGGCAAACAAAGCTTCCACCAGATGGGGCGCAAAGGTGGGAGAATTGACTTGTGTGTTTTCTACCTGCAAAGGTTCCTTTTTTGTCCTTAACAAACGAGGCACAGCGGCTAGAAAGTTTTTTGAATGAAGGGAATATACCCAGCTGGTTCTTACAATTATACCATTACCGTAAGCAAGAACCACCTGCTCTCCTGCCAGCTTAGAGGCACCGTACACATTAATAGGGCTTTCTTTATTCTCTTCTGTGTAAGGGGTTGTTTTTTTTCCGTCAAAAACGTAATCCGTAGACAAGTGAATAAGTACTGCCCCCACTTGATTACAGGCGTCCACCATTCCCTTGAGGCACTCTACATTCAACCGAAAGGCTTCCTGTTGCTCTACTTCTGCCCTGTCTACTTGTGTAAAAGCAGCAGCATTGATTACATAGTCCGGTTTATGTTTTAACAAGGCTGCCTTTAGTGCGTTGCTATCCAACACATCCAATGCTTCACGGGAGCACGGCACTAAGTCTATTCCCTCTGTATCCAGAGCCATTTGACGTACCACCGTACCTACTCCTCCATTGGCGCCTGTCAAAAGTATTTTCATGAATACAAAGGTATTAAAAAAGAAGGGAAAGGCATTCATGACTTTGTTATCTTTGCACAAATGAAGAAGCCTTATCAGAAGCGTCTGTTACTGCTCATAGGTGTTTCCCTATTGGTCAGGAGCCTTGTTGCAGGGCTTACCGAACTGGGTAACGACGAGGTCTATTACTGGACATACGCCTTGTTTCCGGACTGGAGTCACTTTGACCACCCACCCATGGTGGGATGGGTCATAAGCCTGTTTACGGGGCACCTGACCTTTGACAGCGCTTTTATGCTGCGGTTGCCGGCCCTTGTGCTGGGAACACTCAACACCTGGCTGGCCTGGCGCCTGGGGCTTCTGACCGGAAGCCGAAAAGCAGGATGGTACGCAGCTATATTGTACACCGGTTCCCTGTATGCCACCGTACTTACGGGAACATTCATCCTCCCCGATGCCCCCTTGGCCACGTTTTACCTGTCCTCGCTTTACTTTATGTTTAAGGCCTGCGGATGTACAAACAGCACAGAAGAAAAACCTTCTTTTTTCTTTTGGGCCGGGCTGCTGGCCGGCGGAGCCATGCTTAGCAAATATACAGGAGCTTTTCTTTGGGCAGGTACGCTTTTATACCTACTGCTGTACAACAGAAAAGCGTTGGCCTCTCCCTGGTTGTGGGCCGGCATTGGCTTGTCACTTGTACTTTTTTCCCCTGTCATAGCTTGGAACGTTACGCACCGAGCCTCGGGTCTTCTGTATCACGCAGAACGCGTGGCTTTTTTTGGCAAAAAGCCGGATTTTTTAAGCCTCGGACGGGAACTTGCCGGCTCTTTTCTGTACAACAACCCGATTAACGTAGTGCTTATGGTGTGGGCTATCCGGCAATACTTGATACAGAAGCATAACCGGAAAGACAATACGAATCTTGCGCTCCCTGCGAATCCAGCGCGTTCTGTGCTTTCTTCGCGTTCTGTACTTCCTGTGTCTCCCGCTTTTTTCCGTATGGTGCTGTGCCAGTCCGTGCCTATGATCGCTGTTTTTGTGTTTTTTTCTCTGTTCAGAAATACGTTGCCCCACTGGAGTGCCCCGGCTTTCTTTCCCCTGCTGATACTGGCTGCTACTGCTGCTGCCCACCGCAACGTGCATAAACCCCTGCGCCTGTCCTTAGGCTTTGTGATGCTTGTTCTGGTGGCCGGTACCCTGCAAATACGCACCGGCATGGTTCCGCTGGTAACAACAGAAGACGTTTCATTAGATATGTACGGCTGGAAACAACTAGGAACAGAATTTAGAACCATTCAAAAAGAGCAGGAAAACCTGTATGCCCTTACCGGGGGTAAGGAAGGCATGCCACCAAGAGCTGCCCTGCTGGCCACACGCTGGTTCCCTGCTGCACATCTGGATTATTATGTGGCCAAGCCAGCCGGCACCGTTGTAAAAACTACGGGAACCACGGAAAGAACCCACAAATACGAAGAAATCACCGCACTACGCGGTGGGATTGCCCCTAATGAACCCTTGTACTACATCCAATCCAATCGGTACCCGCAAACACTCCATGGCGCCGTTCCCATAGATACGGTATTTATATACCGCTGCAAAAAACCTGTCCTACAGTATATCATCCATCGCGTACCCCATCCTACTTGTTTTAGGGCAGAATAAATGACGATAATTCAAATTATCGCATAAGTATTTTCACTTCAGTTCGGCTGTGGTAAAGAGCGTATCTACCATAACGGTAAACGTTCCGGGCTCTACGATCCATTTGCCGTCATGTCCCCAGAAGGCAAGCTGCTGCTTGTCCACTTGAAGATTCACGGTTTTTGTTTGTCCCGGCTCCAGGGCTACGCGGGTAAAAGCTTTCAGCTCTTTTACCGGACGAGTCATAGAAGCGTAATCATCGCGCATGAACAGCAACACAATTTCCTCCCCTGCTACAGAACCGGTATTGGTAACATCTACAGAGACGTGCAAGACGCCTTTTTTAAATCCTTCTGTCTTAAGGTTATCATAAGCGTACGTAGTATAGGAAAGGCCGTACCCAAATTCGTAAAGGGGCATGGGGTTTTCCATAACTATGGGATGGAAATAATGGGAAGGCATGTGGTTATAGACAGACAAGATGTTACCCGTAGACCTGGGAAAAGTAACCGGTAATTTTGCAGACGGGTTTACGTAGCCGTACAGGATCTCTGCCAAGGCTGTGCCGCCTTTCATGCCCGGTTCCCAGGCTTCCACCAGCGCATCTGCCCTTTGGGCAATCCATTCCACCGCTAGGGGATGCCCGTTATTCAGCACAACTATACAAGGTTTTCCACTGTCCAGTACATTTTTGACCAACTCTTCCTGCAAGCCGGCAAGACGCAGATTGCCTCGTTCCACATCTTCTCCCGACGTTTTATTGTTCCAGTCTTTACGGTTTACGTATTCGCCAACAAACAAAATATTCAAATCTGCCTTGCGTGCCATTTCACCGGCCAGCTTCACTCTTGACGAGTTCATGTACCGGATGGATTCTCCTTGGTCCAAAAAAGTAAACCTTGTGTTAGGGGCTACTTCTTTCAATCCTTGCAAGAACGTAACTACGTTTTCTTTGGGCTGAGGGAAGGTCCAATCGCCCATAATGCCTTGAGAATCTGCATTGGGCCCTGTCACAAATACGTGTTGGTACCGGCCACCGTCCGTAAGAGGCAGGATACCGTTATTCTCTATGAGTACAATGCTTTTGCGTGCTGCTTCCAGGGCCGTTTGCACATGTTCTTCCTTTAGAAGCGTTTCATGAACTACGGATTCATCAAAGAATGGATCTTCAAAAAGTCCCAGCCTGAATTTCATTTCCAGAATTTTACTGCACGCCCTGTTGATCCGGGATACGGGAACTACCCCGTCTTCTACCAACTTAAGCATGGCCGGAACAAAGGCAGGACCGTGCATGTGCATGTCCATACCTGCATTTACAGATTGTGCATAAGCATCTTCCACAGAAACAGCCGTACGGTGCAAATCATAAATGTGCTCCATATCCATCCAGTCGCTCACTATAAATCCCTTAAACCCCATTTCTTCGCGCAAGATGTCTTGCATAAGCCAATCGTTGGCATGGCAAGGAATGCCGTTCAGTTCGTTATGGGCCATCATAACGGTAGTGGCTCCTACGTCTATACAAGCCTGAAAAGGCGGGAAGAACACTTCCCGTATGGTTCTCTCGGACAGGTCGGTAGGTGCACCGTTAGTGCCGTTGATGGGTTGTGATCCTCCGGCAAAATGCTTAGCACAAGCCAGCACCAGGTCTTTTTCCAGGCCTTCATCCCCTTGAAAGCCCTGTACTGCCCGGGCTCCCATCAAAGAAACAAGGTACGGATCTTCTCCAAACGTTTCACCCACGCGGCCCCACCGCTGGTCCCTGGCTACTTCTACGTTGGGAGCAAAAGTCCAGTGCATGCCAATAGCGCGCATTTCATGGGCTGTTTGTCTGGAAGAAATGTACACCAGTTCGGGATCAAACGTAGAAGCCATTCCTATAGAAGTAGGATAAACGGTTGTACCGCTTACCAAACCGCAACCGTGCACGGCATCAATGCCAATAAGCAAAGGGATACGCAAACGCGATTCCATAGCCAGCTGCTGCAGCTCATTGGCCTCGCCAATAGTTACCACATGAAGAAAAGATCCAATTTTCCCTTCCCTGGCCAATTGGGCAATATCTTCTTTCAAAAACCCGGGATAAAAAGCCTGTGCCGTATTACGCATAAGGTCTTCTTCTGTCATTCCCGCCTGTGATTCGTCTATATGGTTCAACCCCACGCATTGGTTCATCTGGCCAATTTTTTCTTCCAGTGTCATGCGTTTCATAAGGTCTGCCACCCTCCTCTCTACTTTTAAAGAAGGGTCTTTGTAAGGTATCAATTCTCCTTGTTTTCCTATACAGGAAACAGCCAGTAAAGCAACGGCCGTTAAAAAAATATGTATTCCTTTCATAATGTACAAATGTAGCTATCTTTACTCTCATGAAAAAAAATCTACAACCTCTTTTTTATATAGGGCTCCTGGCCGTTCTAGTGGCCATGTCTTCTTGCAACAGGCCCTCTGCAAACATCAGTCTTAATCCGGGAACCCGGTGGAAGTTTCAAACGGGTAATGACCCCTTGTGGGCAAACCCTCATACAGACGACAGCCTTTGGGATACAATATCCATTACCAACTGTTGGGAAGAACAGGGCTACCCCGGATACGACGGTTACGGCTGGTACCGTAAAACGGTTACTTTTCCGGAAATATTTTTAGACGCAGTAACGTATTACAAAGGCCTGGAAATAAGTTACCAAGATGCAGACGATTCCGATGCCTTATATTTCAACGGACATTACATAGGCCGTACCGGCAACTTTCCTCCCAATTACAAAAGTGCCTACGGAGAAAAGCGTGCCTATGTAGTTCCCCTGGAGTATATTGATACCCAAGGGCCTAACACCATAGCCATTAAGGTGTACGACGACGGCGGAGACGGAGGCCTTATAACGCCTTCCATCCTGTTAAAGCCCATCAGTACCCTTCCAAAGATCATCACAAAAGCCGAGGTCACGGCAGAAAACGGAGTGTTTAAGGAATGGGAACCGCACAGGATAGAGCTTACGGTTAAGAATCCCGAGGAAAGCAAAAGAAAAGTAAAGGTGCGCATGGTCATCTCTACCGACGATCACAGGCCTGTAAGTGAAAAAACGTACCGTGCCGCATTGCGTCCCGGTGCCGGCATGACTTGGGGTGACAACATAAAATTGCAAGGACCGGGCTTTTACAGGTGTTCCCTCCTGATCACGGCAAACAGGCAGGAACTGGAACCGGTGGCTTTCAATTTTGGTTGTGAACCGGAGAAAATCGCCTCGGCCTGTGATGCTCCGGAAGATTTAGATGTCTTTTGGAAAGAAACCAGGGCGTTACTTGATGGCGTTCCCATGCAACCTAGCATAAAGTTGCTGCCGGAACATTCCCGGGGACAAAGGAACGTGTATTACGTAGAAATGAAATCTTTTGGCAACGAAACGATGGGAGGATACTATGCCGTTCCCAAAAAACCCGGCAAACATCCCGTACTTATCACTTTCATGGGATACGGCTCCAATCCGTGGATTCCTCATACAGACAGCGACCCCCATTTTATCACCTTTGTAGTTTCTGTTCGTGGTCAGGGCATATATAAGGAAGGCAACACGTATGAAAGTCGGTGGTTCACCTGGGGCATAGAATCAAAAGAAACGTATTATTACCGAGGTGCTTTTATGGACTTGGTGCGCGCCGTTGACTTTGTGTGTAGTAGACCGCAAGCCGATACTTCCCGCATATGCGCCGAGGGAGCCAGCCAGGGAGGTGCTTTCACCCTGGCCGTTTGTGCATTGGACGACCGCATTAAGGTAGCTGCACCGGCCATTCCTTTTTTAAGTGATTACCCTTCTTATTTCCAAATAGCAGCATGGCCTGCCAGTGAAATGGAGGCATACTTGCAAGCATATCCACAGATTAATAAAGAGGAAATATTCCGTATTCTGGCTTACTTTGATATCAAGAACCTGGCAGGACACATCAAGACCCCTACTATTATGGCAGTGGGCCTACAGGATGAAGTCTGCCCTCCCCGTACAAATTTTGCCGGTTACAACAACATTTCTGCCCCTAAGGACTACAGGGTGTATAAAGACAACGCCCACAGCACGCCACCGGAATGGCAAGAAGTGCGCATGGAGTTTTTTAAAACACACTTAAATTATCCACAGCCCTGAGCAACGGCTCTATACTTACGGGAGAGCCTGTAGCTCCTTCCATCCAGGCGCGAGGAACTATACCTCCCAACGTAAATATGCGGGTAATCTCTGCTCCCAGTTGGTTTTTATCTTCTATTTTTTCGTCTTTAAAATGCTCTTCCAGCTGGAACTCAATGATATGACCAAACGGGTAGTTGGGCAAGTACATGGGGCTGTTTATCATATGCGAATAAACAGCCAACAGCGGAGAATCTTCATGTCCAAAAACAGGTTGGTAATATAAGTTCCACACATGACGTGCTTTTTCAAGTACGGCTTCTTTCAAGGCGCCGGCAGAGGCATTGGGGTTATCGTACAACCATTGCCATACGTACATATCTACAAGGGCTACTCCCATAATCTCGTAACAGCCCCAAAATATGTCCAGTACTGTATTATCATCCATTTTTTGCGCAGGATAACCCAACAGCTGTAAGTCTCGTTTTTGGAAAATAAAAGCGAGTGCTTCTGTAAACGCTGTGTTGGGAACCCCTCTAAGCATATAATGATCTACGTCATACAGGCTTAGTGTCTGCTCCACATTGTGTCCAAATTCGTGGACGGCAATGTTGTAGCCTTTGTAATCCATTCCTTCCGGCCCAATGCGAGTACGCAACCTGGCAGGTTCCCAGCGTCCGGAAGCTCCCCATGCATGGCCCGATCCACGAGCAGGTTCAACCACAATACGCGATGCCAGCTCGTTTGCCTTCTCTTTTGAAAAGCCCAACACGCCCAACATACGGGGCATGTCTTTTTGAAACGCAGTTGCGTTCGGATATTTCTTACGCGTGAGTGACGTCAATTGATCTTCTGAAATAGCCGTTCTGCTTTTGAATCCGTCGTACCAAATATCAAAAGGTTCCAGCGACCTGCCCAATTGTTCTTCAATAAGGCCGGCTACTTTTTTTACTTGCTCAGAAGAAACCAAGTCAATAAACAGCTCTTCAATTTCCCGGGCAGAGACTTCCATATTCCTTTCAAAATTCCTAATAATGGCCGTTGGCATGTTAGGATGGTACACGTCTCTTTCTTTTTCTATCCGAAAGGTAGCCAGCAGGTGTTCGTACCGTCTCTCTCCCTCGGCTTTTGCAACCATTTCTTCCCCATTTGAATAAACGGTATTGGACCAAGGCTTCCACTCATACGCATTGTTGTTGATCACACACTCCGGAATGCTTTGACACACTATATGTTCCATCACTTTTTGGATCATCCGTTGTTTTTCAAGCGCATCGGGGACGGGAGCGTAATTGGATTTGATCTCGTCACGTAAATTCCAGTGGGACAGCAATACCATATCTTTGGGGAACAAATGGCGACCGTCTTCTGTAAGCAGCTTGTCCATCATAATATTGTAAGAGGCAATGTAATTTTCTGCAGCTCCCAGAACGCGGGACATCTGTTGATTCAGCCAAGCCGGTGTGCGGTGTGTGAACATGTCACCCATCCGTGCATAAGCCCATTCCTTCCTGTTCCACTCCTTACCTAAGGTATTCTTTTCTTCCAGGGAGAAATTCGGGAAATTAAGGGTGCAGATAAAGGCTATTTTGTTGCCGTACATATCTTCCATAAAGTGTGCAGAAGGACTGTAACTGCCTAGGATCAGGTCAACGGGCAACAAAGCTTCCCCTTCCAGGTGTACCGGCTTTTTAAGCGACACACTCAGTTGGTTGGAAGTACCTATGATGTTTTCAAAAGCCACAGAAAGTTTATTAAAAAGAACTTCTTTTTCTTCTTCTGTAGTACAAAAATGTTCCAGGCAAAATTCCAGAAACTCTTCCCGGGTGCCATCTTCTTTTCTCCACAAGGCAGCCGTTTGGCGTACCCCTCGTTCCGTTAATTCAGCTACTTCTTGTTGGCTGTCCAGACGGGACAAGACCGTTTCTATCGTTTGCTCATTGATATTAGACATAGCCGTTTTTGTTTTTGGCGAATGGCATGCTACCAACAGGCAGCATGCCGCAATGGTGATTATTTTTTTCATATCGTATAAGTTTTATTCTTCCAGCAAATATGTAGTCCAGAAGGCCATTTCTTCTGCAGCCGAGAAGGCACCCTGGTACCCCCTATATCCGTGTCTGGCTCCCGGATACAGCATAAATTGGAAGTGTTTGTTTTGCTTCATAAGCTCATCTGTCAATCGTAAGGCATTTTGAAAATGAACGTTATCATCTAATGTACCGTGAGTAATTAAAAGTACCGAGGGACCAAAAGTGCCATACGTACTGCAGTATTCCAAAACCGATGCATTTTTGTAACCTTCGGGGTTGTTTTGCGGAGTATCCATAAAACGCTCCGTATAATGTGTATCGTAGAACATCCAGTCAAATACTCCGGCTCCTGCTATTCCATAAGGGAAATAATCGCCTGCCGTACAAACGGCTAGTGCCGTCACATAGCCTCCATAACTGAAACCGGTGATTCCTACTCTTTTACTATCTACCGTACCTGTCTTTCTAAGGTAGTCTATCCACAGTTTGTAATCATGGATTTCCCATTTCCCCAGGCTTCTGTACATCATATCCAGGCCTTTTTTACCGCAATGACCGCTCCCGCGGTGGTCCATAGTTACTTGGATAACTCCTTTTTTAGCCCAATGGTACCTGTTTCCGGCAGGGGTTATCCAACGATCCATTACGCTTCCGTTGTTGGGGCCACCATAAACATTCACCAAAACAGGATACTTCTTGCCTTTTTCCATACCTAAAGGCCAGGTAACAATAGCCGGTATGGTAAAACCGTCTTCCGTAGTCAGAAAGTGCATTTCAGAAACGGGTACGTTACCGGCAGACAGTTCTTTTTCGTAAGCCGGACCCTTTGAATCGCCCAACACCCGCATTTGCCCTTCTTTTACTCCAAACAAAAAGGTGCGAGAAGGCGTAGACAAGTTAGAGCCCATGGCTGTAAAGTACGTATACCCGGGAGAAAACTGCACGTTGGTAAAATGGAACTCTCCATCTGTAAGCCGCTGTACTTTAGGAGCTCTCTTGCTTTTACTCACTTGTAAAGGCACGCGGTATACGTCTGATCGCGTGGAATTTTCTCTTCTGGCAGAAAAGAACACATACTTTTCTTTAGGATCTGTACCGTGAACGGTTACTCCCCAATTTTCACCCTCGGTAAGCTTGATCAGGACTTGCCCGTCGGAAGAGCAAAAATAAATTTGTTCCCATTTTTCAAAATCACGAACCATCAAAAATCCGTTTTTTACAAAATGTACGCCTTGAATCCACTCCAGCCACGTTTCCTGCTCTTCTTCGTAAATCACTTCTCCTTTACCCGTTTGGGGATGGATGGCGTACAAACGCAAATGGTTTTGTGTTCTGTTCATCCATTGTAAAAGCAGCGTTTTTCCATCCGGTGTCCAGAACGGTTGACCAAAATATTGATCGTCTGCCGGGTTAAAGTCTGCCCATACTATGTCACTTTCTTCTTCAACAGAAACAATTCCAATTTTCACCTGTGGATTTTCTGCACCGGCTTTAGGATAGCGTGTTTCTTCCAGGTACCCGTTCTGACCGTCTGCCACATAAATGGGAAACATGGGAACACGGGTATCATCACAGCGGAAAAAAACAAGATGGCGGCTATCCGGTGACCACCAAAAGGAACGGTAAAAACTCCTCCTGCCTAAAATTTCTTCATAATAGACCCAAGAAGCCCAGCCATTAAGTATAGTCCGGCTTCCGTCGTACGTATGCCTGATTTGTTTATCAGTTGATAATTCCCTGGAATACAGGTCGTTGCCCAAAGTAAAAGCCACATATTTTCCATCAGGAGACAAGGTTGGATTTTTGGCGTTTTCATCCAGCTCTAAACCCGACAAATCAACAGGTCTTCTGCTGGGACCTTCTACGGTTTTTCGCTCACCGGTAACAATGTCTTCTTGAATAAAAGAAGGCTTTTGCATAGTACCGGAATAGAGAATAAGGGTCCGGTCGTTTTCCCAAGAAAAGGGCATTTCCAATGGTTTTACCAAGTCTGCCGGAGCAGCTTCCGGAACAATACGCTCTTGAGCAACAGTTATTAATGAGAATAACAAACTAAAAATGAAGGGAACAAAAAATCGTTTCATATGTATGCGTTATAGGTTAATTAAAGGTTAATCAGAATCAATTCTTCCGTGGCGCGGGTAAAGGCTGTATAATACCAACGCAGGACGTCTTTATTGTAAATATCACCATAAAATGCTTTATCTACAAACACGGCCTTCCACTGCCCTCCCTGAGCTTTATGGCAAGTGATGGCATTGGCAAATTTTATTTGCAATGCATTCATATATAAATCCTCTCTTATGGCTTTGTATCTTTTTCTTTTGTTCTTTATGTGTTCGTAATCGGCAGACACTCCTTCGTACATCTGTTGCTGTTGCTCTCTTGTGAGTGCAGGTGCTTCGCTATGTAACGTGTCCAGTAATACCTTTACGTCAAGCTCTATATCTTTATAGTCAGGAAACCTGAGAAGGGCTTCTGCAAACCTGAATCCATACCGTTCTGTGAATTGGCGTATCCTTATAATTTCAGCTATATCGCCATTGGCAATAAAATCTATTTCCGGTACCTCTTCTACAAAGTGGTAGCAATTTTTTACCACCATCAAACGATCGCCTTTTGTAATCTCTTCTTCCCGGAAAAGGATGGTATTGCGAATGCCTTGGTTATACCTATTGGCGCGCCTGTTGGAGCGGCAAAGCACCACCACCTGGTCTTGACCGTACTTGGCCATAGCATCTGTGAGTGCCTCTGTCAAATCTCTTGAACTAATGCGACGAATGTCTTTAAATCCTTCTGTTTTCCACTCCGGCAAAGTATAGTTTTCTTCTGTCAGGTGGTTCCTCAAGAGTGTAGCATTGGATAAAATGCCGGAATCAAAGGACTGGCGTAAGACCTCTTTCATTTCCATATACACCACCTCTCCATATACAGACAACTGCTCCGGATCCAGAGCCGGTGACTTATCCATTCCAACGGGCGGAAGTTGTGCAGAATCCCCCATGATCAACAATTGATTGCCTTGTCCGCTAAATACAAAACGCATCAAATCTTCCAACAAGTTACCGCTGCCAAAAAGAAGTCCTCCGCCTCGGTCAGATAACAAAGACGCTTCGTCAACAATAAAAAGCATATTGTTTCTTTTGTTGTGCTGCAGCTCGAACACACCAAAGCCTGTTTCGTCGGCAGCTGTGGCCGTCTTTTGTCTGTAAATGGCTTTATGAATGGTAAAAGCCGGCATTCCTGCATAACCCATCATAACTTTTGCGGAACGGCCCGTTGGTGCCAAAAGGACAGAAGGCCTTCCCAAGCTTTTCAAGGCACCGGTAACGGCCGCCATTGACGTTGTTTTTCCTGTACCTGCATAGCCGTTCAAGACAAAGATCTTGTCTTTTCCCGTCAAAAAAGCAGCAAACAGGGTGAAAAATTCTTGCTGGTCAGCAGAGGGAGGAAAAGAAAGTTCAGAAAAAAACCGGTCAACCATATATTTTTCAAGTCCCATAACCGGCAAGTTACTATTTTCTGAAGCTAAATAAAATGAAAAAGCCAAACAATTCAATCCGCCCCAGAATCATAGTCAAAGACAACACAAATTTTGAAAGTCCGTTAAACGCATGGTAATTACCTAAAGATCCCAGATTCCCAAACCCCGGTCCCACATTGCTAATATGAGCCGCAGAAGCAGATAACGCTTCCGTTAATGTCACGCCTAATGCAACAAGCAACAGGGCTACAACAAAAAATAAAAAAAAGAAAAGACCTATAAACAAGTGTACCTCAAACACTACATCGGAATCAATGACCTGCTCTCCTACCCTTACCGAAATCACAGACCTGGGATGTAGTTTTTTTGTAATGTGAGCCCTTACAGAACGAAAGGCAATCAACAACCTGTCTGCCTTGATTCCTCCGGCTGTAGAACCGGAACACCCTCCCTGAAACATTAAGAAAAAGAGAATGAGCATAGACAAACCGGGCCAGACAGAAGAATCTGTTGTAGCAAATCCCGTGGTAGAGGCAATCGAAAATGTCTGAAACAATCCGTGACGCAAACAAGTCCCTATGGAATCATACTGTCCTGATTGTAAAAGGTTTAAAGAAATCACCATTCCTACTGCCAAAGTAAAAGCCAAATAATAACGGGTCACTACAGAAGTGAGGGAAGAGGTGTTTTTTTTCACCAAAAAAAGAAAGATCATACCAAAATGAAGGGAAGATACGACCATAAAAACAAGGATGATGGTTTCTATAGCAACACTGTTGTAAGAAGCAATGCTGGCATTGCGAATGCTGAAACCACCTGTTGCAATGGTGGAAAAAGAATGGCACACAGCATCAAATACAGGCATCCCTGCCAGTGATAAGCAAAGCGTTTGCAATAACGTTAGGCCAAAATACACATACGCAATTACTCGAACTTTTTCTTTTGCCCTAAACCGATAAGATTCCTGTGAAAGAGTGCTCATTTCAATACGAGAAAGTCTGAGCCTTACAGAGCTTACTTCGGGCAAAATGAGTAACATAAAGATTACCACTCCCATTCCCCCAATCCAATGGGTAGATGCGCGCCAGAAAAGAAGTGAATGCGGTATCGCTTCCACTGCAGTTAGTATAGTGCTCCCAGTAGTTGTATAGCCGCTCACACTCTCGTACCACGCATTAATTAATGAGAATTCGCCACCCCAAAATAGGTAAGGTAACATACCAAACAAACAAGATACAATCCAGGATAGGACAACAACAATGTATCCTTCCCGCGTAGCTATTCCTTCTGTTTTTTTTACTAAGAAGAAAAGAAAAAATCCCACGGATGCAGTAACTGCCGTTGATAGCAAAAGAGGGAGGAAACCGGAGTCAAACCTATAGCAAACAGATACTAAAACAGAGACTGCCATGAAAAGGGCATTAGCCAGCAAGACCAACCCTATGTTTTTTACTACGGACGGGGCTACAACTCTAGTAAAAGATGCCATATCTTATCTGCAAAAGGGTGATTTGTTATTCTTTCGGGTAAATAACGAACTTTTTTATCTTTATATAACGTACCTGTGATACCGTTTAAAGAGGAGTCACAGGAAAGGAAAACAGACGTAGCAGCTCCTTTTTCAGGACTTCTGATAAAAGGCCTGAACAACTTGTCGGCCAGTGGGTCAACCCACTTATGAAGCTTAATAATAGGAGTATCCACTATCCCCGGATCAACCATATTAAGGGTAATTCCTTCCTCTTCCCACTTATTCGCCAAGCACAAACATAACAACGTAAGTGCCAGTTTAGAGCACTCATATTGACGGAAGCGGTTAAACTTCCGGGACGGATAGGGGAAGTGATCCGGAATAGAAGCATAAAACAATACCAAAGATACTGTAGTTACCACACGGCTACCTCTATGCAGCAGCGGTTTTACAAGCCAAGTGAATAACATGGGACCAAAACAGTTAACCATATTATGCATTTCGTATCCTTCGGGACTCACTTCTGGTTTGTGACCCAACATTCCGGCATTGTTCACCAATACATCTATTCGGGTCTCTTTTTCTATAAGAAGTTGTACCGCCGCCTTAATGGAGCTCACAGAAGAAAGATCCATTTCCAGACAATCCACACGTTCCGTTCCGTATTCTTGACGCAGTGAATGGTAAAAGGCTAAAGCCCTCTCACTTCTTCTATAAGAAAGGATAACCCTGTATCCATTGCTAATCAGCTCTCTGCTAATACGTTTCCCAATACCTCCGTTGGCTCCCGTAACAAGGGCTACCGGAATATTATGGGCACAGCAGTTTTTCACAGATTTCACGGGCATAATGCATTAGTATATAAAAGGAAAAACTCGTTTTTTTGTACTTCTTGCCATCTCTTCAGAAAAATCTTCTCTGTATTTATCATAAATGGCATGTGCTCTGGGTACCAAGTTTGCGAAAGTCCATATAAAGAAAACAAATCCACTTAACGACCAGGTTAAAACAGCAAAGCCTAACCATTCTATTATTTCTCCAAAATAATTGGCACTGGTAACGTACTTGAACAGCCCTTTCTCTGGCAAATAATGCTTTGTATTGCCATCTTCTCTAAGCTTCCGTATGACTCCGTCCGAGTGGATGTTGATAACCATGCCTGTTATAAACAAAAGCGTTCCTATTAAAAAACGAGGATTGGTCAACCATAGCTCGTTGTACATATGCTCAGGGGCCAGATAAAAAATCCACTGACCCTGAATGAATGCATTTGCTAAATTGAACACAATTCCCATAAGCACAATCGAAATAGGCATACGGCTTTTGCCTCGGATACACCATGGGAAAATAAAGGAACGTTGCAGGTAATGGGTCTGAAACAATACAAAAAATATAAAGGGAACCAAGTCCCATTGACGGGGAGATCCGGCCCAAAACCAAAACATGGCTATGACTACAGGAGCTTCCATAATCATCCATGCCCATCTGTTGGGAAGGGTAACACCCCATTTTTTATCAATTAAAATTCCATACCCGGCTTTTACTCTGTATAGAGCAAAAAAAATGAGAACGGCAATGCCGACCATGATATGCAACACCATCCTGAACGTATGGAGTGTAAGATTCATAAAGGTACAAATGTAACAAAAATTTGTATTTTTGTTTTATGAAGCTATTGTTCCGCATCTCCTTCTTAGCAGTGCTTTTTTTTATAGCATTCTCTTGTTCCGGGAAAGGAAACAAAGAATCGCAAAAGCTTCCTGAATTCAAACCAACCTCTGTACCGGCTCCTGTCGTTTCTGAAGAAGAAATATTTAAATACCGTGTTTTGCATTATTGGGATGATTTCCCCTTTGATGATATCAGGTGTGTCCGTCAGGAAGGGTATGTAGAACGGGCTTTCACAAACTTTGCCGGCCTATTGATAAGGGCAGATAACAGAACGGCCCGTGAAGGCATCAGACGTATGGTTTCCCAAATGGAGGCTGCAGGAAAAACAGATTCTGTTCAAAGACAAGTGGTGCTAGCATTTAACCAGATGGCCGAGCTTTATTTTTATCACCCCAATTCCCCCTACAGAGATGAAGATCTTTACTTACCTATACTGGAATATGTGGTTTCAAGCCCATTTCCCGACACTTTGGAAAAAGTACGTCCCATCTATCTATTAGAGTTAATAAACAAAAACAAAGTAGGCTCACCGGCAGCCGATTTTCATTATATAGGTGCTATAAAAAACCTGCCTCATATTCCTGAACCCTCCCATACAAAAACACTTTTTTCACTTTCCTCTCGTTTCACTCTGCTCTTTTTTATTCATCCCGATTGCAGCGCTTGTATGGGAGCAACCCACGAACTACTTGCTTCTGAGTTAATCACCAGCATGGTGAAAAATAAAACGTTAACCATTCTTTCTCTCTATCCGGAAGAAGACCGGGAAGCGTGGTTACAATACCTGCCAAACCTTCCTGCCGAATGGCTTCATGCCTGGAATCCGGAAAGTGAAATACGCAACGGCAACTTGTACGATTTAAACGCCATTCCCTCGCTGTATCTACTGGATAGCAACAAGAGAGTTTTGGTTAAAGATGCCTTGTCTATCAAACAAATAGAAGGTGTCTTACGTGAAGAGGCACATTTTTTGTAGCTTTGCGCCCTTGCAACCCAATCAAAACATGAGACCAAAGGTCAAATTGCTGATAATACTTGTATTACTGCTTGCCGGCTGCAAGGTCATGGCTCAGTCAGTCGATTCCCTGCCGGCAAGGGATAGTCTGGCTTTGCCTTTGAGTGACAGTCTGGCTTTACCTTTGAAGGACAGCACAGATTCCCTGCGTATTCCCAATCTTGATTCTACCGGAAGGCAAATACCGGACAGCTTGGGGTATATTTATCAGCTGGACAGTCTGGGTTTGATTCAAGTGGACAGCCTTGGCTTTTTTGTTATAGACTCTCTGGCCACCTTCTCAAAAAAAGAGTTACGTCAATTTGCAAGACAAAAACGCAAAGAAGAAAAAGCCATAGCAGATTCTATTTACAAGAGCACGTTTCATATGTTGGATACGTATGTTGTACCTGACTCCCTCATGTTCAGAAAGGTTATTTCCTGGACCCACGATACGTATTTTAACAAATTAAATTTTAAGGATATAGACACCAATATCAACAACAGCTTTTATGACTATGCTCACATGAAAGAAGATGTGGGGGCTATTTATCTGGGAACGGCCGGGTCTCCTGTTCTTTCCTTCAATTATTTTAAAAGAAAAACAAAAGATCGGTTCGGCTTTTGGGACGGGGGCATGAGCGAAGCTTATGACCGGGAAACCCTGCCCGCTTACAATGCAAAAAGTCCTTTTACCGTTATGTCCTATTCAGGAACCTTGTTTGCCAACAAAGAAAAAGAAGAATTGAATGTAGGGCTTTTACATACACAGAATCTTTCTCCGGAAGCCAATATTCAGTTTTTTTACCAACGAAAAGGGGCAAAAGGAATGCTTCAGAATGAAGCTACCAATACACGAACGCTTGCCATCACTACAAATTATCTGGGTAAACGATACGTTATGCACGGTGGGTATATTAGAAATTCTCTGAGAAAAAGTGAAAACGGAGGAATACAAGACGACCTGTTTATTACAGATACCATCGTAGACGCCAGGACCATTCCCATATGGCTGTCCAAAGCATCTTCTGCACTCGCCAGTGATCAATTATTTATTACCCACAGCCTGGGAGTACCCATAAACTTGTTCAGAAGAGATTCCATAGCACCGGAAGAAGGGACGGTGATGTATCTGGGGCACGCAGGCCAATGGAACAGTATGAGTAGAAATTATACAGACGAGATTGGGTTGCCAGATCATACCGGCCGTAAATTTTATAACCATCAATTTCACCTAGACCCTCTTAAGACTACAGACTCTGTACAAACCATGATATTTGACAATCGGTTTTTCCTGCGCCTTCAACCGTGGTCAGCAACGGCCATTTTATCGGGGTTGGAAGGTGGCGTTGGATATGAGCTGTTGTCTCATTACTGCTTTGTACCGGACTTTTACACAGCAGGTCCTTCCAATCAGCAAACAAACAACGCGTACGCATATGCCGGAGCTTATGGCATGTTGAAAAAATACTTTGCATGGAACGCCATTGGAAGGTTAGACTTTGCAGGCTATTACTTGGGAGATATGTCTTTGGATGCTAACGTTCGTTTTTCTTTTTACCCCTTGCCGTCAGGGATTCATCTGAAAGGACGTTTTCTATTTAAAAGACAAACCCCGGATTGGTATATTAATAATTATTATTCCAACCATTATGTATGGGAGAATGATTTTTCAAAAACTACCCGTACTCAAATTCATGCAGACCTTTCTATTCCGGACTGGAAAACAAGGGTTTCTTTTTCTTACGGTTTGGCAGGAAATACCATCTATTACGATACATTAGGTGTGGTCAGACAAGCGGAACGTTTGGTAAATATCATGACTGCAACAGCTGAACAAAATTTCAGTTTTTGGTATGTAAGGCTGAATCACAGACTGCTGTTCCAACTTTCTTCGCAGCCAGAAATCGTCCCCCTACCCTTGCTGGCAGCCAACCTCAGATACTACCTGGAAATACCGGTTGTTAAGAACGTAATGACGGCCCAGATTGGTGCCGACGTTACTTTTCATACGGCCTATTATATGGAAGCTTACAACCCTGCTTTAGGTAATTTTCATCTTCAGCAGGAAAAAAAATACGGAAACACTCCTTACATAGACGTTTTTGTCAATATGAAATGGAAGCGAGCGACCCTTTATGTTAAGTATATAAATGCAGCTCAGGGCTGGCCTGACAGTGGATATTTTTCGGCGCCGCATTATATCCGGCCACAGCGTGTGGTTAAGTTAGGTATTACCTGGCCATTTTATGTTAAACCCTCAAAAACAGGATCTGTAGATTCTTCTAAAAAAAGTGATCACGAAATACAAAACACTCATCGTCCTGGCGGCGGCATCTCTACTGGTCGTCCTGTACGGTGAGTACAGTAATACATCAGAAACCAACAAAGCTGGTATCTGGAAAGAAACAGAGCTGGTGAAATTACACGGAGATACCCTCCGCTGCACCATTTACCTTCCGGCTCATGCCGGTACACGTGTGGGCTACCATTACGAAGTGTTAACACATTTTTCAAAAACACACGGGATGGACTTACAATACATACCTGCTAACGATTCGTTACCGGTGTGGGAGCTGTTGGAAAACCACAAAACAGATATCCTTGCCATAAACATTATCAGAGATTCTATTCCCAAATCACTCACAGGTAAACTGTTTATAACACCACAAATTACCTCTATGGGAGAGGTATGGGTTATGCGCAAAGACAAAGCCGATTGGCACTTAAACCTAGTTCACTGGCTTACGCTTTTTAAGCAATCTCCCGGGTACGCCAGGTTTAGAAATCGTTTTTTACCCGCTAGTCCGGAAAGAAGTCCGTACGACTCCCTGCTTATGGCACAAGGTAGTACGCTGGGCTGGGATTGGAAATTATTGAGAGCCGTCATGTATCAGGAATCAAAGTACCGAATGAATGCAGAGTCAGGGAGCCGGGCCATAGGTCTTATGCAAATAAAAGAATCTACGGCTGCCGATCTAAGCATCCCCGATCTGTACAATCCGGAAGATAACATTCGTGGAGCCGTTACGTATTTCTCTTTTATAAAAAGGAATATGCATTTGGCACAAGTTTCAGAAGAAGAAGAAATCAATTTCATTCTGGCAGCATACAATGCCGGTATGTCACGTATAGAAAAAGACAGAGAGCGTGCAGCTCAAGACGGTAAAGACCCCAATGTATGGGCCCAAGTAAGTCCTTATGTACCACGTCAGACACAAAAGTACGTAGAGATGATATGGTACCGGTATATGGGATGGGCTAGCGCATCCTGACCGCCTTTCCGGGGCAAATACCGGCAATGCTTTTCAGAGGAATCAGCAAAACCAGCATAAGCAATACAATGGCAACCAAGTCTATGAGTACAATATGTGTCCACGATATAGACACAGGTACACTATCTACAAAGTAATTAGAGGGATTCAATTTAATCAGATGGGTAGTCTTCTGAAGGATTAGAAAGATAATTGCCGGAACGGTTCCAGCCAGAGTTCCACGCAAGGCCACCAGAGACGCATTGTAAAGAAACATATTTCTTAACGTACTATCTCTCATTCCTACAGCTTTAAGCAAACCTATGGCTGACGTCTTTTCAAACAGTAAAATCAGCAGACCGGAAACCATATTGAACCCGGCTACCAATACCATAAGGGTCAGGAGTACTACTACGTTGATATCCATTAAATCCAGCCAGTCGTACAAATGGGCATAAGTCTTTTTGATATTGCGTAATACCACCCCCTGATCTGTATCTACAGTATGGGCCATTATGAGATCTTCTATACTTTCCTGTTTGTCTTGTAATTTTTTCCTGTTTTTCAGAAAAATTTCCATACCGCTTACCTGATTTTCCTTCCAGCCGTTGAGTCGCTGAGCATGGCGAATATCTCCCATAACTAAATGGTTATCTATATCTTCCAGCTGCACATCGTACATTCCCGTAATAACAAACCGCCTCATTTTCACACTACTCCCAATAAAATACAAGGTTACCACATCTTGTAGCTTAAGTTTAAGAAGAGAGGCCATCCGTGTAGAAATCAACACCTGACTTGACGACAAAGAATCTGAATAGACGGGCAACGATCCCGATACCAAATGTCTTTGGAAAAAATCCCATTGGTAGTCAGACCCTACCCCTTTAAAAGAAACGGCTTGCATAGTCTCTTCTGTCCTAATCATTCCATAGGAAATGGCAAATTCTTGTATATGCAATACCTCGGGATGCTCACGCAGCGCCGGCAAATAAGACAATTCGTTTGAGACGGGTAGAGGCTCCGTTACAAAACCGGCTCCCGGTGCTTCCATTAAAATTTCTCCTGTAAAGCCTATGGCTCTGTTTTCAATCTCGGCTCTGAAACCCCGAACAATAGCTACTGAAAGTATCATGATGAACACGCTAATAGCTACACTTAAGGTTGCAATCCACGTACCCATACGACTTACCCTGCCTGTGGATGTTGCATCTCCTTTGAGTTTTCTGGCTAAAAAGACGGCAACGTTCATCTTGTTTATAAAAATTTAATAGCTATATTTGTTTACTGTTTGGTTGCGCGGGAATAGCTCAGTCGGCAGAGCATCAGCTTCCCAAGCTGAGGGTCGCGAGTTCGAACCTCGTTTCCCGCTCGTGACTAAACCTAAAACCTAATTTTATTTTAAAACAAAGAGACCGTTGCTCAAAAGGAGCGGTCTTTTTTTTATTCATCATCTTCATCTATCTCTATCAGCATAGTGTTTTCACGTCCAAACATAGCCACTATGCGGGTAAGCTTGTTGACCTGATCTGCATGCTCTTCTTTTCCCAAAGAAGAATAACTAAACAACAACGTTTCTGCATAAATCTGCGCCAAATCTTCCGGTTCTGCTTCTCTAAAAGAATGAACGGGAATATGCAGTTTCAATTCTTTCAAAAAGGTTTCCAGTTCTCTGTGAGGGAACAACAACCCGTTTTTAAATACATTCACATAAAACAACACGTTATTATCCCTGTCTGTTACCGCAGGCAGAAAACCACCTTTAAATATACGGCCCCCAATACGAACTCCGGTCTGATAAGCCAATAGCAAATAAATAAATCCGACAGCCACCGGACTGCCTTTCTTCTCTATAAGTGTTTTATGAATAAATGTGTTTTCAGGCTTGGCAAACATTGGATCTATTGTTTTAAAACCCAGCCTGTTAAAAAAAACATGGTTAAATAATTTCACATTTTCCATAAGGGTTTTATCATCCCTTATCTCTAGAAACATCTCTGTGACACATTCCATCATAATTTCTCTGAGGCTGTCCAAGTCAACACCGTCTGTCAACACATCCTGAATCAAACAGAGCCCGACCAACAGATCGTCTTTTGTATTACCAATCCATTGTTCGATTTTTTCAAATTTCAAACCCTCCCTGAGTGTGAACACCATCTTTTGAATGGCCTCGGCATGATCTTCCCCGGCTAAGGACTCTCTAATGCTTTCTAACTGCTCGATGGCCGGTTTCCCCATGGACCTGAGGTGGTCATACAAAGCGTCCTGAATGTATATGTCGGGATCGTCCAGTAAAGGTACCAGATCTAATATCTCTTTATCATAAACCATTTCCATCACAATATAAGCATTCTTTCTACAGCTTCTGTCGCTTTTTCCAACATCAGATCTTTGTAATCCACATTCATGTCTTTACTATCTCTTTGCGCAATAATAAGGCATACAGTAGCCCCTTCGTGCCCCAGCAGTTTGGAGAGACCGGCAATGGCAGAACCTTCCATTTCAAAGTTCAATATTTTTAAAGGGCCGTAACGGAAAGACATCAGTTTGCTAAGGTAATCGGGATTTGCCAAAGGCAAACGAATGACACGCCCCTGAGGACCGTAGAACCCCGGTGCTGACAACGTAATTCCCAATACTGCATCGTGAAATTGTTTCTCCAAGCTCTCTGAGTTACGCACAAAATAAGGGGCAGCCAGCCCGGATGGCCAGTTCATATGAGTAACAAAAGCTTTTTCTAAATCCAGGTCAGAAACCTGATTACGCCCTGCGTACCAATTAAGTAAACCGTCAATACCTGCCGAATAGCTTGAAAAAACTAATGTTCCCGGCTCTATACCAGGTTGAATAGCCCCCGAAGTACCCAGCCTGAGTATCCTTAAAGATTTATGTTCTTTTTTAGGAATACGTTTATTAAAATCTATATTGGCCAACGCATCCAGTTCGTTCATCACTATATCAATGTTGTCTGTTCCTATACCCGTAGACAGAATCGTAACCTTATGGTTATTAAAATAACCGGTAACGGAAACAAATTCTCTGTTTTTGGACTCATGTTCTACACGGGTAAGTAGCTGTCTTAACAAATCTACCCTATCCGGGTCTCCTACCAGCAACACATTGTCGGCAAGCTGATCCGGTCTTATATGCAAGTGAAAAACACTGCCGTCATTATTTATAACCAATTCTGAAGGTTCAATTTTTTTCATACTACAAATGTAGAGGAAAATCGTATATTTTCCTCTACATTTGTTGGAACTAACAAAATCATTGCCATGATACAAAGAATTCAGACACTTTACCTTCTTATTGCATTGGGATTGATGACTTCGCTTTTTTTTGGGATTTATGCAACCTATACACCGTTTGTTGTATTAACCGTAGCCGTTTGTGCGTTATTGCTGCTTACCATATTCCTTTTTAAGGCCAGGAAAATACAAATCCGACTGTGCATTTATACTTCACTCGTACTGCTGGGACAGCAAATCTGGATGGGAGTTGCCTATTATCAGAACAAAGCCGAAGATATTTCTTTTACTGTTACCACTGTGTTTCCAATGGTTAGTATAATCCTTGTTATTCTGGCTCTCAGGGCCATTGGAAGTGATGAAGCCCTGGTACAATCTTACCACAGATTGCGTCCGGGAAAAGGTAAGAAATGATTTTTTCATTATATTCGTAAAACATTATAAACCATTTCATTTAACAAAATTCTAAAACATGGAAAAAAATATCTCCAGACGCAATTTTTTACAGAAAAGTGCCCTGGCAACGGCCGGAGCCATTGTTGCTTCTACTCCCCTTTTGGGAAAGACGCCAATACCTTCACAAAGGAAGAAAAAAGCGGTAGCTACCGATAGACTCAATATTGCCGGAATTGGCATTGGAGGGCGCGGAGGTGGCGTAGTTCGTGAAATGAATGCAGAGAACATTGTAGCTTTGTGTGATGTTGACTGGAAATATTCAGCCAATCAATTCAAAGCTTATCCCAACGCCAAAAAATACAAAGATTTCAGAAAGCTTTTTGATGAAATGGGAAATCAAATAGACGCCGTAATAGTAGGTACAGCAGACCATACCCATGCTGTTATTGCAGCACAAGCCTTGTCTATGGGAAAACATGTCTATTGTGAAAAGCCCCTTACACACACCGTCTACGAGACCCGATTGCTTACCAAATTGGCAGATAAACATAAAGTGGCTACGCAAATGGGTAATCAAGGAGCTTCGGGCAGCGGTGTTCGTAAAATTTGTGAGGCCATCTGGTCCGGGATGATTGGAGAAATAACTAGAGTAGATGCCTTTACAGATAGACCCATCTGGCCGCAGGGATTAGAAACTCCTACTGAGGTACATACTCCTCATCCCGATCTTGACTGGGATCTTTTCATTGGACCTGCCCCTTACCGTCCATACAACCAGATTTACCATCCTTGGAATTGGCGAGGCTGGTGGGACTTTGGAACAGGTGCTTTGGGAGATATGGCCTGTCACATCTTACAGCCGGTAGTTAAAGCATTAAACTTGAAATCACCCATAGCCGTTCAAGGAAGCTCCACCTCTCTTATGACGGAATGTGCACCCAATGCGCAGATTGCCAAATTTATTTTTCCCGCACGTGATAACATGCCAAAAGTAGGCATGCCTCGTGTAGAAGTCACCTGGTATGACGGAGGCTTATTGCCAGAATATCCGGCAGGATGGCCTACAGGAAGAAATATGAACGACAGCGGAGGAGCCGTTGTATTTCATGGAACAAAAGATACGCTTATCTGCGGATGTTACGGAATCAACCCCTGGCTGCTATCAGGTCGCAATCTACCTACTCCTACCATGACACGCGAAGTACAGGATAACAACCACTACCTTGATTTTGTACGTGCTTGCAAAGAAAGTCCGGAAGCACGCGTGAAAACTGCCTCTGATTTTTCAGAAGCCGGTCCACTTAATGAAATGGTAGTTATGGGAGTGCTGGCCGTAAGGTTACAGGGACTCAACAGAGAATTGTTGTGGGATGGAGACGCCATGAAGTTTACCAACATTTCTCCCAATGACACCCTGCGGATGAAAGTAAAAGACGGTTTCTCTATTAAGGACGGTCATCCCACATTCAATCATCAGTATTCAGATCCCATCAACGCATTGGAGTTTGCCAATGAGCTGATCCGTCACACATACAGAGAAGGGTATTCCTTACCTAATATGCCTTAAATTGTCACCTTATAAAACATATAATACTATGAAAAAAATAATCTTTTTATCTTTTCTTATGACTGCATTTATGGTCAGCTCCTGTGGTTCTTGTGACAACAAGAAGAAAGAAGTACAGCAAGACGATCCTAACGTTGTTGTTCTTTTTGACGGTGAAACTTTTGATGGCTGGCGTGCTTATAACGGAACAGAGGTTCCGGCTGCCTGGTCCATCGAAGACGGAGCCATTAAAATCAACGGTTCCGGTCGTGGTGAAGCAGGAGCAGAAGACGGTGGAGACATCATTTTTGACCAAAAATTTGGAAATTTTGAACTTAGCTTTGAATGGAAAGTAGCCAAAGGGGCTAATTCCGGGGTGTTTTATCTGGCACAAGAAATTCAGGAACAACCCATCTACATTTCAGCTCCTGAATACCAAATCCTTGATAATGAACACCACCCCGACGCTTTTTTGGGAGTTGACGGTAACCGTCAGTCGGCCTCTTTGTACGACATGATTCCGGCAAAACCTCAAAATGCAAAGCCTTATGGAGAGTGGAATACGGCAAAAATCCTGGTGTTCAGTGGAACGGTTGTTCATTTCCAAAACGACGAACCTGTACTGGAATACCACTTATGGACGCCACAATGGAAAGAGCTGCTAGATAACAGCAAATTTAGCCAAGAGAAATGGCCGGTAGCCTACGACCTGCTTCTGAACTGCGGGGGTGAAGAAAAAGCCGGTTATGTTGGCTTGCAGGACCATGGCGATGATGTATGGTTCAGGAACTTAAAAGTTAAACTGTTAGACTAATGAAATACCGCATCTTAGCCATAGCGGCTGTCTCTTTACTAGTTTTTGTTTCTTGTGCAGAAAAACCTGTACAAAAAGAAATAGGACTGCAACTGTATTCTATTCGAGCAGAAATAGGTGCAGATCTGGAAACGGCACTTCATGCAGTGTCAGAAGCCGGCTATACATTTGTAGAAATGGCAGGCTATCATCCCGTCGAAGGAACTTTCTATGGTATGCCGGGTGCCGATTTCACCCAATTATGCCATACTGTGGGACTGGACGTGCTTTCTTCGCATATCAACGGTCCCGACCCCAACAGTACACCCTGGGAAACTTGTATGGAGTGGTGGGATAAAGCCATTGAAGATCATGTAGAGGCCGGCGTATCGTATATAGTTCAGCCTTCACTGTGGAAGAGTGCTTATGAATCTTTGGAAGGTCTGTTACGTTACTGTGAGCTTTTTAATGCAGTAGGTGAAAAATGCAATGGGGCAGGGATTCGCTTTGGCTACCACAACCACGACCGTGAATTCACAACCTTCTATGAAGAAGTACCCTTGTACGATCATATGCTGATGAATACAGATCCGGAAAAAGTATTCTTCCAAATAGACGTATTCTGGAGCCAAGTGGGAGGTGCCCCCGCCGTAGAGTACTTTGAAAAGTACCCGGGAAGGTTTGAACTATGGCATGTGAAAGACGACAAAGAAATTGGTGCTTCCGGAGAAATTGATTTCAAGGCCATTTACGAATTGGCCTCTACGGCCGGACTAAGGTATGCCATAGTAGAACAGGAAGCCTTTGATATGGAACCGTTTGAAAGCATTAAAGCTTCTTATGACTTCCTAAATAACGCTTCTTACGTACAAGAATCGTACGCCTACTAAACGGTATTCTTACCAATCGTTTTACATTCTGTGTTACTGTTCTGTAACACAGAATTTTTTTATAACACTATAAGCATCCTTAATGCCCAATTCCCCGGCCGTTGAAATATCCATACAACCTTTCTCTTTGTCTTTCAGGTAAATCTGGATCAGTCCCCGGTTGTAATACGCTTCTGCCAAGTAGGGATACAATTCAATGGATTTGGAGTAATTAGTAATGGATTTTGGGAAATCGCCCGACAAACAATGCAAGTTCCCCAAATTGTAATAAACATAAGCAAAGTCGGGAGCCAGCATGGCTGCTTTTTCCAGATCGTCTATAGCTCCCGAATAGTCGTACTCCCTTCTCCCCTGGTCCTGTACCTTGGTCCTGGTTGTCCCCGACTGATCCAAAGTAAGGATTTGCACATTACTTTCCATAGAAGCTATAAACTCAATCATTTCGCTTTGTAATGCCGCTCTGTTCATGTAATAAAACACATTACCCGGGTCGTTTTCAATGGCCTTGTTGTAAGAAGCCAGCGAAGCATTAAACTGCTTGCTTTGAAAGTCCAGAATACCGCTTACAAAGTACAGGTCTGCCAATGCCGGGTTTCTTGTGACCAATGATTTTATCTGCTCTCTCTGAAAATCCAAGTATTCCTGTTCCAGCTCCGGCTCTATACTAAACAAATTTACTTGTATGGATTGCTTGCCTATGAATTTTTCCAGTGCTTCGTAATAATAACGCTGTTCCAATGCCGTACCTGTTTCTGTTTGTCCCGCCAGAAGTTTAAACAAAGGCTTCAACCGTATATCTACGTCTTTGTACTGTAATAATTCGTTGTTAAAATCTTTTTTTGCAAAATCGGCATCCAATGCCAAAAGTCGGTCAAATCGCTGGGTTGTGTCTGCAAAGGCAGAATATGTGGTGTCACCCAGTCTGGTTTTATATTCACTTACTTTATGCTGCGCAGTTTGATAGTCTAATTCTGCGGCTGCAAACAAGCCCATACGGTTTTTAACGTAAGAGCGGTTCATATAGGCATTGGCAAAATCGGGGTACAATTCAATGGCCATATTGTAATCTCTCAACGCTTCTCCATACCGTTCCATCTGTATAAATAAGGCTGCTCTGTTGTAATAAGCAAGCACGTTGTTTGGATTGATGGCTATTACCTGATCATAATCATCCAATGCATTGTTATAATCCCCAATTTGCGTCCTTATAAGAGCCCTGTTGTACAACGTAAGGGCGTTCCCGGGGTCTTCTTTCAGCACACGTTCCAAGTCATCGAGTGCTCCCGGCAAGTCATCTTGATTGTATCTGATCAGAGCCCTATTAAAATAAGCAAAAGAATTGTCCGGTTCTAAAGATAAAGCCATGTTAAGATCTTCCAGGGCCTCTTCATAACTCTCTTGCAAAGCATATACGCGGGAGCGCCTTATGTACCCTTCCGGGTCAAATTTGTTAAGCAATACAGCCGTATTGTAATCGTTTAATGCTTTTACCGTATCTTTCAAATACAGATAACAAGCTCCGCGGTTCAGGTACGCTTCACTAACCCTAGGTTCGTGACGAATAAACCGATTAAAATCTGCTTCTGCCAATTTAAATTGTTGAGATAACAGGTAAGTAACTCCACGGCTAAAGTACAAGCCGTTGTATCCCGGCCGCAGTTCAATGGCCTCTTTTAAATCTTCAAGCGCTTTCTCATAATCCCCCAGTCTGGAGTATGTTATAGCTCTATAATGATAGGCCAATGTAAAAATAGGATGTATTTGCAAAGCCTTGTCAAAGTCTGAACGAGCTCCCATAAAATCTCCCAAGTTGTATTTTCCTATGCCTCTGAAAAAATATGCCTCGTGTAAATTGCGGTCAAGCTGTATGAGTTTATTAAAATTATCAATGGCCTGCTGATAGCGGCCTTCAAATAAAAGATGTTGACCACGGTAAAAAAATTGCTGTTTGTCATATTGAGCACAAACTTTTTCTGCTCCAATAAAAAACAGGAAAAATAAAAAAACTACAAGGGAAATTCTTTTTGCCATTCTTCAAAGGTATAAAATTGACGGGAAAATTTGTTTATTTGTACTTTAAATACATAAAACATGCCTCTTCTTTGCCTTCGCTTCCTGACTGTTGTTTTCTCCTTAGGCCTTACAACTACTTCTTTACCTGAAGGTTCAATTCGTCCAGAACGGTACGCAAGCATGATTACGGAGCAAAAAATGATGCTTCATGTTTATCACCTAACAGACAGCCTGTTACAAGGCAGAGAAACAGGAACTCCGGGCGGAGTAGTCGCTTGTACCTATTTGGTTGACAGGTTTAAAGAATACGGTCTGCATCCGCTGGGAACAGGAAACCCAAAATCTCATAACCATTCTTATATTCAAGGATTTACATGTACAGAGAATAGGCGTGGCCGTAACGTGGTAGGTTGGATCCCGGCAGACACCCCCGCCAGTAACGAATACTTAATTATTTCTGCTCATTACGATCACCTGGGAGTCATTAACGGTACGCTATATCCCGGTGCAGACAGCAATGCATCGGGGGTGGCCGTTCTTTTGACCTTAGCTAATGCATTGGGGAAAATGAAAAAAGAAGGCGCTCCCATAACACGTAATGTTGTTTTTGTGGCTTACGATGCCAAGGAGTTTTCTATGACAGGTGCACAAATCTTTGCCACGTTGTTAAAGGTTCCTCCGGCACAGATCTGCCTGAATATGAACTTAGATCAATTAGGTACAACCCTAGCTCCGCCAAGTAATTCAGAAAATTACGTTTTGGTTTTGGGTGCGGACACCCTTCCCCCGCATATTCTGAGGTCGTTGAACAACAGCAATGCGTATTACAATACAGGATTAACCATTGATTATTCCTTTTATAACAGTCCTTCTTTTGCAGATATTTACTTTTCCATGACAGAGCAGTCTGTACTGGCACAGCTGAAAGTTCCTTCTCTTTTGATTACTTCCGGGGTTCATGAGAACACCTATAAACCCACAGATGCTCCGGATATCCTCCACCCACCCTTACTAAAGAAAAGAACGGAATGGTTGTTTTTTGTTTTATGGGACCTCGTTCAACGCTGGTAAATACGGATTAAATCATACGAGAGTACAATGCTTCCCCGTATCTGGTGCATTTTATAATCAAAGAAATCGTTTCCTTTTTTAAAAATATCCATTACCCCAAACATCAAATGCAATCCGGCCCTCACACGGGAAGTGATTTTTGTCTCGTACCCAAAGAGTAAACCGGTATCCCAATGCTTTAATACGGCTGAAAAATCCATAGGTGGAGAATCAGTTACCCGAGCATCTACACGGTCTGGTTCTACACCATTAAAACCTTTTATTGCAGTCGTAACAAATTTTGGATTAAATGCATATGCACCAAAAAAACCTGCCTGAAGGGCATGTTGTTTTTTTGATCCTAAAAAGAAATCAACGTACAAAGGAAGTTCCAAAAAACTAAAACTCATAGACATTTCAGAAGTTCCGGTGAAATATTGCACAGTATTCTCTCCTTTGAATTTTTGGTTGGTAACGCGGGCATCTGCATCCATAGCCACCGTTTTGTAATTGATGTTGACTCCTAAACACCAGCGTGGATGAAGATCCAGTAATAAGCGCGCCCCAAAGGCTGCATTTAATTTTGGATAGGGATTGAAAGCTCCTCCCACAGCACGTAAAGGAACCGGTGCTGCCCCTCCTATATCTGTACCCATCTGAACGGCAACAGAAAACACAGGTACAAAAGAAGGTTCGGTAGGGTTCGCTGCTTTTACCAATGAGGTCTGTGCAGTTACCCCATGACCCGATAACAAAAGCAACGTTGTACTATACAACAACAACCGTAGTTTCCTTCTCATACAGCAAATTTACAACATTTTATTATGCAAAGCAGCTCCTGTAGGTAAGTCTTTCCGAGCAGCCAACTCTTCCGGAGTGCCTGCAAAAGAACAGAACCCTCCTTTTTCTCCTGCCCCTGGCCCCAAATCAATAATCCAATCGGCACATTTCACCACATCCATGTTGTGTTCCACTACAAGCACAGAGTGTCCCTTACTGATAAGGGCATGGAAGGATTGTAATAATTTGGCAATATCATACACGTGCAACCCTGTAGTAGGTTCATCAAACAAGAATAAACGATTGTTCTTCATAGAATCTCTAGACAGGAAATAAGCCAGTTTTACCCGCTGACTTTCTCCTCCGCTCAAACTGCTGCTGCTCTGTCCCAGTTTTATGTATGAAAGCCCAACATCGTCCAAAGGTTTAAGTTTTTGAGCAATGCGCAAAGCGGCCGGTTCCTGTTGGCTGGAAAAGAAATCAATGGCTTCTTTTACAGTCATCTCCAGAATATCAAAAATATTTTTTTCCTGATACCTTACTTCCAAAATGTCCGGCTGAAAACGTCTGCCCTTGCACGACTCACAAGTCAATACCACGTCTGCCATAAACTGCATTTCTACTTTAACTATTCCTTCGCCTTGGCAATCGGGACAGCGTCCTCCTTCCATATTGAATGAAAAATGCGAATGTCCGTATCCGTTCATACGTGCATAAGGTTGCTCTGAGTATAATTTCCGGATGTCGTCGTATGCCTTGATGTAAGTAACAGGGTTGGAACGGGAAGACCTGCCAATGGGGTTTTGATCTACCAGTTCAACTCCTCCCAACCTGTGCAGATCTCCTGCCAGCTTACCGAAGATGCCGGGAGCAGGCACCCGGCCCTGGTTGTACTTCCTTGCCAGTGCATAGTACAGGATATCTCTGACTAGGGAAGATTTCCCCGATCCGCTCACTCCCGTGACGGCCGTAAATACTTGTAATGGAAAGGTAACATCTATTGCTTTCAGGTTATTATGTGTTGCCCCCAGTACTTGAATGTATGAATTCCATGCCCTTCGTTTGCTTGGAATAGGAATTACTTGCGGATTGGAAAGGAATTTGAGTGTTTTGCTTTCTTTTTTGGCAACCGATTGTCCCGGTGCGGGAGGCGGCCCCTGATATATAAGATGTCCCCCGTCCTTCCCTGCCAAAGGTCCAATATCAATGATCTGATCTGCCGCCCTCATGATTTCTTCGTCATGTTCTACTACCAAGACTGTATTTCCCATATCTCTCAAGGCTTTTAAAGAGTTAAGGAGCCTTTTTGTATCACGGGGGTGCAACCCAATGCTGGGTTCGTCAAGAATGTATAGGCTTCCCACCAAAGAACTCCCCAGAGAACTGACTAAGTTTACGCGTTGGCTTTCTCCTCCGCTTAACGTAGAGGAACGTCTGTTTAACGTCAGGTACCCCAGCCCCACCTGATTCAAGAACGTAAGTCTGGAAGTGATTTCCTCCCAAGTACGGCCGGCGATCTCTTTTTCCCTTGCTGTCCATTCTACCTTTTTCATAAAAGCAGACAAGTCTTCAATAGTCATTTCCAGCAACTGGTTAATCCTTTTACCATGGACCTTAACATAAGAAGCCTCTTTTCGCAAACGCGACCCTCCACATTCCGGACAGCGTGTCTTTCCGGTAAAGCGGCTTATCATGATTCTGTTTTGAATTTTATAACGAGCCGATTCCAGATGTTTGAAAAAACCATAAATTCCCGTTATATGATCGTCCCCGTTCCATAACCATTCCCTTTCAGAAGCAGACAGCTTTTCATAAGGCTTATGGATGGAAAAACCCACAACGGCTGCATGAGCAATTACTTCTTTTTTAAAGTAACTCATTACTTCACCCCTCCAGCAGGCAATAGCATCCTGGTAGACAGACAACGTTTTATCCGGCACCACCAAAGATTCATCAATGCCGGTAATCTTTCCATATCCTCCACACTCCGGACAGGCACCTAACGGGCTGTTGAAGCTGAATAAAAACTCTTCCGGTTCCTGAAAAGTAATGCCATCTGCTTCAAAGCGTGTAGAAAAAGGAACGGTATTTTTACCATCATACACAAACAATGCTCCCTCTCCTATAGAAAAAGCAGTCCGTACCGATTCCAGGATCCGTGCCCTGTTATCCGGTGTGTCTCCCGGTTCTGCGCGACCTGTTAAAAGCAGTAAATCAGCAACAGCAAACGCTTCGGGGTTTTGAAGGACTTCTTCTATCCTTACTATTTGTTTTCCATCATAAAAACGGGAATACCCGTCTTGTTGTAACTGAAGCAATTTTTCTACCCTGCGCAGCTTGTCGTGCCAGCCAAAAGGAGCCATAACCAGTGCGTAACTTCCCTTGGGTAAAGACAAAATAAAATGCAGCACGTCTTCCTGGCTATGGCGAGTTACCTCCTTTCCCGATACGGGAGAGTAGGTTTTTCCCACACGTGCATACAACAATCGCAAATAATCGTATACTTCTGTAGAAGTACCTAACGTTGACCTGGGATTACGTGTATTGACCCTTTGTTCAATAGCAATGGCCGGAGGAATTCCTTCAATAAAATCTACATCGGGTTTCTTGATCCTGCCTAAAAATTGACGGGCATAAGCAGAAAGGCTTTCTACGTAACGGCGTTGACCTTCTGCAAACAAGGTGTCAAAAGCCAAAGAAGATTTTCCCGACCCAGACACTCCTGTGATAACTACAAACTTATCCCTGGGAATGGCTACGGACAAATTTTTTAAATTATGAACACGTGCTCCTTTTACTACAATCTTCTCTTCTGCCATAGTTTATTCTCTGACGGCCTTAGTTATGCCTTTAATTTTCTTTAAATGATACAACAACAAATCTACTTGCTTATTGGAATTCACTGCTATCTGTAACCTTCCGGTAATTTTTCCTTGTTGTCCCGAAAGCTGAAAACCCCGTAGGTTCAAAGAAAGGTTATTGACTACCTCTCCAATCTCTTGTACCAATCCCATTTCTTCATAAGCTGTAAACCTAACGGTCGTTTGAAAAATAGCCGTAGTAGCGTCTTCACGCCACTTTACTTTCTGAATCCTGTAAGGGTATTGCGTTATGAGCCTTTCCGCATTAGGACAGCTCATTCTGTGAATTTTAATGCCTTCTTTAACAGAAACAAAACCAAAAATTTTATCTCCAACTACCGGATTACAACACTTGGCCAGTTTAAACCCAATTCTTCCAAAATTATTGTCAATAATCAGGTAATCGTCATCACGGTATTTAGGTATGCTTGCTGCCGGTTCCTGAGCAAAAGGGGCGAGCGGTTGCTTTTCTTCCTTTTCTTTCTTCTCTTGTAAAAGAAAGGATTTTATTTCTTGAAGCGGAATCTTTTCTTTGGCAATGGCCGCATAAAAGTCATTAACTTGTTTGATTTTATACCGCTTCATAAGCTGCGCATACCCTTCCGGAGAAAGTTCTATTTTCCAATTCTTAAGCCTGCGCTCCAAGATTTCCCTGCCGGATGCTGCCTCGGCAACCTCTTCTTCCCTAAGTTTTTGGCGGATTCTGTTTCTGGCCTTCCCCGATACAACAAACCCCAACCAATCCCGGGAAGGCTTCTGGTTTTTAGAAGTCAGGATCTCCACTGTATCTCCCGTCTGCAAAACATCCCGTACTTGCGACATTTTACCGTTAATTTTTCCTCCCGTACAACGAATCCCAATGTTGCTGTGAATTTCAAAGGCAAAGTCGAGTACCGTAGCACCGGCCGGCAAACGCCTTAAATCTCCTGCCGGAGTAAATACGTAAATTTCGTTGGGATTAAAAGCCTTGTATGCAGCGCTTATGTCTTGTTCTTTATCCCACTCTTTTAATCGTTTACGTATCCCACCCAGCCAGTCTTGCAACACTTGTTCATGGCGCAAGCCTTTATAGACCCAATGTGCTGCCATGCCGTACTCGGCCGCTACATCCATCCTTCTACTGCGAATCTGAACTTCTACTACAGGACCTTCCGGAGTTTTCACCGTTATATGTAAAGCTTCGTATCCGCTTTCTTTTGGCAGGGTTATCCAATCGCGCATTCTTTCCGGAATAGGCTCATACATTTGCGTGACTATAGAATATACCTGCCAGCAAACCTCTTTTTCTTTTTCAAGGTCTGCATCTATGATAAATCGGATGGCCAGGATATCATATACTTCGTCTACTGCCAATTGCTGAGCCTGCATTTTACGCCAAATGGAATATACGGCTTTGGTCCGGCTTTTTAACTCATACTTAATACCTGCTTGCTTTAATGCTTTTTCCAACGGCCCTGAAAACCGTTTTATCATTATGTTGCGCTCTATCTCGGAAGCTTTCAGGCTGTTGACAACCAGCCTGTATTCTTCCGGCTGCAACACCCTGAAAGACAAGTCTTCCATCTCGCTTTTTATCTTGTACAACCCCAGTTGGTGTGCCAAAGGCACGTACAACATCATGGTTTCTGTTGCTTTTTTAATTTGTTCATTTTTGGAAAAACACGTCGCTAAAGAACGCATGATTTCCAACCTGTCTGCCAATTTAATAAGGATAACAGCCGGATCTGTTGAATAAGAAACAATCAGTTTCCTGTAATTTTCTGCCTGTAATCGGGTATCTCGGGGATTTATGGTAGAGATCTTGTTCAGTCCCAACACCATACATATCACTTCTTCTTCAAAAGTTTCTGCTATTTCTTTTTGCAGATCAGGATTATTACGACCGGCTTCGTGCAGGTACACAGCAGCAACGGCTTGGGGAGAAAGGCCAATCTCTTTTTCCACAATGGCAGCCACACCATCGGGGTGCTCCATAAACGGATGACCGTTCCCGCGCACCATACCTGCCAGCTTACGAACGGCAAGGTCCCTTGCTTTATTTACCATTGGTGGTTTCATTTTTTCCATTTTTCCAAAACGTACATTTCGTCTCTGAATTTGGCTGCTGCAATAAAATCAAGTTTTTGAGCAGCCTCTTCCATCCTTTGCCTGGCAGTAGCTATGGCTTTTTCTAATTGTTGGGGTGTCATGGACTGCATAACAGGATCTTCTGCCAAGGTATACACTGATGGCTCCATCCCGTCTTTGGGATACTCTCTGTCTAGCGTGTTACGTACGTTCCTGGCCACTTGTGTAGGGGTAATTCCGTGCTTACGGTTATAACTTATTTGTTTCTTACGCCTGCGTTCTGTTTCCTCTATAGTTCTGGCCATAGAGTCTGTAATTTTATCGGCATACATAATCACCTTTCCTTCTACGTTACGTGCCGCACGACCTGCTGTTTGGGTAAGGGCTCTAGCCGAACGCAAAAAGCCTTCTTTATCTGCATCTAAGATGGCCACCAGAGAAACCTGAGGCAAATCCAATCCTTCTCTAAGCAAGTTTACCCCAATGAGAACATCGAAATATCCTTTCTGAAATTCTTCCAGAATTTTTATCCTCTCCAAGGTATCAATGTCTGAGTGGATATAAGTACATCGTATGTATACCTTTTGAAGAAATTTGTGCAACTCTTCTGCCATTCTTTTCGTAAGCGTTGTTACCAATACGCGTTGGTCTTTAGAGGCACACTGTCTGATTTCTTCTATCAAGTCATCAATTTGCCCTTCCGTTTTACGTACTTCCACGGGCGGATCCAGCAGACCGGTGGGCCTTACCACCTGCTCTATAATGATTCCCTCCGACCTTTCCAGCTCATAATCTGCCGGCGTAGCAGAAACATAGAGCCTTTGGCCAATAACTCTGTCAAACTCATCGAATGTCAGAGGCCTGTTGTCTGCCGCTGCAGGAAGCCTGAATCCGTATTCAATCAGCACTTCTTTTCTGGAACGATCTCCTCCGTACATAGCCCGTATCTGTGGTAACGTTACATGGCTTTCGTCAATGATGGTAAGAAAATCTTTTGGAAAGTAATCCAGCAGGCAGAAAGGTCTGGTTCCCGGTGCGCGTCCGTCAAAATACCGGGAATAATTTTCTATTCCGGAACAATATCCCAACTCACGCATCATCTCTATATCAAACTCTACACGGCCCAACAATCTTTTGGCTTCTAAATGCTTACCCATATCTTTCAATACAGCTACCCGTTCTGTCAAATCGTCCTGAATGTGGCGTATGGCCTGTTCTTTCCTTTCTTTAGTAGTTACAAAAGCGCTGGCCGGATAGATGGAAATTCCCTCTACACGCTCTATGATCCCTCCTGTAACAGGATCTAACCTTTCAATAGACTCAATGGTGTTCCCCCAAAAAGCAATGCGACAAGCAATATCATCGTATGCCAGATACACATCCACCACATCGCCTCTTACGCGAAAGGTGCCACGTTTGAACTCGTTTTCGTTCCGTGAATACAAGGCGTCTACCAGCCTGTACAACAATTTGTTAAAGCTTTCTTTTTGTCCCGTTTTTAACGTGATGGTATTGGCATGAAAATCGTCCGGATTTCCAATGCCGTACAGGCAGGAAACGCTGGATACCACCAACACATCTCTTCTTCCGCTCAACAAGGCAGACGAGGTGCTCAGCCGCAGCTTTTCAATCTGATCGTTGATGCTTAAATCTTTTTCTATATAAACGTCGGTAACGGGTAAGTAGGCTTCCGGTTGGTAATAATCGTAATAAGAAACAAAATATTCTATGGCATTCTTGGGAAAGAATACTTTGAACTCTGCATACAACTGAGCGGCTAACGTTTTGTTATGGCTTATAACTAATGTGGGACGTTGTATTTTTTCTACCAGGTTGGCCATGGTAAACGTTTTTCCGGAACCGGTAACGCCCAACAATACAGCCGCTTGCGTATCTTTACTATAAAGATCAGCCAACTGCTCTATAGCCTGCGGTTGATCTCCGGCAGGTTCGTACGGTGCATGAAGTTCGAATAGCATAAGGACGATTCCAAAACTGCAAATTTACTGAAATAAAACGACTCGGGAACGTTAGCCACCTCAATACATCAAATACCCTGCGAACCCTCCTAGCAACATGAGTAAAATGGGGTGAACCTTATAAAAATAAGCCGCCATAAAAGCAGCTGAAAAGATCAAATAGCTTCTGTAATCTACAAAGTTTTCCGGAGTGGCCATGATCAAGGCTGCCGAGGCTATTAACCCTACAACTACGGGGCGAATTCCGCTAAAAACACCTTGAACCATTTCGTTTTTGCTGTATTTCATGAATATCCTGCTCACTATAGACATAAGCGTGACAGAAGGCAATATAAGCGCCAATGTAGTCATGGCAGAACCCAGCACATTGCCGCCTGCTGCTGTATAGCCTACATATGTGGCTGCATTGATGGCAATGGGTCCCGGTGTCATTTGAGAAACGGCCAGGATGTCTGAAAATTCTTCCATACTCAACCACCCGTGATGCAATACCACCTCGTTCTGTATAAGGGATAACATAGCATACCCTCCTCCAAAACAAAAGAAGCCTATTTTAAGGAACGTATAAAAAAGTTTTATGTAAATCATAAGCTTTTTCTTTTTCCCCTTTTTTTATCCATACGAAACCAAACATACCCTCCTGCTCCGGCAGCCAGGATAATCCATATGGGTGAAATCCCAAAAAGCCAAATGAGAAGAGCAGACAAAACCGCAATCAACACAGAAGACAGCGTAACACCCACAGAGCGCATGGTAGTAATCACCGGCACGGCAATCAAAGAAACTACCACGGGACGCATACCCATAAAAATACGTTCTACTACCGGATTCTCACGAAACGCTTGGAAGAACATAGCAATCAACAAAATAGAGAAGAAGGGAGCCAGTACGGCACCCAGCACAGACACAAGGGAACCTTTTAATCCTTTTATACGGTACCCCACCGCTACCGCCATGTTAACGGCAATAACACCCGGTAAGGTTTGTGTAACGGCCAGGATATCAGTAAAATCTTCTTTAGTAATCCATTTTTTTCTTTCTACCACTTCCCGTTCAACAATAGGTATCATAGCCAATCCACCACCAATGGTAAACGCTCCTATTCTGAAAAAAACTTTAAAAAGATCCCGGTACATATTTCTTGTAAACCCTGTTATGCGTTATAGCAATATTTTTTCTATCGTATTTATTTTTGCTTCATCGTACGGCCGTTCCACACGTATATAATTTCTTGTATAGCCATGCATTTTCCCGCCTGATGCCCTGCCTTCAAACAAAACTTCTTCTTTTCTTCCTTTGTTCGCTTGCATAAACAAGGTGTACAAAACATCAGACAGTTGTGATAATTGATTGGTTCTTTCTGTAATCACATTATCCTTTATTCTTTCAGAAACAGGAAGTTCTGCTGCACGTGTCCCCGGGCGCAACGAGAAAGGAAATACATGCAAGAAAGAAGGACTTACTTCTTTCAACAGATTGTACGTTTGAAAGAAATCCTCCTCTGTTTCTCCCGGGAATCCGGCTATCACATCAACCCCAATAAAAGCATAAGGCAATAGCGACCGGATGTACCGTATTCTTTCTTTAAAGAGCTGTGGGTGGTACCTGCGTCGCATTTTTTTCAATATCTCTACGCTACCGCTTTGCAGAGGTAAATGAAAATGCGGCAAGAAATTTTCTGTTTCTGCTATAAAACGTATGATTTCCTCTGTAAGCAGGTTGGGTTCCACAGAGGAAACCCTGTAACGAGCAATGCCGGAAACGCCCGACAAAGCCTCCAGCAATTCCAGAAATGTTTCTCCGGTTGTTTTACCAAAATCGCCCGTATTCACCCCGGTCAGAACAATTTCTTTCACTCCGCTTGCTGCAATTTCCTCGGCCTGTTTTACGACTTCATGTATGGAAATATTGCGACTTTTTCCCCTGGCCAACGGAACGGTACAATACGTACAGCGGTAATCGCAACCGTCTTGAACTTTTAAAAAAGCACGGGTTCTGTCTTTTCTATTACCAACAGCAGAGTATGCCGGGAAAAACCTTCCGTCTGCGTGGCAAGGCCCCAGCAGAACCGTTCCTTTCTGACCCTGCTCGGTAACGTCTACAACACGGTCTCTGTATCCCGTTCCCAACAAAGCACCCACTCCTTCCATTTGGCCAAGCACCTTAGGTCTGAGCTGAGCCGAGCAACCCGTTACTACCACGTATGCATCGGGGTTCTGCCTTAGCACCTTTCGTATGGCCTGTCTGCTTTTCTTGTCGGCATGTTCCGTAACAGAGCACGTGTTGATGATGTATACATCTGCTTTTGCAGAAGGAGTTGTTTGCCGATAGCCTTTTTTAAGGTACTCCCTTGCCATAGAAGCACTTTCTGCATAGTTGAGTTTACATCCTAGCGTAACAATAGCAAATTTTTTCTTTTCATTCATCAGTCAAATCTTTCTCTGTCAAGGTTATAGAAGCCTTGCCTACCTCACCTCCAAGGGCCGGCGATAATTTTGAAACGACAACTTTGCAGCTTTCAAGGGCATAGACAGAAAGCAAACAACGGAGTATGCGACCGGCAACGTGTTCAAGCAATCGACTGGCTTTTTCCATCTCGTCAGCTATATGCTTATATACCTCTGCATAATCAATGGCATCTTCCAGTCTGTCCGAATAAAGAGCCGGACAGCGTTCTACGGTCAGCTCCACGTCTACTAAAAAATACGTTCCTATCACACGCTCTTCGTCAAAACAACCGTGATGAGCAAAAAATTTTAAATCTTGTAAATGAATGGTAGCCATAGTATTTAAGCCAAAATTAAAAACACACAAGGCTTCTTCTTGTAAGCCTTTTCAAAATCGGGTCTATTGAGTTTCCACTCTTCTATAGTTTTTGTACGAATAAAAGCATCCGGCAACGTAAGGTTTATGGCAAGGGTCAGTCGTGTTTCACCGGAACAACACGTTATAAGGGATTGAAAGAGCTGATGGTTCCTGTAAGGAGTCTCAATAAATATTTGAGTTTGCTGAGTTTTAGCTGAAAGTTTTTCCAATGCTCGTAATTTTTTTTCACGTAAGGCAGCCTTGACCGGAAGGTATCCGTGAAAAACAAAACTTTGTCCGTTCAGTCCCGATGCCATCAACGCCATCATCAATGATGAAGGTCCTACCAAAGGTACTACTTCATACCTTTCTTTATGAGCCAGTGCCACCAGTTCCGCTCCCGGGTCTGCCACTGCGGGAAGCCCAGCCTCTGATATCATACCCATAGAATACCCCCTTCTGAGGGGATCCAACAATCCATGGTATGCTTCATAAGGCGTATGTTCGTTCAACACGTTCAGTTCTATCAATTCAGGTGATAGTTCCATAGCAGACAAATACCTGCGGGCCGTTCGTAACTCTTCTACAACAAAGTATTTCAACGTCCTAACTAAGGCTATGTGATCTTGCGGAAGTACAGCAGATACTTCTGTATTGCCCAGTGGCGCCGGAATCAAATACAGAACGGGTTTGTTCATGATGCGTTGTTTTCATTTTTAAGACGCTCTGTCAGCGCCTTTTGGAACCTCCTTGCATTCGTCATATGCTGTCCATGTGTTGCTGCAAAATTGTGATATCCGCTAAAATCCTCACGGGCGCAAAAGTAGTAATAATTGTGCCGGTTGTAATGTAAAACGGCATCAATAGCCTCTATGGAAGGCACCGAAATTGGCCCCGGAGGGAGTCCTCTATACTTATACGTGTTGTAGGGAGACTCTATTTTTGTATGTTTCTGCAATACCCTGCGAATGGAGTAATCTTGTGCAGCAAATATGAGGGTGGGATCGGCTTGCAAAGGCATGCCAATGCGCAGTCTATTCATATATACCCCGGCCACATCTTGCATTTCGTCAACCTTCTTTGTTTCCTCATAAACTATTGACGCCAAAGTACTTACCTGTAACAAATCCAATCCTATTTCTTTTGCCTTCTCTTTTCTTTCTGGGGTCCAAAAGATTTTATACTCACGGAACATTCTGTCCAATAGTTGTTTTACAGAAATGGTCCAATATACTTGGTACGTGTTGGGAATAAACATGGCCCTAAGACTAACGGAGTCAAAACCATAGGTAGCCACTAGCGAATCGTTTCTAAGGCCTTCCAATAAAGTCTCTTCATCCATAGCCAACTTTCCGGAAAGCACCTGTGCCAATCTTTCAAAAGTCCTTACCGTACCCGATAACGTAATATTCAACGGATCCTGCCAACCCATAGATAGTTTCCTGACCAATTCTTTGTTAGTCATTCCGTCCCAAATCTCATACCTTCCCGGAATTACGTTTTCCATTAGTTTTTTCTGTTGGGCAGCCCATAGGAAAGTATTCCTGTATGTCAAGTGTCTGTTCTGTGTAAGGCTATCCATCAATTGGTCAAAACTTGAGCCATATGGAACAAGAAGCACCTCATTTCCACCGTCTTCTGTTATAATATTGGCGTGATAAAATGTAAAGTAATACTTTCCCGTTACAAATAAAGCTGCTGATAAAACAAGCAGAACAATAAAAAGTACCAGAGATTTTTTCTTCATAATTACTATATCTTACCTCAAACGTATTAAAGTTCCCTGTACCGGAAACTCTTCCATTCCCGGGTTCAACTTGCGCAATGCATTTAGACGAATGCCGTAACGTTGTGCTACCTCTGTCAAAGATTCATCCGAAAGCGTAATCTGTACCGGAGCTGCAGAAGAAGCCCTTTTAGCTTTACGCTCCAAATACACTTTTTCACCAACCGCTAGACCGGTTTTGTGCGGGACGTCATTAAAACGCATAAGTTCACGAGTAAAAAGCCCGAATTCTGCTGCCAGCGAACGGTACGTATCTCCCGGTGCAGATAACACATAACGTACTCCGTTTGTTTTCATAACCCTTCTTTCCACATCTATAGAAAATACTCCTTCATGAGCACTGTCCGCTGCATACTGAGGTACAAAAACTCTCGGAAAACCTTCTGTTGCTTCCTCTTGTGGCAGCAGCAAATCGTACAAGTATAGGCCATTCGTCTCTATCATTTCAATAAGCAATAGAGCATAACGCGGATTGGTAGCATATCCTGCTTGTTTTAATCCGTGAGCCCATCCTTTATAGTCTGTTTTTTCAAGATCAAAAAGAGAGGCATACCTGGGACGCGTACGAAGAAATACCGAATGATCAAAAAAGGAGTCTTCCGCAGTCCTATACTTACGAAAACATTCTCCCGGTGCGTCGTCATCGTGGTATATCCTGTCACCTTCCCACTCGTGACATTTGATCCCAAAATGGTTATTCGCCTGACGAGCCAAGCGACTGTTCCCATCTCCTGATTCCAAACAAGCCTGTGCCAAGATAATGCTGGCCGGGATTCCATAGGCATGCATCTGCCTAACAGCAATGTCTTTATATTTTTCTATATATTGTTTTCTGGTTAATCTATGTAAATTTCCCTTAGGCTCAGAGGCGGCAGGGTGTGCTAAGCACATTTGAAAAACGCAAAGAACTAAAAAAAATGCCTTATTTAGACACGTTTTAAACATGGTGCAAATGTAGTATAAATTATTATATTTGTCTTCTTAACCCCCTATACACCATGAACAGGCACAGCCTTAACATTGACTATATACAATCACCTAAAGACCACTTAGACAGGACAGATGCCCTACTTGTTGTCAAAGCAACAGAAGCGGCTCAGAACGCATACGCTCCCTATTCGCAATTCAAAGTAGGGGCTGCCGTTCTTTTAGACAACGGACATATTTTAACAGGGAGTAACCAGGAAAATGCCTCTTTCCCTGCCGGTATCTGTGCTGAACGCTCTGTGATTGCCTATACACATGCCAATTACCCTACTTCAAAAATTAGCGCCGTTGCCATCACAGCCTCTCCTTGTGGAATTTGTCGTCAGGTTTTGCTGGAAAGTGAAAAACGCGCTGGGTCTCCCATACGCGTTCTTCTTATAAACGAGAATGAAGTTCATATTTTTAAAAGTGTTAAAGACCTGATCCCTTTTGGTTTTGATTCTTTTTGATTCTTTTTGATTTTTTGTACCTTTGCAATGGGTAAGTCGTGTACGACCAGCTCCCACTGAACTCCCCCAGGGTTGGAAGACAGCAAGGGTAGGTGGTTGTAGCGGTGCGATACATTAAGCTTACCCTTTTTTATTGTATGAAAATAGCCGTTGGATTATCGGGAGGAGTAGATTCCTCTGTTGCTGCCTTGCTTTTAAAACAACAAGGACATGACGTAATGGCCCTCTTTATGCGCAATTGGCACGACACTACCGGCACCTTGCAATCTGAGTGCACCTGGGAGGAAGACCTGGATTTGGCCAAACTTGTTGCACACAAACTCAATATACCTTTTCATTACACAGACCTAAGCCGGTTGTACAAAGAACGAGTAGTAGATTATATGTTCTTTGAATATGCAAAAGGCAGGACTCCCAATCCGGATATACTGTGCAACAGAGAAATTAAATTTGATGTTTTTTTAGAAGAAGCTCTCGCTCTGGGAGCCGACAAAGTAGCTACCGGACATTATTGTAGAATAGAGCAAACAGATGAGGGTGAGTACAAGTTGCTGAAAGGAGCCGATCCCAACAAAGACCAGTCGTATTTTCTATGCCAGCTCAACCAGCAGCAACTTTCAAAATCACTATTTCCTATAGGACATCTGACAAAAAATGAAGTACGTGAACTGGCCAGAAAAAACGGACTCCCCACTTCGGACAGAAAAGATTCACAAGGCATTTGCTTTGTGGGCAAAGTAGATCTGCCCGTTTTCCTGCAACAGCATCTGAAACCCCGCTCCGGCCATGTAGTGGAAGTATTCCGTGATGGTTCTACCCAAGTCATTGGAAAGCATAACGGAGCCCATTACTTTACTATAGGACAAAGGAAAGGACTGAACATTGGCGGTCATAAAGAACCGTTGTTTGTCCTTAGTACCCATATAGAATCCAATACCGTATACGTAGGGGAAGGACAAGATCACCCGGGATTGTATCACAACTCCCTGTCCATGGCCGCTGAGGACGTTCATTGGGTTCGTCCCAGTATGCAAATGCAACAAGGAGAAGAGAAGTCTTACCCGGTTCGCATTCGCTACCGTCAGCCGTTACAGGAAGCTATGCTCACTTATGATGCTAATACGATGCAGATTTGTTTTCATGAACCTCAGCGCGGCATAACACCGGGACAGTTTGCCGTGTGGTACAAAGACGAAGAATTGTTGGGGTCCGGCGTTATTGAAAGCCGCTCCTAGCAGCTACTGCAACACCCTTTAGCAGCTGTTACAACAAACCGTTTATCACTTCCAGTGCTTTGTTGTATTCCGGTAACACCCGGTTTATCACCCTATAGAAAAACTCCTGGCCAAACAACCGGGAAGCCATCAAAGCTTTTATTTGCATTCGTATGTGGTATTCAGACACTTCCAGATCTTTTTCTTCCGGCACTATACCTTGAGTAGCCGCATACTCCAAAAGCCCTTCAAACGGAACAAGTGCTACAGGTACCTGCTTGTCAAAATCCTCAAAACTTTTATAAAGACCGGATAAATACCCTCTTTCTTTATCCAGATAATCGTTCATAAACTCAGTAACTATACCGTTTCTGGCCAATTGTAAGTAAAACGAAGAAAAATACGTAGTGTCTGCCGGAACAAAAACATCGGGCAGAATTCCGCCTCCTCCATAGACCACCCTGTCTTCTACTAATGTTCTGTATACCAGCGAGTCGGGAATATGAACGCTATCTCGGCTAAAAGATTCGCCTTTTTCATACCTTTCCAGAAAGTCCCTGTAATACGCCTCTTTTTCTCCCATACGGTAAGGCGATTGGATTACCCGGCCACTGGGAGTGTGATAACGTGCCACAGTCAACCGCAACTCAGAACCATCGTTCAGCGGAAAGAGCTGTTGTACCAACCCCTTTCCAAAAGACCGGCGTCCCACAATGACTCCTCTATCCCAGTCCTGAAGCGCTCCGGCTACAATTTCACTTGCCGAGGCGGACCTTTCATCCACAAGAACCACAACCGGTGTATTAATGAAAAACCCCATTCCGGAGGCCTTTATTTCCTGACGCCTCTTATTTTTCCCTTCTGTATATAAAATCAGCTGTCCTTTTTTCAAAAACTGTTCTGCTAAAAAAAGTGCCGCTCCCATAAAACCGCCTCCGTTGCCTTGCAGGTCCAAAATCAGTCCTTTGGGCATTTCTTCCAAATGCCTGAACGCCTCTATAAATTCTTCCTGCGTAGTTAATGCAAATTTATTAAGCTTTATATACCTAATTCCCGGAGCAGCCCAGTAATCAGCATCTACGCTGTGAATGGGAATCTTATCACGAACTACCTGAAACTGCAAAGGCTCCTTTTCTCGCTTGCGTACTACTGTAAGCAACACACGCGTACCTTTAGGACCGCGCAACAAGTCAAACACTTTTTGGTTAGTAAGTTCCGGAGAAGAAATAGCTACACCATCAACAGCCACAATCCTGTCTTCTGCTTGAATACCTACCCATTCCGAGGGGCCTCCCGCTACCGGGGTTACCACTACCAGAGTATCACGCAATATGGTAAATTCAATGCCTATTCCCTCAAAATTCCCTGCCAGTGGTTCGCTCTGTGCCTGTACTTCTTCTGCTGGGACGTACGAAGAGTGAGGATCCAGTTCTCCAACCAGTGTTCTAATCATTTCATCGGTTATCTCCTTTGTATCTATAGAGTCGGGGTAATATTGGTTGATAATGAAAAAAGCTTGCCCCACTTTGCTCATATGCTCGTTTACACTTTCCACCTGAGCAAATATCTGAAAAGGAAGTGCCAAGATAAAGACAAACAAGAAGCTGGTCTTTTGTAGTAATCCGTTTTTACATCTGTTCTTCATAGCACAAAAGTAGCAAATTAAGTCAACTGCCTGGGTACTGTAAAAACACATCCCTCCAAACTTAATTCCGTATTGGGAAATACCTCTTGAGCCTGTGTAAGAAAAGCATGAATATCTTTATATCGGGAAGAAAAGTGTCCCAACAGCAATTTTCTCACATCGGCATCCTTGGCTGTTTGAGCTGCCTGGCGTGCCGTACTGTGCTTGTATTTTTCAGCAGCCTTTATATCCTCTTCCAGGTAGGTCGCTTCATGAAATAAGAGGTCTACTCCCTTAACCCACGTAGACAACTCGGGAAACGGAGCTGTATCTGTACAATATGCAACCGATCTGGGTTTGCTCTTTCGTACCGGTTTTTCCTTGAATAAATAGCCGTACGAAGGGATTCCATGGAGCAAAGGAAAAGCAAAAACAGTAGCTGTATCTCCTTCGTACACAGGAAAAACTTCCTCTCCCTCCACCACTTTATGAATGATCGGAAAAGAAGAATCCTCCCTGTTTAAAAAATCAAAATAGAAATCAATCAATTTCTCCAATCCTTTGGGCGCGTATACATAAAGCGGTTTTTCCCTTTCCAGCATATGCATAGAAGAGAGCATTCCCGGAAGACCAAACACGTGATCGGCATGCAAATGCGTTAGAAAAATACGATCCAAAGATCCTAAAGAAATGCCCATCTGCTTAAGACGCAACTGTGTGGCTTCTCCACAATCCAGCAAAAAAGACCGCCCACGTATATGCAATACGTGAGCGGTAAAGTAATTTTCTTTTGTAGGAAGTGCCGAAGCGCAACCTAAACTAGTCAGCGTTAGCGGCATTCTGTTCCATTTCTGATTTAAGTGCAGCTAACTCGGAAATATCACCCAATGTTGTTTTCTCCAGATTGGCTTTCAATTTTCTGACAGCCTTTTGTGTGCTTTCAGCATCTGATTCTGTACGTTCCCTATGGACAGGTTCCTTTTTAGTTTCCTGCTCCCAAGTACGGGTGTGAGAAACTGAAATTCGTTTGCTGTTTTTATTAAACTCCATTACTCTGAAAGGAAGTTTCTCTTCCAACGTCACCTCAGATCCATCTTCTTTTACTAAGTTTTTCTGCCCAACAAAACATTCAATTCCATAGGGCAAGGTAACTGTAGCCCCTTTGTCTGCAAACTGAGTTATGGTACCTTCGTGAATAGAACCGGGAGTAAAGACAGTTTCAAAAACTTCCCATGGATTTTCTTCCAGCTGTTTGTGTCCTAAACGAAGCCTTCTGTTTTCTTGGTCAACTTCCAAAACAACAATCTCAATTTCTTCTCCTATAGAAGTAAACTCAGAAGGATGCTTCACTTTTCTTGACCAAGACAAATCACTTATATGAACCAATCCTTCCACTCCTTCTTCCAGCTCTACAAAGATTCCAAAGTTTGTAAAATTCCTGACTACGGCCATATGCCTTGAGTCTACAGGATACTTTTCATTGATAGATGCCCAAGGATCTGGTTTCAGTTGCTTGATTCCCAGAGACATTTTTCTTTCTTCTTTATCAATAGTAAGTACTACGGCATCTACTTCCTGCCCTACTTTCAAGAAATCCTGAGCACTGCGCAAATGAGATGACCAAGAAATTTCTGTTACGTGAATCAATCCTTCCACGCCGGGCTGTACTTCAACAAACGCTCCGTAATCTGCCATAACTACCACTCGACCTTTCACCACAGTGCCTACAGCAATGTCCTCACCCAAAGCATCCCACGGATGCGGTGTGAGTTGTTTCAGACCTAAAGCTATGCGTTTTTTCGTATCATCAAAATCAAGGATAACTACGTTGATCTTTTGATCAAGCTGTACAATTTCTTCCGGATGATTGATTCTGCCCCAAGACAAATCGGTAATATGAATCAATCCGTCCACGCCTCCTAAATCTACAAAGACTCCATAAGAAGTAATGTTCTTGACGGTTCCTTCCAAGATTTGACCTTTTTCCAGCTTGCTTATGATTTCGGCTTTCTGAGCTTCCAGTTCTGCCTCTATCAAAGCTTTATGAGATACTACCACATTTCGGTACTCATGGTTGATCTTAACAATTTTGAACTCCATGGTTTTATCAACGTAAATGTCGTAGTCACGAATGGGCTTAACGTCTATTTGTGATCCGGGCAGAAAAGCCTCAATGCCAAAGATATCTACAATCATACCACCTTTAGTGCGACACTTAATATATCCTTTGACAATTTCATCTTTATCATAGGCCTCGTTAATGCGGTCCCATGAACGCAAAGATCTGGCTTTCTTATGCGATATGATTAACTGTCCTTTCCTGTCCTCTGCAGTTTCTACGTATACATCTACCTTGTCACCTTCTGCCAATTCCGGGTTGTAACGAAACTCGTTAATAGAAATAACCCCTTCACTCTTAAAGCCAATGTTAACAATGACTTCTCTTTTGTTAAGGGTAACAACGGTTCCTTCTACAATCTCGTTTTCAATAATTTTATTGAGTGTTTGAAGGTATTGTTCTTCAATAATACTCCTGTCTTTATCATAAACAGTTTCTTTTTCAAACACATCCCAGTCAAATTGATCACCGGGAATAGAGACATTGCTCATTCTGTTTTTAGGAGTATCAGAGACTTCAGAAACCTCTTCTGAGTAATCTTCTGTTTTTTCTTTTTCCCGGATAACTATATCATCGGGATCCTGCATTTCTTCCAGGACTTTTTTTGGGGACAACTCTTTTTCTTTTGCCATGTAATTAATTTCAGTAAGAATTAGATTGTTAGACTTTATTTATAATCCCTTTACAAGGGGCTGCAAAAGTAAATGTTATTTTTTAATTATCAAAAGAATGTAACTTAGCAGTTTCAATATTATTCACATTTACCATGAAAAAACCTGAATCCGGAATTCGATCCTTTCCAAAAAATTACTGGACTGCCATTGGTATGGAGTTCTTTGAAAGAGGTGCATACTACGGCGTGCTTTCCATTCTTTCTGTTTATCTTGTTCTTTCACCGGGTGAAGGCGGTCTGGGTTTTTCCAGAGAAGCTGCCGGAGCCATTATGGGTACCATTCCTCCTCTTTTGTACTTTATTCCTTTGTTTGCAGGTGCACTGGCAGACAGGTATGGTTTTCGAAACCTGCTTATGGTATCGTTTTCCTGCCTGGCTTTAGGTTATTTCCTAACAGGCTGTATGACTTCGTATGGACTTGTATTTGCCTCGCTTATTATCATGGCCGTTGGTGCCGGCTTGTTCAAACCGGTCATATCCGGCACCATTGCCCACTCCACTACAGAAAATAACTCTACACTTGGCTTTGGTATATTTTACTGGTCCATCAACCTGGGTGCTTTTCTTTTCCCTCTGATCCTTGTTCCTACTTTAAAAAAACACTCGTACAGCTATGTGTTCTGGATGGCCGCCGCTGCCGGAGTTATACTGTTATTAATGAATGTGTTTTTGTACAAAGAACCGGTACGAAAACGGGAAGACGGTTCTTTTGCTAAAATTATAAAAGATCTGGTTTCTGTATTTAAAGACAAAAGGTTCATACTTATGATCCTCATCTACTCGGGGTTTTGGATTATGTATTTCCAAATGTACGGTACCGTTCTGTGGTACGTAAGCGAGCATATGAATATGGAACCGGTCAATAACGCTGTCAATTCTTTTCTTTCTCTTTTTACTCAGAAGCCAACTACTTGGGCCTTTGATGTAGAGCACGTTACTGTACTGAATGCCGGGGTTATCATTCTGTTACAACTGTTTGTATCTAAGTTGGTTAACAGGCTTAAAGCCGTACCTACCATCATTGCGGGGATTACTATGGGTACGGTAGGTATGGCCATATTGGCTATTTCCGGTAATGCCTGGGTTTTTATTACAGGGTGTATTGTTTTCACCTTAGGAGAAATGACGGCACATCCAAAGTTTAACTCTTTTGTGGGTCTGATTGCTCCGCCAGATAAAAAAGGGTTGTATATGGGATATTCCTTTTTTTGCAGCGTTATAGGAAGTTTTGTAGGAGGCTTTATTGGAGCTCCTCTGTACAACCATTTTGTAGACAACCTGGGCAGACCGGATTACCTGTGGTTGCTGTTCAGTTGCGTTGGCTTTACCAGCGTCATTGGATTGGTTTGGTTTCATATTAATAGTCAAAAAACACAAAAATGAGCACAACGAACAACGTTACGGGAAAAATAAGACAACTCCGCTCCCTTATGGATGAACAAAAATGGGATGCCGTTGTCATTTCCGGAACAGATCCCCATAACAGCGAGTACCTGCCGGAACGCTGGCAGCAAAGAAAATTGATTTCGGGGTTTACCGGGTCTTACGGAACGGTTGTTATAACAAAAACACACGCCGGGCTTTGGACAGATACTCGTTATTTCATTCAGGCCGCACAAGAGCTGGAAGATACTGAGTTTACCATCCATCCCCTGCGTGTTCCGGGAGCCGTAGACTACCCTCAATGGCTTGCTTCTGAAATGCAAGAGGATGTTGTTATAGGCATTGACGGAAGCTGCATGCCGTACCAAGAAGTAGAAAAACTAAAAAAAGCCCTTGCTCCTATAAAAGGCAAAGTAAAAGACAAAACAGATTTTCTGACCCCACTGTGGCCGGACAGACCGCCTCTTCCCATGAATCCCGTATTTATATTAGAAGAAAAATACAGCGGAAAGGAAGCACACCGGAAGATCGAAGAGTTAAGAAAAAAAGTACACGATGCAGGATGCACGCATATAGTATTGAATGCATTGGATCAGATTGCCTGGCTTTTTAACATTCGCAGTCACGACATACCCTTTAATCCCGTTGTCATTTCCTATGCTCTTATTGGCATGGAAGAAGCCACCCTCTTTATTACTCCGGGCAAAATAGGAGAGAAAGTAGAACAATCCCTGGCTAAACAAGGCATTGTAACATCTCCTTACGGTTCGTTGACAAACGCATTGCAGGAACTACCACAGGAAGCCCGAGTAATGACTGACGGTAATACATTAAGTTACAGCATCTTCAACCAATTGGTAATCCACCCGGGAAAAGAAAACATACACGATTTTCCCTCTCCCGTTATCTTAGAAAAAGCCATTAAAAACCAAGTGGAAATAAACGGTTTCAGAAAAGCATTTTTAAGTGACGGAGTAGCCATGGAACGCTTTTTATTTTGGCTGGAAAAAGAGCTGGAAGCCGGAAGTCTCCTTACAGAAAAAAGCGTTTCTAAAAAATTATCTTGGATACGAGCCTTATCGGAAGAGGCCATGGGGGACAGCTTTCAAAGCATTTCTGCTTACGGCTCCAACGCTGCGCTTCCTCACTACAACCATGGGGCAGAAGAAGGTAGCTTATTGGAAAAGAAGGGCTTGTATCTGATAGATTCGGGAGGCCAATATTTGTCGGGTACTACAGACATAACACGTACCGTTCCTTTGGGGCCGTTATCGCCACTGGAAAGGGAAGATTACACCATTGCCCTTAAAGGAATGATGGCTTTGAGTACCGCTGTTTTCCTTTCTGGCACTAAAGGAACTCATTTGGACATGCTGGCCAGAGAACCGCTTTGGAAATATTATAGAAATTACGGTCACGGAACAGGACACGGAGTAGGGCATTTTTTGTGTGTACATGAAGGCCCGCAAGACATCAGAATGACTTGGAGAGACCAGGACATACTACCGGGTATGCTTACTTCCAATGAACCCGGCCTGTACCGTGAAGGCTCTCACGGAGTAAGGCATGAAAACATCCTGTTATGCCAAGTGTTGAAGGAAAATGAATTTGGTGAATGGCTTGGCTTTGAAACCATGACCTTATGCCATATAGATACGTCTCCTCTCCTGATTGAACTTTTGGAGGATTGGGAAATCAAGTGGTTAAACAACTACAACAGTCACGTTTTTAACACCTTGTCTCCATTACTTACGTATGAAGAATCTTTATGGCTTACACAGAAGACCGCTCCCCTTCCCGTTCCCTAAAGAGCCACATACCCAGAAATGTAAACAAACCATTACATATGAGAATGGTAAATCCCAAACCAAAGTCAAACCATGTTTTGAACCCCAGGTCCAGCAAATAACATAGAACAGGAGCGACAAGGGCAATGTACGGGGCTACCTTGTCTTTTGTTTTGTATTTGGTTAAAATACCAAAAAAGAAAAAGCCCAATAACGGTCCATATGTATAAGCTGCCAATAAATAAACAAGGTTTATGATGGCCTGGTTGTTCACCAGATGCAATACCAAAAGGATCAGAAAAAACAGAACGGCAAAAGCTCCGTGGACCGTTTTTCGTATACTGTCTTTCTTCTCTTGCTGCAAATCATCTCTTTTGTTAAAATCCAAAAAGTCAATACAGAAAGAAGTTGTCAACGACGTAAGTGCTCCTCCGGCACTGGGGTACGATGCAGAAATAAGCCCGATAATAAAGAACAGTCCTACGCCAAGTCCAAGGTATTGCGATGCAATAACCGGGAACAGCTTGTCAGTTTGAGCTTTGCTGAATGTTCCCATCGCATCTGCCAGCCCAATTCCCTGCATTCCGCCAAGATGGTCATTCACATAGATAGCCATTAAAGCGCCTAATGTCAGAAACAGTATATTGACCACCACAAGAATCACGCTGGTGGAATAAATATTCTTTTGTGCAGATTTTAAATCCTTACAAGACAAGTTCTTCTGCATCATTTCTTGGTCTAGCCCTGTCATAACAATGGTAATAAAAATCCCGCTTATAAATTGTTTTACGGCATTGTTAGAAGCACTCCAATCCCAATTAAACCAGCGCGAATAGTCCGTTTCTACTACAGCACGGGTCATTTGCCCCAAATTCCACTCCATAGCTCTTGAAATAGAAACTACGGTTAAAATGACGGCCAATAGCATAAACGTGGTTTGTAGCACATCGGTCCAGATGATGGTTCTGACCCCTCCTTTAAATGTGTACAGAAAAATCAAAAACATAAAGACCGCAGCAACTACCCAAAAAGAAACAGACCCTTCCGGAAAGAACGTATGCAACACAAGAACTACTACAAAAATCCTTACGGCAGCTCCCAATACCCGGGAAACCATAAAAACAGCAGAGCCCGTTCTGTACGTTGTAAAGCCAAACCGCTCTTCCAAGTACGAATAAATGGAAGTTACGTTCATTTTGTAATACAGAGGCAGTAACACACGGGCAATGACTATGTATCCAAATACAAAACCAAGAACAAGGGGCATGTAAAAGAAATTCTCGTTCATCACATTGCCCGGAACAGAAATAAAAGTCACCCCGCTTATAGAGGTGCCTATCATTCCGTAAGCCACAATGGGCCAAGGAGATTTTCTGTTACCCAAAAAGAAAGACTGACTGTCTGCCTTGCGTGAAGTAATCCATGAAACAAAGAACAGCAAAGCCGTATAGGCTGCAAAAGAAATCAAAAGCCAAGAAAGAGGGAATGTATGTTCCATAAAGAATAATTATTCCGGTTTAAAAAGTTGTCTGTTTTCAATGGAACGACCCAGGGTCAATTCGTCTGTGTACTCCAATTGGTCACCAAAACCTACGCCGCGTGCTATAGTAGTTATTTTCAATGGCAAAGAAGCCATTTTCTTATACAGGTAAAAGCAGGTAGTTTCCCCTTCCATTGTAGTACTTAAAGCAAGGATTACTTCCTGAACGTTTCTTTTTTGCAGCCTCTCCATAAGCGGTTCAATGGCCAAATCTGCAGGCCCAATTCCGTCAATGGGAGAAATAATGCCTCCCAATACATGATAAAGTCCTTTGTAACTGCCTGTTTTCTCAATACTCATCACATCGCGTACGTTCTCTACAATACAGATAACGTTCTTTTCGCGTTCAGGATGAGCACAAACAGGGCATAAAGGAGCATCCGATATCATAAGACATTCAGAGCAATACACTACTTTATTTCGTAGTTCCAGAATGCTTGCGGCCAGGTTTTCTGCTTCCCCTTCTTCTTGTCTTAGCAAGTATAAGGCCATCCTGAGTGCAGACTTAGGACCTATTCCCGGAAGACGAGAAAAAGCATCTACTGCTCTCTGCAACAAATCAGAAACGTAGCGCGGTTCAAACATATCGGTCTTTATTCACAAATTCTACAGCAGCCCTCACCGTTCCGTATTGCAACAAGAGAGACCGTGCCTTATCATAGTCTTCTATCCCGGTATCTTCCATAATCATGCGAGTTCCTCTTTCTATAAGTTTCGCATTGGTCAACTGCATGTCTACCATTTTGTTTCCCACAACGTGTCCCATACGGATCATAGCAGCAGTAGAAATCATGTTCAACACTAGTTTTTGTGCCGTTCCTGATTTCATTCGGGTAGACCCTGTAACAAACTCGGGGCCTACTACAGGGACAATGGCTATTTCTGCTTCCCGTGTCACGGGCGATCCGGGGTTGCACGTAATGCATGCTGTCAGCAAGCCTGTTTCTCGTGCTTTTCGTAATGCTCCTATTACGTAAGGGGTAATTCCCGAGGCAGCAATTCCTACTACCACATCGTTCGTTCCAATGTGCTGTTTTTTCAAATCTTCCCACCCGGCTTCTTCACTATCCTCTGCCTGTTCCACAGCCCTTCGAATGGCTTTGTCACCTCCGGCTATAAGCCCTATCACCAAATCGTACGGTGCACCAAAGGTAGGAGGTATCTCAGAGGCATCTAGAATACCCAGCCTTCCGCTTGTCCCGGCCCCCAAGTAAAACAGTCTGCCTCCTTCTTGCATACGTTCTACCAACCCTTTCACCAGCTTTTCAATCTGTGGAATGCAAGGAGTGACCGCCGCGGGCACCTTCATATCCTCTTTATTCATGTTTTCCAACAACTCCCTTACTGTCATCCTCTCCAGATGATCGTATTCTGAGCGTTGTTCTGTATATTTTCGTATCATTTCGATTTGTGATAAGCTACAAGCCCTTCAATAGGTGTACGTACAATTTCTCCTATGGTCATGCCGTTTCTTTCAGCAGCAGCCTCTACATGTTCTCTAAAATAGTAAGCTATTGATCCTACTATGTTTACAGGATACTTTTTGTAATCATAATGAATGATATTACGTAAAAAGAATTCATCAAAGGCCTTTGCCAAAAATTGCTTTACGTAAGGATGTGATGCATGTTCGCCCAAAAACAAAGCAAACGATGCCAAAAATCTGTTGGGCAAAGGTTGTCTGTAAACTTTTTCAATAATATCCAGTAAGCCCAACTTGTAACGCCTTTCAAAAGCTTCGTTCAGATCTTCCGGCAACATCCTTTTCAGATAATCAGATACCCATTTCTTCCCCAGTACGGCACCTCCGCCTTCATCACCCAGTATGTATCCGCAGGCCGGTACGTTATCTGCAATTTTTTCACCGTCATAAAAACACGTATTGGCTCCTGTCCCTAAAATAGCGGCAATGCCTTTTTCAGACCCTAACAAACATCTGGCTGCTGCCAGCAAGTCTGAGTGTGCTTCTACAGTAGATCCCGGAAACACAGTCTTAAAACACCTGATCAATAAATCTATTTTATCTTGTCCGGCTACCCCTGCCCCATAAAAGAATACCTGTTTTATTTCTCCCTTAATACCCGGTTTTAAATTCTTTTCCAGAGTGGCGATGATTTCTTTTTCTGTAACAAAAAAAGGATTAATTCCTATGGTCTTGATGGCCTGTATGGTGCCGTCTTTATGCACTACGCGCCAAGACACTTTTGTGGATCCGCTATCTGCTATTAGTATCATTATAATTGCCGTTTATTAAACCGCAAATTTAGAATAATTGCCAAACAAATTACTACCTTTGTCGGATAAACAAACAAATTTGATGATTACAAAAGAATTTCTCAAGCCTAAAAGCATTGCCATTGTTGGAGGTTCAGAGGATATTCAAAAGCCGGGTGGAAAAGTCCTTAAAAACCTCTTGGACACAAATTTTCCCGGCCACCTTTATGCAGTTAACCCCAAAGCAGATACCATCCAGGGCATACCTTGCTACCGCAAAGTAGAAGACCTTCCCCGGATAGACGTAGCCATTCTGGCCATTCCTGCCCGGTTATGCCTACAAGCAGTAAAAGTGTTGTGTGCAGAAAAATCGGCCAAAGGAATCATTATTTTTTCTGCCGGTTTTTCAGAAGAAAGTGAATCGGGAGCTGCTCTGGAAAAAGAGATTCGCTACGTTGCGGATACTTACGGAGCCACCCTCATTGGTCCCAACTGCGTAGGGTATATGAATGAACATTATTCAGGGGTTTTCACCACTCCTGTTCCTCGTTTTGTACCCGATAGCATTGACCTGATTTCAGGCTCCGGAGCCACAGCATTATTCATTATAGACGCAGCCGTTCAATTGGGGATTCCCTTTGCTAGTGTCTTTTCAGTAGGTAACTCTGCACAGATTGGTGTAGAAGAAGCACTCGCTTTTCTAGACGAAAGTTACGTTCACGGTAAAAGTGCACCTGTAAAACTCATCTATGCAGAAAGTATTACAGATCCGGTCGCGTTATGCAAGCATGCTGCTTCTTTGTACAGAAAAGGAGCCCGAGTAGCGGCTATAAAAGCCGGTTCATCAGAAGCGGGAAGCCGGGCAGCATCGTCACACACAGGAGCCCTTGCCAGTCCGGACGTAGCCGTAAGCGCTTTGTTTGAAAAAGCTGGTATCATTCGTTGCTACGGAAGGAATCAGCTTCTTACCGTAGCTTGTATCCTGCTTAGGGGTGTGCCTGAAGGCAAGAATATATGCATAGTAACTCATGCGGGAGGACCTGCCGTCATGCTTACGGATGTCCTTTCGGAAGGTAAAGTAAATATCCCCACTTTACAGGAAGACCAACAGAAAAAATTATTAGAGAACCTGTACCCCGGATCTTCTGCAGCCAACCCCATTGATTTTCTAGCTACAGGAACGGCTGCTCAGCTGGGATACATCATAGATTTTATTGAAAAAGAATGTCCGGAAATAGATGGTATTCCTGTTATTTTTGGATCTCCGGGGCTCGTTCCCGTACATGATGTTTACGATTTGTTGCATGAAAAAATGTCAACGTGCAGCCTTCCCATCTATCCCATCTTTCCTTCTACAGGGAACGTTCTAGAAGAAATACGTGAATTTCAGAAAAAAGGCAGAATCTATTTTCCCGATGAAGTTGTTTTTGGAAAAGCATTAGCTCGAGTCCTGAATACTCCGCCACCAGCAGAGGAAGAAATAGACATACCGGACATCAACCACAAAGCCATCCGCAACATCATAGACAAAGCATCGGAAGGGTACCTTACCCCGGATCTTGTTTCTGCATTACTAGATGCAGCAGGAATACCCAGGGCTAAGGAAACGATTGTAAGAGAAGAAAGTGAGCTGGAAAAAGCAGCTACAGAAATTGGTTACCCTTTGGTAATGAAAGTCATTGGTCCGGTGCATAAATCGGACGTAGGAGGAGTTCGTTTACATATAAGTGACCATAACACCTTACGACAGACATTCAAGGAGCTGATGAAGATTCCCGACAGTACCTCTGTTCTCCTGCAAGCACAACTTTCGGGACGTGAATTATTCATAGGAGCTAAAAGAGAGGTTCCGTTTGGACATACGATTGTATGCGGATTAGGCGGTATTTTTGTGGAAGTACTTAAAGACATCAGCACGGGATTAAACCCGCTCTCTAAAGAAGAAGCTACACGCATGGTTCACAGACTCAAAGGCTATGGACTTATTAAGGGAGTACGCGGACAGGAAGGCGTGAATGAAGACTTGTTCATTCAGGCCATTTGTCGAATTTCTGCATTATGTACAACAGCTCCGGAAATAGCAGAAATGGACCTGAATCCACTTCTGGGAACTCCCCGAAAAGTGGTAGCGGTTGATGCTAGAATAAGGATCGAAAAACTATGATTAAACGTCTGATTTCCAGATTCAAAAACTTGCCGGTAAATGCTAAAGGAATGCTTATTATGGCAGCGTTGCTTATCATTGCCATTATCATCAGCCGTGACAGGATTTGGGAAGCAGTTAAAAAAGGTTTTGCCTTTTTTAACAAATAAAATGTAAGATATTTTAAAAATTTACTATACATTTGTAAGAAATTAATGGTAACAACTAAACAATTATAAAATATGGCAATCAAAGGCGCTATAGTAGTAGACACAGAAAAATGCAAAGGTTGTGGAGTTTGTGTGGTCAATTGCCCTACACAAACAATAGCCTTGGCAAAGAAAGTTAACAGCAAAGGATATCCGTATTGTTATATGGAAAATCCCGATACTTGTACAGGTTGTGGCAACTGTGCCATAGTCTGTCCTGATTCAGTAATTACTGTTTACAGAGTAAAAATTTAAACATAAAGAATATTATGGCAGAAAAACTATTAAAGAAAGGGAACGAAGCCATTGCCCTGGCTGCCATCCGGTACGGAGCAGACGGGTATTTTGGTTATCCCATTACCCCCCAGAGCGAAGTGATGGAGACCCTGATGGAAGAGATGCCCTGGGAAACGACCGGTATGGTAGTTCTTCAGGCAGAAAGTGAAACTTCTTCTATTAATATGTTATACGGAGGTGCCTGCTGCGGCAAAAAGGTGATGACTTCATCTTCCAGCCCGGGGATCAGCCTTATGTGCGAAGGACTCTCCTATATGGCAGGTGCGGAATTGCCTTGCCTGGTGGTAAACGTAATCCGTGGAGGTCCCGGACTGGGTACCATTCAGCCTGCTCAAGGAGACTATTTTCAGGCAGTAAAGGGCGGTGGACACGGTGATTACAAGGTGATTGTATTAGCTCCTGCATCGGTACAGGAAATGTATGATTTTGTAGGACTGAGCTTTGACCTTGCTTTTAAATACCGTACTCCGGTCATGATTCTGTCAGACGGAGCCATTGGCCAAATGATGGAGAAAGTGGAACTGCGTGAGCCGATCAAACGACTTACAGACCAGGAAATTGCAGAGAAATACGGTGACTGGGCTACGGTTGGAAAACAGCCGCACCGTGACGGAAACATCATTTCCTCTTTATCGCTGGAAGCTTCTGAGATGGAAGAAATCAACCTAAGACTACAGGCTAAATACCAGAAGATCAAAGAAAACGAAGTCCGTTATGAAACATTGCAATGCGAAGACGCAGAATACATGCTGGTTGCCTTTGGCAGCTCTGCCCGTATTTGTGAAAGCACCGTAGAAATGGCCCGTGAAAAAGGAATCAAACTGGGACTGCTCAGACCCATTACTCTATTTCCGTTCCCCGAGGAAGGCATTCAAAAGATGCTGCCCCAACTGAAAGGAGTCATGTCTGTAGAGCTAAACGCAGGGCAAATGGTAGAAGACGTAAAGCTGGCCGTTAACGGTAAAGTACCTGTGGAGTTTTACGGCAGAATGGGAGGTTCCATCTTCTCTCCCGGGGAAGTATTCGAAGCTTTTTCTGAAAAATTCAACCTTTAATTGCAATCATTATGGACGTTAAAGATATTATCAAACCTGAAAACCTTGTGTATAGCAAAAGCAAGGTACTTACAGACACAGTTATGCACTATTGCCCCGGTTGCAGCCACGGTGTAGTACATAAATTGCTGGCAGAGGTCATTGAAGAAATGGACATCCAAGATAAAACCATTGGAGTATCACCGGTAGGATGTGCTGTCTTTGCCTATAAATACATCAATATTGACTGGCAACAAGCAGCACACGGAAGAGCTCCTGCGCTGGCTACTGCCACAAAACGCCTATATCCCGATAAGTATGTAGTTGCCTACCAAGGAGACGGTGACCTTGCCTCTATAGGTACGGCCGAGATCATTCACGCCTGTAACCGTGGTGAAAACATTGTTGTCATTTTTATCAACAATGCCATTTACGGTATGACAGGAGGCCAAATGGCTCCCACTACCCTTTTGGATATGAAAACCGCTACAACGCCTTACGGAAGGAGCGTAGAACTAAACGGACATCCTTTAAAGATTACAGAGCTGGTAGCGCAACTGGAAGGTACTTGCTACGTAACACGTCAGTCTGTACACACTCCGGCAAGTGCAAGAAGAACAAAAAGAGCCATTAAAAAAGCTCTGGAAAACTCGGCACAGAAAAAAGGAACGTCACTCATTGAAGTAGTTTCAACTTGTAATTCAAACTGGAAATTATCTCCGGTAAAAGCCAATGATTGGATGGTTGAAAACATGTTCCCGTTCTATCCACTGGGAGACATAAAAGATAGATGAATATGAAAGAAGAATTGATTATAGCAGGATTTGGAGGACAAGGAGTCCTCTCTATGGGCAGAATACTCGCCTATTCAGGAATTATTCAAGATAAAGAAGTTACCTGGATGCCGTCTTACGGCCCGGAAATGCGCGGAGGAACAGCCAACGTGACTGTAATTATCAGTGACAAACGGATCAGTTCTCCCATCCTTCAATGGTGTGATACTGCCATTGTGCTTAACCAGCAATCCATGGACAAGTTTGAACCCATGATTAAGGAAGGCGGTGTATTGCTGTATGATCCCAATGGAATTTCACGTCACCCTACCAGAAAAGATATAAAAGTGTACACCATAGATGCTGTTGATTTAGCCAACAAAATGGAAATGTCAAGAGTATTCAACATGGTTGTTCTGGGAGCTTATCTTAAAGTAAAACCCATCCTGGAAACAGAGAACGTAATCAAGGGACTGAGAAAATCGTTACCGGAAAGGTATCACCACCTTATACCGTTAAACGAAAAGGCTATAGAGGTAGGGATGCAACACGTAAAAGAGGTCTGACAGACCTCTTTTTTTTTCATTAAAAAACCCTTATCTTTGTTTAGCGGATTTTACTTATGAAACCACAACACGCAGCTATTATTGAACCGTTAAAGCAGAAGATAGAAACACTTATATCGCTGCATGAAAGGGTTTTAACAGAAAACCGTGAGTTAAACAGTAAAGTACAAACCTTAAGCGAAGAATTAAATATATATAAGAAAGAAAAAGAAAAACTAGACAATAAAGTGCAAAAACTTCAGATGGCCGGAGCCATTCAGTCATCTAGCGAAGACACTAAAGAAGCAAAGAAAAAAATAGGGAAACTGATCAGAGAAATTGATAAGTGTTTGACATTGTTAAACAGGTGACCCAATAATAATGAGTGAAGATAAATTATCTATAAAAATAAGCATAGCAGACCGCTACTACCCCTTACGCATAGCGGCAACAGATGAGGAAGTAGTACGCGCTGCAGCACAGCGTATCAACCAAAGGATTGAACAGTTTAATGTAAAGTATTCGGGCCAGGACACACAAGATGCACTGGCCATGGCTGCTCTCCAATTTGTATTGAGTTTGTTAAAACACGAAAAAGCAGACGATATACATAAGATAACTACAGAGATTGCTTCACTCGATAATTTTTTAAGAGAATATTTAGAGAGATAAAAATCTGACCCGTTACATACCAGCTCTTTGCGAAACTCAACACGTAAAAATTAATGGAGTGTCTTGACTGTTAAAAACAGGCCCCTTTGTTACCCTTCGGGGGATTCCGTTTTAGGGACGTGGGAAGTTTGAGACATAATCAGATCCTCCAAACCTTGCTTAATCAGGGTTTTTGCTAAATAGTGGTATGCTAGCGGGTCTTTTTTAATTTTATTATATATACCAACTATAACTATTATGGAACCATATATTATAGCAGCCATAGGCCTGATAGCGGGATTTACACTGGGGTATGTTTTCTTCAGAAGTGTGATCCTTAAGAAAAGGGCCGGCACCCTCTTGAGAGAGGCAGAAATGGAAGGAGAAAATATAAAAAGAGAGAAAATCCTTCAAGCCAAAGAAAAATTTTTACAATTAAAGGCAGAACATGAACAGGTAATTACAGAACGTAACCACAAGGTTTCTCAAATAGAAAACAGGTTAAAGCAACGGGAAATCACCATGAACCAAAACCATGCTGAGCTTCAGCGTAAGAACAAAGAGGTTACGGCCATGAGAGAAACGCTGGCTACACAAATAGAGCTGACAGAAAGAAAAGTAGAGGAGTACGAAAAATTAAGGTTGCAGCAAATTGATAAAATTGAAAGCATAGCCGGCATGTCTGCAGAAGAAGCCAAAGCCGTACTGCTGGAAAATATGAAAGAAGAAGCACGCGTCCAGGCTATGTCGTATATAAGTGAAGCCATGGACGAGGCCCGTCTTACGGCAGGAAAAGAAGCCAAAAGGGTGGTCATTAACACCATTCAACGGGTAGCTACAGAGACGGCTATAGAGAATGCCGTCACGGTATTTAATATTGAAAGTGATGAGATCAAAGGCCGTATCATTGGTCGGGAAGGTCGTAACATACGTGCATTAGAAGCGGCAACCGGTGTAGAAATTGTAGTGGACGATACCCCGGAAGCCATCCTTCTCTCTGCTTTTGACCCCGTTCGCCGCGAGGTAGCCAGACTGGCACTTCATCAGCTGGTAACAGACGGACGTATTCATCCGGCCAGAATAGAAGAAGTAGTGGGCAAAATTCAGAAACAACTGGAAGAAGAAATTGTAGAAACGGGCAAACGTACCTGTATTGATTTGGGTATTCACGGTATGCATGCAGAACTGATAAGGATGATAGGTAAAATGAAGTACCGCTCTTCTTACGGACAAAACCTGTTGCAACACTCCAGGGAAGTAGCCAACTTCTGTTCCATTATGGCTGCTGAACTGGGATTGAATGCCAAGTTGGCAAAAAGAGCCGGCCTACTACACGATATAGGAAAAGTATCTGATGAAGACCCGGAATTGCCCCACGCCATTTTAGGAATGCGTCTGGCAGAAAAATTCAAAGAAAGACCGGAAGTATGCAACGCCATTGGTGCCCATCATGAAGAAATGGAAATGACTTCCCTCATTGCCCCACTTGTTTTGGTGGGAGACGCCATATCGGGAGCCCGTCCCGGTGCTCGAAGAGAAGTGATAGAGTCGTATATCAAACGCCTAAAAGGTATGGAAGACCTTGCGCTTTCTTACCCGGGAGTAACCAAGACCTATGCCATACAGGCCGGCAGAGAGCTGCGCGTTATTGTAGGATCTGAAAAGGTCAATGACCAGCAGGCCGAGATGCTATCACAAGACATTGCTAAAAAAATACAAGACGAGATGGTGTACCCCGGTCAAGTTAAAATTACCGTAATAAGAGAAACACGCGCCGTTAATTACGCCAAGTAAAGAACTTAGAGGGTTATTTCGCTTACAAATTTATTTTGTGTTGTGCAGCCGTATGCTTACGCGTAGGGGTCCTCTGTAACGACCATTGTATGACCGGATTACGTAACGAAAACCGGCGGGGCGATCCTTAATGTACGTGTCGTACAGCACCCAGGCATTGTCCCATATATACAGGTTATAAGCACCAGCAGGCAACAGGGGATACCGGTACACCGTTTTATTTCTGCGTTCCGTTCCTTTCAGGATATGGCGTCCGGGAATATCCCATCCCAGGTAATCCGATACGGCCCGGAGCAGAATTGTCCCGTTTTCTTTGAGAGACTCCAAAGTAACCCATTCGTTTTCCGGTTTTTCATTATAAAAAAAATAAGGCATTTCAATAGTTAATGCCAATGTACTTCCTTGGGTCCTGTTCCAAAGCCATCCTTCTACGTAACGTGGGGCCGGCGAAGAATAAAACATATCTTCCGGGAAAAAATATGGATTCTCATCTGTTGTCAGATAAGCCAGACGCATAGCCCTCTTGTGGTATTCCGGGGAAGTAGACTCTTCTGTATGAATGTAATAACTGGCCTTATCGTCGGATTGAGCGTGCATATTCAGAACCAAGTCAAAAGGATGTTCTTGGGTTAAATCTTCCATCCTGCGGCGCAATGCCTCCACCTCTACAGAAGTCAAGGAATCAGGATGATCCCAGTTGATTTCCTGATTGATCCCCCGTGCATTGGAACGGGAGTACCCTCCATACACCCCATCGGGATTGGTAAACGGAACTACATAAAAAATCCCTTTCCTGCGGTATTCACGTGCTACAGCAGAATCTTCTGTCAGGCGGTCAAGCAAGCCTTCCAATTGCCAATTGGCCGGTGATTCGCTCGGATGTACCCTGGCATGGAGCCAAACGGTGTTCTTATCCTCTTTGGGAACGCCGGGGTCTGTAATGGTCAACATCTGAATGGGAAACCCCAGCATACTCGTCCCCAGCGTATCCATAGTAACGTGTTCTGTAGCTGTCCAGTGTGTCAATCGCTCCTGCAACCGTTCCCAACCGTACGGAATAAAATAGGCAATGTAAACAGAATCTTGCCCAAATAAAGCAGACACCTTGCGCATAGAAGCCTGGTAATGGGGGAATCTTTCAAAATTTATTCCGTCATACGAATACACGGCTCGTTTGGGATCTGTATTTTTAAAGTTCAGGTAAATATGTTTACCCTTTACGTTTTCCATTAAAAAATAAAACCAACGACCGCTTGGCGGCAAATCGGGATTGGCCGGATTGTAGGGGTCCAGCCGTGATATAACTTCATAAGAAAGATGAAGTACAGAGTCGGTACGTGAAGGGCGTACCCATACAGAATCTATTAACTTTATTTCTCCCAGGCTACCGGAATCAAAATTGGCAGAAAAACGTACAAGTTCCCCCTCCTGCAACAGAGTTGCAAGAGAAAAGAGGATGATAAATACGTTCATAATATCTATTCTTGTGTATAATACTTGTAGAATAAGATAATGGATTCAATACCCTTGTAGAACTGGCTTAACAAGTAGCTTTCATTGGGAGAGTGAATGGTATCTCTTTCCAACCCAAAGCCCATAAGCAAAGGCGGAGCTTGCAGTATATTTTCAAGCGTAGCCAAGATAGGGATACTTCCTCCTCCCCTGCTGGGTACCGGCTCTATTCCATAGACTTCTTCTACTGCTTTAGCAGCTGCCTTGTAAACGGAAGAAGTTATAGGAGCCAAAAATCCTTGTCCTCCATGATGTTCTTCAACTTCTACGGTAACTCCGGCAGGAGCCAGCGATTTGAAATGCTTTGCAAACAGTTTTGCTATGACTTTATGGTCTTGGTTAGGAACAAGGCGCATGGATATTTTGGCCTGAGCAAAGGAAGGAAGTACGGTTTTGGCACCTTCTGCTATATACCCTCCCCAAATTCCGTTCACATCCAGGCAAGGTCTGATCCCCGTTCTTTCCAATGGAGTATACCCTTCTTCTCCTATTAATGCATTTACACCAACAGACTCCATATATTCATTTTCATCAAAGGGAGCACGTCCCAACATAGCTCTTTCTTCTTCTGTTAGCTCTACTACATTGTTGTAAAAACCAGGTACGGTAATTCTGCCTTTATCGTCAATCAAACGATCAATCATGTTGCAAAGCACGTTTATGGGATTAGCAACGGCTCCTCCATAATGTCCCGAGTGCAAATCTTTATCGGGACCTGTTACTTTTACTTCCATATAAGCGAGGCCACGCATACCGGTAGTAATGGAGGGTACTTTCTCACTGATCATGGTAGTATCGGAAACAAGAATCACATCACAGGCCAATAACTCTTTGTGTTCTTCTGCCCACTGTCCCAACGAAGGAGACCCAATTTCTTCTTCCCCTTCTATCAGAAATTTCACGTTACAAGGAAGTTTGTTGTCGGCCATATAATATTCAAAAGCCTTGACGTGCATAAAAGATTGTCCTTTATCATCGTTGGCACCGCGTGCGTATATGGCTCCGTCTCTGATTTCCGGTTCAAAAGGGGGAGAATCCCACAGTTCTATAGGATCCACAGGCTGCACATCATAATGTCCATACACCAGGACGGTTGGTTTTTCCGGATCAATGATCTTTTCTGCATAGACTACCGGATGACCGGTAGTAGGATACACTTTTGCATTGTCTGCCCCGGCTTTGGTTAGAAATTCTGCGTACTTCAATGCACATGTGTGCATATCTTCTGTATGTTCCTTCTGGGAGCTTACAGAGGGAATACGCAATAAGGTGAATAGTTCTTCCAAAAAGCGGTTGGAATTTTGGCCAATAAAATCTTTAATTTCACTCATAATATCCGGTTTATATAATTTTTCTCATTTGTTCTACACGTTTCTTAGCATAAGGCAATGTGATACGTAGGGATTTTTTCCCCGACGACGGCGTGTCGTACATAGCGTCTACCATAATGGCTTCGCATATGGATCGCAACCCCCTGGCTCCCATCTTAAAATCATAAGCAGTATCTGTAATGTAATCCAACACATTGTTGTTTATGATCATTTGGATACCGTCTAATGCAAACAGGTGTTTGTATTGTTTTATAAGCGCATTTTTAGGCTCTACAAGTATGGCTCTCAACGCCTCTCTACCCAGTGCATTTAAGTACGTAACCACGGGCAAACGTCCCACAATTTCCGGAATAAGCCCATAAGATCTTAAATCCTGAGGAGTAACGTACTGTATCAAATTATTCAGGTCTATTTTATCTCTCTTTTCTGCTTGTCCGTACCCTACAACCCGGGTGTTTAAACGTTGTGCTATTTTTTGTTCAATACCCTCAAAGGCTCCACCACATATGAACAGTATGTTCTTTGTATTTACCGGGATCAAGTGTTGTTCCGGATGCTTACGTCCGCCTTGAGGCGGTACCGTAACTACCGTACCCTCCAACAGTTTAAGCAGTGCCTGCTGTACTCCTTCTCCCGACACATCTCTTGTAATGGACGGATTATCGCTTTTACGGGCAATCTTATCTATTTCGTCAATAAAGACAATGCCTTGTTCTGCCTTGCTAACGTTGTAATCGGCCGCTTGCAACAACCGAGTAAGCATACTTTCCACATCTTCCCCCACATACCCTGCTTCTGTAAGTACCGTTGCATCTACAATAGCAAAAGGCACGTTCAACATTTTTGCAATGGTGTTGGCCAGCAATGTTTTTCCGGTACCCGTAGGTCCTACCAGCAAAACGTTGGACTTGTCAATTTCTACAGAGGATTCCACGCCTGCCCGAATCCTTTTGTAGTGGTTATACACTGCCACAGAAAGGAACTTTTTGGCTTGTTCCTGACCAATAACGTATTGATTCAGGTGTTCGTGAATTTGTGCAGGCGTCATGGACAGGTCGTAGTGCTCATGTTCTTCAGAGACATTGCTCCTTCCGGCACCACGGTATTTTTTTGCCGTACCGTACATTTCTTCCAGTACCACCGAAGCATCTGTCAAGCACTCTTCACATATAGAGGCATGAAGGCCCGTAATGAGCATCCCTATTTCTTTGCTGGACCTACCGCAAAAAGAACAATGATCTGTATCCAGCGGTTTTTTTTGCATTATTTTTTAGATTTCTTCAACACCTCATCTATAATCCCGTAAGAGACTGCATCTGTGGCACGCATCCAGAAATCCCTGTCGGCATCTTTCCTGATTTGCTCCAGTGGTTTACCCGTATGCTCTGCTAATATTTGGTACAGCTGTTCCTGTAACTCCAATATCTCTTTCACGGCTATAGCCATATCGGCTGCCTGCCCTTCCACACCTCCCACAGGCTGATGGATCATTACCCGAGCATGTGGCAGGGCCGAACGTTTGCCTTGCGTTCCCGAAGCCAAAAGTACAGCAGCCATAGAAGCGGCCTGACCCGTACATATGGTAGCTACTTCTGAACGCACCAGTTGCATGGTATCGTAAATACCCAAGCCTGCCGTTACAGAACCACCGGGAGAATTTATATACAGTTGAATATCCTTTCCGGGATCTGTTGAATCAAGAAAAAGAAGCTGCGCCTGCACAATGTTAGCCACCTGATCTACTATAGGGACCCCTAAAAATAAAATGCGGTCCATCATCAGTCGGCTAAAAACATCCATCTGAGCTACGTTCAGCTTTCGTTCCTCAATAATGTACGGCGTAATGGAGCTTTGCGCGCTCCCGTATAAAGATTGATATCTGTGCAAGCTCATGCTGCTGATACCCATATGCCGTATGGCATATTTTTCAAATTCAGTCATTAGTTATTCTTCTTTAATCTCTACAGATACGTTATTGCGAATATACGAAATAACTTTATTTTCTTCTGCCCGCTCGTACAGGTTCCTGGCCTCCTTTTCGTTGGCCAACATACTTTCTGCAAATTTGACCAAATGCTCATCAGAAACGTCTACCAGCCCGTACATAGCAAATTGATAACGTGCCATGACCATGGCGCTTTCTATCATGTCATCCTTCTCTACTTTCAATTCCCCTTGTTTCATAACGGCCTCCCTTACCAGTTGCCAGCGAAAATCTTCCAAGAAAGCCGGGAAGTCTTTTTCTATTTGTTCCATAGTAAATTTCCCTTCGTTCCCTTCGTACAGCCAGCGTTTAAGTAATTCTTCCGGTAGCTTTATAGCGGCTTGTTCTACCAATCTTTTTTTCACCTCTTGTGCAAAATGGTAGTCACTTTCTCCTTTGTTATTCCGCTCTATCTGTTCTGTAATTCTTTCTAGGAAGGCTTCTTCTGAAGTAACGTTTCCGGGACCGTAAAGCTTATCGTACAACTCTTGATTTTCTTGTGCCGGAACAAACCTTTTGATTTCTTTAATAGTAAATTCAAATTCCGGGTTTTCTTCGTCTTTCAACTCTTCCGGTTTGATCTGTAAAAGTGCGGCTCTTTCTGCCTCTTTAGGAAGCAGGGTGTTTATATTAGTTGTTACGGTACTGTCAATGGTTTTTCCCAAAAAGAGCTTTTTCTCTTCTTTCTTTTCAATAGTTTTCAAATTCAGATACGTATCTACAATGGTTCGTTCTCCCTGCTGAAGATCTACTTTCAGAAAATCATCTTGTTCTATTTTCTCTACTTCTACCATGGTTCCATGCTGATCAAGCAACCCTTTTTTATATTCCTCCTTCTGTTTTTTTGTAATTTTTTTCTGCACATAAGGAATCTTTACTTTTTCATTTACGGCAACCTCCACTTTTGGAGCCAGCATAAGGTCAAATGTAAACGAGAACTCTTTATCTACGTCCCAATTGATCTGGTCTTGATCTTCAGAGGCCAGAGGTTCTCCTATGATATGAATTTCCTCTTTCTTCATATAATCGTTAAGTCCCTCAGACACCACAGTATGTACCTGTTCCAACAGGGTAGATTTACCATACATCTTCTGTACCATCCCTATGGGAACCATTCCTTTTCTGAAACCATTAATTTCTAGTTTTCTACGTATGTTTTGCAAAGCTTTCCTTACTTTTTCACTGTAATCGTCCTCTTTCATGGAAACGGTTATCTGCAAGGAAAGGTCATCCAATTGTTTCTTAGTGATATTCATAGTATTGATCTTATAAAGGGCTGCAAAAGTAGGTATTAATCGCCAAAAAACCAATCCTTTTCTTACCTTTGTATCATGAGAAAGAAAATAGTAGCCGGAAACTGGAAAATGAATACTACAGTGGCTGAAGGCATTCAACTGACAAAAGAAATTTTGTTGGAAACTAACCGGATTCCCAAGGGCGTAGACTTAGTCATAGCCCCACCTTTCACTCATCTTTTTCCCGTATCACGGCTTCTGGAAAATCAAAAAGCAGTTTCACTGGCTGCACAAAATTGTGCAGAAGAACCGGGTGGAGCTTTTACAGGAGAAGTATCTGCTACCATGCTTGCCTCAGTTCCCTGTGAGTATGTAATTGTTGGACACTCGGAGCGCCGTACCTACTATCAGGAAAATGACCGGGTGTTACTAAGCAAAATAAATCAGGTGCTGGCCAACGGTATGAGCCTCATTTTCTGTGTGGGGGAACGCCTGGAAGACCGTGAAAAAGACATGCACTTTCAAGTAGTAGCTTCGCAATTGCGAGAAGTCATCTGTCCGCTTGATCCTGCGGACTACCAAAGGGTTATCATAGCTTACGAGCCCGTATGGGCTATTGGCACCGGTAAAACAGCCTCTGCAGATCAGGCACAGGAAATGCACGAATTTATTCGTTCTTTTTTGGCACAAACTTTTGCAGAAGCGGCACAAGTCACCCCCATTCTGTACGGTGGCAGCTGCAAACCATCGAATGCAAAAGAGCTGTTCTCTTGTCCGGATATAGACGGTGGGCTCATTGGAGGAGCATCGCTTACAGCAGATGATTTCCTGGCCATTGCCAGTTCGTTTGCTTGAAACTATTATGGAATATATAGCAGTAAGCATACCTATTGAACTTCAAAAAGAAGAAATAGAAGAAATTCTGGTTGCAGAACTGGCACAAATCAATTACGAAGGTTTTCTTTCAGAAGACAGCAGTCTGAAAGCCTATATCCCGATCCAAGATTTTAATGAACCACATCTTAAACTTATATTGGATACGTATGGTATGGCAAGCTATACCAAAGAGTATATAGTCAATGAAAACTGGAATGCAGACTGGGAAATTCGCTTCCATCCCATAGTGCTGGAAACAGGAAAAGGCTGTAGTATTCGCTCTACCGGTGAAGGCTCTATGGTTCCTGTATGGCCACCGGTTGCCTACAAGCTGATAATCAAACCCCAACTTGCCTTTGGTACCGGTCACCACCCTACTACGTTTATGATGTTGGAAAGTTTGCTTACCCTGGATAAAGAGGGGCACATTAAAAACAGAAGAATAGCAGACCTGGGAACGGGTACGGGGGTTCTGGCTATACTAGCTGCAAAAATGGGAGCTGCTCTACCGATTCACGCCCTGGACAACGACAGGCGCAGCATACATTCCTGCAGAGAAAATGCACGTCTGAACGGCGTAGAGGAAAACTTGCGCATCTATCACACAGACGCTTCTTTTATTCAAGCAGGAAGGTATGGAATGATCTTGGCAAACCTCCACCGCAACATCCTTTCTCAAGAAATGGATACACTCTCGCGCGGACTGGAACCGGGAACAAGCCATTTGTTGATCAGTGGTTTTTATACTAAAGACGTACCCGCATTGATAGAAACTGCCCAAAAAAACGGGCTTACTTTGTATGAACAAAAAGAAAACGAAACGTGGTCATTACTTCACTTCATCAAAACATGTTAAAAAGCCCCTCCGGCTTTTACTTTGCCTTGTTTGGGGACTTTTTTTTCTAAGTGTGTTTTCCGTTGTACTGTACAAGTATATACCTGTGCGCTTCACTCCGCTTATGGGCCTTCGTGCCTTGGAGTATAGAAAAACAGAAGAAGCCTACGTTAAACATCACACATGGGTCTCTCTGCATGATATTTCCAAACATCTGATACAAGCCGTTATAGCCTCGGAAGACCAACGTTTTTTTGAGCACAAAGGTTTTGATATAGAGCAAATACAAAAGGCTAGAAAAGAAAATCTTACACGGCGGCGCCCCAGGGGAGCCAGCACCATATCGCAACAAACGGCAAAGAACGTTTTTCTTTGGCCCAAAAGTTCTTGGTTCAGAAAAGGATTGGAAGCGTACTTCACTTTCCTTATTGAACTTTTCTGGAGCAAAGAAAGAATCTTGGAAGTGTACCTGAATTCCATTGAGATGGGCAAAGGCATTTATGGGGCCGAGGCCGTGGCACGGCAGCATTTCAACACGTCGGCCTTGCGCCTTACCGGGGAACAGGCAGCCCTGATTGCCGCCACGCTTCCCAACCCTCTCCGTTTCAGTTCCCTAAACCCCTCGGCTTACGTCCTCCGAAGGCAAAAGCAAATACTCCACCAAATGCAACTCATGGCCCTTCCCTAGCTTACTTACGTGATAGTGCACGCGAAATGTCAGATCCGCCGGGTTGCTGAAATATTTCCAAACCAAAGAAAGAGACAGCGGCCAGCAGGTGGTCAAAAATATCGGATTGGATTTCTTCGTATTCAGCCCAGATGGTCGTTTTTGTAAAGCAATAAATCTCAATGGGAATCCCTCGGTCTTCAATATTCAGTTGCCTGACCATCAAAGCCATGTCTTTACGTATGTCTTTGTGGTTACGCAGGTAATTGATTACGTAATGACGGAACACGCCAATGTTTGTCATACGCCGTCCGTTTATGAGTACAGACGTATCTACTTTCTGTTTCTTGTTAAATTCGTCAATTTCTTTTTGCCGAGTAACAAGGTATTCCTCCAGCAATTGGTATTTCGCATATTGCTCCCGCGTTTGAGGATCCACAAATTGTACAGAAGCAGCATTAATGTACAGGGCTCGCTTTATACGCCTGCCTCCGCTTTCTTTCATGCCCCTCCAGTTTTTGAAACTGTCCGTAATAAAGTAATAGGTAGGAATGGTAGTTACCGTTTTATCCCAATTCTGCACTTTGACGGTATTCAGGTTGATGGCTGTTACGTCACCGTCTGCATTGAACTTGGGCATTTCTACCCAGTCGCCTATACGTACCATATCGTTGGCAGAGATTTGTACACTGGCCACCAACCCCAGGATGGTATCCTTAAAAATCAGCATGATGAGTGCTGTCATGGCACCAAATGCCCCCAGAAAATACCCGGGCGATTTTCCCAAAAGTATAGATAGGATAAGGATACCGGCTGCAATGTACAGAATGATGTTTATGAGCTGAAAATAACTGGAAATAGGTTTGTCTGCAAAGGCTTTATTTTTTGACAACAACTGCTCTGCAACGCGCAGCAAGGCGCTGATTACCATTAATATAACAACTATCAAATAGATGTCTGTAAGTTTACCAATCAGCGGCAATAATTTTTCAAAATCCTTGAAGAGGATAGGCGTTACAATACGGATGATTACTACCGGTACAATATGTGCTAGGCTGGAAAACACTTTGTTATCCATAAGCAAATCGTCCCATTTTGCCTTGGAACGTTTTACGTACCTATAGATTGGACCTTTTACAATCCGTCGTGTTATGCAGTAAAACCCCCAGGCAAGAAGTCCCAATACCGTAAGTAAAATAATGATCCTCAAATAAGGAGCCATAACTTCTGTTACTCCCAACCCCATCAAGAGTTTTTCCACCCACTTTGCAATTGTTTCCATAATTTATTTTGGTTTGTAAAACAGACCACGATCCTGCCGTTCTGTTTGGATACGTCCTTCGGCATCCAACACATCCAGGTATTTGTTAATTTCGTTAGCATGCAATCCGGTGATCAAAGACAGATCATCCAGCGTGCAGGGTCTGCGGACAATGGTCTCTAGAATTACGTTTTCTATATCTTTTCTATACGCCGTTGTACTTTTTCTGTCAACGGCACTCACAATTTCCACTTCCGGAATATCCCAGTATTCCTTTATGCTTTCCAGCTCTTTTTGCGTGGCACTTCGTATGCCTGCCTCTGTTCCCGGTCTGTCCAATGTATTAAGCTGAACTGCATGTGGGGCAATCTGCTGAATGGCTTTTTTTAAAGCATCCAATTCTTGTTTTGTATCGTTGTACCCGGGAACTATGAACACTTCCAGCCAAATTTTTCCTTTGTATTTTTTCCTGAAATCTACCAACCCTTGTATGTAGTCCTTCAGGTCCAATGAGTTTTCCGGACGGTTTATCTTTTGGAAAGTCTCCTCCGTTGCCGCATCTAGGGAAGGAAGCACATAATCTGCAGCCAGCAGAGCTTTACGTACCTGCTCATCTCCCATGAGCGTACCGTTAGTAAGTACTGCCACAGGTAAATGCGGGCGTTTCTCTTTCAAGAAACGAATGATCCCTCCAATAGCTATGTTGAGTGTAGGTTCACCATACCCGGAAAACGTAATGATTTCCGGATCGGGGTGGCGTGAAAAAAAATCGTTCAGTTCTGCTATGATTTCTTGCTCGGGCACGTATTCTTTTCGTAACGCCGTAAGATCTGTTGTCTTACCTACTTCACAATAGATACAATCCAGAGAACATACTTTTTTAGGCACCATGTCTACCCCAAGAGACATGCCCAGGCGGCGTGACGGAACCGGTCCAAAAAGATGCTTATACATAACGATCTTGAATTAATACGGTATTTTATCTTCTTTTTCTTCCCAAATTTTTTGCAATTCCTTTACCATTGGAACTTCCAGACGAACCATGGAAACTTCCCTTTCTTCTATCGGCAATACAAGTTGCTCGTATATAAATTTATCGTCAAACCCCATGTTTTTAGCGTCTTCTTTGTCTGCACCATAGTACACGGTTTGTATGCCTGCCCAGTATATAGCGGCCAAGCACATGGGACACGGTTCACAGCTGGTATACAGAACAGCACCGGAAAGGTGAAAGCTTTTTGTATTCCTGCATGCCTCCCGTATGGCTACAATTTCTGCATGGGCCGTTGGATCGTTGGTAGAAGTTACCCGATTGGTTCCTTTGCCAATAACCTGTCCGTTCTGTACTATGACAGCACCAAAGGGACCTCCCAGATTGTTGGTAACACTTTGTATAGCTTCTTCTGCTGCCAGTGTTAAAAATTCTTTATCCATACTCTTGTCTACAGTTATAAGGGTAAAAAAGGGTTACAGGCAAAGGGACCTGCAACCCGTATACTATGGTATGGCTGTAACGCTACTAAGCGTATTACTTCTGGTCTTTCCACAACCTTTTCAGGTGCTCCAGATCTATAAGCCAGGCTTCAATATCTTCTTCGTGCTCCAGCTCGTCGTGCAAAATCTGTACCGCCATCCTGTGCGTAGCATGGTCCTTACCGTTTGTAAAATTAGCAATCTCCTGGTACCGTTGAATAGCACATCTTTCACCTACCAGGTTTTGTTCCAGAATCCTCTCAATATAGGGATCTGTGGGGTCTTCGTATGCGCAGCGGGCATATTTTGTCCAGTCTGCCGGATTGGTCACAGGAGTTCCTCCCAGTTGAACAATTCTTTCGGCTACCATTTCTGCATGTTCCAGTTCTTCATCTGCATGTTTCAGCAACTCGGCTTCCACTTCACTCCGCATGGGACCTTCCATGACCCTTGCTCCAATCCAATATTGGTAATAAGCCAGCCACTCTTCTGCCAGGGCGCCGTTAAGCATTTCTAGCAATTTTTCAACGTCTACAGACGATACTCTGATTCCTTCTTTTCCCATAAAATATTTTTTTTAAGTGATTGTTTAGAATGATTGCAAGATACAAAAAAAAATGTTTCATAGCTTCCGGTTTTGCCCATTGCTTAAATTTTAGTATCTAGCAGCCTCAAATTTCCGGAAACGCTTTTTTAAATGAGTAATCTGAATCGTAATCTTACACAAGGAAGCATAGGAAAACAGCTCCTTTCCCTTACCTGGCCCATGCTTTTTGGCATGATAGGCATGGTCATCTTTAACCTTACCGATACGTTTTTCCTGGGAAGACTGGGGGTAGAACCTTTGGCCGCCATAAGCTATACTTTTCCGGTTATCATGTTTCTCAACGGCATTGCCCAAGGCATTGGTATAGGGACCAGTTCGCTCGTATCGCGCAACATCATCGCCACAGAAAAAAACCAAATGAAAATTATGGCCAGCAGCGCCCTGCTGCTGGGCATGCTTATGGTGGTACTTTTTGTGGTGCTGGGCCTCTTTACAATCAGACCTTTGTTTACTATGCTGGGGGCAGAGGGAAACATCCTGGAATACATCCACGATTATATGTCCATTTGGTACATGGGGGTACTCTTTGTAGTTCTGCCCATGGTAGGAAACAACATCATCCGCGCTACCGGAGACACTTTTACTCCCGGTATGACCATGCTGGCTTCTGCTGTAATTAATACCATCCTGGACCCGTTGCTTATTTTTGGATTGGGACCGTTCCCCGCTATGGGAGTAAAAGGGGCTGCCTTGGCTACCGTTATTGCACGGAGCGTGAGCATGGTAGTTGTGTTAGTAATACTTTCTAAACGAGAAAAGCTCATTACGTTCCGCTTTGGTTCGCTCAAAGCTGTTACCGGAGTATGGAGAAAGGTACTCTATATTGCTGCACCTGCCACTCTTGGGTTGCTCATCACACCGTTGTCGTTGGCCGTGATCACCCGCATAGTCTCGGCCTTTGGAAAGGAAGCCATGGCGGCCTTTGGAGTAGCCTCCCGCGTAGAAATGTTTGCGCTTATGGTCATCTCGTCGCTCAGTACGGTGATGATTATTTTTATTGGACAGAATTACAGCAGCCACCAATACCCAAGAATCAAAAGAGCCTTGCGCTATGCCAGAAGCTTTTCGTTGCTGTGGGGAGGTATGGTTTTTCTTTTGTTGCTGCTCTTTGCAGGAACCATTGCCGGAATCTTTACAAAAGACCCACAGGTTGTTGATATTGCACGCAAGTATTTTCTGATTGTTGGCGGCAGCTACGGTTTTCAAGGCTTGGTTATGCTAAGCACCTCGGCTTACAACGGACTTAATAAACCTTACCCCTCCATATTTTTTATAGCCGTACGCACCTTCGGACTTTTCGTTCCGCTGGCCTGGGTTGGCTCTAAAATTATAGAGTTGCCCGGGGTCATGTGGGCCGGATTTATTGCCAACATTGTCGTAGGCATTGCTGCGTTTACTTACCTGCAAAAAACGGTTACTCAAATTTCAATGTCCCATACGCCACAGGCACGTTCCAGCTCTACCAAAGCCACGGAACAATCGAACAACGCTTCATAATACCCTTCTTGCACTTCGTTGTACGTTCTTTGGGCATTGAGTACTTCCAAAATGCTCGTTTCTCCGTATTCGTAGCTGTAGATGATTTTTTGTAAAATGTCTTCCGACTGCTTCAGTAAACCTTTGTTAAACTGCTCTACGCATTGCAAAGCAGCCGTATAGCGAGCGTATTTTTGCAACACGCGGGTTCCGATTTCCAGTTCTACGGCTTTGTATTGCCGGTCACTCTGTTCGGCTTCAAAGCGTGCCGCATTCAATTCTCCCTTGTTTGCGTTGGAGAATTTCAGCGGAATGCTCACACCTGCCGTTACGGCGTAAAATGCCGGCTCGGCTGCTTCTTCGTTCAACACCACGGAAGAATAGCCTCCGCCAATACTCAAATCCAAA
>JAAZIA010000002.1 GCA_012510445.1 Bacteroidales bacterium
GTGCTTACCTGGGCTTGAAGACTCACGGTAAACCCGGCAAACAGCAGACCAAAAATAAGTGTAAGAGTGAGCTTTTTCATGATTGGATTGTTTATCGTTTTAGTTCTTTTTTTTCTAAAAGTTTCCCCGGAACGCTCCATTCATTAGAAAGGAGCGACCGGGGAAATATGCTGTGTTGGATTATTCGTAAGTTACGGTTACGTCAAATGATCCGTGGTATACGCCTGCTTTTTGATTAGCATTTGCATTTAAAGTTGCTCCAACATAAAACTCATTGGCAGTTGCGGTACCTGATATAACGTTGTGCTCAGCAGTGTGGGTTGAGCTAAGAGCCCAAGCGTTTACCGTCATTGTTGCAGAATCGTCAGTTACGTGCTCTAGGTCTATACTTTCAGTTGGGATTGCGATAGAATACTTCCAACCCGTTTCTCCCGTTACAGTAAACTTAGCTGCTGTTGGAGTTCTGTCTGCGGTGCTGATAGCAATAAGTGCTTCCGTACCGGTTCTTGTTACTCCTGCCTCTGGTGCTATAACTACTGTGCCTGCCCCTGAGACGATGTTGCCAAATTCTAAGTCAACATTTTTAGTCAGTTTTATTACTTCGATAACTTTGGCACCGGCATTTGCTGAAGCTGTTGCTTCGTTTTGTGCGAAAGAAATGGTTGCGAATCCGAAGAGTGTTGCTGTGAGAGCGAAAATTTTTAATGTTGTTTTCATAATGAATGAGAGTATTTAAATGGTTTTTAACTAAAAAATAATTTCTGTTTTTTTGAACGCATGACAAAAGTATGTTGCCGGTGCATGAAAAAAAATGTTTTCAACATACACCTCATTTTTATCAACAAAACCCGTGTATTGTTCTATTACTATATTAGAAATAAGGAGAAGCCCGGATGGAAAAATGAAAGAAAAAAGAAAATATTTGGCGGGGATTAGTTATAATTGGCTGTTACGTTAAAAGTTCCTGTATAAGTTCCTCTGGGGTTGTTTGCAGAGTACGTTGCGGTGCCTCCAACGTAAAAATAGCTGATGCCATTACTATCAAGATTCAGGGTGATGTTTGATGTGCCGCCTGGTAAGGTGAGCGAAAGGGCTATAGAATTCCCACCCTGCCGGGTCAGATTTATATTATTACTGCTTAAGGTTACCTGTACATTGTAGTTTGCTTGTCCTGCTACTTTGAACTTGGCAGCCCTCATGGCAGAGAGATCCAACAGAGCGGTACCGTACGTGGCACTAGGCTGAGGATTGGCAGAGGCTTGAATGGTTACCTTATTTTCGCCACTGGCAACCCTTAATACATTGCCAAAAAAAAGGTTTTGCTCTTGTATCACTTCAATCTTGCCTGGTTGAACACCTCCCTCCATGTCGATATCAATTCTGACAGCTATGTTAAAGAGCTTTGTGAATGTTTGTGCATACACAGCACTTCCTCCCCACAGCAGTAGGGCTACAAAAACGAAAATTGTTAATACAGTGCCTCTCATGATGCCGCAAAGATACATAAAAATATTTTTTACATTTGCATGTATGGTTAAAATATTGATCATTGAAGATGACGCCGCTTTTAATTCTCTGTTAAGAACTTGGCTAACCAAGGCCGGGTACAGGGCGGAAAGTGTGCTCTCTGCAGGAGAAGCCATGAAGGCAGTACAGGCCGGGGTGTACGATATTATTCTTTCAGATTTGCGTCTTCCCGACACAGAAGGACTCGCACTTTTACAATGGATACGTGAAACGTCGCCCGACAGTGCCGTATTTATAATGACAGGGTATGCAGATATCCATACGGCGGTACAGGCCATAAGGCTGGGGGCTGCCGATTATTTGGAAAAACCGGTGGATCCGGTGTTGCTGCGGGAGAAAATAGATGAAATCATTAAGAAGAAAGACCGACCACATGAACGTATACCTTTTATAAAAGGAGAGAGTGTAGCTTCTGAGAAGTTGTACGAACACATGATGTTGGTAGCACCTACTTTCTTATCGGTACTTATTTCCGGAGCCAGCGGCACAGGAAAAGAATACGTGGCCAACCACATTCATCAGAACAGCCTGCGACGCGAAGAACCCTTTGTGGCACTCGATTGCGGAGCCATTCCCAGGGACTTGGCAGGAAGTGAATTGTTTGGACATATAAAAGGGTCGTTTACCGGTGCCATAGGTGACAAAAAAGGAGCCTTTGAAATGGCAGACGGAGGAACGTTGTTTTTGGACGAGGTGGGAAACCTTTCTACCGATATCCAAATGCAGCTCTTACGTGCCTTACAGGAAGGGGTTATAAAACCGGTGGGCAGTTCTAAGTTTATAGAAGTAAATATCCGAATCATTACAGCTACTAATGTAGATTTGAAAGAGATGATAGAGCAGGGCAAGTTCCGGGAAGATCTGTATCACAGAATCAATGAATTTCAGTTGAATATGCCGCTTTTGAAAGACCGCGGGCAAGACATCCTGTTGTTTGCCGGTCATTTTTTGGAGTATGCTAACCGACAAATGAACAAGAAGATCAAAGGATTTGCCCCTGAAGCACAAGAACTTATGTTAGCATACGATTGGAGGGGGAACTTGCGCGAGTTGTTAAATGTGGTTAAGCGTACGGTCTTGCTAAGCGAAGGGCCGCAAGTGTTGGCTACCGATTTACCCGAAGAAATTCACAACCTGTCTTTTAAAGAGGTAGTACCTCAGACTCCGGGACAAGATGCCCAGACCTTGAAAGAACAACACGAGCGCCAGATGATAACAGAAGCGCTTGCCCGTACACGAAACAACAAAACGAAGGCAGCTCGGTTGTTGGGCATTGACCGTAAAACGCTATACAATAAAATGAAGCTCTATAATATGGAGTAAATCGCGCGCTTGTTGTATCACTTTTTTTACTTTCTCGGGGGCTTTTCCACCGGCACGCTCCAGCATAGCCAGGTCATTTGCCAAAGAGGCGTGCAATTGACGGAACATGGGGAGCATCTTATGGGCAAGAACGGCAATCTGCTCGTAATCTTTAGACTCCAGACTTTCTTCCATGGAAGTTAAAGCTTGCCGGGCTGTAGTGTAAAATACTTGTAAAACTTGTATTACGGCTTCTAAATCTGCATCCAGCATACGTCCCATTTCAGACAAAGAAAATAGGTTGTGGGTATTCGGAGAAGGGATGCCTGTTAAAAGCTTTTCCAGTCGGTCTAAAGTAAACGGCTTTGGCAAATGTGCCGTAAATCCTTTGTTTGTATAATGGTAGGACGGATACATACCTTCTGCCGTTACGGCAATTACGGGAATGTCTTTTAAAGCCCGGACTGCTTCCAACAGACAAAAACCGTCTTCGTTAGGCATTTGAATGTCCGTTAGCACCACGTCTATAGGCAGGGTTTTTAGTAGTGCAATGGCCTGTTGTGTTCCTTGAGCGGTGGCGGCTAGGTGTCCTAACATGCGAAGCATTTCATGCAAAAGGGTGCGTTGTGACGGGTCGTCGTCAACTATCAGTACGCGCAACGGGCCGGAAGACAATTTATCTGTAGCAGAAGCGGCCTCTGCCGTTAGGATATCTGAGGTTTCAGGCGGGTCTGCAAGTTCAGAAAGCGCGTCTGTAACCTGTACAGGTATGGTTACGCTGAATGTGCTCCCCTTATCTTTGTTTTGGAAAATGGAAATGCTGCCTTTAAACAGGTCTACGGTGCGTTTAACAATGGATAGTCCCAGTCCCATGCCTTCTTTTGCAATGTTGTTTGTGTGTTCCAGTTGCGTAAACTCTTCAAAAATAAGCTGTTTGGCTTTGGGGGAAATGCCAATTCCTGTATCGTAAACAGAAAAGAACAACTCTTTCCCCTCTAAGAAAACGTATAAGCTTATTTGTCCTTTTTCTGTAAACTTGACGGCATTGGACAGCAGGTTCATCACTATCTGTCGTAGGCGCAGAGGGTCTGTTATAAGGTACGTATGGGCCGGGATATCTGTTTTCAAATGTAGGGCAATTCCCTTTTTTCCGGCAGCCGGGGCAAAAACAGCCAGTGCATCTTCAAAGAGCTGTCTGATGGGAGTGGGCGAAGGATTCAGTTCCACTTTTTGTGCTTCCAGACGGTAATATTCCAGCAGATTGGCCAGTAGTTCCATAACGTGCTCTGCAGAGTGTACCATGGGGATTAGGTATTCTTCTGTCTTGTTTGGAGAGTTTTTTCCGGACGGGTGGCGTAACAGATCCAAGTATCCGACAATGGAACTTAAGGGGGCTTTTATATCGTGTGTGACGGTAAGAAGTAAATTTTCCCGGCTTTTCATAAGTTCTTCTGCCCGGGTACGGGCCGCTTCCAGATCTTTTCTGTACTTCCGGCTTTTGTTTACGTCCGTAAATATAAGCAGGGTAAATAAAAAGATGATAAACAAGGCAGTAGCTCCTAAAATAGAAAGTGAAGTGCCGGCTTGTTCTAAAGAGGCCCTGCGCGTTTCCAGAGCACTGGATGTAGAGTGAAACCATTCTTTGTTAAGCTCGTCCAACAGTTTGTTGATCTCTAGGTTTAATGCCCTGTCTGTTGCTATAAGTTGTTCCAATCTGGCTCCAATGATTTTTAATTGGTCTTGACGCTCTGCCTCTACATCGTCTAAGACTTGCATAACGGCACGTACCACGGTATCGCGGCTGGTGGTAGTAGAAACAGCCGGAGCAGGGGTAGCTGGAACAACACGTACCAGCGAATCCGTTACGGTTCGCCGGATTTGCCTGAATTCCATAATGCTGTCTTGCATTTGAGAAGGAACAAAGGCATGGCTTAGGCGTTCAAAAAACGTTTGCTTAGGACGGTGTAAAGCGGTAACGATGGTATCGTAAATCACTTCTTCTCTTATGACAACAGGCTGCGTAGGCCGTGATGTGACTTCTGTGAGCATAGGTACTTGAGGCATGACCGGCAGCTGCGGCAAGGCCCTGTCCACCTTTTGAACTACCGTTTCTTGCTGGCTGCGCCGGCTTAACTCTTGCTGTTGACGTGCAATGTCCAGAATGTTTGTGTCTCTGCATAACAACAAGCTGTCAATTTCCTGTAAAATTTTCTTTTGGCGTTCTACCGGAGTGCTTCTGCTTAGGGAGTCCAACAAGGTATCAACTTTGTTAAGTGCACCACGGTACAAGTGATAGTTCTCTTCTTTCGGGTCCTGAATAAAACGGGTTCCCAGCCACTCGGCTTCATACAATAAAGAGATAGAGTTACTGATGAGCAGGCTTCTCTCTAGGATTTCTTCCCTGCGGTCTTCGCTTTGAAAAAGAAAAGGGTATACGTGTTTATACACATACCATCCCGACCCCAAAGCCAACGCTACCAAGAGCAGGTAACTAAAGATAATTTTAAGCTTAAAGCCGGCGTCTTGTTTCATAAGACGAAGTTAAAAAGAAATCCCGGCTGCACAAAAGCTAGAAAGTGGGGAAAAATTCCCCACTTTTCCCGTTGATTCCCCAGTTGTTGAAAGAAATTCCCCGGTTGTTTTTGCAAAAATGAAAATAAAAACGGTTTCTTTTATGCAGAATCACCTGGTTTTTGGGCGATTAGTAATAAAAATATTTTTTCTTCTGCTGTGTTGTGGAATTGTGGAACGCTATTTGGGTAATACTATACGAAAGGTTGCAGTGAGCGCGCGAATTTTTCATGCAAACAAAAGTCGAAAGACGCGCTTCAAAATAAGAAAGAGGATGACTAATACCATCCTCTTTTTTATTTCTTTTTGGAGTTATTCTATATCCCACTCGGTTTTTTCTGCAGCATCCTTTATATGGATCCCCAAACCGGACAAGCTGTCACGAATTTTATCCGACGTATCCCAATCTTTCCGGGAGCGTGCTTGTGTTCTGTATTCTAAAATCATTTCTACCAAGCCTTCAATCATAGGCATCCGATCTCGGTTCTGCTCTTCTTCCAAACCCAAAACACCTTGTACTACACGCCGGTACAGACCTATTGCCCGTTCTTTATCTTGTGGAGCCATGGGTTGGTTGCTTGCAGCAACCGTATGAATGAGGGTTACCATTTCAAAAAGAGCAGCTAAGGCAACAGGGGTATTTAGATCGTCACACAAAGCAGCATACGTTCTGGCTTCTATATCTTGCCATTCTTTAGAAACGGTTGCCTTGGGGTCTGTGGTTATTTTATCCAGCTGCGTTTCTCCTCTAAGTAATCTTCTTAGGCCCGTTTGGGCGGCAACCAATGCCTGGTCGCTAAAATCAAGCGGTCCTCTGTAATGTGCCTGCAGAATAAAGAACCGTATGGTCATAGGAGAAAACGGTTGGGAAAGGAGCGGATGATTTCCGCTAAAAAGCTCTTCCAGGGTAATGAAATTCCCCAGAGATTTACCCATCTTTTGTCCGTTAATAGTAATCAGGTTGTTATGCATCCAATACCGAATGCTGTCTTTACCGCGTGTTACCGTATTTTGTGCCAGCTCACATTCGTGATGCGGAAATAACAAATCCATACCTCCTCCGTGGATGTCAAAGACCTGTCCCAGGTATTTGGAACTCATAACGGAACATTCCAGATGCCATCCGGGGAACCCGTCGCTCCAGGGAGAGGGCCAGCGCATGATGTGTTCGGGAGCTGCTTTTTTCCAAAGAGCAAAATCGTAAGGTGATCGTTTGTCTTCACCCCCTTCCAAATCTCTTGTTTGTACTTGCAAATCTTCCAGAATACGGCCGGAAAGCACACCGTAGTTATGTTTTTTACTGTAAGCTTCAATATCAAAATAGACAGAACCGTTGACTTCATACGCCATGCCTGCATCCAGAATTTGTTGTACCATGGCAATTTGTTCTGTAATATGTCCGGAAGCTCTGGGTTCAATGGAAGGAGGAAGGGTATTGAGTTGCTCCATGGCTTTATGGTACCGGATGGTATAGTGCTGCACAATTTCCATGGGCTCCAATTCTTCCAGACGTGCTTTTTTGGCAATCTTATCTTCTCCGTCATCGGCATCGCTTTCCAGGTGTCCTACGTCTGTAATGTTACGTACGTAGCGCACTTTATAGCCCAGGTCTTTCATAAGCCGTACAAACACATCGTAAACCACACCCGGGCGGGCGTGCCCCAAGTGTGGATCTCCGTACACCGTGGGCCCGCATACGTAAAGTCCTACGTGGCCCGGTACCAAAGGTTCAAATTTTTCTTTTTTTCTGGTAAGTGTATTATAAATAAACAATTCGTGCGGCATAATGTTTTGTTTTCAGGTCTGCAAATGTAATCAAAATTTCAATCTGCTTCGGACACTTTTCCATCGGACGTTACTTCCCGGAGTTTCTGCGCCAGAATTTCCTGGAAGTACCGGGTTTGCCCTTCTTTTTCATAAGCACCCGTACGAATACGCCCCGTTACGTACAGGCGGCTTCCCTTTTTTACTTTAGCAAAAGAAGTGATTTCCTTTCCTTCCCAGGCTACAATTCTGTGCCAGGTAGTCTCTTCTTTTAAGGTTCCGTCCGGCATTCTGATGATTTCTCCTGTGGCCAGGCTCACATTCATCACCTTTCTTCCTTCTTCCGATTGTCCAATCCTGGGGTCTGCTCCTACGCGCCCCATAAGTTCCACTTTGTTAATAGATAATTCCATACATACAAGTATTTAAAGGTTAATGGTTCAAACCTAAAAATCTTGTATGTAAATAAAAGGACAAATTGTAAAAATGTACTACAATACGACAGTCACCAATTACTTGAGGTATTTCTCCAGAAAATCAAAGAAAACCCGGTTCCATAACATATTGTTCTGGGGCTTAAGGATCCAGTGATTTTCATCGGGAAACAACAGCATTTGAGCAGGAACCCCGTTCAACCTTGCGGCATTGAACGCAGCCATGGCCTGGTCAACCGGTACACGGTAATCCAATTCTCCGTGAGTAATAAGGATGGGTCTGTCCCAATTTTGCACTTTTTTGTGCGGGGAGAGTGCGTAATGTCTTTTGGCCACCGGGTTGTTGTCCCAAGGAGCTCCTCCGTTGTCCCAGTGAGGGAAAAAGACTTCTTCCGTTGTCATGTACATGTGTTCCTGGTTGAAAATACCGGCATGAGCAATAAAGGCAGCAAACCGTTCTTTGTGGTATCCGGCCAGTTGGAAAATGGAATAGCCTCCGTAACTGGCACCTACGGCACCAATTCTGTTACCGTCTACAAAGGGTTCTTTTTTCATATGGTCTACGGCACTCAGGTAATCTTGCATGTTTTGTCCGGGATAGTCTCCGCTTATTTGTTCTGTCCATTCCTTGCCAAAAGCCGTAGTGCCTCTGCGGTTGGGCAGAAGAACAATGTAACCGTTGGCAGCAATCAATTGATGGCACCAGCGGTACGACCAACTCTGGGAGAGGGTGCCTTGCGGCCCTCCTGTGCAGAATAAAACAACCGGATAAGTTTGCTCCGGATCAAAGTGGGGCGGATATACTACCCACATATGCATTTTCTTACGGTCGGTGGTGGTAACTCGGCGCTCTTCTACGCGTCCCATGGTCAAAACATCCAGCAGATGTTTGTTCTCATGGGAAAGTTGCGTGTACTCGCCCGACACTGGATCAATAGATACCAGCTCTGTAGGCATAGACAAAGAAACGTACGTACCTATGAGTTGTTCTCCTTCCGGTGAACTTTCTATGACCTGTACAGGGCCACAATCGTACAGACCGTTGGTTACCTGACCAATGTTACCGGTAACCAGGTCCAGTACAAATACATGGGTTACACCTTCTGCACAGGAAGTGAAATACAACCCGTCGCTCTGGGGCATCCAAGTGGCTGCATTTACATTATATGGGAAATTGGCGGTCAGGTCTTTGATGGAACCGTCTTCAAAGGAGTATAGCATCAGTCGGTTTTTATCGGCCTCGTATCCGTCACGTTCCATACTGTTCCACACCATATATTGGCCACATGGTGAAAACAAGGGGGCTGTATCATAACCCATCATTCCTTCGCTCAGGTTTACTTCGTTGTTTGTTTCCAGATGGCGCAAATAGATATCGGTGTTGGTGGATACGGCGTAGGCTACCCCTGTAAGTTTGCGGCAAGAATACGCAACGCTTTCTCCATCAGGACTCCAACTTAATTCTCCCATACCTCCAAAAGGAAGTGTTGGCAGTTCGTAGGGAAGTCCTTCCAACAGGTCTTTCTCATTGGAGAGGGTTGTTCCGTTGAAAGATGCAACAAAAGTATGAGGGATTTCTTCTACAAAGCTGTCCCAGTGCCGGTACATAAGGTCATCTATGATGCGTCCCGTAGCTTTATCTAATGACGGGTCCAGGTCTGTAGGTCTTGTGCCTGTGGGTACAAAGGACATAAACAACAGTTTGTCTTTTGTGGGAGACAGGCTGAATCCGGCTATGCGGCGCTCTGTTCCTTTAATATGCTTTTTCCCCGTTCCGTCTGCTTGCATAACCCATAGTTTGCCTCCACTTAAAAACAGTATACGGTTGTTGTCCAGCCAGCAAGCGTTGGATTCACTTTCCGGCGTATGCGTGATTTGGTGGTTATCACTACCGTCTGTATTCATAACAAAAAGCTCTCTGTTGCTTTTGTTTTGTTCCACAGAGTAGTAGCTGACGCCGTAAATTATTTTTTTTCCGTTGGGTGAGACTTGTGGGTCTGAAACCCGACCCAATTGATTGAGTACAGAAGCATTCAGCAAGTCGCTGTCCGGGGTGGCTGTACTTTTTCCAATCAGGGGAGCTGCTTTTTGGGCGTTCCCGTTACATCCGGTCAGGGCAAAAGAGCCTGCAAATAACATAAGTATTATAATTATTCTATTCATAACGTTGGTTTTTAGGTCTCCAAAATTAACGAATTGTTTGTAAGTTTGGGAAATCTTTAAAGAAATATATTATGAAACGTTTAGTAAGCGGGCTGTTTGTCTTAATAACCTTTACATTACAAGCTCAAAATATTAACCTGGAATTTAAACCGGTCAAAGGGGTGGAATACCCTATTTTTCTTGAAGTTAACCAGAGTACAACCCTTCGTGTTCCCATGATGGGAGATATGGTTACAGAAAGCGATCAGGTGCTGGAAGCCGTCATTACTTTGGAAGAAGAAACAGAGCAGGGGTATGTGATTGAGGCCTGCCTTACAAGGATTACTTTGCGAACCTCTGCACAGGGACAGACAAAGGTGTACGATTCTGAAGGGGAAGACGTGATGAGCCTGGCTATACGTTCTTTAATGGGTAAACCTTTTAGAATGGTTGTTTCTCCAAAAGGTTATGTTCTGGAACAACTGCCTGTGCCAGAAGGTATGTTTGATGCAGCAGACAGTACGCTTGCCACTCAATACGCACGCCGTCGCCGTGGAACGGCCATGGAAGAAATAAAGGCTATTTTTAGAGAGGCAACTATCAAAAGCGTTGTGGAATCCGGACTTACAAAATTTCCCGACAGAGCCTTGGGAGTTCCTTCTGTATGGACAGAAGAGGATGCCAGTGAAGAGTTGGGAGCTTTGGTGACCATGCAACAGCGGCTGACTGCGATAGAAGGAAACCATGCATTCTTAACGGCCAATATGGTAATCATGTCTGATCCCAATGCCAAAAAACAGGAGGGTCCGCAGCGGATAGAAAACATTTCCGGTAGCGGACAGGCTACGGCTACCATAGATACACATAGTGGATGGGTAGTAGAAAGTGAGGGAACTCAGAGCCTGAAAGGAGATTTTGTAATAGAGCAGGGCGGGATGGTTCAAGCCATAGATATGGTTATGGAGGTAAAGACTAAAGTGAGTTCTACTGAAAGGAGACAGTAATCTTTAAGTCTGTGTTATTGGAATAGATACCCGGCGGCTGGTTGGCACTAACTATCAAAGTGGCTCCTACCGCCACAGTGGTTTTTCCGTTGCTTCCCAATACTCCGCTGCTGGGAGAAATTACAAAAGCACCAACAGTCATAGTATTGTTTTGGGAGTCTTCAAGGGTAATTGTAGTTGGAAGGCTAGGAAAGGAAAAACTTTGACCGGCGCCTCCTTTCACTTCAAAACTGGCAACACTAAACGAGGTACCCATCAAGCCCACACCCCCGGTAGCAGTACGGTTTCCATTGTCCGGGTTTATTATTACAGAGCCACCTCCATGAGGAATTATGTCCCCAAAAAGTAAATCGGTTATTTTTGTTACTTCTGTAATTTCTATTAAAGTAATGGTTGCATCCCCTGCAGTACCACCGGAAGTTTGACCTTGCGCCAGAACAGAAGAAAGACCCGTCAGAAGGGCTGTTAGTAAAAATATTTTTAAGATCTTCATAGTGAATGGTTCCCCAAACTCCCACAAAAGTAGGAATTTTGCTACAAAAAGCAAACAGCTTTCAACATACGGGGCAATTTGCTCATTAAAAGGTCATTATTCTTGAATCAATAATTTATAAAGCTACACGGAAAGAAGTGCCATTTCGTAATCTGGAATAATTTATTTTACTTTGTCGGTTGCAAAGTTCGTGTAATTTTGCTTTTAAAACTACATTTATTAACTAATCACTTAATTATGGCAGTTAACATTGAAGAAAAAGTTAAGCAAATTATCGTGGATAAATTGGGTGCAGATGAGAATGAAGTTACCCCCACTGCTAACTTTACAAACGATTTAGGTGCGGATTCTTTGGATACCGTAGAATTGATTATGGAATTTGAAGAAGCTTTCGGCATCAACATCCCCGACGAGGCCGCTGAAAAAATCTCTACAGTAGGCGACGCCATCAAGTACATTGAAGATAACGTTAAAGCCGAATAATTAACCAACCAACCAACTAACATGCAGCTGAAACGGGTAGTCATTACCGGTATAGGTACTATCAACTCTTTGGGGCATAACGTTCCTCAATATTTTGATAACCTTCTGGCCGGGAAATCGGGTGCCGGCTGGATTACCCGTTTTGATGCTGCAAAATTCAAAACTCGTTTTGCATGCGAGATAAAAGACTATAGTCCGGAAAAATTTGGACTTGACAAAAAAGAAGCTCGCAGGAACGATCCTTTTACCCAGTATGCTTTTATAGCTACGGAAGAAGCATTAAAAGACAGCGGTTTGGATCTGGAGGGTATAGACAAGGACCGGGTTGGAGTTATTGTGGGATCCGGAATAGGCGGTATAGAAACATTGCTGGAAGAGATCCGGCAATTCTATGTCGGCGGCATGGAACCCAGATTCAGTCCTTTTTTAGTACCCATGATGATACCCGACATAGCCTCGGGGATGATTTCCATGAAATACGGGCTTAGAGGGCCCAACTACGCTACCGTCTCTGCCTGTTCTACTTCTAATCACGCTATGAGTGATGCATTTACACTCATCCGGCTGGGAAAAGCCAACGTGATCATTACAGGCGGTTCCGAGGCTCCCATCAACGTGGCCAGTATAGGTGGATTTAACGCCGCCAGAGCCATTTCTACAAACAATGCAGAACACATGACCGCCTCCAGACCTTTTGATAAAACGAGGGATGGGTTTGTCATGGGAGAAGGGGCCGGCATTCTGATATTTGAAGAATATGAGCATGCAAAACGGCGCGGTGCCAAAATATATGCCGAGGTAGGCGGATCGGGCATGACAGCCGATGCATACCACATTACGGCTCCGCATCCTGATGGAGAGGGCGCCCGCCGGGTTATGGAATTAGCCATAGAAGAAGCAGGGTTAAAACCCTCCGACGTGGATTATATTAACCTACACGGAACTTCTACCCCTTTGGGAGATATTGTAGAAGCAAAAGCCATAGGGGACCTTTTTGGTGATCATGCCTACAAGATGAATTTGAGTGCAACCAAGTCCATGGCAGGGCATGCCTTGGGTGCAACAGGTGCTATAGAAATTCTGGCTTGTATTTGCGCTATGGAGCGTGATATGGTGCCACCTACCATTAACTTTAAAGAAGAAGATCCTGCTGTTGATTACAAACTTAATTTTACCTTCAACCAGGCTCAGGAAAGAAAAGTACGTGTTGCCATTTCCAATACGTTCGGTTTTGGAGGGCATAATTCCAGCCTGTTGATTAAAAAACCGGAATAAATAATGATCTTCCGCCCGGCGGATAAAGACCCAAAAGATAAAGAATTAAGAAGAGCGTTGTACGATTGTTTTGGCTTTTGGCCAAGAAATCTGAAATTGTATAAAAAAGCGCTTACCCACAGATCTGCTGTGACCCGGAATAAAGACTCTAACGAAAGATTGGAGTTTTTGGGAGATGCTGTGTTAGGGATAATTGTGGGAGAAGCCGTTTATAAAAAATATCCGTTCCAAGACGAAGGATACCTTACCCAAATGCGTTCCAAGCTGGTGAGCCGTGATTCTCTAAATAGAATTGCAGGAAACAATGAAATGTACCAATGGCTGAATGTTAAGGGAAAAGACATCAATTCGCGCCACTTGGCAGGAAATGCGTTGGAAGCTTTGGCCGGCGCCATTTTTTTAGACGTAGGTTTTAGAAGGTGTAAAAAAATACTGCTTAGGTATTTGCTCACCTATATAGATTGGCAGGAGCTGGAGTGTATAGAAACAGATTTCAAGTCGCGCATGGTAGAACGGTATCAGAAAAAGGGCAAAACGTTAACATTTAAGGTAGAAATGCTACCTCAACAATCCGGTAAACCTTCCGAGTTTCTAGCCAAGGCCGTTACAGACGGTTGTGTTTTGGGAACAGGAAGCGGATTTTCAAAAAAAGATGCAGAACAAGAAGCTTCACGACAAGCCTGGATGAGCGAATTCAAGCGCATTGGATCAGGCGATTAACAACTGGTGTGACCTCGGAGGGAATCGAACCCTCGACCCAATGATTAAGAGTCATTTGCTCTACCAACTGAGCTACGAAGTCTTGATGGGGAGCAAAGGTACTATTTTTTCTTATTGCTGCAATACTGCGTAAGTAATCCGTATGTAAGGAGGTCTGTTGGAAAGATTTCCGTTAAACACCGTATTGCGGTAGGTGAAGTTATCTACCTGATAGATCTCTCCTTGGTTGGTGGTGAAAGAATAAGTGGGTAAGATCCACAGGTTGTCCCTTTCTGTGATCTCAGATTTTTTGACAAGGTCTTGAACGTAAGAAGTAATTTCGTACGTATACTCCCAATGCGTCCGGTTCATGGTTCCGCCGTGATTTTCCTGATTGATTTCTTTAAGAGGGCGGTGAACCACAAGAGAGTCGTTGGGGGATAGCGTACAAGGGTACAATTGGCCGGGTGCGTTGTTTACTGCGCTGTAATCCCCGTCAACAGGAATGGCTACCGGCATGACCAATTGTGCTCGTGAAATGAGCAAATGGCTTGTTTGGAGCGGTGGGGTCTGCTGAACAGCCCAAGTATAGATCTGTTCTGCAAGAGCAGCTGCGTTTAGGCATGGTTTTACGCCGGCCAGACCTTCGTAATACAGGTGGTGATCCGGTTCTTTGTTTATCAGGTGGGACGATTCGTGTGACGAAACATTATAATAGGTGTTGTACGTATTGAAAAAATACGTGATCAGGCTATCTCCTTTACCCGATGTATACTCCAAATATAGGTACGATTCTTCAATATCCAGGTAATTGATTCTGCCCCCGGGCTCTGACTCGTTGTACTTTTCGGTTGTAAAATAAAGTCCCTTGAACTTTTTGGCAAAATCGTCCGGGTTGACCCTTTCTACCGAATCTGCTTGCAAGAGTTCATAAGCGAACGAATCTTGGAACTCAACGTAAAGAGTATCTCCACCCAGAAAAACGTGCCCTGGTTTGCTTACGGGAATAGGGTCTATATATGCCTCTGAAAAAGAGTTGTGATACACATCCAGGTGATCCAGATCTTTTACCAGCTTGTATATGTACACATTTTGCGGTATGTACCTTTCTTTAGCATCAAATATGGTAAACCCGCTAATGGGAATGTGGGAGTACATACGTTTTACTACCGGGTCTTCTCCGTATTCTTTTTGATAAGAAAAAGGGGCCAGTTGAACCACCCCGGAAGTGGTTGTGTTTCCAAACATAGGAGTAGTGACAGATCCGAACTCCAAGTAAGTGGGTAAGGACATGTTTAGACTGTCTGCATTGGCAGTAAACATGGGAGCTTCAAAATCTGCGGTGTAAATACGAATAACCTGATTGGCAGGAACAAGGTCTGAACCCATTCGGTTGTCAACCGTTATGCAGGATACAATGGGTAGAAATAGGAGTGCAGCTATAAAGAAGCTGACGGGCCTAGCTGTCATTTTTTGATACCTAATATTTGATCGTAAAAGCTGTTGTAGTCAGAGAGGTATGTGCTTTCAGGTTCTTGTGGATCAACGTAAGGTAAGACAGGAACTTTTCTGGACTTGACATATTCTGCAATAGAGTTGTCCACCTGCGGATGGGCCATAACTATACCGTCTGCATATTGTATAGCAGTTTTGGCTAGGTTCAGGGCGGTGGGTTGTTCCAGGTATTCCATGTCTTTGTTTGTTAAGCCGGGTACCATGATCTTAGAGCGCATGCTCTCGTTAAAGGTTTCTGTGTTAGTGAGATCGTTATAAAGGGAAACAATCACACGTGTATGCGTAAAGAGCGGATCGTCGCGGTAGGCCTTCTTTAGGTACATGGGCAGCAGGTGACTTAACCACCCGTGACAATGTACTATGGTAGGCTTCCAGCGCAATTTCTTTACGGTTTCCAACACACCGCGAGCAAAAAATATGCCTCTTTCATCGTTGTCTTCAAAAAAGACGTCGTTTTCATCCCTATAGATGAGTTTTCTTTGGAAGTAATCTTCGTTGTCTATGAAATACACCTGCATGCGAGCCGCTGTAATAGAGGCTACCTTGATGATTAAAGGACGGTCTATTTCATTGATAATAAGATTCATTCCCGAAAGCCGGATCACTTCATGAAGTTGATTTCTGCGCTCATTAATACAACCGTATTTTGGCATGAATAATCGAATTTCTCCTCCCGATTCTTGGATTGCCTGTGGCAGATAACGTCCCAGATAAGACATATCTGTTTGTGGCAAAAATGGAAGAATTTCAGAACTTACATAAAGGATTTTTTTTGCTTTGGCCATAATTTTGTTACCCAGATTAATTACACAAAGATAATAAAATTCTTAGACTTTTCGTTATCTTTGAATCTTGTAACCATGGCACAGCAAGATAAAAGTATTATCAATCAGCAACTTGTGCAGTCTTATCTGTCTTCTGTGATAAGTATATCGCTGGTGTTGCTTATGATTGGGGCTGCCTGTCTGTTGGCCATTAATGCACGTACCGTTTCTGATTATTTTAAAGAACACCTGGGGGTCACTGTCATTCTGGACAGCCAGACAAAAGATATCGATTCCACATTGCTTGTGAAACAACTTTTGGCGACAAAGTATGTAAAAGAGGCTGTGCGTGATGCTTATTTTGTTTCCAGAGAACAAGGCTCACGAGAGATGGAAGAGCTGCTTGGTGCAGATTTTATGGATGTGTTTGAATACAACCCCCTACCTGCTTCTGTGGAGCTGAAGCTGCGTGCCCCTTATGTACATATCGACAGCATTGCACGAATGGAGCAGGCAATGGCTCGCCTTCCTTTTGTTGAAGAAGTGATGTATCAGGCTCCGCTCGTTTCACTGATAAATAAAAACTTGAGAAATATGGGCGTGGTGCTGGGGGTCGTTATTTTGGCCTTGCTGATGGTGTCTTTTGCTTTGATTTATAATACGGTCAGGCTTTCTGTTTACGCCAGGCGTTTTACCATCTATACCATGAGGCTGGTAGGTGCTACTAAGCGTTTTATCAGAAGACCGTTTATGGGGCAGGCCTTTGTGCAAGGTTTTTTATCATCCCTTCTGGCTGTTTTGCTGCTTATGGGGGGGCTATATCTTTTGCAGCGTAAATTCGCAGGCATTCTAATGTTTGTCTCGCCCATGATGTTTTTGGCTGTTTTGGGGATTATGCTTATCACCGGTGTTTTGCTTTGTTTGGTATCTGCTTTTTTTGTTGTTAACCGCATAGTGAGGCTGAAAGCTTCTGCTTTTTATTATTAAATCTAATGAAAAAACAAAACAAACATAAACAAGAAATAGAAGAGAAATTTGCCTTGCCACACAGGAACGTTGTGTTGTTGATGGCAACCGTACTAGTTATTGTCTTGGGATTTGCTCTTATGGCAGGGGGCGGCTCTAAGGACCCGGAGCTGTTTGCAGGTGAAACGCTTTTTAACTTTAGGAGAATGGTCTTAGCGCCTATTTTAGTTTGCGGAGGGTTTGTTTTTGCGATAGTGGCTATTCTGCGTATAAAAAAACAAAAAGACAATGAGCGGACTTGAAGCGTTAGTGCTTGGATTGATTCAAGGATTGACTGAGTTTTTGCCGGTCAGCAGTAGCGGACACCTGGTTATAGTGAAATCTCTTTTTGGGATTGAATCTAAAGATGCTTCTTTCGAGATCATAGTTCATATTGCTACGGTGCTGAGTACTATAGTAGTTTTTAGGAAGCAAGTATGGGAAATGGTGGCAGATATCGTTCGCTTTCGCAAAACTCCGGCGACAGACCTCACCTTGCGTATTTTGTTTTCTGCTATACCGGTACTTATTGTAGGGTTGTTTTTTAAGGAACGTGTAGAAGCTCTTTTCACGGCAGGAACCGGTATTGTAGGGTGGATGCTTTTGCTTACGGCCGTGCTGCTGGGGTTGTCTCAGTGGCTTTCAGTACGCAGACAGAGAGCACAGTCCACCCATCCGGTTAGGTATAGCGATGCATTTATTATAGGAGTGGCGCAAGCTTGTGCAGTTATGCCCGGACTGTCTCGCTCGGGAGCGACCATTGCCACCGGACTTACGTTGGGTGTAGAGAAAAACAAAGTAGCACCGTTCTCTTTTTTGATGGTCTTGATCCCGGTGCTGGGAGAAGCTTTCCTAGAAATTCTGGCGGGTGGTTTTGCGCCGGCGGCAACGGGGCTTTCTTTTAGTGCTATGGTCATAGGTTTCGTTACGGCTTTTGTAACGGGTTTGCTGGCGTGTCGGTTGATGCTGGCTTTGGTACGCAAAATTAAGCTTACCTGGTTTGCCGTTTATTGCCTGTTGGCAGGGTTGGCCTGCCTGCTGTTTTTCTAACCATGGAAGATTTAAAGAGTAAAGGTTATTATTTTGTAGCCGATGTTCATTTGGGCTTGAAAACCGGTAACCCGGTAGCGCGTGAAAGGCAATTTATTGCTTTCCTGGAAGGCCTGGATACACATACGGCAGGGCTGTTTTTACTGGGAGATATTTTTGATTTTTGGTTCGAGTATAAACACGTGATCCCAAGAGGGTACACACGAGTGTTGGGGGCGTTGGCCCATGTGGTTGACCGAGGCATTCCCGTTCATTTTTTTCCGGGGAACCATGATCTGTGGACGTTTGGTTATTTAGAACAGGAATTAGGGATTCAGGTGCACAGGAATACACTGTATATACCGTTGGACGGGAAGTATTTTTTGTTGGGACACGGCCACAGAATGGGGCGTTATCCTTTTAAAAACAGGGTGTTACACAATATGTTCCACAGCCGCATACTGCAGAAGCTTTTCAGTTGGCTGCACCCGCGGTGGGCTTTTGCACTAGCCGGGAAATGGTCTGCTTTCAACCGCAATAAGGAATTTGCTACTTACCGTTTTAAAGGTGAAAAAGAGCCGGTTTACCAATATGCGACCCATTATGGTAAACCGATAGATTATTGCATAGTGGGGCATTTGCATACCTCTGCACGGTGTTCACTACCGGGTGGCGGAGAATTGATTGTGTTGGAAGATTGGCTGTCAGTTGGCCATGGCACGGGTGCCGTACGGGGAGAGGTTGGGGTCTTTTGGGGGGCCAAAGAGGGAGAAGTACAAGTAATAAAAGCGGCCGTCATGGTACATCCGGACTAGTTCTTCCAGCTGCTTGTCTTGTCCGTACTTATCGTACGGTTTTTTCATGTCTGCCCCAAAAATGCGGGCTACTCCCTGCCAGAAGGAAGCCGTTAATCCGCCTCGGTAATTTTTAACAACAGCAAAGGAGGTCATGCCAATTTCACGATCGATGAGCCGGAGCAGAATGCGCCCTTGAGCAAAGGTGAGCTTTCGCAAAGGACCTTCAAACTCGGCAAAAAGCTCTCGTTCCGTCTTGGTCAAAAAACGCTCTCGTTCCCGCAAGCTGAAATTACTTGTTTCTAATATACTGTCTGCCCTGTCTAGCCGTTCTCTGGCCTGAAGGGCGTAAGGATAGGCACGGGCAAAATTGTGAACTACCCGATAAAATTCCCTCCACTCTTTGTCTTTTTTCCTTTTATCTCTGGTATACACATGAAGAGGCGGGATGGATGAAACAAACAGCGTGTCGCCGTCTTCAATGACATAGCCCATTACGTAGCCCTGCATCTGTGCGGTTGTTACAGACTGCTTTTGCTTGGCCGTGACAGGCTGCACCTGCCTGGCTTGCGTTGCACGTGTCTGCTCTACCTGAGCAGATAGCTCGGGGGTAATGAGCAGGCACAGGAAAAGTGCCGGGAATATCAGTTGTGTTCTCATTTTCTTTAACAAAAGTAATAAAATTGAGATTAAGTGGTATGTTTACCAGATGAAACTGTTACTCTTTATTTGTTTTCTGATGCCCTCCTTTATGCCCGACTCGTTGGATTTGAGGGTTGAACAACTTCACGATTCCATCCTATCTATAGATACACACAACGATTTTGCCATGATGTATGCTTTTCCCCGGATGGAATATAGTGTAACTAAAGGTCAGGTTTCTTTTGAGTTGATGAAAAAGGGACGGTTAGATGCTGCTTTTTTTGCTGCTTTTCAGGCACAGGGACCTTGTACAGAAGAAGGGCACGAACATGCCAAGTTTCTTTCAGACAGTATGTTGTTGTCTTTGCACCGTTATGCAGCAGAGCATAAACACCTGGGAGGTATAGCTTACTCGGCACAGGAGGTAAGAGACCTAAAGGCACAAGGTAAGGTGGCCATGCTTCTTTCTATAGAAAACGCCTATTGTCTGGGAGAGGACATTTCTTTGGTGGATCATTATTATGACTTGGGTGTGAGGATGATAGGACTTACTCATAACGGTGACAACTGTGTGGCAGATGCAGGCACAGATTCTACACAGACACATGGAGGTTTGTCTGCGTTTGGCTACGAAGTCATTCGCCGGATGAACCGTTTAGGTATAATAGTAGACGTATCGCATGCCTCTAGACAAGCATGTCTACAAGCGGTGGAAGCCAGCCAAACACCTATTATGGCCAGTCATTCCGGGGTGTATGCTTTAAAGCCCATCCCCAGAAACCTGACAGACAAAGAAATCATAGCCATAGCAAAAAAAGGCGGCGTGATCCAGATTTCCATTGGACGGTATTTCTTGTCCACTTTGCCAAAGGCTCAGGTAGGCTTGCCGCATTTGGTAGAGCATATCAACTACGTAGTGGAACTTGTGGGTATTGATCATGTAGGTATAGGGAGTGATTTTGATGGCGGAGGAGGGATTGTTGGGGTAGAAGATATGGGGAAGATGAAAGCGATTACCCGAGCATTACTGGAAGAAGGATATTCAGAGAGTGAAATCAGGAAATTATGGGGTGACAATGTTTTGCGCGTAATGGAAGCTGCAGAGACATACGCCAAGAGTTTCTAACATTATTCGCCCGTTTTTGTTCATAAATTTTTGTAAATCAGAAATTAAGTTCTATCTTTGCAACCCGCAATTTTAGGGTAAGCCCACTCTAACAACCTGCGAATCAAGGGATTGTGTTTGCAGTCCCCCTACACATGCACCGAAGCAATAATACATATTTACGTTACGTTAAACGTTAGGAAAAACAATGTTACAACCTAAAAAAACAAAGTTCAGAAGGCAACAAAAAGGCCGCATGAAAGGTATGGCTCAGCGAGGCAATCAGCTTGCCTTTGGGTCATTCGGAATCAAGGCTACGGAGTCCTGCTGGTTGACCGGCCGTCAGATAGAGGCCGCACGTCAGGCTGTCACACGTTATATGAAACGTGAAGGACAGCTTTGGATTCGCGTATTCCCGGACAAGCCTTATACCAGAAAACCTGCTGAAGTTCGTATGGGTAAAGGGAAAGGCTCTCCGGAAGGATTTGTCTGTCCCGTAACGCCCGGACGGCTTTTGCTGGAGGTAGAAGGTGTGCCCTACGAGGTAGCAAAGGAAGCCCTAAGGTTGGGTGCCCAAAAGCTGCCTATAGTTACCAAATTTGTGGTACGCAGAGATTATGTAGAATGAAATTAGTTTAACAACAATGAAAGCACCTGAAATACGCGAGTTATCTGTGAAAGATTTAAGCGATCGTATTGAGGCGGAAAAAGTAAATTTGCTTCGTCTTAAAATGAATCACGCCATCTCTCCTTTAGATGATTTATCACAAATAAAAAAAGCACGTCGCACCATTGCACGCATGCTTACGATTTTGAGTGAAGCTCAGGCCAAAGAGGATCTTTAATGTATTGATTCATGGAAAGAAATCTAAGAAAAGAAAGAACAGGATTGGTGGTCAGCAATAAAATGGATAAATCCATAGTAGTTGCTGTAAAAAGGAAAGTAAAGCACCCCATATACGGTAAGTATGTTAATAAAACCACCAGATTTGTTGCACACGATCAAAACAACGAATGCAACGAGGGTGATACGGTACGCATAATGGAAACCCGGCCTTTGAGTAAAACCAAATGCTGGCGTTTAGTTGAAATTCTTGAAAAAGCCAAATAGCCATGATACAGCAAGAATCACGTTTATTAGTGGCTGACAACAGCGGAGCAAAGGAGGTTCTTTGCATTCGTGTTCTGGGCGGTACAAGACGCCGCTACGCCCGTATTGGAGATACCATAATAGTTACGGTAAAGAGCGCTGTTCCCGGTGGAGGAGATGCCAAAAAAGGCACTCTCTCTAAAGCCGTGGTGGTAAGAACAAAGAAAGAAATCCGTCGTCCGGACGGATCGTATATACGCTTTGATGACAATGCCTGTGTTTTGTTGAGCAATACCGGTGAGTTGCGTGGAACACGTATCTTTGGACCGGTTGCCCGTGAACTCAGGAATCGTTATATGAAAATTGTATCACTTGCCCCGGAGGTATTATAAGAGGTGAACCATGAGCAAAAAACTGCACATAAAAAAAGGAGACACGGTATTTGTTAATACCGGAGAAGATAAAGGGAAAACGGGGAGGGTGCTGGAGGTAAGACCTGCAGAACAGAGAGCTATTGTAGAGGGTGTAAATTTGATAAGCAAACATACCAAACCTTCTGCAAGGCATCCCCAGGGTGGCATCATAAAACAAGAAGCCCCCGTTCATATTTCCAACTTGCAGGTAGTAGACCCTGCTAAAGGAGGTCCTACACGTATAGGGCGTCGTCTGAATGAAAAAGGCAAGCGGGTTCGTTATGCAAAAAAATCTGGAGAGGAGATTAAATAATGGCAAAAGCAGTTAAAAAAGAACAAGCAACATCCCCGGTACCGAAAGGTTACGTGCCGGCACTGCAGAAAAAATACAGAGAAACCATTGTTCCCAAATTGATGAAAGAATTTGGTTACAAATCTATAATGCAGGTTCCCCGGTTAGACAAGATTGTTTTGAATGAAGGGGTGGGAGCTGCAGTAGCAGATAGAAAACTGATAGAAACAGCTCAACAAGAACTTACGCTTATTGCAGGGCAAAAAGCCGTTCAAACTGTTTCTACTAAAGACGTGTCTAACTTTAAGCTTCGTAAAGGTATGCCTATTGGAGTAAAAGTTACGTTACGTGGTGCCAAAATGTACGAGTTTCTGGATCGTCTTATTTCCATTGCCTTGCCCCGAATAAGGGACTTTAAAGGAATTGCGGAAAAATTTGACGGAAGAGGCAATTACACATTAGGCATTAAAGAGCAAATTATTTTTCCGGAGATTGATATTGATAAGATTTCCAAAATTATGGGCGTAGAAGTTACTTTTGTCACGAATACTAACAAAGACAAAGAAGCTTATGCCTTGTTAAAGGAATTTGGATTACCGTTTAAGAACATAAAAAAAACACAATAAATGGCAAAAGAATCAATGAAAGCGCGCGAGGTTAAGCGGGCCCGTTTGGTAGCCAAATATGCAGAGAAAAGGAAGGCTCTGAAAGAGGCCGGAGATTGGGAAGGTTTGGCAAAACTACCCAGGAACTCAAGTCCTGTACGACTGCATAACCGCTGTTCCATTACGGGCAGACCCAAAGGGTACATGCGAAAGTTTGGTATTTCCCGGATACAGTTCAGGGAAATGGCAAGCAACGGCTTGATCCCGGGCGTGCGTAAAGCAAGCTGGTAGTACACGACCGGTCCTACAAACCGGCCATACATATTATTTTATTGGATATCGGGCAATTTATTGTCGAAAACAAATTTAAAACTTTTATTATGACTGATCCAATAGCAGATTATCTGACAAGGATTCGTAATGCGGTACAAGCAAGACACAAGGTCGTTGAAATTCCCGCATCTAGGGTAAAAGCGGAACTCACCCGTGTTTTACATGAAAAAGGGTACATCCTAAGCTATAAGATTGAAGAAGGAAAACCCTCAAACATCATTAAGATTGCTCTCAAATACCATCCCGAGACAAAACAATCGGCCATCAAAAAAATGATCCGTGTTTCCCGTCCCGGTTTGCGCTATTATACAAAGGTGGAGAAAATGCCCCGTGTTTTGAACGGACTGGGTATAGCTATTATTTCTACCTCTAAAGGCATCATCACCGACAAAGAGGCCAAAACGCTCAACGTAGGAGGTGAAGTTATGTGTTACGTATATTAATTAACTGAACAATATGTCACGAATAGGAAAACTCCCTGTAAACCTGCCAGAAGGTGTGAGTGTAGACATAGACCCACACAATTTGGTTACGGTGAAAGGCCCTCTGGGAACGCTTGAACAAAAAGTGGATCCGGATATTAAAATAAAGATAGAGGGAACCGAGCTTACGTTAGAACGCCCTACCGACCAGCCCAGACACAGATCTTTACACGGCTTGTACCGGGCATTGATCCATAATATGGTGGTTGGTGTTTCTGAAGGATATACCATCAAACAAGAATTGGTGGGTGTAGGATACCGAGTAGAGGCCAAAGGGCAACTTTTGGAATTTAGTCTGGGGTATTCTCATGACATTCACTTTATGCTACCCGACGAGGTAAAAGCTTCTGTTGAAGTAGCACGCAGAGGGGCCAATCCCATCTTGACGCTAACGAGCTATGACAAACAACTGTTAGGAACAGTAGCTGCTAAAATTCGCTCGTTGCGTAAACCTGAACCGTACAAGGGTAAAGGTATTAAGTTTGTAGGTGAACAAATTCGCCGGAAAGCCGGAAAATCGGCAGGGGTTTAATAGTAGGAGGTAAAATTATGGCGTTAACAAAACGAGCAAGAAGACAACGGATCAGATACCGTATTCGTAAGCGGATATCGGGAACTCCTGAACGCCCCAGAATGGCTGTTTACAGGAGTAATAAACAAATATACGTGCAATTGATAGACGATACTAACGGAGTTACGCTTGCGCAAGCTTCTTCCAGAGATGCTTCTTTGGCAGAAGAGAAAAATGGGAAAACTCCCGTGCAAACAGCAGCTCTAGTAGGTAAATTGATCGCAGAACGGGCATTGGAAAAAGGGATTTCCACCGTTTCTTTTGACCGCGGAGGTTATCTCTTTCACGGAAGGGTTAAAAGTTTAGCAGATGCTGCCAGAGAAGGCGGTCTTAAATTCTAAAAGGATATGGGTAACATAAAAGCAAAAAAAGTTAAAGCTGCAGACCTTGAGTTGAAAGATCGTCTGGTAGCCATTAAGCGAGTCACCAAAGTAACTAAAGGAGGCCGTAATTTTAGCTTTACCGCTGTTGTGGTGGTAGGGAATGAAAAAGGCGTTGTGGGTTACGGATTAGGAAAAGCCGGAGAGGTTACCTCGGCCATAGCTAAGGGAATTGAAGAAGCAAAGAAGAATTTGTATCGCATTTCCTTGATTGGAGAGACCATACCTCACGAGATAAAAGGTAAATTTGGCGGTGCACGTGTATTTATGAAACCGGCAGCTCCCGGAACAGGAGTGATTGCAGGAGGAGCCATGCGGGCTGTGTTTGAGTCTGTAGGTATAAACGACGTGCTTGCCAAATCTCAAGGTTCGTCCAATCCTCATAACTTGGTAAAAGCAACAGTCCACGCGTTGCTGGAAATGCGTGATGCATATCAGATAGCAGGACTTCGCGGTATAACAATGGATAAAGTTTTTAACGGATAGGAGGTACGAGTATGGAAGTATGGAGAATAAAACAAGTAAGGAGTAGTAATTCAGCTACCAAGCGCCAGATAGCTACGCTGGAAGCTTTAGGTCTTCGCAGAATAAACCATTTTGTAGAGAAAGAAGCTACTCCTGTTATAAAAGGTATGGTAGAAAAAGTACGCCACCTGGTATCTGTTGAAGAAGTAAAGTAAAGGAGGAAACAATATGAATTTATCAAATTTAAAACCTGCAAAAGGATCTGTTTCTAAGAGAAAACGTATTGGCAGAGGAGAAGGGTCCGGAAGAGGAGGTACTTCTACTCGCGGGCACAAAGGCGCTCAGTCACGTTCCGGTTACTCTCTAAGATCCGGGTTTGAAGGAGGGCAAATGCCTTTGCAACGCCGTGTTCCCAAGTTTGGGTTTAAAAACAGAAATCGGGTTGAATACAAAGCCGTTAATCTTTCTACTTTACAGGCTCTTTATGAAAAAACAGGGATTACTGATATTGACTTAAATGTCTTATACAGCGAAGGTATTGTGTCTAAAAAAGATTTGGTTAAAGTTTTGGGGAAAGGTGAACTTCAAGTAAAACTGAATGTTACTGCTCATGGTTTTTCCCAGAAAGCCAAAGAAGCTATAGAGGCAAAAGAAGGGAAGGCTCAAATTATAGAATAACCCAGAACAAGCCTGAATAATGAAGAAACTGATAGAAACCATAAAGAACATTTTTAAGATTGAAGAACTACGTAAACGGATTGTTTATACAGTGTTACTTCTTTTGATCTACAGATTGGGCAGTTTTGTGGTATTGCCCGGCATTGACCCCATGCAGCTGGCCAATCTAAAAGCACAGACTGCCGGAGGGCTGATAGGGTTATTGAATATGTTTTCCGGAGGAGCTTTTGGAAACGCCTCTATATTTGCTCTGGGAGTGATGCCTTACATTTCTGCCTCTATTGTTATTCAGCTTCTGGGGATTATGATTCCTTACTTTCAGAGGATGCAACGTGAAGGAGAAAGCGGGCAGAGGAAAATAAACCAATGGACCAGGTATTTGACCATTATCATTCTGGCCTTACAGGGGCCTGCTTACCTTACCAACCTGCACGCCCAGCTTCCCGAGACAGCCTTCCTGCTAAGCGGATTTTCATTCAACCTGTTTGCCACCATTGTACTTATTGGAGGTACTATGTTTATCATGTGGCTGGGAGAAAGAATCACCGATCGCGGACTTGGTAACGGGATTTCCTTAATCATTATGGTGGGGATTGTAGCTCGTCTGCCTTTTGCTTTTACGGCAGAGGTAGGGGATAGGCTTTCACAGTCTTCCGGTGGGCTGCTGATGCTGGTTGTTGAATTGATCGTTTTATTTTTTATATTTACGGCTTCCATTGCTCTGGTTCAAGGGGTCCGCAAAGTTCCGGTGCAATATGCAAAACGTATAGTAGGTAACAAACAATACGGAGGAGTAAGGCAGTATATCCCGTTAAAAATCAATGCTGCAGGGGTTATGCCTATTATTTTTGCACAAGCCCTTATGCTCTTTCCCATGATTTTCGCCAGCTTTGATGCCACACGTGGTTTTGCTGCGGTCATGAGCAATATGCAGGGCTTTTGGTACAATTTTGTGTTCTTCATAATGGTGGTTGCTTTTACGTATTTTTATACAGCTGTAACAGTGAATCCTACCAATATGGCGGACGACATGAAAAAGAACGGTGGTTTTATTCCGGGCGTAAAACCGGGTAAAAAAACGGCCGAATATTTAGATACTGTAATGTCGCGCATTACGCTCCCCGGATCTATATTTTTAGGTCTGGTAGCCATTATGCCGGTATTTGCACGGATGTTGGGAGTGAATATGCAATTTGCACAGTTTTACGGAGGTACCTCGCTATTGATTTTAGTGGGGGTGATCCTGGATACGCTGCAGCAAATAGAGAGTCACCTTCTCATGCGTCATTACGACGGACTTATGAAAACAGGAAGGCTAAAAGGCCGTTCCAACAGGTAGAAAATAGTTCATTGCTTAATGAGTTTATATAAAACCGAAGAAGAGATAGCGCTTATGCGCCAAAATGGGGTTCTGGTTTCCAAGACCCTGGCTGAGGTTGGCAGGCATATTGCTCCCGGTGTTACAACAAAGGAGCTTGATGCTATAGCTGAAATCTTCATCCGGGATCACGGTGCAGTCCCTGCTTTTCTTGGTTATAACGGTTTTCCTTACACCCTTTGTATCTCTGTGAATTCAGTGGTAGTTCATGGGTTTCCCGGCAACTACAGGTTGAAAGAAGGAGATATAGTGTCCATTGACTGCGGAACAAAGTATAAGGGGTATTTTGGAGACTCGGCCTACACGTTTGCGGTAGGAGAAGTTTCCAAAGCGGCTGAACATCTTATGCAAACCACCAAAGAGTCGCTTTACGAGGGAATAGGAAAAGCCATAGCCGGTAATCGCGTAGGCGATATTGGCGCTGCTGTTCAGACTTACGTTGAGAAACGCGGCTTTTCAGTGGTAAGAGAAATGGTTGGCCATGGCATTGGTACCAGGCTTCATGAAAAGCCCGACGTTCCAAATTATGGCAGGCCCGGCCAGGGGAAAAACTTGGTAGAGGGGATGGTATTGTGTATTGAACCTATGATCAATGAGGGAGGTAGAGGAGTATACCTGGAAAGGGACGGATGGACCTTAAGAACAGCAGATCACAGAAATTCTGCACATTATGAATTGACGGTAGTCGTTCGTAAAGAAAAAGCAGAACTTCTGTCCACGTTTGCCTTTATAGAAAGGCCTGATGATATAAATGTGAAACAATATGAAAACAAAAGATTGACAACATGCCCAAACAACCTGCCATAGAAAAAGAAGGTGTTATTATTGAAGCACTGTCCAATGCCATGTTCCGTGTGGAACTTGACAACGGTCATGTGATTATTGCACACATTTCGGGGAAAATGAGGATGCACTACATTCGCATATTGCCCGGTGACAGGGTACGGGTAGAGATGTCTCCCTATGATCTTACCAAAGGTCGCATTACCTTTAGGTACAAGTAGGATTATTTAAAGAGTATACCAATGAAAGTTAAAGCATCCGTTAAAAAGCGCAGCGAAGACTGTAAGATCGTAAGACGTAAGGGGCGTCTGTATGTTATATGCAAGAAAAACCCCAAGTTTAAAATGCGCCAAGGATAAAAACAAGTAAAATCAAAAAGGAATATAAATTATGGCACGAATAGCCGGAGTTGACTTACCAAACAACAAGCGCGGAGAAATAGGACTAACCTATATCTACGGAATAGGTCGCAGTTCTGCCCGTACCATCCTTGACAAAGCCGGGGTTAACCTGGACATTAAGGTGAAGGATTGGAATGACGACCAGATTGCGGCCATCCGATCGCTCATAGCAGAGGAATACAAAATTGAAGGTGAACTTCGTTCATCTGTACAAATGAACATCAAAAGATTGATGGACATTGGTTGCTACAGAGGCATACGCCACCGTATTGGATTACCTGTACGCGGACAAACAACAAAGAACAATGCCCGTACGCGTAAAGGACGTAAGAAAACGGTAGCTAACAAGAAAAAAGCAACCAAATAACGTTTAAGATTATGGCAAAAAAAACAAGCACTTCCAATAAGAAAAAAGTTGTCAAAGTAGATACCCACGGACAAGCTCATATTTCTTCTACATTTAACAACGTGATTGTTACCTTGACCAATAGCGAGGGACAAGTTATAAGTTGGTCGTCTGCCGGAAAAATGGGTTTCCGCGGATCTAAAAAGAATACGCCTTATGCAGCTCAGACAGCAGCTGCCGACTGTGCTAAAGTGGCCTATGATATGGGGTTGCGTAAAGTCAAAGCATATGTTAAAGGGCCGGGTTCCGGACGTGAATCTGCCATTCGGACCATTCACGGAGCAGGGATTGAAGTGACAGAGATCATTGATGTTACTCCCTTGCCTCACAACGGTTGTCGTCCCAAAGGACGCCGCAGGGTATAATTGATGACTTATTAAAATTTAAAACGATGGCAAGATATATAGGCCCTAAGACTAAGATTGCACGTAAATTTGGAGAACCCATTTACGGACCCGATAAATATTTTGAAAGAAAAAACCACCCTCCCGGTCAGCACGGGATGATTAAAAGAAGGAGAAAAACTTCTGAGTACGGTATTCAGCTTAAGGAGAAACAAAAAGTCAAATATACGTATGGACTTTTGGAGCGTCAGTTCCATAACTTGTTCAAGAAAGCATCTTCCATGAAAGGGCGTACCGGTGAGAACCTGTTGCTTTTACTGGAAAGTCGTTTGGACAATGTGGTTTTTAGAATGGGTATTGCTCCTTCCAGGCAGGCAGCACGCCAACTGGTTACGCACCGTCATATTATGGTAGACGGAAAAATCTGCAACATTCCCTCGGCCCTGGTCCGCCCGGGAACTTTAGTAGCAGTAAGGGAGCGTTCCAAAAACCTTGAGGTCATTCAAGAAAACATTTCGCGCACCGTTAGTAAATATCCTTGGATAGAGTGGGATGCAGCTTCTGTTTCCGGTAAATTTCTTAGTTATCCGGACAGGACAGAAATACCTGAACCCATAAATGAGCAATTAATTGTGGAGTTGTACTCCAAGTAAATTTTAAATTTTTACAATGGCCATTTTAGCATTTCAAAAACCCGATAAAGTAATTATGTTGGAAGCTACCGATACGTTCGGTCGTTTTGAGTTCCGCCCGTTGGAGCCCGGATACGCCACAACAATCGGTAATGCCCTCCGCAGAATATTATTATCCTCACTGGAAGGATATGCTCTGACGTACATCAGAATTGACGGTGTAGAACACGAATTTGCGACCATCCCCGGAGTCATAGAAAATGTGGTAGATATTGTTCTTAACCTTAAGCAAGTCAGATTTAAGAGAATGATAGAAGAGATAGAAGAAGAGACGGTTACTGTTACCATTAAAGACAAGGAAGTCTTTACTGCAGCAGACATCTCTGAGCAGCTATCTTCTTTTAAGGTACTTAATACAGACCTTGTTATATGCCACATGGAACCTTCTGTTACCTTAACCATAGAACTTCATGTTGGGAAAGGACGCGGTTACGTACCTGCAGAAGAAAACAGGATTGAAAATGCACCTTTCGGGTTAATTGCAATGGACGCCATTTATACCCCCATAAAGAACGTAAATTACCTGATGGAGTATTGGCGTGTAGAACAAAAGACTGACTATGAAAAGTTGATTCTGGAGGTAACTACAGACGGATCCATTCATCCAAAAGATGCCTTAAAAGAAGCAGCCAAAATCCTGATTCATCACTTCATGCTTTTCTCTGACGAGCGTATTAGTCTGGAGCTTCCGGAAGAAGAAAAAGGAACGGAACTGGATGAGGAATCTATGCGCATGCGCCAGCTTTTGTTAACAAAACTTTCAGAAGTAGAGATTTCCGTAAGAGCTCTCAACTGCCTGAAAGCTGCAGAGATAGAAACATTTGCAGACTTGGTTTCTGTGCCCAGGCACGAGCTGATGAAATTCCGCAACTTTGGAAAAAAGTCACTGGCAGAAGTGGATTTGCTCTTGGAAAGTATGAACCTTTCTTTTGGGATTGACGTAACCAAATATAATATTGAAAAGAAAGTAAAGAAATATGAGACACAGAAAGAAAGTTAAGTCATTGGGGAGAAAAGCCGGACACCGTAAGGCTATGATGGCTAATATGGCGTCGTCCCTTATCATGCATAAACGCATTGAAACTACCGTACCTAAAGCCAAAGCCCTACGTGTATATATAGAGCCTCTGATTACGAAGTCAAAATCAGATACTACCCATTCACGCCGTACGGTATTTGCTTATTTGAAAAATAAAGAAGCAGTTAGCGAACTCTTTCGTGTGGTAGCTCCCAAAATAGCCGACCGTCCGGGTGGCTATACACGCATCTTAAAAACAGGATTCCGTGAAGGCGACGGTGCAGATATGGCACTGATTGAATTAGTAGATTTCAACGAACTGGCGCTTGTCGGTACCACCAAAAAAGAAGAAAAGAAAACAACGCGCCGCAGCCGTTCCCGCAGATCAAAAGCTCCTACCGCTCCCGCCGCTGATGCTGCTGCTGCTCCCGCCGCTGATGCTGCTGCTGCTCCCGCCGCTGATGCTACTCCCGCCGCTGATGCTACTCCCGCCGCTGATGCTACTCCCGCCGCTGATGCTACTCCCGCCGCTGATGCTACTCCCGCCGCTGATGCTACTCCCGCTGCTGATGCTACTCCCGCTGCTGATGCTACTCCTGCTGCTGATGCTACTCCTGCCGCTGATGCTGCTCCTGCCGCTGACGCTGCTCCCGCTGCTGACGCCGCTCCCGCTGCTGCCAAAGCCAAGGACTCGGCAAAAAAAGCCCCCAAGGCTAAAGCCAAGCCGGCCAAAAAAGAACCCGTAGAGGAAGCTGCTGAGAAGAAAGAAGCTCCTGAGAAGAAAAAAGCTGCTGCAAAAAAGGAAGCTCCTACCGCAGAATAATTTTGTAAATTTCGGGAATAGATCCGGTAGCATAAACAATAATAAAGAGACTAACCAATATAATTTGGTTAGTCTCTTTTTAGTTCCAAATAATAGTGCGTCGCACTAAGCACTCAATTTTCTGTACTACAGTCACTTATCGAAAACGTGCCCCTGGGGCACGTTTTTAGCAACTTGCAAGTAATCAGCTAATTAACCCCCGAGTGCGACGCACTCAAGTATAGAGCACGGGAAGCGACCAGTAGGTAGGAAGAAAAATTAAAAGGTTTATATTTGTGGGATGAATTTTACGGTAGTGCATAAGGATGGGGGGAGTAGTGCCCGTACAGGGCAGCTGGTCACAGACCACGGCAAAATAGACACTCCTGTTTTTATGCCGGTAGGTACTCTGGCTACGGTACGTGGTGTATTTCATAGAGATTTGGTGGAGGATGTAAAGGCACAGATTATACTGGGCAATACGTATCATTTGTATTTACGGCCGGGAGTCAAGGTTATTGAGCAGGCGGGAGGATTTCATAAGTTTTGCAGTTGGGACAGACCGGTGTTGACCGATAGCGGAGGGTATCAAGTGTTTTCGTTGGCTTCTAAAAGAAAACTTACCGAGGAAGGGTATTTTTTTCAATCGCATATTGATGGTTCTCGGCATTTCTTTTCGCCTGAGAAAACAGTAGATATCCAAAGGGCTATAGGCGCAGATATTATAATGGCTCTTGATGAATGTACTCCGGGGGATGCCTTGTACGAATATGCGGAACAATCCCTGTCCATGACACAGTTGTGGCTGGAGAGAGGGCTTAAGCGCTTTAGGAGTACAGACGGGATGTATGGATACAGCCAGGCGTTTTTTCCCATTGTGCAGGGATGTGTGTATCCGGAGCTAAGACGCCGGGCTTCAGAACATGCGGCTGGATTGGATGCACAGGGTTATGCTATTGGGGGGCTTTCTGTGGGAGAGCCTAAGGAAGTTATGTACCAAATGATTGAGGAAGTGCAGCCTTTTTTGCCGGAAGACAGACCCAGGTACTTGATGGGAGTGGGAACGCCGGCCAATATACTGGAGGGCATTGCCAGAGGGGTTGATATGTTTGATTGTGTTATGCCTACCAGAAACGGTCGTAATGGAATGCTTTTTACCAGAGAGGGCATACTGAACATCAAAAATAAAAAATGGGAAAACGACTATAGCTCAATTGACCCTTCCGGGACTTCCTTTGTTGATAGAACGTACTCCAAAGCTTATTTACGTCATCTGTTTGCGGCAGGAGAGATGTTGGGACCGCAAATTGCCAGTTTGCATAATCTGGCGTTTTATTTGCAGTTGGTTACAGAAGCCGCAGAGCATATTAAACAGCAAGATTTTACTCCCTGGAAAAATAAAATGGTGAAGCAGCTGGAGCAAAGAATATGAACGAAAGCAAAAAACAAGAGCTGAAATAAAGCACAAGGATAAAGCACAAGGATAAAGCACAAGAACAAAGCACAAGAACGAAGCACAAGAACAAAGCACAAGAACAAAACACAAGAACAAAACACAAAACTGAAGCAAAGTACAAAAAATGGCAAAGAGAAAACCATATAACTGGCGCATTACTACGCTAGACAAGTATATTGTCCGGAAGTTTATGGGAACGTATTTTTTTGCCATTCTTATCATCATTGGTATTGTTATCATTTTTGATATCAGCGAAAAAATAGATGACTTTGTAGATAAAGAAGCTCCGCTACGTGCTATAGTGGTGAACTATTATATGAATTTCATTCCGTATTTCATGAATATGTTCTCGCCTTTGTTTGTTTTTATTTCTGTTATTTTTTTTACTTCCAAATTGGCCAGTCATAGCGAGATCATTGCTATGCTAAGCGGGGGAATCAGTTTTAACAGAATCATGTATCCGTATATTTTGTCAGCTTTGTTTATTGCTCTTTTGTCTTTGGGGTTGAACTGGTTTGTGATACCACCGGCCAACAAAGTGCGTTTACAGTTTGAAGAGCAATACTTAAAAAAACGAACGGAATACAACCGAAACATCCATTATCAGGTAGAGCCCGATACGTATGTATATATGGAATCTTACAATTCATGGAACAGTACAGCCATACGATTTACTTTAGAATCTTTTAAGGGAAACCAACTTGTGTCTAAGCTTTCTGCCGAGACAGCCCGCTGGGACTCTACTTTGGGAAGGTGGAGGTTGAATGAATACCATTTGCGGGAGTTTTCAGATACGGCTCATACAGTTACGTGGGGGAAACAGTTAGATACCCTTATTGATCTTACGGGAGCAGACCTGATAAGAAGGAAAGAGTCTGTGGAACAGTTCAATTTAAGACAGCTAAACCAATTTATTGATACGTTGCGTATGCGGGGTGATGCTAACATCAAATTTGCGTTAATACAGAAAAACTCGCGTCTGGCCATTCCTTTTTCTTCTTTTATTCTTACGATTATGGGAGTAGCCTTATCTTCCAGAAAACGAAGGGGAGGTATTGGATTAAATATTGGAATTGGTATTGCACTCAGCTTTTCATATATATTGTTTTTAAGGTTTTCAGAGATGTTTGTGCATGCAGATGTCATGTCGCCGGGTATTGCCCTTTGGATTCCCAACATTTTGTATGCCGTTATTGCTTTTGTACTGTACAGACTGGCTCCTAAATAAAAGAACCTCATGATACATTTTCTACTGATTGTTGTTGGATTTGTCTTCTTAACCGGTGGGGCTAACTTACTGGTAAACGGCGCGTCGGGTATGGCCGCCAAAATGAAAATACCTCCTCTTGTTGTAGGGTTGACCGTGGTGGCTTTTGGTACCTCGGCTCCGGAATTATTGGTTAACGTAGTGGCAGCCATTAAAGGCAGCAGTCAAATTGCCATTACAAACGTATTGGGTAGCAATTCTATCAATACATTTGTGATTTTAGGTGTGTCTGCTTTGTTTTATCCGCTGGTAGCACAAAAGTCAACCGTGCGTGCTGAAATTCCTTTAAGTCTTTTTGCAGCTTTGTCTGTATTGGTTTTGGGTACGGTAAAATTTGTAGGAAAAGCCAATGAACTATCGCTCCTTGACGGTGTGTTTTTACTCGTTTGTTTTGCAGGATTTATTGGATATACCGTAGGGCTTGCCGGTAAAGGAGAATTGCCTGTTCCGGAAGAAACCAAACCCACAACTATAGGGAAAGCTGTTTTTTTAGTCGTTGGAGGACTCGTAGCCCTGGGGCTGGGGGCAGAGGTGGTTGTGCGCTCAGCCGTACGTATGGCCGCTCAGTGGGGCGTAAGCGAATCAGTCATAGGCGTAACGATTGTTGCCTTAGGAACGTCGCTGCCGGAATTGGCAACCTCTGTTGTAGCTGCCATAAAAAAGGAAGCAGATATTGCTGTAGGCAACATCATAGGATCTAATATTTTTAATGTCTTTTTTGTGCTGGGCCTGAGTGCCGTCATAAGGCCACTACCAGCCTATCCTAACCTTATTGCGGATGCTTCTGTAGCTGCGTTAGGTAGCTTGATGGTATTGCTTTTTGTAGGATTAGGCAAAAAACGAACACTTAATCGCCGGCACGGGATCGTTTTGCTTTTAATCTATGCCGTGTATTTGGCATGGATTATTTACACGTTGTAAGCACAGAGGCATTATAGGAACATACCTATCATAGAGGCAGAGAGCAAACCGGCCAAGGTGGCTCCCAGAAGGGCTCTAAATCCAAACTTAGCCAGCAAGTGCCTCTGGTTGGGAGCAATTCCGCCAATGCCTCCTATTTGGATCCCTACCGAGGCAAAATTGGCAAACCCGCAGAGAACATAAGTAGCTATGATTAAAGATTTGGTGCTGGTAAAGGCACCTGCTTGAATCATTTGTGCCAGACTGCTGTACCCAACGAACTCTGTCATAATCAATTTTTCACCCAAAAGGCGCCCTACCAGGGCCAAGTCTTGTCCTGTAACACCGGTAAGCCAGATGACCGGAGCAAATAAATAGGATAAAATGCATTCCAGAGAAAGGCTGGTGTACATGCCATTTGTCCAGTTAGTAATAAGCGTGTTCAGGTGTGTCCATTGTCCTATCTTTCCAAAGATGTAATTGGCTCCTGCAATAAGGGCATAAAAGACAAGAAGCATAGCGGCTACATTGGCTGCTAGCTTTAATCCGTCAATAGCACCGTTGGCAATGGAATCCAGGGTGCTTCTGCCCATTTTTTCTTTAGTTACTTCTACGGTGTTGTCAATCTCTTCTGTTTGGGGAACCATGATTTTTGCCATGGCAATGGCTCCGGGAGCTGCCATTACAGAAGCAGAGAGCAGGTGTTTTGCAAAGGCAACACTCAGTTGAAGATCACCTCCACCCAGCATGCCAATGTAGGCAGCCAGTACGCCTCCGGCCATAGTACTCATTCCGGCCGTCATGACAAGCATGATCTCTGACTTTGTCATGGAAGGAACGTAGGCTTTAACTAAAAGCGGAGCTTCTGTTTGTCCCAGAAAGATATTACCGGCCGTTGAAAGGCTTTCAGCACCGGAAAGGTTCATGAGCTTGGTGAAAACCCATGCCATGGCCCAAACCACTTTCTGGATGATCCCCCAGTAAAAAAGTAAGGAAGTAAGGGCAGAAAAGAATATGATGGTGGGCAATATCTGAAAAGCAAAGATGTACCCGAATTTATCCATATCCATGAGCGACCCGAACAGAAATTCGGAACCGGCTTTTGTCCAGTCCAACACTTTTACAAAAGCCTTTCCAAACACTTCAAATACCGTTTGTACTGCGGGAACTGACAAAATCCCTATGGCTATGAGCAGTTGCAGGGCCAAGGCAATACCTACTGTTTTCCAATTGATTTTCTTTCTGTTTGTGCTGAACAAAAAAGCTATGAGCAAGATGGATATCAATCCTAAAAGTCCGCGCAGAATGGAACGGATGTTAAATACAAACTGACGGTCTTGCAAAATGCTTTTGTAGGGATGTTCTGCTGCAGAGACTTGGTGAGGAGAAGCAGCAGGCAAGGTGTCGCCGTCAACAGGTAGAACGTTAGAGGTAGCGGACAGCGTGTCTGCCCATGTACAGGTTGGTTCTGTAGCAGAAAGCTGACCGGGTAGCCATGCTGCAACCAGAAGCAAGAGGAGTATTTTTTTCACAAAGGCTTGTTTTTAAGTTGTCTGGACAAAGATAAACAAAATGCTAACTTTGTGTCTATGGAATGGCAAACTAAAGTGGCAGTAGAGCCATTGAAAAACCGTTTTTCTTACGCATCACGTTTTCTGTTTACGGGCTCTTGTTTTGCACAAGAACTGGCAGAAAAAATGCAGGATTTACATTTTCAAGTAGCACCGGATGCCTTTGGAGCTTTGTTTAACCCGGCATCTATAGTGTCTGCATTGGAACGGCTGGAAGGGGCTGTGCCTTTTAACGCTTCTGAGGTTAGAAAATTTCCTTACGGAGCATACGGGTCTTTTAGTCACCATACGTTGTTTTCTAAGAAGAACGCCGCTGCTTTTCTAGAACATGCCAATGCTCGGTTGCAAGAAACTGCTGTTTTTTTCGAAAAGACAAATACGGTAATTCTTACGTTAGGAACTGCCTGGGTCTATTTGTATGAAGGAAAAGCCGTAGCCAATTGTCATAAATTGCCGGGGCATTATTTTGAGCGAGTTTTTTTGGAGCCGGAGCAAATAGTTGATTTAATGACACCTGTACTGCAAAGAAACCTAGACAAATTGTGGGTTTTGACCGTGAGCCCTGTTCGTCACTTGGGAGAGGGGGCGCATGGGAACCAACTGAGTAAAGCTTCGCTGCTTCTAGCTACTGAATATTTGCAGAAATTATTTGACAATATATACTATTTCCCTTCTTATGAGATAGTTATGGACCAATTGAGGGACTACAGGTTTTATGGACCGGACCGTTGTCACCTAACTCAAGAGGCCACAAATTACATTTTAAAAACATTTATAAAAGTGGCACTAGATGAAAATACAATCCAACTGTCAGAAAAAGTAGAGAAACTAAACAAATCACTCTTACACAAACCGTTTCTTTCTTTTACAGAAGAGCATGCTTTATTTGTGAAAAAACTTGATAAACAAAGGGATAAATTGTTGAAAACTATTGCAAATAAAAGAAATTTATAATAGATTTGTGGCAATTGACCTATGAAATTCAATAATTAACCTAATTATTACTATTATGAACAAAGCAGATCTTATTGCCGCTATGGCTGCTGAATCCGGACTATCTAAAGTAGACTCAAAAAAAGCATTAGACGCATTTCTGGCTGCGACCACAAAAGCACTAAAAAATGGCGAGAGAGTTACACTGGTAGGGTTTGGCTCATTTGTTGTAGCAGAGAGGGGAGAAAGAATGGGTAGAAACCCCCGCACCGGTGCCGCAATTAAAATTGAGGCAAAAAAAGTTGTAAAATTCAGACCCAGTATTGAATTATAACAACGCCACTGTATTGGCCTGAAATAAATCAGAAGTAAACAAGGAGGACGGGGACGTTCTCCTTTTTATGTATGTAATAGGTAAATGAAGCGGTTTTCCCTTGTTATAATCAGTGTTGTCCTGTTTTTGGGACAGATGGTAATGACAGCCAGTCCTATATATGCTCAAGAGTATTTTACATGCTCCGGTAAGGTATTGGATGCAGTTAATGGAGAAACGCTTCAGGGAGCTGTGGTAAAGGTGTCTGACGGAACAGGATCCTGGACCTTAACTGATGTAAGAGGACAATTTTCTCTCAGATTGCCAAAGGGCGAAATTGTGCTTGAGGTTACATATATTGGCTACAAACCTAAACAATCCCGGTTGTATCTGGATGCGAACAAAGACCTGCTTTATTTCTTGACTCCTTTCTCTTACTACCTCCATGGAATTACCGTTTTTGCAGAAAGTCCGGCCCATCGGCTTAGAAAGGCCGAGATGAGCATTGAGCGCGTAGATGCTCAGGTAGTCCGGCGTGTTCCTACGTTGTTTGGCGAGACAGACTTGCTGAAAGTAGTACAGATGCTCCCCGGCGTACAATCTGCTTCTGAAGGAAGCAGTGGATTTATTGTACGCGGAGGCAGTCCGGATCAAAACTTAATTCTATTTGATAACGCAACACTGTATAATGTATCGCATATGCTGGGGTTTTTTTCTGTTTTCAATACAGATGCTGTAAGAACCATGACTTTATACAAAGGCGATATACCGGCACGGTACGGAGGCAGACTCTCGTCTTTGTTAGATGTAATACCGGCAGACGGAACAAGTCGCTTTTCTTTGGACGGAGGCATTGGGCTTATTTCAAGCAGGCTTTCTGCGAGCGGGAGACTGGGCGGAGATAACCTGACCTACCTGGTAGCGGGACGTAGAACGTATGCAGATCTGTTTCTTCCGCTAGCTAAAAACGAACTAATTCGCAATACGGTATTACATTTTTATGATCTCAACGGACGTTTGCGCTGGAGAGTCAACGACAAGAACTTTTTGCATCTGACTTTATACCATGGAAAAGACAGGTTTAAGATGTCAGATATGGGACTGCATTTTGGGAATTCGGCGGCTACTCTTCATTGGAATCATTTCTTTTCAGATTCTTTCTTTTTAAAGGTGTACACTACTTATACAAACTACAATTACGATTTCTACGGCAAAACGACTGAAATGTCTATGGACTGGATTTCTCGTGTGCAAGACGCCGGGTTACGAGTAGATTTTTCTTACCAACTGACAACTGATCACTTGTTTGAATTTGGATATACGTCAAATTTTCAATGGTTTCAACCGGGTCAGGTAATTGGGAAAAGCGATATGAATTCGGGGCCGCAAATAGAGCAGGACATAACCATGTCGCGGAGACAGGGCTTTGTGAACGTGCTTTACTTTTCCAACGAACATAAATTTCCCGACCAACGGCTGGAGGTACGTTATGGATTAAGATTCACAAGGTTTGATAACGTGGGTCCCACAACGCTTTACAAAGTTGACTCTGCTTATAATTTATTAGAAGACGAAGGGGAAGTTATACCTTCCGGTCGGTTTTTTCACAACAGGCATGGCTGGGAACCCAGGGTGGGAATCTCTTTTTTAGCTACGCCTAATATTTCCATAAAAGCCTCTTATTCAAGGACAAGTCAATACGTACACTTGCTCTCTTTCTCCTCTGCAGGGTCTCCTTTAGAAATTTGGATTCCCTCGGGCCCTTCTATTGCCCCGCAGACTTCACATCAAGTGTCGGCCGGTGTATTTGCCACCCTTTTTGGCAAGAATTACGAAGCCTCGGCAGAAGTGTTTTATAGAAACCTGGATAACGTACTTGATTTTAAAGAGCATCCTAACTTGTTGCTTTACGATAAGATAGAAACAGAGCTTAGGTATGGGAAGGGGAAAGGCTACGGATTAGAGTTTCTGATTAAAAGAAATAACCAAGATTTGAGTGGTTGGATAAGTTATACCTGGTCAAGGGCTTTCAGAACCATACCGGAAGTAAACGAAGGAAAGCCTTATAGGGCTCCTTCAGACAGACCACACAACGTGAATGTAGTGTTGTTTTATGATATTACCAGACGATTGCAAGTTTCTGTTAATTGGATATATGCTACGGGACAGCCCATTACTTTGCCGGAAGGGCGCTATTGGTTCTTTAACGAACTGGTACCTGTATATACAGAAAGAAACTCCTACCGTATGCCCGATTACCATAGAATGGATGCTTCCCTTAATATCCGTCTGGAAAAACCGGGCAAGCGCTGGAAACATGCCATCAATGTATCTGTTTATAACTTGTATGGAAGGAAAAATCCATGGGCTGTCAATTACCGTATGCGGCCCACGGGAGAACAATACCTGGAAATGACGTATCTTTTTAGTGTAGTTCCTTCCATTACCTGGAATTTTAGTTTTTGAAGACGAAAATGAGATTTATAGAAAAAATAGCATCGGTATTGTTTCTTCTTTTTATCCTCTTGGGAGGCTGTACTTCTCTTTTGGATCTAAAAAGTGAAGGCATGGAGCCGCGTTTGGTAATTACGGGGGTCCTTTCTACAGAGCCGCAGACGCATGTAATAGAAATCTCTGCTACAGTACCTTATTTTGGAATGGATTTACCAGTAAACATTCAGGCAGAAGAAGTACGAATTAACGGCGAGCCTCTGGTATGGGATGGTTCGATGTATCTAACCGAGAGTACATTTGCAGCCAAAGAAGGAGAAACGTATTTGCTGGAGGTGTGGATAGATTTTGACGGGGATGGAGAAACGGAGTATTATTGGGCTACTACTACTGTGCCTTACACTCATCCCTTAGAATCACTCAGCCTAAGGTCACTTATGCCTTCCGGCAACGACACACCTTTTCTGCTGATGGCAGGATTCCATGATACTCCGGGAGAAGATTATTACGGAGCAGCACTCTGGATCAATAATGTGTTGTATAGCAACAGGATTTTACGCTATTACATTCACAGCCTGAATGAGTACACTCAAGACGGAGAATACTTACGTTATCCCATTCCGGAATGGATCATAACCAGTTCTTTGATCTGGGATAATCAGCAAACGTTTGATTTGTATGCCGGGGACGTACTTACCGTTGATCTTCAGACCTTAAGTAAAGAATACTACCTGTATTTGCAGCAGGCAAAAATTGAAAAGAACCAACATTTCCCCTTGTTTTCGGGTCCCAGAGGTAACGTAGTCGGAAATATCGAAGGAGGAGCTTTAGGTATTTTTGGTTCTTATGCCGGCAGTCGAAAATCAGTAACTCTGCCTGAGTGCCCAGGTCTGCCATCCAGATAAGAGTGGTAGAAACACGAGCAGCGGACCGTGTGCAAATTCCAATTGAAGCAGGTCTTCTGTACATTCGTTTAGCGTAGCTTTCCACAAGGCATCAAAAATGACATTTTCTACCGGATACATCACGCCTTTTGCTCGTAATTTCATGGCCGGGTTCAGGGCAAAGAAAGATACAGGTAATCCCGGAATACACGGAACAGAGACAGCCGTAAAAAGACCCGTGGACCCGGAAGATTCTTTAGAGGCAACAAATGTATAGAAAATTCCATGGTCTGTGACCATACGAACGCTGTCCATCAGGCAGGCATATGTACCCAGAAGCGAAATGTTACCCAAGGTATGGTCTTCCCTTAGCCCGGTAGCTCCCAAAATAGTGATGTTGCGTATGCCTTGTTTGTGACAATAGAGTACGGCTTTTGTCAAATCGTTGTTTTCTTGGTTGAGGTCTCTGATAAGACGAGATTTGTATTTGACTTGCAGGTTTTTGGACAAAGAGTCAATATCGCCTACTATTTTGTAGGGGATCTTTCCCTGTAATTGGTTTACTGCACCGTCTGTACAAATGAGTATTTTGGCCGTTTGCAGTAATTGCAGCGGGTAGGGATGGGTTGGGTAGGTTCCTTGTGCCAGTATGACGGCTTCTTTCATAACGAACTTTGAAATGATAACGGCCCTTTTTCTCTATATCCGGCCAGGAAGGCTTCTGACGATATACGTCTCTTCCCGGGTACCTGCAATTCCAGAAGGTGAACGTATCCCTGCCGACAGGCTACCTTAAGGACTTTCTTTCTGTCTGTAACAACGGTTCCGGGGGGCGCGTTACAAACAGTGTGTTCTGCCCGGGCATGGCAAATTTTGATATCGGGTCCTTCTCCATTTTTGCCGAGGGTAGAAAAAGCACAGGGAATGGGGCTAAGTCCGCGGATTAAATTCACAATGCGTTCAGGATTGTGGTTCCAATTAATCCTGCATGTTTCTCTTGTAATTTTAGGAGCCGGCTTTAGTTGTTCTACAGGAACAGACGATTGAGGTATGGGGTTAAGACTCCCGTCCCAAAGCCCGTCAATGGTTTTTGCAACCAAAGGACCTCCGGCTTCCATCAGCTTGTTGTGGAGTGTGCCTGCATTGTCTGTGTTTTCTACAGAGAGGATTTCCTGCAGTAACAAATCCCCGGTATCTATCTGCCGGTCAATTAAGAATGTGCTTAATCCCGTTTCTTGTTCTCCATTAATAAGTACGTGGTTTATGGGAGCAGCTCCCCTGTATTGCGGAAGCAGCGAAGCGTGCAGGTTAAAGCAACCTAATGCGGGCATTTGCCAAACCTGGTACGGAAGCATACGAAAAGCAACCACAACAAACAAAGGGGCTTGCCATTGGGAAAGGGATTCCAGGAACAGAGGATCAGTTAATGATTCCGGTTGCAGTATAGGAAGCCCGTGCTCTATGGCCAGTTTTTTAACGGCAGAGGTCCGTAACGTGAGCCCTCTTCCGGCCGGCCTGTCGGGTGCCGTAACTACTCCCTTAACGAGGTACCCTTTGCCGATTAGGAACGACAAAACTCCGGCTGCAAAGTGGGGAGTTCCCATAAAAACAAGGGAGGGTTGTGAAGTGGTTAGGGCTTTATTACTCTTTGATTTCATGGCGTTGTGGAAGGATTCTTTTACACTTTTTTAACAAAGCAAGATACGCATCTTTGTTGAACAAGTCAGAATCTGTTGTGGCTTTGTACGTTAAAAAGACCCCCATAGGGAGCAGAATCATGGCAGACACAAAAGTTCCTATAAAGGCAGAGACAGAACCGTCAGTAGCCAACTTTTTCCCCGATATATCTATCACATAGTATACTACAAAGAAAAGCATAGATACAATCACAGGAGTTCCCAGACCGCCTTTACGTATAATGGCACCCAAGGGAGCCCCAATGAAAAAGAAAATAAAACAGGCAAATGCCACTGTAAATTTTCTGTACCATTCTACACGTGTTCTTCGTAAGGGTAGGTGAATCTGAATTTCTTCTATCATGTGATTTTCTACTTGATTAGCCAGCTGGTCTGCTTTTCCAATGGCTCGGTTGATTAAGTCGGGATACTGGGTACTTTCTTGAGGTATGGGCAATAAATCTTGTGGAAAATATCCCGTATATTCTTGCTTATTTTCCGTATCCAGTTGACGGGCATACATAAGTCCGCCGGTAGCGAGAATACGTCTTTGGAACTGTTGCAGCGAGATGGTATATAAGGAATCCAAAGAGTCGCGCCTGTATCCCAGATTGCTTAGATTTTGTGCCATCACATCGCTTTCAAAACGATCTCCGTCACGCCTTTGAAATGCGTAATTGGTCAGTTCTATAACTATGTCTTGTTTGTCAAACGTAACATGCTGTATTGGGAACGAAGTGTCTGCAATAGACTTTCTTTCTCCTTCTTCATAGCTTTCTCCGTTATAGAGGGTGAAAATGATGTTTTGTTTGTCTTCTGTAAGTCTTATGGTTCCCGAATCTGCAAGGGTTACGCTGTTGTTGCCTCTTCTGGAACTGTGGTTGTAGACCATAACGTCGTACAAAATGTCTGTTGCGTTATCACGGCTGTCTATGCGAAGGCTGTAATTGTCTATACCGTTATAGAATATTCCTGTAGGAATACGGATTTCTTCTTTTGTACGAGAAATATCATCCCTCAAAGCAAAAATATTCTTGTATGCCAGGGGCATGAGGTCATTGGCAGAGAAAAAACCGGCTATAGAAATGAAGAAAGACAATATAATAAGCGGGCGCATAATGCGTAGCAACGGGATGCCTGCCGCTTTCATAGCCAGCAGTTCATTAAATTCCCCCATATTGCCCATGGTCATGATAGAAGCCAAAAGGGTAGCCAGAGGGAGTGCCATGGGAATTACGGTACAGGTGCCCCAAAAAAGAAATTCCAGGATTACTTTCAGACCCAAGCCTTTTCCCACAAGTTCGTCTATATAGACCCACAGAAACTGCAATATCAGTACAAAAAGTACTATGAAAATTGTCAGAAACAATGGGCCCAGAAACGAGCGGATCAGGAAACGGTCAAATATCTTCACCGGCTATAACGTTAAGGGTTTTTTAATGCATGGGCTATGGCATCCAGGGCGGCTTTCAAGCCTTTTGTGTCTTTACCTCCGGCAGAGGCATAAAAGTTTTGACCTCCTCCTCGGCCTTCTATGTGGTGCGAAACGCTACGGATAATAGTCCCTGCGTTGAACCCTTCCTCTACGAGGTCTTGTGAAAGAGACAAGGTAAGCCCGGCTTTACCGTTGTGTTCATAAGCAGCAGCAAAGGCTGTTTTGCCGGAATTACCTTGACGGAAAGAGAAGGCTAGGTCTTTTATTATTTCCGGAAGGTATGTACCTTGTAAACGTACAAATTGGATGCCGTTAATATCTTCTCGCTGTTCCCATAGGGTTTTACGAAGGGTTTCTACTTGTGCGCGTCTGTTTTGCTCCACCGTTTTTCGCAATTGCTCATTTTCTCTGATTGTCTTTTCAAGTGCAGAAAGTACGTCTTGACTATCTCCTAATAGAAGGCTGATCCGGTCAAGCGTATCTTCCATCTTTTCTACCTTTTGTTCTGCGTTTGTTCCCGTAATGGCTTCTATCCTGCGTACGCCTGCAGCAATGGCTCCTTCGCTTACAATTTTGAAAAAACCAATGTCCCCGGAGGCCTCTACATGCGTCCCTCCGCACAGTTCCTTAGAGTCTCCAAAGGTGACAACTCGTACTTTCTCTCCGTATTTTTCTCCAAACAGAGCAATAGCTCCCATATCTTTTGCCTGGTCGGGTGTGAGGTTATCTAGAGTGTGAGCAGAAATGTTGGTCCGGATCATTTCATTAACCAAACGTTCAGTGGCTGTGATTTCTTCCCGGGTAAGGCGTCCAAAGTGAGAAAAATCAAAACGAAGGGATTGAGGAGCCACATGAGAGCCTTTCTGTTCAATATGTGAACCCAGTATTTGCCGTAAAGCATAATGAAGCAGATGCGTGGCTGTATGATTACGTGCTACTTGTTTACGTCTGTCTTCGTCAACAACGGCGTGAAATACGGCATGAGGGTTTTCGGGGATGGTTGCAGAAATGTGTAAGATCAGGTTGTTTTCTTTAAGAGTGTCTGTAATGCGTATCCTTTCTCCCTGTGGGTTTTCTAAATACCCGGAATCACCAATTTGTCCGCCGCTTTCGGCATAAAATGGCGTACGGTCCAGCACCAATTGCCAAAAAAACTTGTTTTTGGCCTGTACTTTACGGTATCTTAAAATACGGACATCTGCCCGCGTAGTTTCGTAACCCAGAAAAACAGGCTGTACAAAAGGGTGAATTTCTATCCAATCGTCCTCTTTAGTAAGAGTTGCTTTACGTGCCCTTTCTTTCTGCTTTTGTAACGCCTTGTCAAAAATCTGTGTGTTTACCGTTAACCCTTTTTCTTTGGCCATCAGGATGGTCAAGTCTAACGGAAATCCGTACGTGTCGTATAACAGAAAGGCATCTTCTCCACTAAATTCGTGGTTGTCTTTTCTTTGAGCAAATTGTTCAAACAGGTGGATTCCTTTTTCCAAAGTACGCAAAAAGGCTTCTTCTTCTAGGTGAATGATGTTGTATATGAGTTTTTGCTCACGGACCAGTTCCGGGAAGGCTTCTCCCATTTCTTTAACTAAGGTTGGGACCAGATGGCACAGAAAAGGTTGTCGGAACTCAAGAAACGTGTATCCGTACCTGACGGCACGGCGTAAAATGCGTCTGATAACATACCCCGCCCTTACGTTGGAAGGCAGTTGTCCGTCTGCAATGGAAAAGCAAATGGCCCTTACATGATCAGCCACTACGCGCAATGCAATGTCTGTATGGGTGTCTTTGCCGTATTCTTTATCACAGAGTTGGCCGGTGGCTTCTATAAGGTTATGAAACAAGTCTGTATCGTAGGTACTTTGTTTTCCCTGAATAGCCATGCAAAGTCGTTCCAGCCCCATTCCCGTATCTACATGACGTTGTGGGAGAGGTTCCAAAGAGCCGTCTGCTTTCCTGTTGTACTGAATAAATACCAGGTTCCACAATTCAACTACTAAAGGGTGATCCTTGTTTACCAGAGAAGCTCCGGGAATTTTGCTGCGTTCTTCCTCCGGTCGCAAGTCTATGTGAATTTCACTGCAAGGACCGCAAGGACCTGTTTCTCCCATTTCCCAAAAGTTGTCTTTTTTGTTTCCAAACAAAATACGGTCTTCCGGTAAAAAAGACTTCCAGAAATGGAGTGCTTCCTTGTCGGGGTCCAGTCCTTCTTCTTTTGCCCCTTCAAAAACAGTAGCGTACATCCGGTTTGGTTCCAGCCGGAAATCTTCCGAAAGCAGTTCCCAGGCCCAGGCAATGGCTTCTTTTTTAAAATAATCTCCAAAGCTCCAGTTCCCCAGCATTTCAAACATAGTATGGTGGTACGTATCGTGTCCTACTTCTTCCAGATCATTGTGTTTGCCACTTACGCGTAAACATTTTTGTGAATTGGCTACTCTTTGGTAAGCAGCCGGTTCATTTCCCAAAAACCAGTCTTTGAATTGATTCATACCTGCGTTGGTAAACATCAGTGTTGGATCGTTCTTAACGACCATAGGAGCTGAAGGAACTAAGGTATGTCCTTTTTTCTCAAAGAAGTCTAGGAATTTTTTTCTTATATTGGCGAAGGTCATTTTACTACTATTTAACGGGCAAATATACCGTTTTTTACCAAAATTATTTATCTTTGTTCGTTAATAACATGTTAATAAACTGAATGGCAGAAAAAAAAAGATACAGGTACAACCCCAAAACGTTGTCTTATGAGCTTCAAAAGCCCGGCATGCGTTTGTCTTTTTTACGTGTGCTGTTTATTCTGCCGGTAAGTATTTTTCTGGCTTTAGGATATTATTTGTTTTATACAGAAGCGTTACAATTAAAAACACCCAGAACCATTCGTTTGGAGCGTGAGTACAAAGAAGCTAAATCTAACCTGGAACTGTTAGGTAAACAGTTAGAGCAATCGGAAAAAAAACTGGAGCATTTGCAAATCAGGGACAACAACATTTATAGGAACATGTTTGGTATGGAGCAAATTCCACCGGAAATCAGAGATGCCGGTTTTGGAGGCTCTAATCGTTATCCGCACATGGAGTATTCAGAAAATGCTGACTTGCTCATGTCCACTGCGTTCAGGTTTGATAAAATTATGAAAAAAGCGTTCATTCAGTCAAAATCATTTGACGATGTGGAGCGTGTAGCAGGGCAGGCAGGAGAAGTAGCTAAATGCATTCCGTCTATATTGCCTATTCCGGAAGACACAAAAAATTTCAGATGGTCCGGAGCTTTTGGTTACAGAATCGACCCCATTTATGGCGGGATACGTATGCACGAAGGAATTGACCTTACCGGTGCGCTTAACTCCCCGGTATATGCAACAGGAAACGGAAAGGTAGAAGCCATACGGTACGAATACAACGGGTATGGGCGCTATATTCTGATAGACCATGGGTTTGGGTATAAAACGCGTTATGCCCACCTGAACAAAGCCCAGGTATACGAAGGGCAGCTTGTAAAACGTGGTGAATGTATTGGTTTATTGGGCTCTACCGGCAAATCTACAGGTCCCCACGTACATTATGAAGTCATTTACATGGGTCGTCCCGTCAATCCTTATAACTATTTCAACAACAACATAGCAACGGACGATTACCATGCGGTGATCTTGGGTGGACGCCAATAATTTCTGAAAATGAACCATTATCAGTTCAATAAGGAAAAGTTGGAATTCATAAAGGTGCGTCCGGGTTTCAAAACCGTTTTAAAACGCATTTTATGGGTTTTTTTGGGCAGTATAGGTCTTGCCGTAGTGTACTATTTAATTTTTGGGTTGTTTATTCTTTCCCCGGCAGAAAGAAACTTGCAGCGTGAAGCACAGCTCATGCAAAACGAATACGAAAGATTAAGCCGGGAAATGAAAAACTTAAATGCCGTTATTGAAGAACTGGAAACACGAGACAGAGGCATTTACGGAGCAGTGCTTCATTCCAAACCGTTAGATATAACGGAAGATGCAGATATTACCCATTACCGTCGCCTTATGGAAAATCAATCTTTTGTTCTGGCTTACCACGCAGATTCCGTGATAAGCAATCTGGAACAACGTATGGCCCTGGTAACAAGGTTGCTATACAATTCTGCCAATCGGGTATATGAAAATTTAGACAGTATCAAATACATGCCCGCCGCTTTTCCTTTACGTAATCCACCTATGGAGGCCATGGGAGCTACGGTTGGAAGGCGAATTCATCCTTTCTATAAAATACCTATGGAACATACAGGGATGGATTTTTTAGCAGGACACGGCACCGATGTACTGGCCACAGCTGATGGACAGGTAATACATGTGTCCCGTTCTGCCCGAGGAAGAGGAAATGTGATAGAGATAAAGCATCCCTACAGAGGATACGTCACGGTGTATGCTCATTTAAGCGATATTTTTGTAAGAAAAGGGCAATATGTAACAAGAGGGATGGCTATAGCACGTATAGGATCAACCGGGATGTCCTTTATGCCTCATCTTCATTACGAGGTAAGGCAGGGAGACCGGGTAAGGGATCCGGTGCATTATTTTTTTATGGACGTTCTGCCGTACGACTACCATCAAATTATGTTGACGGCAAACAATACAGGGCAATCTTTAGATTAAGCGTATGGAAAAAATGTATTACAGCATTGGTGAGGTAGCTGAAATTTTGGGAGAAAACACGTCTTTGGTGCGATTTTGGTCCGGAAAATTCAGTCAATTCATTAAACCCGTTAGAAATAAAAAGGGGAATCGTCTTTTTACTGCAGAAGATGTAGCCAACTACAAAATTATTCATCACCTTGTTAAAGAGAGAGGAATGACGTTGGAAGGTGCCAGAAAACGCATGCAGGACAATAAGGAAGGAGAAGACAGAACGGTAGATATCATGGCTTCTTTGAACAGGATCAAAGCACAGTTGTTAGAAATCAAAGACATGATAGAATGAAGCGTACTGCAGCCGATATTATAAAAATACTGGAACAATGGGCACCTGTTAAGCTCCAAGAACAATGGGATAATTCCGGATTGTGTATTGGGAATCCGCAAACAGCTGTTACCGGTGCTATGGTTTGTCTTGACTGTACAGAAGAAGTGATTGAAGAGGCCGTTGAGGAAGGGATTAATATGGTGATTTCACACCATCCTTTAATTTTTAAAGGTTTAAAGCATTTGAAAGAGGCAACGCCTGTGGAACGCACCGTGGCTTTGGCCATACGTAATCGTATGGTTGTTTACTGTATGCATACGAATGTAGACAAGGTAATGGATGGTGTAAGCGGAGCCATGGCACAAGCATTGGGTCTGGAAAATATAGATATCCTGGCACCGGAACCATGCCCTATGCCGGATACTCCGCAGACAGTAGCCTGTGGGTTAGGTATTGTGGGAGACCTTCCCAAGAAAATGAGTACCCCGTCTTTTTTTAACCACTTAAAAAAAGTGTTTCATCTAAAGCATTTTAAAGCGTCTGAAGTATTTATCCCTGAAGTTTCCAGGGTAGCTCTTTGCGGAGGAAGCGGCACATCCCTTATTCCATTTGCTTTGGAATCGGGGGCACAGGTTTTTGTGAGTGCAGATTTTAGTTATCATACGTATTTTGAGACCATTCCACGGTTAATGTTGGTAGATATCGGGCATTATGAATCGGAGGCAGGAATACAAGAGGTAATCTGCAATGAGCTTAAGAAAAAAATCCCTACCTTTGACGTCCGCAAAACACGTATCTGTACAAACCCCATTCAAATATATTAAGCTAGCAATACAATTATGACAAAGAAAACGACAAAAGTTGCCGGAGCCAATGCAGGATCATTCACAGACTTGCAGAAAGCAGAACAGGAAGGAGCGCTGACAATGGAGGAAAAATTGCGTCTTCTTTATCAACTTCAGACAACCGATTCACAAATTGATAAAATACTCTTGCTCCGTGGCGAATTGCCTTTAGAAGTAGAAGATCTGGAAGATGATATTAAAGGATTGGCTACCCGGGTAGAAAATTTGCAGAAAGAAATTAGGGGCATTGAAAAGGACATTGCATCTCGTAGGATAGATGCAGACAATGCACGCGTTATGGCTGCCAAGTACGAAGCACAGCAGGGCAACGTTAAAAACAGCCGTGAGTTTGATTCCTTATCTAAAGAGATAGAAAACCAAAACTTAGATGTAGAATTAGCAGAAAAATACATCCGCGAATTTTCTATTTTATTGAAAGATAGAAGAGAAAAACTGGAAGAGGCAAAAACAGCTCACACAGAAAGGAATAAAGATCTGGAAGTGAAAAACAAAGAGCTGGACGTTATTGTTAAGGAGACATCTAAAGAAGAAGATGCGTTGCGTAAAAAAGCAGATCAGATAGCAGGCCGAATAGATAACCGTGTGTTGTCTGCGTATAAAAAGGTAAGAAACAATGCACGTAACGGATTGGCTGTAGTGACTATAAAGCGAGGTGCTTGTGGAGGTTGCTTCAATAAGATTCCGCCCCAGCGTCAACTGGATATTAAGATGAGTAAGAAAATCATTGTATGTGAATACTGCGGACGAATATTGGTAGATCCTACTTTTGAAGAATAAACAGACCATACGCGAACAATTTTTTTCTCTGTTGGGACAAACCTCCCCCTCTCCCTTAGGTATTGAGATACAAAAAGCAGAGGGGGTGTTTCTTCTGTCTTCTACAGGAAAACGGTACCTTGACCTTATTTCCGGAGTATCTGTAAGCCATGTGGGACATGCACGGCCCGAGGTAATTAAAGCCATTGAAGATCAGGCTCGCAACCATCTGCATTTAATGGTTTACGGAGAGCTTATACAACAGCCGCAGGTGCATTTGGCTTCTTTGCTCACAGAGCACTTACCGGCTTCTTTAAACTCAATTTATTTTGTGAATTCAGGATCCGAGGCCAACGAAGCTGCCCTAAAACTGGCTAAGCGAGTTACAGGTCGCCATAAGGTGGTTTGTTTTCAAGACGCTTACCACGGAAGTACGCACGGCGCTCTGAGCGTTATGGGAAATGAAACGTTTAGAAGTGCATTCCGCCCTTTGCTTCCCGGAGTGACGGCTTTGCATTTTAACCATACAAAAGACCTGAACCTAATTGATAGGCATACAGCTTGTGTTATAGTAGAGCCCATACAGGCCGAAGCCGGCGTTCGTTTGCCGGAGTCCGGGTTTTTAGAGGCCCTAAGAGAGCGTTGTGACCGTACGGGAACTTTGCTTATATTTGATGAAATTCAGACAGGATTTGGAAGAACAGGGCGGCTTTTTGCCATGCAAAAATATGGAGTGATACCGGATATGGTAACTCTGGCTAAAGCCTTGGGAGGAGGGATGCCCCTGGGAGCCCTTGCCTGCAACAAGCAGCTGATGGATGCCTGGAAATCTGCCCCCGTGTTGGGACACATAACTACTTTTGGCGGACATCCGGTAAGTTGCGCTGCAGGAGCTGCTGCTTTTCGCGTATTACTCAAAGAAGGGTGGACAGAGGAAGTATCGGATAAGGCAAACTTTCTAAAAGAAGCTTTGATACCTCATCCTGCTGTCAAAGAGGTTAGGGGAGAGGGGCTGTTGCTGGCCGTGGAACTTGGGGATGCAAAAAAAGTACAGGCCATCATACACCTGCTCCTGGAAGAAGGAGCTATGGCCGATTGGTTTTTATATTGCGACACCGCATTTCGCATAGCACCGCCCTTATGCATAAGCAAGGAAGAACTGGCTTTGACCGTAAAAATAGTCCTTGCCGCTTTGGATAAATTGAAATAGAAGGAGAACTATTATGGCAAAACAATCACCTGTAACCGGAACCAGAAAAGGGAAGGAACAGGCTCAGGTAGAAATGGTAGGGTTGGACATAGGGAAAGTGCCGCCACAGGCCATTGATATAGAAGAAGCTGTTTTGGGGGCTTTGCTCCTGGAACCCACAGCTTCGCTAGATATTGTGGGTACTGTTAAGCCGGAATACTTTTATAAAGACAGTCATAAAAAAATTTTTTCAGCCATTATGACGCTTGTTTCTGCTCACCATCCGGTAGATATATATACGGTGGCAGAAGAATTAAAAAAACACGACTTACTGGATCAGGTAGGAGGTCCTTATTACTTAAGCCAGCTGACCATGCGTGTGGCAGCTGCATCGCATTTGGAATACCATACAAAAGTATTGACGCAGAAATTCATTCAGCGGGAGCTTATAGGTACTTCATACACTATCTTGCGGGAAGCCTTTGACGATACCATACCGGCCGATGAGTTGTTGGACGCTTCTCAGCAACGTCTTTTTGACTTAGGAGATATGAATCTGCGCAGAGATACCCGGCCTGTACGTTCTGTGTTAGGCGAGGTACTGGACGAATTATCAGACGTGCAAACACGAGACGATGGACTGAGTGGTCTTCCTTCGGGCTTTACTTCCTTGGACAGGATGACCCTAGGATGGCAAAAGGCTGATTTGGTGGTAATTGCTGCCAGACCTTCTATGGGGAAAACGGCCTTTGTGCTTACCATGGCCAGAAACATGGCTGTAAACCACAACATTCCCGTAGCTTTTTTCTCGCTTGAAATGCCGGACGCACAGTTGGTAAAGCGTTTGTTGGTAAGTGAGACTGGCTTGTCTTCGGAAAAAATCAGAGGAGGAAAAAAACTGAAAGGTTTTGAGTGGGAACAGCTCAACCAACGTATTGTGAATTTAACGAAAGCTCCCTTGTATATAGACGATACACCGGCCCTTTCTATTTTTGAATTTAGGGCCAAAGCCAGAAGGCTTGTTGCCGGGATGGGGGTTAAACTTATAGTGATTGACTATATGCAACTGATGTCGGGGCCGCCGGAACTACGCGGTATGCGTGAGCAGGAAGTAGCTGCTATTTCGCGATCACTAAAAGCCATTGCTAAAGAACTGAACATTCCCATTATTGCACTATCGCAGATGAACCGAGCATCAGAAACGAGAGGGGGAAACCGTAGACCTCAGTTGAGCGACTTACGTGAGTCGGGGGCTATTGAACAAGACGCAGACATAGTAGTATTTTTATACCGTCCCGAGTATTATGGAATCAAAGACTGCCCCGACACCGGGCGATCCCTGGAAGGGGTTGCAGAAGTAATTGTTGCCAAACACCGTAATGGAGCCGTTGGAGAATTTCCAATGCGTTTCCGAAGCTCAGAAATTCGTTTTATGGATATCGACGAAGGTGGTCCGGATTTTGCAACGGATGAAAGCATGACATACGCCTCGCGGATGAACCAAATGCATGACTTGAATGACAACCTTGGCGTGTTATAGAAACACCTTCCTATTATTGATTTTGTTATCAGTAGCTTGTTTGCTAAGGGCTCAAGATACAGAAACAGAAAAACCTTGCCTGCCTGTAAACGAAGTTCCGGCTGCTCGGCTTGCCTTTGCTGCGGGAGAGAAAATAACCATGATGGCCAGCTATACCTGGGGTGTTGTTAATACAGATGTGGGAACGGTATCGCTACACGTCACAGAGAAATCCCTTGGCGGAGAACCGGGATTTAAAGCCAAAGGCCGTTTACAAACCTCTAAATTTTTCAGTGCTTTTTTTAAAGTGGACGATTATTACGAAAGCCATTTTAAAAAGTCCAACCTCCGTCCCGTATATTTTATGCGCGACATTAACGAGGGTAAATATACCATACAAAATTATTACCACTACAACCCCGATCATTCCATTAATGCTCGGATTATTCGCAAAGATGGTTCTATACAGGACACTCTGTTGCCGGGCAGGATCTGTACGTTTGACCTGATTACGGTATTTTATTTTTTACGTAATCTGGATTTTGAAAACATGACACCGGGAGAAGTGTCTCCTATATCTTTTGCTATTGACGAGGAAGTTTTTGAACTGTACCTGCGGTTTGACGGGTATGAAGAAGTTAAGGTGTTGGGGATGGGGATTTTCCGTGCTTTAAAGTTTTCTGCACAAACAGTAGCCGGTGTAGTATTTGATGGTAAGGAAGATATGCGTTTTTGGATAAGTGACGATAAGAATAGGATTCCCCTGTTTTTAGAATCGCCGGTTATTGTAGGAAGTGTCACAGCCCGGCTGTGCCATTATGAAAACTTGCGGTTTCCGCTCACCAGCAAGATAAAGTGAAATGCCTGTAAGAATCTATTATTTTATTCTATATTTGCTCAAATATCGTATCCAAAATGACTTCTACTTTACTGTATACCGTGCTGATTCTTAGCCTATTGGGCGGAGTTCTAGCTGTGGTGTTATACTTTATTGCACAAAATTTCAAAGTACAGGAAGATCCTCGTATAGATCAAGTACTGGAAGTATTGCCGGGGGCCAACTGCGGTGGTTGTGGCTTTGCCGGATGCAGAGTCTTTGTAGAGACTTTTATAAACAATCCGAACCGTACAGATTTATTCTGCCCGGTAGGAGGAAATCAGGCCATGCAACTGGCAGCAAAGGTATTGGGCAGAGAAGCTCGCGAACAAGTTCCTAAAGTAGCCGTGGTACGGTGTAACGGCTCATGTGAGGTCAGACCAAAGATAAACGAATACGACGGCTCTCCTTCTTGTGCTGTTGTAGCAGATCTTTACGCAGGAGAAAGAGCTTGCAGTTACGGTTGTCTGGGATTGGGAGATTGTGTGCAAGCCTGTATGTTTGATGCACTGGTTATTGATCCGGTAACTTGCCTGCCCGTTGTAGATGAAGAAAAATGTACTTCGTGTGGAGCTTGTGTTACCGCATGTCCTAAAAACTTAATGGAATTAAGACCCAAAGGGCCTAAAAACAGAAGGATATATGTAGCATGTTCCAATAAAGATAGGGGGGCTCTTGCGCGTAAGGCTTGCCCGGTAGGATGTATAGGATGCGGATTGTGTGTAAAGGCTTGTCCTTTCGATGCCATTACCCTTACAGACAACCTGGCTTATATAGACCCCGACAAGTGTCGCCTATGTAGAAAGTGTGTTGCAGTGTGTCCAACCCAATGCATTTTAGAAATCAATTTTCCGCCAAAAAAACAAGATACAGCTCATGAGTAAAACGTTTTCTATTGGAGGGATTCATCCAAACGACAGTAAATTTTCTAAAGACCAAGCCATTGAAGACCTTCCTATACCCAAACGGGTATTCCTTCCCATGAATCAGCACCTGGGGATGCCCTCTGTGCCGGTGGTCAAAAAAGGAGATCGTGTAAAGGTAGGGCAGAAGGTGGCAGACCCGGCAGGTTTTGTTTCTGCACCCGTTCATGCCTCGGTAAGCGGAACGGTAACCGAGGTAGCTCTTTACCCGGATTTTCAGGGTAAAAGGGTAACAACCATTGTCATAGAGACAGAAGGAGATGAATGGCTGGAAAGCATAGACAGAACGCAACAGGTAAAACAGGAAATTACGATTGTACCGGAAGAAACGTTCCGGAAAATTACAGAAATGGGTATAGTAGGGCTGGGAGGGGCTGCTTTTCCCACGCACGTAAAACTGACTCCCATTGAAGGCATGGCACCGGAATATTTGATCTTGAACGGATCTGAATGTGAGCCTTTTTTGACATCTGATTACCGCCTTATGATAGAACACGGGCAAGAGATATTGATTGGAGCAGAACTTATGAGGCGAGTATTGGGAACGAATGTGAACGGTATTATTGGTATTGAGGAAAATAAGCCTCTGGCCATCCAGGCTATGAAAAAGATTACTGCTAACTACTTGCAGTGGAAAGTAGTACCTTTAAAGAAAAGGTATCCGCAAGGAGGAGAAAAACAATTGATAGATGCTTTGTTACAAAGAAAAGTAGCCTCTTTTGCGCTTCCCATCTCTACGGGAGCCATTGTGCAAAATGTGGGAACGGCTTTTGCCGTTTACGAAGCTGTTCAGAAGGGGAAGCCTTTGATTTCAAATGTATTGACAGTAACCGGTTCTGACCTGTCTGTTCAGGAAAATTACAGGTTCCGTGTGGGCACTCCCATTCAGGATATTCTTGAAGCAGCAGGAGCTTTGGATAAAGACGGAAAACTTTTGTCCCACTTTGTTAAAGTAGTAAACGGAGGACCCATGATGGGCAAAGCAGTAGTTAACTTACAAGCACCTGTTGTTAAAAGCAGTTCAGGACTTTTGCTGTTGACAGAAAAAGAAACAAAACGCCGGGAACCCGGAGAATGTATTCGCTGTGCAAAATGCTTCCAAGCCTGTCCTATGCGTTTGCAACCATACTTGCTATACCAGCTGGCCCTGGCCGGGCGTACAGAAGAGCTGGATGAGCACCGAGTGTTTGATTGTATTGAGTGCGGTTGTTGCCTGTATACGTGCCCGGCACGTATACCTCTGCTTGATCAGATACGCTTGGCTAAAAACGCATTATTGAAGAATAAACGTAAGAAATGATATGAATAAACTGCTTGTTTCACCGGCTCCGCATTGGTACGGCAAAGAAACCACACAGGGGATCATGCGTGATGTAATCATTGCCTTGGTGCCTGCTGTATTGGTGAGTCTATACTTAGCAGGAGTAAGTGCTTTGTTGGTACTTATGGTATCCGTAGCCGGTTGTGTTTTAGTGGAACACCTGATTGTCAGGTATATGATGAAAAAGAAAACCACCGTACACGATTTGTCTGCCGTAGTAACGGGTTTGATTCTGGCTTTGAATTTGCCCGTCTCTTCTCCTTGGTGGATGGTTTTGATAGGCTGTGTGGTTGCTATAGGAGTGGCAAAAATGACGTTCGGAGGATTGGGGCATAACCTGTTTAATCCTGCCTTGGTAGCCCGTGTCTTTTTATTGATTTCTTTTCCTGTTCAAATGACCAATTGGGCTGTTGCAAACGGTATTTTTACTCCGGAGAATCCTTTAATACCCGGTTTTTTGCTGGGACTTCAGGGACAACTTCCCGATGCGTTGACCGGAGCCACTCCTTTGGGAATAGTTAAAGAAGGTTTGGCAAACGGAGTGAGCATAAAAGCTTTAGCTGCTCAACATAATTTTTCTTACTCGGGAATGTTTTTTGGACATATGAGCGGTTCTCTGGGAGAAGCTTCTGCGTTGGCCCTTCTTTTAGGTTTTATCTATTTGCTGGTACGCAAAGTTATTAGGCCCATCGTTCCGCTTTCCATAGTAATTACCGTTGCCTTATTTTCCGGACTTTTACACTTGGCAGATCCGATACAATATGCAGATCCGCTCTTTCATCTGCTTTCCGGAGGACTATTGCTGGGAGCCATATTCATGGCAACGGATTATGTGACTTCTCCCATGTCTCCTTTGGGTATGATTATTTTTGGGGTGGGAATAGGCATCATTACTATGCTTATAAGGGTATGGGGTGCTTACCCCGAGGGCGTTTCTTTTGCCATCCTGTTTATGAATGCTCTGGTTCCTCTCATCAACAAAATAAAACCGTTCCCTTATCAAAAGGAGGTGAAACGTGGCTAGAGAATCTAATTTTAAAAACATGGTTTTGACCCTGTTGATCATTTGTTTTGCAGGATCAGCCATTCTGGGTGGCGTTTATTTGATAACGTCTGCCCCCATAACAGCTGCGCAGTTAGCTAAAGTAAACACGGCTTTATCCGGTGTTTTGCCTGCTTTTGACAATGAGCCGTTTGAAGAGGCTTATGATTTGGAAGTAGACGGACAAACAGTAAAAATGTATCCGGCAACTTTAGACGGGACTCCGGTAGGCATAGCCGTTGAAGTTATTACAGCAAAAGGATTTGGAGGTCCCATTCAGGTTATGGTTGGTTTTCTCCCGGAAGGTACCATCTACAATACAGCACTTGTTCTTCATTCAGAAACACCGGGATTGGGAGACAAGTTGGATCCTGTGAAAAGTGACTTTAGTTTGCAGTTCAAAGGCAAAAAACCGGGGAATTTTAAGTTGGCAGTAAAACAAGACGGAGGTTCTGTAGATGCCATTACTGCCGCTACCATAAGTTCTAGAGCCTTTTGCGATGCCGTGGACTTGGCGTATAAGGCTTTTAAAAAAATACGTTTTGAAGAAGGAGGTCAATCATGAGCAAATGGAAAATCATAACAAAAGGTATTATTAAAGAGAATCCAACCTTTGTACTGGTTTTGGGAATGTGCCCTACACTGGGAACCACTACTTCTGCCATCAACGGTATGGGGATGGGGTTGGCCACTACTTTTGTGCTCATGTTGTCCAATTACGTTATATCGCTTATAGCGGGCCTGATTCCTTCCAAAGTACGGATTCCTGCCTTTGTAGTAGTGATCGCTATATTTGTTACGGTAGTGCAACTGGTTATGCAAGCTTATGTTCCATCTTTGTACGAAACCTTGGGATTGTTTATTCCGCTGATTGTGGTAAACTGTATTGTCTTAGGGAGAGCCGAGGCATTTGCCAGCAAAAACAAACCGGTAGATTCTTTCCTTGACGGTTTGGGGTCGGGGTTGGGATTTACTTTAGCTCTTACGGTATTGGGTATGGTACGCGAACTGCTGGGAGCAGGATCGTTTTTTGGCTGGAAAATTATCCCCGGAGATGCCATCCTTATCTTTATTTTGGCTCCGGGAGCTTTTTTGGCACTAGGGTATCTGATGGTTTTGTTCAATAGAATTAAAAAGGCTTAATACTATGGAATATATACTTATTATCATATCTGCAGTCTTTGTCAACAACATTGTACTCAATCAATTTTTAGGAGTATGCCCGTTTTTGGGGGTATCCAATAAAATTTCTACTGCAGTAGGCATGAGTGCAGCTGTTGTGTTTGTCATGACCTTGTCTACCCTTATCACTTATCCTATTCAGATGTACGTTCTGGAACCGCTGCAAATTGGTTTTATGCAAACGGTAACCTTTATTTTGGTTATTGCCGCATTGGTTCAAACGGTAGAGATTATACTCAAAAAGATTTCTCCGGCCTTATACCGGGCATTAGGGATTTTCCTGCCCCTGATCACCACCAACTGTGCTGTACTCGGCGTTTCTATACTGGTAGTTACTAAGGAGTTTTCATTTGGTGGCACACCGGCTCTTCTTACCCTGCCACAGGCATTGGTATACACTGCCGCTATGGCTGCAGGATTTGGGCTGGCCCTTATTATTTTTTCAGGGATGCGCGAACAAATGGAACTTGTGGGCGTTCCCAAACCGTTTCAAGGCGTTCCTATAGCATTGATTACTGCCGGAATTTTAGCCATGGCCTTTATGGGTTTTTCCGGAATCGTGTAAAATACAGAGTATGAAAACAAAAGAAGAGTTGAAACGATACGTTACAACGGAACAAGGGGCAAAAGATCAAAATGCCTGGTACAAGCTGGGCAGTTTGTACAGGAAAGACGAAGAATGGGGCAAAGCCTTGAACGCCTATGCCCGTTGTATGGAACTGGGAGCTTCCAATGCTGCACAAGAAGCTACAGAAGCCATCAAGCGCATTTTAGATTATAAAAACACCAACTGGATGCCTTAAACGGGCTATTCCAGAATGGGTAAAACACTCAGGATTTTCACGTCTTCAACAGGTCTGTCTGCCGATCCTGTTTCTACAGACGCTATGGTGTCTATCACCTCGAGTCCTTCCAATACTTCTCCAAATACCGTATAGTTTCCGTCCAGTTGGCGGCAAGCAGCTTCGTTATGCACTATATAAAATTGAGAGCCTGAAGAAGCTTTTTCCGGGTTGACTGCATCTCCTGTCCGGGCAGAGGCAATGGCTCCTTTTTTGTGGTATAGTTCCGGTACAAACTCTGCCGGTACGGTATAACCGGGACCTCCGGAACCCAATCTTTGCCCCGGAGTTGCCGTACGCGAGTCTGGGTCGCCGCATTGGATCATAAAACCGTGTATTACACGATGGAATAAAATCCCGTCATAAAATCTTTCAGACGCCAGCTTAACAAAATTATCCCTGTGCAGAGGTGTTTCACTGTACAGGCGGATGATCATGTTGCCTTTGGTTGTCTTAAGTTCAAAAACAGGGTCTTCAGGTAACGTTTCCGGGTCAAAAGCACGCTCTTGTGCATCAGAAGCTTCTGTTGTTTCTTCACTTACAACGGCTTTGGCTTTTTTTGCATTTTGGCTACAATTACTGCAAGAACCCATTAAAAAAGTACCCATAGCTAAAAGAATAATTAATGTTGTTTTTTTCATACGTTTGAACAAAATGATTTCCGGTGAAGGTAGTGTTTTTTTGTCTATTTTTGTAATTATGAAAGTCAGGATTATTAATCGCTCTCCTTATACCATGCCTGAATATGCCACCATCCTTTCTGCAGGAATGGATCTAAAGGCTCATCTTTCTGAACCTCTTACCCTGCAACCACTGGAAAGGGTTTTGGTACCTACCGGACTTTATATGGAGCTTCCACCGGGTTACGAGGCGCAGATAAGGCCACGCAGCGGGTTGGCATCCCGTAAAGGAATTACCGTACTTAACAGTCCGGGAACTGTAGATGCGGATTATCGTGGCGAGGTTTGTGTTTTACTGATCAACTTATCTTCCGCTCCGGCAGAGATTACACCCGGCGAACGCGTGGCTCAAATGGTAGTGGCACAACACAGTAGAGTAGTATGGGAACCGGCCGATAAGTTGAGCCAAACGGAACGTGGGACGGGAGGATTTGGATCTACGGGGCCATAGTAATAACCGTCTTGTAAATAAATAAATGATGGATCACTTACAGGCATTATTCATAGATCATCCACACATTTGTACAGATACCAGGCAGATGTGTTCCGGTTGTCTTTTTTTTGCATTGCAAGGAGAACATTTTGACGGCAATCTGTTTGCCCGGGAAGCCCTGGAAAAAGGAGCTGTTTGTGCTGTGGTGGACAACCCGGAAGTGGTTCCGCTAAAGAACGAGGTTGCTGATTCCCGCTACTTGCTGGTTCCGGATGTGTTGCAGACTTTGCAGGAGTTGGCTGCCTGGCACCGCCGTCGATACAACATTCCTGTTTTTGCCCTCACCGGCTCCAATGGAAAAACGACTACTAAAGAATTGATACAGGCTGTACTTTCTGAACGTTATCGGGTAACAGCTACAGAAGGCAATCTGAACAACCACATTGGAGTTCCTTTAAGTATTTTGAAAATGGACAGCCATACAGAAATACTCATTCTAGAGATGGGGACGAGCCATGCAGGTGAAATAGGCTTATTAACAACCTTAAGCCATCCAACTGCCGGATTAATCACCAATGTGGGCGGGGCCCATTTGGAAGGATTTGGAACGCCGGAAGGTATTAAACAGGAAAAAGGAACTTTATATGATTACCTGAAAACACGTAACGGAACGTTGTTTTGCCATGCAAACGATCAGGCGCTCCTATCTATGCTGGAGGAAAGACACGTAGAAAAAAATGTAATCTATTACGGCAGTCAATTACAGAATGATGGAACAGCCTTGTCACCAGATGACGGTTTGGTACTGCCGCAGGTCAGTTCAGAACTGCAGGACGGGTTGTTGGTAGTTCACGTTGAGGGTTATCCGAAAATAAAAACTCATTTGACCGGTCTGTACAATACTCCCAATATCTTGGCTGCACTGGCCGTTGCAGAACACTATGGAGTGGAAAGGGAACAGGCTGTGGCAGCCGTTGCCGGCTACGTTCCTTCCAATCATCGTTCCCAATGGATACGTACTTCTAAAAATGTACTCATTGCAGACGCTTACAACGCCAATCCCGTAAGTATGAAATTGGCTTTGGAAAACTTGGTTTCTATTCCCGGTACAAATAAATGTGCTGTTTTGGGAGACATGCTTGAGCTGGGAACGTACACGGAACAGGCACATGCAGAAATGGTACAAATGGTAGAAACTCTGGCACTGGAATGTGTTTTTTGGGTGGGACCGTATTTTGCCAGGGCTGTTGAGAATGAAAAAGCCAAAGGCTTGTGCTTTTCAAAGACAGAAGAGCTGATTGAGTACCTTAAAGGCCATCCGCCGGCAGGTAAGATAATTCTGGTTAAAGGATCTAACGGAATAGGCTTGTCCCGCCTTATTGCATCCGAAGTTTGCTGAAGGTTATTTTTTTGAACGACAAGAAAAAGCGCAGGATAATACTGCCGCGGTACATAACATGCGACAGATCCGGCTTAGGGAATCCTTTGTTTCTTTTCATAAAACCAAGAAGCTTCCAGAAATTGAAATGGGCCTTATAGACGGCTCCGGCAAAATCCCATTTGCCTTGGAATAAATAGGCTACGGCAGACAGGTGGTCCAACAGAATCCGGAAAGCCATTACAGGAAAAAGCGCTGTGGAACTCAAGTTTTTATAAAGCATGAGCAGGTTGTTTCTATAGTTCAGGTACAGTTTGTGGGGAGAGTCATTGGGAAGTGTGCCGCCTCCCACATGAAGGATTTCTGAATGGGGAACAACGGCCGCTTGGTAACCGGCCCACCGGGCACGCCAGCAAAAATCAATTTCTTCCATATGGGCAAAAAAATGATTGTCAAGACCCTGTAGCTTGTGAAACAACTCTGAGCGCACAACCATGCATGTCCCGCTAGCCCAGAATACAGGGGCAGGTTGGTTGTATTGCCCTTTGTCTTCCTCTATATGTGTGAGAATCCGACCTCGGCAAAAAGGGAAACCAAGCCGATCAATGTAACCGCCACAGGCCCCGGCGTATTCAAATCGGTGGGGGTCTGACCAGGACAAGACTTTGGGCATGCAAATACCGCATTTGCGGTTCTCTTCCATATGTTCAATAAGAGGAGATAGCCAGCCGGGTGTTACTTCTACATCTGAATTAAGGAGGACGTAATAAGTAGCTTTTATTTGCTCCAGAGCTTTGTTGTATCCGCCCGTATAGCCATAGTTTTTATCAAATACAATCAGGGGCAGTTCCGGGTACGTTCCCTTGAGCCAAGAAACGGAGCCATCTGTGGAACCGTTGTCTGCAATGAAAACTTGGGCCCAGGGTTGCGGCGTACGTTCCAGTAGTAAATGTAGAAAACGCTCTAAAAAATGTTTCCCGTTCCAGTTAAGTATGACAACAGCGGTTTTCAGTTCCATTACACAAATGTACGGGATTTTCCGGAGTTGGAAAATCGGGATAACAAGACACCGGAAATGATGAGTACAAGACCTATAATGGTAGATGAGAAAATAGGTTCTCCCAGTACGTAGTGAATGAGTACGAGGGAAAGGAAGGGGAAAATGTAAATGAGGGAACTAACGGCGGCCGTGTTTTTTGCCAAAGTAAGGGCCTTGAGCCAGATAACAAATGGAACGGCCATTTCAAACATGCCAATGTAAATAGCAGAAAGTACACTGCGCAGGGAGTAATTCCCTACATAGCTTGTTGTGGTTGCCAACAGAAAGCGGATAAGCAAAAATAAAGCAATATAAATCCAGGCAAAAAGGAAGTTCATAAGCAATCCTCGAGCACCAGACACTTTACTTTTCATGTTGAGTAAAAAATAGAAGGCCCACAGAAAAGCACTTCCCAGAGCCAAAACTACACCCCACGGGTTTTGGATTTGCAGTCTCCCTTGAAACAGAGTACCCAGATCTCCCTGCAAGGCTATGAATAAAGCACCCAGAAAACTGATAATCATGGCCAAAATACTCATCCAACCAATTTTTTGTCCCAGAATAGGTATGGAAAGAAGTACCAGTAGCAGAGGCCAAATCATATTGAGTGCCTGCGCCACCTGAGCAGGCAGCAAACTATAAGCCTTAAACAAAATCAGGTAATACAGAAA